>NZ_QQGY01000001.1:0-330889 GCF_003490595.1 Haemophilus haemolyticus
GCTAAGTGCGGAAGAGATAAGTGCTGAAAGCATCTAAGCACGAAACTTGCCAAGAGATGAGTTCTCCCAATCTTATAGATTGTAAGGGTTGTTTAAGACTAAGACGTAGATAGGCAGGGTGTGTAAGTGATGTGAGTCATTGAGCTAACCTGTACTAATTGCCCGAGAGGCTTAACTATACAACGCTCAAGTGTTTTTGGAAAACAGAGTAAAAGAAATTAACTAAACGTTCAGCTTGTGGCCAATAAGAACGAGTGAAAGGTCGAGTAAGAGCTGAGTAGCGAAAGATAAAAGAGAAAAGACAAGTTATCAAAGAATTATCCTGGCGGCGATAGTGCGGTGGAACCACCTGAACCATACCGAACTCAGAAGTGAAACGCTGTAATGCCGATGGTAGTGTGGGGCATCCCCATGTGAGAGTAGGGCACCGCCAGGTTACCAAATACTTATCTAAGTTAAATTAAATAAAAACAGAAGAACCCCGTGTCGAAAGATATGGGGTTTTTCTTTTTTAGAAGTTTATACTTTAACAAAATCAGTTTATATAAAGTTTATATTTATTAGTGAGAAAAACACGCACTAGTGATACAATCCGAAAAATTTTAAGAAAGGTACCCTATGGCTCGTAAGAAAAAAACACGTCGAATTACCGATATTATGCCAATTCGAAAAGCAGATAAAAAAATAGATATAACAAAAGTGCGCACTGGTAAAAAGCTTACACGTTATGAATTGGATGCTAAAGCTCGTGAAGATAAGAAAAAACGTAAGCATAAAGGTTTAGCTTCAGGATCTCGTCATAGTGCGGTTGAAGAAAAAGCGAATAAACTTCAAAATGAAATTAAAGATCCAAAAATTGGTAGTAAGAAAAAGATACCGTTGGTTGTTGAATTTATTAATAAACCTGAAAAAGGTCAATTAATTCCTGTAATAAAACAGGTGAAAAAACAAGATCCAATGAAAGAGCTTGAAAATCTGGAAAATAACGAAATTCTTAATGAATTATTGGATGCTTTAGATGAAGGTAAAACTATTAGTAAAGTAGATCAACAATTTGTAGATGAATGCTTAGATCGAATTTCTGAATTAATGGAAGAACTTGGCATTGAAGACGAAGATGAAAGTGAAGATGATTTATACCGCACTTTCGAGCATATCGATATTAACCAATTTAGATAAGTTATGATTTGGTTATTTATTGTAATTGCATTTTTCTTGCTGATTGGATTGAGTTTATATGCAATATATTTATTAAAACAGTTAAAAATCCAAAAGGAATTGATTACTAAAGCCAAGCATCAGCGCACTATACGATTAAAAGAAAGCATTGATGTTATTGCTCGAGCAATGCAATCTGGGGAATGTAATACTTCAGAAGGAGTAATCCGTCTTACAATGCTATTGAGGCCTTTTGGTAAGAATTTATCTACTTATCCTGCGATGGCTAACTTATATGAAGTTGTGCGTGATATGCCTACACATGATGCTCGTAAATTGCTTGATAAAAGAGCAAGAATGCGTCTAGATTTAGATCGGGAAAGTGCAGAAGTACAATTTGAACAAGATATTAAAAAAGAATTGTATATATTATTAGAAGATATTAAATCTATTGAATTAATGTAAATAGTGTGACTGTAAAGAAAAATGCGCTAAGTCTCTCCTAGCGCATTTTTTTATGATTATTTTTGTTAACGATTTTGTTCAAAAAATAATACCGTTGCGGCAACGCGAGAATGTACATTTAATTTGCGCAATAAATTACGGATATGTACTTTCACGGTTTCTTCTGAAATAAACAGTTGTGCTGCGATTTGTTTATTTGATAGACCTGTCGCAATTTGACGAAGTACGCCCATTTCACGATCCGTTAGGCTGTCTAATGGATTTTCTTCATGAGTACGTTCTAATAGTAAATTTTTAATAGAATCACTCAGAATGACTTCACCTTGTGCAATGCGCTTTATTTGGTCTAGTAAAGTATCTGGTTCCGTATCTTTTAGCAAGTAACCATCTGCACCTGCATCAATCAGAGTATAAATATCATTTTTTGCATCAGACACTGTTAAAATTAAGATTCGTGCATCGACGCCTTCTGCGCGTAATCCTTTGAGCGTATCTAACCCAGAAAGTCCTTTCATGTTGAGATCTAAAATGATCACATCAGGTGATGTTTGTAATGCCACAGAAATCCCTTCTGTGCCGCTGCCTACGTCAGCCACCACTTCAAAGTTATCGTCTAATTCTACAAGTTGTTTAATGCCACGACGCATTAACGGATGGTCGTCAATCAATAAAACTTTTAGTTTTTCTTGCATAATTTCCCCTTTAGTGGCAAAAGTCCACATTTAAAAAATGTAGTATTCTATAAAGAATTCAATTCTATGCCAATCTAGAATAGAAAAAAATTTGATTTATCTCACAAACTTACTGTTTGAGGTAGGTTGATTGATGGATAGAAAAAAGAGCGGTAGAAAATGATCTGCACCCCAAAAGTTGGACTCAACAAACCAACAATTGAGGTGCAGATTTTTTTATGGGTAAACACTACACAATCGAATTTAAATTACAGGTTCTCCAACCTATTCTGAATCGGAAAATGAGTATTAGAGAAGCTGCTCGTTTTTACAATATTCCTTCAAACGCCTTAGTCGGGACATGGTTGAAACGGTTTGAAAAAAGTGGCATAAAAGGACTTATTCCCCGTAAACCATCAGGACAACCGCCGATGAAACCCAAATATGCAAAAATGCCACCGCCACCTAAAACAGAAGAAGACCGTTTACGCCTGAGAATTTTACAGCTTGAAGCGGAGGTGGCCTACCTAAAGGAGTTGAGAAGGCTCAGACTTCAGGACGAAGCCGAGCAACGGAAATTATCCAAAGGTTAAGAACACGCTATCCGTTAAAATGGCTTTTAGGCTTTGCACGGTTAGCGCGTAGTACGTTTTTTGCAAAACTTCAGATTAAACTGGATAAGGATGAGCCGCTGAAAAAGGCTATTAAACGCATCAAAGCCAATCATCCTGATTATGGCTATCGACGCGTTCATGCCTGCTTGCCAGGCGTAAATCATAAAAAAGTCCAACGTTTAATGCAGACACTTGGGCTTCAAGTGCGGTCAAGAAAAAGCAAGAAATTTACGACCTATCGAGGCACGATAGGGGTTATAGCCCCAAATCATCTTGAACGCGATTTTAGTGCAACGGCCCCGAAACAAAAATGGGTAACTGATATCACCGAGTTTAAGGCGAAAGATGGAAGTAAAGTCTATTTATCCCCTATTTTAGACTTATTTAACAATGAGATAGTCTCCTATAATCTCAGCTATTCCCCAAACTGGGCACAAGTAGAGGACATGTTAATGCAAGCCGTCAAAGGATTAAATAAAGCTTGTGGTGTCATTTTACATTCAGACCAGGGATGGCAATATCAAATGGTGGCTTATCGTCGAATTTTAGCTGAACATGGCATCATTCAAAGTATGTCGAGAAAAGGGAATTGCTTGGACAATGCCGCGATGGAAAGTTTCTTTGGGCGGTTAAAAACGGAATGTTTTTATGGTCGGGAATTTAAAACAAAAGAAGAGATAGTTGATGCTGTCAGAGATTATTTGGATTACTATAATCATCGACGGATTCAACTAAAATTAAAAGGACTGAGTCCGATACAATATCGAAAACAATCCTTTAAATAACAGTCTAACTTTTTGGGGTCAGATCAAAAAATAGATAATTTTTTACCGCTCTTTTAGGATAAGAAAGATTAAATGGTCGACTCTAATGCCCAAAGTTCTTGTAAGGTTTCTCGACGACGAATTAAATAGGATTTATCTCTATCTACTAAAACTTCTGCAGTACGGGGTCTTGAGTTATAGTTTGATGACATGCTTGCTCCATAGGCGCCTGCTGAGCATTGAGCTATATAATCACCTTCAGCAATAGAAAGTTCTCGTTGTTTACCTAAGAAATCAGACGTTTCGCAAACTGGCCCCACAACATCATAAATGGCTTTTTCTCTTGCTAAAGTGCGGTCAGTTTCTACGATATTCATATAAGCCTCATACAATGCAGGGCGGATCATATCGTTCATTCCTGTGTCGGTAATCGCGAAATTACGACTTTCATTATTTTTTAGGTATTGCACTTTGGCCACTAAAATTCCCGCATTTGCAGAAATTGCTCTGCCTGGTTCAAGAATAATTTCAAGTTCAGAATGATTTTTTAGTTTTTCTAACAATGCACTGGCGTAATCGCTTGGGTGAGGTGGTATTTCATCCGTATAAGTCACGCCTAAACCACCGCCCAGATCGAGATGTTTTAAGTTAATCTCATCTTCTTTTAATTGTTCCATTAGGACAATTAAGCGATCTGCTGCATCTAAGAATGGTTGTAATTCAGTGAGTTGTGAGCCTATGTGACAATCCATCCCTGTTATTTTTATGTTTGGCAGCGTTGAGGCTAATTTATATACCTCTCGAGCTTCATTGACGCTTACACCAAATTTATTTTCTTTTAATCCTGTTGAGATATAAGGGTGCGTATGCGCATCAACATCTGGATTCACTCGTAAAGATATTGGCGCTATTTTCCTCATCTCGCCTGCGATCTGGTTAATGTATTTGAGTTCAGAAACTGATTCCACATTAAAGCAACGGATTCCAACTTCTAGTGCTCGAATAATTTCTTCTCGCGATTTTGCTACGCCCGAAAAAACAACTTTTGATGCATCGCCACCCGCGGCAAGTACACGCTCAAGTTCGCCTTGCGAGACAATATCGAAACCTGAACCTAGTTTTGCCATGATATTTAATACGCCGATATTTGAGCAAGATTTTACGGCAAAGCAAATTAAGTGAGGACGCTTACCGAAGGCTGAGTCAAAAGCATGCCAATGGCGTTCAAGTGTTGCGCGAGAATATACATAAAGAGGTGTACCGAATTGTTCAGCAAGTTGTTGAACCGGAATATCTTCAGCATAAAGCTTATTATTTTTATATTGGAAGAAATTCATGTTGTGTTCCTGTTTTTTGGGGATTTTAATTGGATAATCGCTTATTTGTTTTGTTGTGCTTGTTCTTTTTCTGGGAAATATAAAGGACCTTTTACGCCGCATCCTGTTGCCACAATGCAAATTGCACTAAGCACTAAAATTGATAGTAGTTTTTTCATTTTTCTCTCTCTTACTTATCGGTAAATCCGCCTTTCACAAGCTTAAGAAAGGCTTTATAATTTGCCGCATTCTATCAGATTTAAACAGGAACATTTTATGAATATTGCAGAATTTCACCAAAATATTGAACAAGTTTGGCAAAAAATTGAAGAAGAATTAGAAGCGCAAGGTGCGGATGTAGATTGTGAAACGCAAGGTTCAGTATTTACAATCACCTTTGATAATCGCACACAAATAGTGATTAACAAGCAAGAACCATTACTTGAGCTTTGGATTGCGAGTAAATTAGGTGGTTTTCATTTTGCTTTTAAAAATGGCGACTGGGTTTCTAACGACGGAAAACGTTTTTGGGATTGTTTAGTAGAAGCTTGTGCTGCACATGGCGAGAACGTGCAGTTCTAAGATGCTTGATTCTCCTTTATCACCAAAAATAATAGAAAAACCAACCGCACTTTCTGTTTTGAAATCGGTTTTCGGTTATCAATCTTTCCGTAAAGGGCAGGAAGAAGTCATCAATGCCGCTTTAAACGGACAAGATGCTTTGGTGGTAATGGCAACGGGGAATGGAAAATCACTTTGTTATCAAATTCCCGCGCTTTGTTTTGAGGGATTAACTTTAGTGATTTCTCCGCTGATTTCCTTGATGAAAGATCAAGTGGATCAGCTTCAAGCTAGTGGAATTGAGGCGGATTTTCTTAATTCTAGTCAGACTTTAGAACAGCAGCAAAAAGTACAAAATAAACTGATTTCTGGGCAACTTAAACTGCTTTATGTGTCGCCAGAAAAAGTGATGACGAACAGTTTCTTTCAACTTATTTCTTATAGCAAAGTCTGCTTTATTGCGATTGATGAAGCACACTGCATTTCTCAATGGGGGCATGATTTTCGCCCTGAATATACCCAGCTTGGTGGTTTAAAAGCTAGTTTCCCTCATGCACCGATTATGGCGCTCACTGCGACAGCTGATTATGCGACTCGCCAAGATATTTTGACTCACCTCAATCTAGAAAATCCACATAGATATATTGGTAGTTTTGATCGACCAAACATTCGTTATACTTTGGAAGAAAAATATAAACCAATGGAGCAATTGACACGTTTTGTGTTGGCTCAAAAGGGCAAGAGTGGAATTATTTATTGCAACAGCCGAAACAAGGTTGAGCGAATTGCGGAAAGTTTACGCAATAAAGGTGTCTCTGCTGCTGCTTATCATGCGGGAATGGAAACGGCACTGCGTGAGCGTGTGCAACAGGATTTTCAGCGTGATAATGTTCAAGTAGTCGTCGCAACCATTGCTTTTGGAATGGGTATTAATAAATCCAATGTGCGGTTTGTTGCCCATTTTGATTTACCTCGCAGCATTGAATCTTACTATCAGGAAACGGGGCGAGCAGGACGTGATGATTTGCCTGCAGAGGCTGTTTTGTTTTATGAGCCGGCGGATTACGCTTGGTTACAAAAAATTCTCTTAGAAAAGCCAGAAACGCCACAGCGTCAGATTGAGCAGCATAAATTAGAAGCTATAGGTGAATTTGCAGAAAGCCAGACTTGTCGCCGTTTAGTTCTTCTCAATTATTTTGGTGAGCATCGACAAACACCATGCAATAACTGTGATATTTGCCTTGATCCTCCTAAAAAATATGATGGATTAGTCGATGCGCAAAAAGTAATGTCTACTATTTATCGAGTGGGGCAATGTTTCGGTGCACATTATGTGATTGCGGTGCTGCGTGGAATGCACAATCAGAAAATTATTGAACGCCAACATGATAAACTTTCAGTGTATGGCATCGGAAAAGATAAAAGCAAAGAGCATTGGCAGTCTGTTATTCGTCAGCTTATTCATTTGGGTTTTGTGCAACAGGTCATTGGTGAATTAAATCCAACGTTACAACTTACTGAAAGTGCTAAAGCGATTTTGAAAGGTGAAGAACCATTAGAACTGGCAATGCCTCGTATTTCTGCAATCAGTAAAATTGCCCATAATCCACAACGCCAAAGTGTTGCAAATTACGATAAGGATTTATTTGCACGCTTGCGTTTCTTGCGCAAACAAATTGCCGATAAAGAAAATATTCCACCGTACATTGTCTTTAATGATGCGACCTTGCAAGAAATGGCACAATATATGCCAACAAACAATATTGAAATGCTGCAAATTAATGGCGTGGGCTCTATCAAATTAGAGAGGTTTGGCCAGCCGTTTATGGCATTGATTCAGGAACATAAAGCAATTTTGGCAAAGAGATAGAATAATAGAGGTAAATTTATTTATCCGAGAAAAAGATAACAGACCAGATAACAACTTAAAATGACCACTTAAAAGCAAAAAGCGAGCATCCCCTCTGTAACTATTTTAATAGATCCTCGCTCTTTTTGTAAATCCACTTACTACGTGGCTTGTCGATATATTGGAAGTATTCGTTGGTAAATGTTCCTTGAGTGCACGTGACTTTGTCCTGACGAGTATTTATCATTTTAGGGTCAATTACTGCATTTAATGTTTCAGGACCTGTCATTGCAAAAACGCCTCCGTCTATACGGCGGTTTTCGATATTCTCTACAATTAAATCTAGTGTAGCTTTCATAATAGGATGTCCTGTTTCGCACGCAAGGAAGAAGTTGGTGTATTTATCACGGCGTTTGATCAGCACTTCTGAATCTTGCTCACGAATAATTTGAGATAGCGGAAAAACTAAATGCCCGTCGATGTCGATGTAAATTCCACCTTCACGCCAAAGAATAAATACACGCCAGAAATCCGCTTGAGCAGCACCGTCAGTAAGTTGGCTGTAGGCGTTAAAAACGTGTGGCTCAGCGTAGGCTTTAATGTATTCCTCGCGGTTTTCGGTGCTGATATAGCGGTAATCGTAGCTCAAAGACATTAAGCGATTAAACAAATAGTTGCAATATATTGGCAGGGTTACTTTGTTTGAATAATTGGTTTGCCAAATTGTACGGTTGATTTTATCTTGGCGACCTGTACTTAACTTCGCAGCACTAAATTCGGGGATAGTGAAACGTTTTTTGGGAAAAAGGGCGTGAAATGGATAACTCAGAATTTTTACAATGTTTCCTAGCAAGCGGGAAAAACCGTTGCATAGGACAATAAAATTTTCATATTTAACTGATTGATACATAATTGCCCTTGAATTAATAAAAAAGGTATTTCATAAAGAAAATAGATATAATTTGTTTACACTTTCTAAATCATATCACTTTACGAAAATCTATATAGCTTCTAACTTAACTTATTTGAGTATGAAATCATAATGGTTTTACATTATAGCTATTACACCTCAGATAAAATAGCCCAATAACTTAATTATCATGAGCTAATGATTTCAAGAGAATTACGTCACTTAAAGTTAGGATATGAAGGATTACACTTACATAGATAAACAATTCATTGATATATTTCAAATTAATGGCGTGAGCTCTATCAAATTAGAGCGGTTTGGCCAGCCTTTTATGGCATTGATTCAGGAACATAAAGCAATTTTGGCGAAAGCGCAAAATAATGAGTAAGTATCGAAAGTGCGGTTAAAAATCACCGCACTTTTTGTTATACTTGCGCCAATTTTTTCAGTTCTTAGAATCTAAGGTTAAACAATGCGTACAAGTCAATATTTATTCTCCACCCTTAAAGAAACGCCAAATGATGCTCAGGTTGTGAGCCACCAATTAATGTTACGTGCAGGTATGATTCGCCCAATGGCATCAGGTTTATATAACTGGTTGCCGACGGGTATTCGCGTATTGAAAAAAGTAGAAAAGATTATTCGCGAAGAGATGAACAAAGGTGGTGCAATTGAGGTATTAATGCCTGTGGTGCAACCTGCGGAATTATGGGAAGAGTCTGGTCGTTGGGAGCAATATGGCCCTGAGCTTCTTCGTTTTGAAGACCGCGGAAACCGTAACTTTGTACTTGGGCCAACTCACGAAGAAGTGATTACTGATTTAGTGCGCCGAGAAGTTTCTTCATATAAACAGCTTCCACTTAATCTATATCAAATTCAAACGAAATTCCGTGATGAAGTGCGTCCTCGTTTTGGGGTAATGCGTTCGCGTGAATTTATTATGAAAGATGCGTACTCATTTCACACTACACAAGAAAGTTTGCAAGAAACCTATGATGTGATGTATCAAGTGTACAGTAACATTTTTTACCGTTTAGGCTTAGATTTCCGTGCGGTGCAAGCGGATACGGGGTCAATCGGTGGTTCAGCTTCCCATGAGTTCCAAGTGTTAGCTTCAAGCGGGGAAGATGATGTTGTATTCTCAACAGAATCGGATTTTGCGGCGAATATTGAGCTTGCTGAAGCAGTAGCAGTGGGCGAACGCCAAGCACCGACAGCAGAAATGACGTTGGTGGATACACCAAATGCGAAAACTATTAATGAGCTTGTAGAACAATTTAATCAACCAATTACTAAAACTGTGAAAACCTTGATTGTGAAAGGTGCAGACGAAAAACAACCGCTTGTTGCGTTGATTATTCGTGGTGACCATGAATTAAATGAAATCAAAGCACAAAAACACCCATTAGTGGCGGATCCGCTTGAGTTTGCTGACGAAGCAGAAATCAAAGCAAAAATTGGTGCGGGTGTTGGTTCTTTAGGTCCTGTGAATTTAAATATTCCTGCAATTATTGACCGCACTGTAGCGTTAATGTCTGATTTTAGTTGTGGCGCGAATATTGATGGAAAACATTATTTCAATGTGAACTGGGAACGCGATGTAGCAATGCCAGAAGTATTTGATTTACGTAATGTCGTGGAAGGTGATCCAAGTCCAGATGGTAAAGGTACTCTTCAAATTAAACGTGGTATTGAAGTGGGGCATATTTTCCAACTTGGCAAAAAATACTCCGAAGCAATGAAAGCGACCGTGCAAGGCGAAGATGGTAAACCTCTTGTAATGACGATGGGCTGCTACGGTATCGGCGTGACTCGAGTGGTTGCATCAGCGATTGAACAGCATCATGATGATCGCGGTATTATTTGGCCTTCAGATGAAATTGCACCGTTCACTGTGGCGATTGTGCCAATGAACATGCACAAATCTGAAGCCGTGCAAAAATACGCTGAAGAACTTTACCGCACTTTACAATCGCAAGGCGTAGATGTGATTTTTGATGATCGTAAAGAACGCCCTGGCGTGATGTTTGCAGACATGGAACTCATTGGTGTGCCGCATATGGTTGTAATCGGTGAGAAAAACCTAGAGAACGGTGAAATTGAATATAAGAACCGTCGTACCGGTGAAAAAGAAATGATTAGTAAAGATCAATTGCTCAGCGTTTTAAACGAAAAGTTAGGTAATCGCTAATCAGTATTTTATTTTGTATATTGTAACAAAATAGCGGCTATTTTTTAGCCGCTCTTTTTGTTGATTTAACGTTTATATTGAACCATGTTTAATCCAAACTAAATGCTCGAATATAAGGTAGTTTTCCTTTTTCTAACATCTCTTGAATACCGCTTTGATGGTCATTGGTACCTAAACCTCTTAATTCTAAGGTTACGCCAATGCTATTATCGTAAACGACCTCATTATGCTTTTGATTTTGGTGGCTTGTGACATAGCGTCTAGCACCGACACCAACCGCCCAACAACAGCTGTTATACTGGACGCCAATATATTGTTCTACTGGTTTTTGTAAGGCGAGATCTTGATAATAGCGTCCTACTACAGCCCAATTATTCGCTATTTCCCAGCCTACAACTAATCCTACTTGTTGGATATCTTGTTGATATGCGTTGGCTGATTTACCTAAGTTTTGGTCAATATATTCTTGGTTCGCATATCGATAATTTAACTGAATTAAATTATTTTTTTCAGGATTATATTCTAGTGATGTATTCGCTAATGATGTTGAATTGGTATGAGTATCAAATTGATAGCTACCACGCCAATGCCATTTATCACTCATTTTCCAATTAGATTCTAATGCCCAAGCTGATGATGAAGTCGGCGTTTTATTTGCTGGATTTTCATCAATACGAGAATTACTTAAGTAATAAATTTGACCTGCAGATAAATTAAAGCGTTCCTCACCACCAATATCATAAAAACGCGTTGTGCCACCCAATGTAACTTGATTTGCCGATGAAATTCGGTCTAAGCCACTATAACGGCGATCACGGAATAGCGAATAGTAATCTTGCTGTACTAAGGCTGAATCGTAACCAAATCCTAAATATTCATTATTAAGTTTTGAACCAATATTGCTTTGATTTCGGTAAGGACGATATAAATACTGCACATGCGGTTCGAAGGTTTGTGTATAGTCTTTTAAGATCGTTGTATCGCGTGCTAATACGCTTTGTAAATCAACTTTAAATTGTGGAATAACTCGATTTACCGTTTTTTGCACGTTCTCTGCATTTTTTCCTGAACCTTTTTTCTGATCGTAACGAGTTGCATAAAGTTTAGTTTCAATATTCAAACTGCCGTATTTATTTGACATTAAAGAATTTAGACTAGGCTCTACATGGAAACGCCATGCAGTTGGCATTAATTCACTGTCATTATCAAAACGAACTGCTTGTGAATGTAATTTGAAATTTAACCATCCATTAGCCAAATCATGTTTGTAATAATTGAAATCTAATTGTGGCATTGCACGATAAGGGCCGATGTCCACTTCATCGAAAATCTGGAACTGGTGTGCAGAGAGAGAAAAATTATAATTTGGTTGATAATAAGCTATGCGAGCATATTGGTTTGCGTAGCCGTCAGTGCTGCGACCATAAACGGACTCAAAATCACTGAAATAACGTTTATCGCTTACTCGGGTATAATCAATATTTAAACGCCAATTTTGTAAAAAGCTAGAATTGTGATTCCAATAGAACAAATGACGTTTTTGATTATCACTAGAATATTCAGAGTAGCGCTCCTTACCTAAATATTCTCCTGCGACTTTACCTTCTCCAATAGGGGTTAAATAGCGAAATTCCCCATTTGCTTGCCAACCACGGCGAGACATATATTTCGGGGTAAAAGTAAGATCGTAATTAGGTGCGATATTCCAATAAATTGGTTGTGCATACCAAAGACCATCTCGGCTAGATGTTCCCGCACTTGGAATCAACAAGCCAGAACGACGACGATCTCCAATGGGTAATTGTAAGTAAGGGGTATAAAAGACGGGAACGCCATGCACTTTGAAGCGAGCATGCCACATTTCAGCATATTCTTCTTTCACGTATTGACGAATTTCTGACGCATCTACTGCCCAAGCATTATCACCTTGCAAACATGACGTAAAGGTTGCATTCTTCATTACACGATAATTATTATGCAGTGTTATATTATCAGCTTTACCACGTCCTTGACGACCGACAAATTCATATTCTGAATTTGTTAAATTACCATTGTGACTATCTAAATTAAATTCCGCATCTTTACCCAACATATTGATCTGATTATCTTTATAATCAAATCCATCGCGGACATAAGCCATGCGTAAAGGCGTAGGCTGGTTTCCTGATTGTTTTACTTGCACAGATTGTGCTAACAAATGACGATTACCTTGTTTCAAATCCACATTACCTTGATAAATCGCATCATTTGGCTGATTAATTTCTGCATTATCCGCTTCAATATATACAGGCAGGGAATTTACATCACCCGTCACGACTTCACCGCTAAATTTTGGCACGCCCATTAAACATTGTTCATGCAAATCCGCCAAACTTTGTTGGCTATAAAGTGCGGTCAAAATAGCAAGTGAAATTAAAGTGTGTTTTTTATTCATCGTCTTGTTTTAATTTGTCAGAAAATTGGTCAGATTATACTGGAAAAAGCTCAAGGCTAGTAATATTTTTCAATAAACTGTTGGTGGAATGTATCTAGGATTTTCTATAATTTTTCTTGCCTAAAATTAAAAAACTCAGCAAAAGCTGAGTTTTTATTTTTCCTATTTTACCACGTTAAATGTCAACGGGTCATAAACAATCTCACCCACTTGAACTTGGATCGTATATTGACCTCTAGGATCCTTTTCATCAAATTTCCAGCAATTTACTACCGTTTTACCTTGGTTTAATGCATCACGAGTGGTTGTGATTGTGTGGGTCATTTGATCTTCAGAAACTTTAACTGAATTTGGATTTTCTGATACAGCAAAGGTTGTTTTTTCAGGCGATTTAAATACTTCGGTAACAGTAATTTGTTTCGCAAAATTACCATTAGCTACCCAGCAAAGTTGGTGTGCTTTAGCTGAACGAGAAATATCTTTTTTACCTAAATCCGTTGGAGTTTTTCCAGACATATCATAGGTTGAAAGGTAAAGTGTTGGTTGCGGTTCTTGTGGAACATCGGACGCGGCAAATACAGATGATGCTGCGCATAAAGAAAGAACGGCTAATGTTAATGATTTTTTCATTACGATTTCCTCTTTAAATAAAGTATGAATGATTAAAATTCATGGTGTTTTTAGGATAGTTAGAACTATTGTACCACCAGTACGCCAATGCATCCCATATCTTCTAGCATTAAATTCGATACCCCAAATAAGAATGGGTAGTTGCCAGAAGATGCTTGATCAAATTTCACTAAAATTTGAGTTTTGTTTTTTACCCAAACTGTATCTTTCCAAGCTAATTCTTCAGCTTGGAATTGATGTTCTCCTTGGCTTTCCACCACAAATTTGGCACCTTGAATAGTAAATCCAACAGGTAAACTTGCATTTAAAATCCAGCGTTCAATGGTGCCTTTATGAGCCATAACATCAACCTTACGTGGGTCAAAACGTCTTTGGTTAATTAAGCCGTTTGTAACATCAATATTAAATTCTCGAGTTTGTGCAACGGCTTGCTGCAACATTGCTGGCGCATCCGTTTCGAAAATGAGGTTTGGTTGTTTGTTAAATGCGGATAGTTGTCCTTGAGCACGTAATTCAAGTACTGTGTTATCTGCCAGTTCATCGCCTGAGAACAACATATTTTTCATTTTTTCGTACAAGCTACGTTTACTTCCGTTAATAAGCGATACGTTGTCAATTTCATTCATATTAACGAGTATTTCTGCGCGTTCGCCTGGCGATAGAACCAAAGATTTGACTGATTTCGCTTTGGGTAAGAAACCTAAATCTTGTGCGATAAGTAGCATTTCTTGATCATTATCCAAGCGTAAATCATAAGCACGAGCTAATGAGGCATTGAGCAAACGTAAACGAATCCAGCCGCGTGCGACATCTAAATATGGTGCTTCAATACCATTTACTAGTAAGCGATTGCCTACAAAGTGCGGTTGATTTTGTTTGAATAATTGGAGACCATCATTATTAAATTCCATATCTTGTAAAATCAATGGAATGTCATCAACGCCATATTTATTGGGAAGATTCGCTTTTAGGCTTTGGTCATCTTCAATTAACCACATTCCAGCTAAGCCACGATAGGTTTGATAGGCTGAGTTGGCTAATGTCGCGGAACGATACCAACAGCTTGCTGCGGGTTGTTCAATAGGCACGATGGGCGCCCAAGACTCGCCTTTTTTTAGTATTCTAGCCGCCCCACCAAACAGTTCACCCGATGCTTGTAAGCCTTGAATAGACAAGGCAACGGATTGTGGCAAATTGTTATGATAATTAAGTTTGGCAAAGCTACCTGATTTGATTTTAATGGTTGGGCCAAGGTAATTACCGTTGAATCCCCATACTGTCACATTGTGTGAGCCATCTAGGGGATAATTCATTTCCTGCATGGTTAATACAATTGGGCGACCGCGGCGAACTTCAATTAGTGGCGGCACAACTAGTTTTTCACGGCTTGCCGCTAACAATGGTGCGGGCACTGTGGAAAGTGCGGTAGAAATCGCAGCTGTTTTTAATAATTGACGGCGGGAAAGGCGTGGCATTTTAGTTTCCTTTTGCTATCTCTTCATCAAGTTCGGCAATGCGTTTTTCCATTAGATCGTGACAATAAGCAGCAAGATCTCGAACACTGTCTTTGGTATAGCCTGAAACATCGATTGGATCCATTATTTCGCAAATCACTTTGCCATTATCCCAGCGATTTAAATTAATTTTGTTATGTGTGGTTGAGCAAACCACTGGAATAATCGGTACACCTGCTGAAATCGCCGCATGGAATGCACCCGTTTTAAAGGGTAATAAACCACGACCGCGACTGCGAGTGCCTTCTGGGAACATCCAAATAGATAAATTATCTTCATTAATTCGTCGTGCGAGTTGCGACATTGTACTGTGTGCTTTTGTGCGGTTTTCTCTATCCAAGAAAATATTGCCCGTTACCCAATACAGAATGCCGAAGAAGGGGATCCAAATTAAACTTTTTTTACCCACACTTACTGTGCGAGGTTGCACCATATAAGAGATTGTTACCATATCATAATTATTTTGGTGATTACCTATATAAATCGCGCGTCCAATCTGCTCTTGATTTTGAGGAATACGATGTTCTACTTTTAAGCCAAAAAGTGGATATAAGCGTCCAAACCAACGTGCAACAATGCCTACATTGCTTGGATTTTTAAAGCGGATAAAAGAATAAATCGTACCCAGTACACAAATTAGAATACAGCAGATTAATACGAGGAAAATTCGAAGTAGTTTTAACATGAGGATGCCCTATACAAAATTTCGTTAAAGTATAGCAAATTCAATATCAATATGTGCTAATCTAAACAAAAATCGTGGAATTTTTATGAAACATAGCTATTTTATTTCTGATTTGCATTTAAGCGAAACACGGCCTGAATTGACCGCACTTTTTGTTGATTTTATGCAGAATCTTGCCCCACAGGCTGAACGGCTTTACATTTTAGGTGATCTTTTTGATTTTTGGATTGGTGATGACGAGCAATCCGCATTGATTCAACAAGTTAAAGATTTAATTAAGTCTGTAAGTAATCAAGGTGTGCAATGTTATTTTCAGCACGGCAACCGTGATTTCTTAATTGGTGAACGTTTTTCAAAAGAAACGGGAGTTCAGCTTTTACCTGATTATCAATTAATCGCACTTTATGATAAAAAAATCTTACTTTGTCATGGCGATACGCTTTGCATTGATGATGAGGCTTACCAACAATTTCGTCGTAGAGTGCATCAAAAATGGCTGCAGCGTTTATTTTTGTGTTTACCATTAAAAGTGCGGGTGAAAATTGCGGAGAAAATTCGAGCAAAGAGTAATCAAGATAAACAAGCCAAATCACAGGAAATCATGGATGTAAATCAAGCCTTTACGACAGAAAAAGTACAAGAGTTTGGTGTAAATTTATTAATTCACGGACACACACACCGTGAGGCGATTCATCAACAAGAAGGATTTACGCGAATTGTATTAGGGGATTGGCGAAAAAATTACGCGTCAATTTTAAAAATGGATGAAAGCGGAGAATTTGGTTTTATTAAAGATTAGAAGTGCGGTGAAAAACCACCGCACTTTTGATGTTAAGATTTAGCTCGAGCAAACGCCGCAGCTTCTGCTATTAATTCATCACTTGGGCGTTGATGTGTATAAAGTTCAAATTGTTCTACAGCCTGAAGTACAATCACTTCTGCGCCAGAAATGGTTTGTTTTCCTTGTGCTTGAGCATAACGAATAAAGGGCGTTTCAACAGGCATAGCCACTACATCAAACGCGACACTAGCATTATCAATGAGTGCTTTTGGAAAGGCTAAATCCATTTCTTCTTTGCCACCTTTCATGCCGATTGGCGTAACATTGACTAAAATGTCTGCCTGTTGGTTTTCTAAAGAATCAATGTATTCATAGCCGTAAAGTGCGGCGAGATATAGACCTGTTTTTACGTTGCGTGCGTAAATTTTTAATTTCTCAAAACCTGAATTTTTAAAGGCGGCCACAACGGCCTTTGCCATACCACCACTGCCATGAACAATGACTTTAGCATTTTTATTTAAATGATATTTTTCAATTAATTTTACGATGGCAATGTAATCAGTGTTATATGCTCGCAAAAAGCCATTATCGTTCACGATGGTGTTTACGGATTCAATGGCTTGTGCTGACGGATGAATTTCATCTAAAAATGGCATGCAAGCTTCTTTGAATGGCATTGAAACTGCACAACCACGGATTCCTAATGCGCGCACGCCTTTGATGGCGTGTTCAATATCTTGCGTGGTGAAGGCTTTATAAATGAAATTCAAGCCTAGTTTGTCGTACAAATAATTGTGAAAGGTGGTACCGAAATTGCCCGGACGACATGATAAAGACATACAGAGTTGGGTATCTTTATTAATCATTTTATTTCCTTAAATATTCAAATTCATGCCATCATCAATGCCGATAAAATATTGGTTCATATCGAAAGCAGGTTTTGCCGCTTTATCTTGACTCACAATGCGAGCTGGTACACCTGCTGCTGTGGCATATTCTGGCACTGGGTGAAGCACAACAGAATTTGCCCCAATTTTGGCGTATTTACCCACTTCAATATTACCGAGAATTTTTGCTCCCGCCCCAATCATGACACCCTCTCGTACTTTTGGATGGCGATCGCCTGATTCTTTTCCCGTACCGCCAAGTGTTACGCCTTGCAAAATTGAGACATCATTTTCGATCACAGATGTTTCACCGACAACAATACCTGTTGCATGGTCGAACATGATTCCGTGGCCAATTTTCGCCGCTGGATGAATATCGACATCGAAAGCCACAGAAATTTGATTTTGTAAATAAAGGGCAAGGGATTTACGATTTTGATTCCATAAATAATGGGTGATTCGATAGCTTTGAATCGCATGAAAACCTTTTAAATAAAGCAAGGGGGTGGACCATAACTCCACAGCAGGGTCTCGGTGGCGAACAGCTTGAATATCGCAGGCAGCACAATCAATAATCGAAGGATTAGCTTGATAGGCTTCCTCAATAATTTCTCGGAGAGAAATGGCGGGCATAATAGGATTGGCTAATTTGTTAGCCAATAAATAACTTAGCGCACCGCCCAGATTTTGATGTTTTAAAATCGTAGAATGAAAAAAACTGGCAAGCATAGGTTCGTTTTCGGCAAGTTCTTTGGCTTCTTGGCGAATATGTTGCCACACATCTAATGCCATAATTTCTCCTTTTATTCGCCTTTACATTCTCGCCCCAAAAGGCTGATCGCTATATCTTGTGCGCTTTTGCCACAAAACAGCATTTGATAAATTTGTTCTGTAATCGGCATTTCCACACCTTGTCTTTGTGCAAGCAAATAGGCTTCTTTTGTATTATAAAAACCTTCTACGACTTGCCCGATATTTTCCATAGCCGTTTGGGCATCTAATCCTTCACCTAGCATTAATCCAAAACGTCGATTGCGAGATTGATTATCGGTACAAGTTAGCACTAAATCGCCTAATCCAGACATTCCCATAAACGTATTGGGATTTGCACCGAGCGAGGTACCTAATCGGCTGATTTCCGCAATGCCACGCGTAATCAGTGCTGTACGAGCATTTGCGCCAAATCCCATACCATCTGAAATACCTGCGCCAATTGCGATCACATTTTTAATTGCACCACCAAGTTGAACGCCAATCATATCCGAATTTATATAGACTCGAAAATGTTTACTACAATGAATACGCGATTGAAATTCCTGCGCGAACTGCTCGTTATTGGAAGCGAGCGTAATGGCTGTTGGTAAACCTTGCGCTAATTCTTTTGCAAAAGTTGGACCAGAGAGTACAGCTAGTGGATATTGTGTTCCGAGTTGTTCTTCAACTACGGTTTGTAGTAAACGCCCTGTGTTACGTTCCAGACCTTTTGTTGCCCAAATTAATCGGTGGTGGGCTTTTAAGTGTGGTCTGATTTTTATAAGAATTTCACCGAAAGCATGGCTTGGTACCACGATTAAAATATCTTGAGAATATTCCATTGCTTGCGCAAGATTGCTTTCTAAATGAAGTTCCTCAGGAAAGATGACATCTGGTAAAAAACGATAATTTTGTCGTTCTATCTGCATTTGGGCGATATGGGCGGGATTGTGCCCCCATAAATAAGTGGGAGAACCATTGCGAGAAAAGGTAATTGCCAGCGCAGTTCCATAAGATCCTGCACCTAGCACAGTGATTGGTGTTTGCGTAGTTGTCATATCCACAATTTATCTAGTGAAAGAGGAAATAAGTATAGATATCTTTCGGTGACCTATCAACCACAGGAAAATATTACTTATTCATTGGGCGGAATTTAAACGGCACAATGGATACGCCATTTTTTCCATTTTTTAGTTGATAAAATTGAGGGTAGTTAAAATTACGTTGAACGATATTGTAAGGATTTTTATCGCTTTCCAGTTTAGCATTTTGATAAAGTTGACTAATCTCCCGCACTTTTTCATCTTTTTCACCATCGCAGCGGCGATAGATTTCGAGACGATTAGATTCATCTAAAATGTAAACATTGAAGCTGTCATCGGAATTATCTTCAAAAAAGAATTGTAGGAATCCTTCACTTGCGAAGGCATCCATTTCTGGAGGATAGCGACGACTTTCTTGGTTTGTCTCGCCATCTTCAATTGGCGTTTGTAAAACTTCGTCAAAATCCACCGCACTTTCAGCTTCATTACAGACCGATTCATTTCCGATTTCTTGTAAGCTAATCCCACGATCTTCAAAAAATAATTGCCAGTTTTTACCCGCTACGCGTAAACGTGACGTTTGGCAAGGTTTTTGAATATCGCCGACTTGGATGCTAACGCATCGATTGACTAATCCCATCACTAATTGGCGTAAATCTTGGCGATAACGTTCGCTATAACAATATACTTGGATGGAATCTGGGCGATTAACGCCACGATAAATTTTGTTAGAAAGCACTTTTAGCGCAAGCAAAATGGCGTTTTGCCCTTCAAAATGGAGCGTTCGGATTTCGTTCCACACATTGCGATAAGTAAAATCGATGCTGCCCACAAGGCTTTGTTCAAGCGATCCAAAACTAAATAAATCTCGCGATGAAATACCGGTTAATATTTCTTCTACTTTAGATGTTGGATCGGTGGTGAGATTTATGGCAATAAACAAGCTACGAATTTCGCATTGATTTAATAAATCACTATTTTTAGGTTGTTTGGCGATGGTGCTTGGAAAAGACTGACGCAAGTTAGTGACAAAGCTTTGCAATGTGCTTAAAGTCACATTCTTGCTAAAAATTGACAATTCGGTTTTTTCAGTGAGTAAATGATTGAAATAAGCCCAAGAAACTAATTTATTGAGGCTTTCCCCGTATTCAATGACCCGTTCTTTAGAGAACATAATATGGTGCGTTGGTTGATTGATAAGGTACCAACCATCTTTAAAATGTTTATTGCCGCGAACCTCCACAAAAGTCAGGTGTGCTTCTGATAAATTGTGAGATATCTGTGTGTTGAGTAAGGACACTTTGCCGGGAAGTTCTTCAAAAGCAGTATAAAGTTTACGAGAAAGAATGTTGATATCTTGTGGCACGACGCTCGAGTGAATATGATGCTTTCGCGCAAATTCCACTAAATTACGATAACTCAACATTAAAAATTTCATTATGTTATCGTGGTTTTCTTTTACTGCCTTAATTTTCCAAAATGGACGCTTATTGAGATGTTTTACCGTTTCTGCAGACCATCCCCATTCTTGCGCAAGGATTTCCATATAACGAATACGCCAATTATTGGCTTGGTAACGCGCAAGATCTTCCGTTGCTTTCACATAGAAGCAACGGCGCACAAAATCTAAACGTTTAAATTCAGAAAGTACGGTTAAATATCGGGTTACTTTTGCAAGAATGGCAATATAAGGATCAAAATGGTGGTCAGGATTGGTATTGCCAGCAAGTAAATCTCGCTTAAAAGTGCGGGCAATTAAGCAAGTGTTTGGGTATTCCTTGGAATAGGCTTCCAACAACAAAATTTTGAGCACAGATTTATAAGGCGAATCAATCCCTTTATAAAGATGCCATAAACTGGCACCGAAATATTCGTTTGCAGAAAATTGTCCTAAACCGCCAAAATCCACCCAATCATTTGGATCAATTTCCCCTTCCGTAATTAAACGAGCGACCTCTTTTTCATAGTCTTTTTCATTTTCCACCCATAAATGTAACCAAAGTAGAGGTTTACCAGCCAAGCGTACAGCGGAGCGATAGAACTCATCAAGCAATAACATATATTGCGCAGAGCCGCTATTTTCAACAGTGAGTGGGTCAGCATAATGTTCATTGCGGAAACGTTGTTGATCCATCAAATAAAAATTAATTTCCACATTAAATTGCATTGCCCATTCACTAATCCGCTTAGCTTTTTGAGTAAGAAGTGCATATTCATCTGGACTCAAGCCATCACGGACACAAATCCAAGTATCGAGATCTGAAGAAGAAGTCTGGCTTATTGAACCAAAACTTCCCATTACATAAACACCTAAAATTGGAGGCAAAACCTCGTGAAAACTCACCGCACTTTTTTGTGCTGAAGATTTGTGTTCAGCATAGTGAATACTGTATTCATTGGTGAGCCATTTTTTTTGATAATCAGAAGCAAGGAAATTCGCAATGCCAGAGGGGGCGTGAATAACATAGCCAGGAAGTTGTGGATGGTTTAGGTGTAAAAGTAAAGGAACAACCGCTAAAACGTGTTGGAATGCATCGCCTGAACCTTGTAATGCACGCTCAAAACGGCGTTGATCCAAGTCGCTAACCCATTGTTTTGCTTGTGCTAGATTACATTCCACGCGGTGTCCCTACCAGAACAACAAAAATTGGCGAACAATTTACCACTTAGGGAGTATAAATGCAAAAAATTGTGATACAAATCACAGTTTTTGAAGAATCAGAGACTTTGAGTCATTAGAAAGCAAAATAAATGACTAAAAATCTTATTTTTAATTCAATTTCTCATATCTGAGGTGTTTCTTATATCAACAATCAAAATGACTTTTTAACCTAAGAGTGATAGGATAGCCAACAAATTTATTGCGTAAATGGCTTAATTTCGCTGATATGAGAATCTATATTTTTACCATTGGCGACTGCTCGGTATTTTTCTTATTAAAGCGAGTACATTAACTTATTCAATCTGACTTATTAAGGAATTGATATGGCAAAAGATCAAGATAACGACATCACTGAACAAGTTGGTGATGCGCCAAAAGTGGTTGAAAAAACAGAAACGATACAGCTAGTTCCACAAACTATTGTGAAAAAAACGGGCACAGCATTGAGTTTATTGGCAATTCTCATTGCGCTAGGTGTCGGTGGGGCTGGTTATTATTTGGGTCAGCAACAAATAGCTGAAATTCAGCAAAAATTAACCGCACTTGAAAGCCAAAGTAGTGTAGCTGTTTCTGCTCCTGTGTCTGATAATAGTGGACAGGTTACACAATTAGAACAAGGCTTAAAAACCGCACAAGATAAAGTCGAGCAACTTGAGCAATTAGTTGCAGGCAAAATAGGCGAAATTGCTGCACTACAAGCCCAAGTAAAACAAGTTAGTCAATTGGTTGGTGCACAACAACCGAGTGACTGGTTATTTTCCGAAGCAGATTTCTTGTTAAATAACGCCTTGCGTAAACTTGTTTTAGATAACGATGTTGATACAGCTATTTCTTTATTAAAATTGGCTGATGAAACCCTCGTTAAGGTAAACAATTCACAAGCGAATGCGATTCGTACGGCAATCAATCAAGATTTAAAACAACTTCTTTCACTTTCAGGCGTAGACCAAAATGCAGTAATGCAAAAACTTTCACTGCTTGCTAACACCGTGGATGAGTTACAAGCATTGAATGTAAATTTTGATGAAACGCCAGAAAAGAGCGGTAAATTATCTGATGATATTGCAGATTGGCAGCAAAATGTAGAAAAGAGCGCAACTTCTTTCCTAAATCACTTCATTCGTATTTCGCCAAAACAAAGTGCGGATAAAAAAGAATTGCTTGCACCAAACCAAGATATTTATCTTCGTGAGAACATTCGCTTACGTTTACAACTTGCTATTATGGCCGTGCCACGCCAGCAAGATGAACTTTATAAACAATCTTTAGATGCGGTTGCTTCTTGGGTTCGTAGCTATTTCGATACGAGTGCAGAAGTGACGCAAAATTTTTTAAAATCAGTAGATGAGCTGGCTGATTCTTCTATTTATGTCGATGTGCCAGAGCAATTAAAAAGTTTGACCTTGCTTGATAAATATCTCAATCGTGCGCCGTTAGATGTCCAAAAGGTGGAAATTGAAGCGGATAAAGCGATTGAAACTATGCCTAAAGCTGAAGGTGTGGTAACAGAAGCATCTGCACCAGAAAAACAAGAATCTCAACCGGCAAAAGCTGAGACACAAAAATAAGGATAGCCTATGTTTAGAGTGCTTTTTTTAATGCTAGCATTGCTTGCTGGGTTGATTGCAGGGCCTTATCTTTCTGGTCAGCAAGGCTATGTTCGTATTGAAACAACAAATAATATCGTTGAAATGTCGATTACGACATTAGTGATTTTCTTCGTGATTGCTTTAGCGATTATTTATGGTTTGGAATGGATCGTCACACGTTTTTTACGTTTAAGTCGCGGTTCTTATAATTGGTTTTCTAGCCGTAAACGTGTGAGAGCGCAGAAACAAACCCTTGAAGGTTTGATGAAGATGAATGAAGGGGATTACGCCAAAGCAGAAAAATTGATTGGTAAGAATGCCAAACATTCTGCTGAGCCTGTGTTAAACCTCATCAAAGCTGCTGAAGCAGCACAACAACGTGGTGATGAATTTAGTGCAAATCGTTATTTGATTGAAGCCACTGAATTAGCTGGCTCAGATAATTTGCTGGTGGAAATTGCCCGCACGCGTATTTTATTGCAACAAAACAAATTGCCGGCAGCGCGTAGTTCTGTGGATAGCCTGCTAGAAATGGCTGGTCGCAATAAAGAAGTGTTAAAACTTGCGGTAGAAATTTATCTTCGTTCTAAAGCTTATCAAGCCCTCGATAAGATTCTAGATGGAGTTGAAAATAGTGGTTTATTTAGTGCTGAAGAGTTCAAAGATCTTCGTTCTCAAACAGAAAATGGTTTGCTTGATGAGAAAATGAATGAAGAAGGCGTAGATGGTTTGCTTGAGTGGTGGGATGCTCAGTCTCGTAGTCGTCGTAATAATATTGATCTCAAAGTTGGTTTAATTCAGCGTTTAATTGATTGTAATGACCATGAGTCAGCATCAGAATTTACTGTTGAAGTATTGAAGAAAATTGGCGATAACACCAGCATTAGCAAAGAACTTTGTACTCAAATTACACGTTTACAACCAGAAGATAATAGTAAACTTCTCAAATTAATCGAAAAACGTGCAAAACGTGCAGATGAAAAACAAAAATGCTGTATCAATCGTGCCTTGGGTTATTTATATGTTCGTAACAATGAATTTGCTAAAGCAGCAGATGTCTTCAAAAATGTGATGGCTTGTCCTGAACAGTTAGAGACAAATGATTTGATGATGGCATCTTATGTATTTGAACAAGCGGGTGATAAAGCATTAGCTGAGCAAGTTCGCCAAGAGAGTTTGAAATCAGTGATGGCAATTCAAGATGTTGTCCCAGAAAGTGAGGAAGAAAAAACAGAAGAAAATTCAACCGCACTTTTAGAAAGCAAATCTGAGTAACTCAACTTAAAAGACAAAACGCACTTCAAGTGAAGTGCGTTTTTTGTTGCTTTGAATCTAAAACTATATATTTTTCAGTTTATTAGAATATAACACCAAACAGAGTGCGATCACCATAATCAAAATTGCACCTGCAAATAAGATGGTATCCACTGAGCTTTCATGATTAACAATGATTAAACGCAACATCGCAGTGATCCCAGCATAAATAAAATAGCGCAAAGGGAAGTGATAGCCGCTTTTAAAATACTGCACAATCAAACCAATAAACCCGAAATATAAGAAAAACATCACTGCTTGTTCAGCTACATCATAAGGCACGACAGTCGAAGTATTAAGCACCATCATCGCTAAAGTATAAGTGATTTTCCCAAGGGCAATGATGAGTACAATCGCCAACGCAATCAATGCCGTGCAAAGCACGATTTTCAATACACCAGTAATAATTCGTGGCAATTTTTCTAATTCTGGAGATTCTTCCATTTTTTATTCCTTACAGCAAAAATCAAAGGTTTGTATTCTAATGCAAGATTGTAAAGTTGGTCAAAGTCATTTGGAAAAATAAAGTGTGGTGGAATTAGAAAAGTTTATTGTTTTTAGAATTTCAATTTCTTTCTTTTTCATCTTTGGCTTCACTATTTTCGATGTTTGAAGGGTTGTATAAGGAGATTTCACGCCATCCCCCCTCTTTGCTGAAATGCTTTTAGCCAATAAATGACGAGAGCGTGGGAAATTTTATGAATTTTACCCACCTCACGGATACCATAATCCTGTTCAATGACGAGTTTGATAATTTTCAAACGAAATTAATAAGAGTAGGACATAATCTGCACCTCAAATTAGGTGTCCTGTTTTTTTTTGGGGGGGATCAAAGTACGGTGAAAAAACGTTTGGATTTTTCACCGCACTTTTAGCTAAGAACATCAATGTCTAAAACAGGATTAACCGCTTGCCAATAGTTTTTTGCACTGCTATATTTCCAATCCTGCGGTTCAGACACAAACCCGCTTACCACCGGATTTTGATGAATATAGTCTAACTTTTCGTCAAAAAATTTATCGGAATGAATTTCGATGGGGTGGTTGTGGTGTTGCCAGAATTGATAGTGAGTGACATTGGAGCTTTTTGTTCCTGCCCTTTTGAACATCCACAACAACCATTCTTTACGGCTTTCTTGTTGATTATCACGAATTAAATTCACCAGGTTCGTTGCTGTAAATTTTTTTAAATCTCTTATCAGCGCCGATGGATTCTCTTTTTTAGCTTGAAATAATAAATGAACATGGCTAGGCATTATGCAATATCCATAAATCAGCATTCCACGTTCTTTTCGAAAGAATGATAACGCTTGAATCATCAGTTCAAAATAGGATTCTCGAATAAAAACATCAATCCAATATACGGTTGCAAAACTAACAAAATAGATTCCTTCTTTATTATTAAATTTATATTTTCTGCTCATCACACACCTCAAAAGTGGACAACATAATTAGCAGAAAATATAAATTCAACAATAAAACACTCATCTTGGAACTCAGATCTCAAAACAAAATTAATTTCTATAAATAGAGATAGCACATTCTATACTGCCGGAATAACGCTGGCGCGCGTCTCCCGACGCGTGCCCAAAGTTCAGAGCATAAAAAAGCACGCGTCAGGAGACGCGCGCTATCATGGGGGAGAATATAAGAAAAAGAATATCAATAGCATCACAGATTTTATATGGAATAGACTATGAATTTTGATGTTGAGAAAAAACTTAATGATGATTTATTTGAGCTTAATGAAGTAGAGAAAGAAATAAATAAAAATAAAATATCTAGAATATCTAGTTTTTTAACAAATTATGCTGTTATTAAAGCTTCAGGTAGCATTGAATCAACTTTCAAATCAATATTATATAAACAAATAATTGAACATAATTGCCAAACTAGTCATCAGAGAATACATCAATTCTTTGAAAAAATGATTATAAAAAGTTCTACTAACCCGTCTCCAGATAATATCTTAGACTTTCTAGCTAAATTTGAAAAAGAATGGAAAAAAGAATTATCTAAAAAGTTAAGTGAATATAAAGAAGAGAACACTAAAGATCTTAGGTATGATCTAAATTCGTTAGTTCAACTAAGAAATCAGATAGCTCATGGTACAAATTGTACTGAATCCATAGGAACGATAATGGGATATTATAAATCAGGGATAGAAGTTTTGAAAATCTTAGATAATATATTGGAATAATGGAAAATATATGGATTGCATTAGAACTAAGAAAAGATTTACTATTCTAAAATAGTTCCATGAATTATATTTTATCTATATTGAATTAGATAAATTCTCCTAATTTTTATATTCTAAGCGAGTAAATATTTAGTTAATAACAAAAAAGCTTGCTATTTCTCTCAGCAAGCCTTTTAAATAAACTAATTAAGCAAATTGCTTTTTATTCTCTAAATAGCGTTTTGCACATTCTGCTGCAGCAACTAAACCACCCGCCATCATAATAATATTTTTAATAACGAGTCGGTCAGCACCTGAGAGATATGGGAAGCCATAATTAGGTGTAGGGAAGTCCCCGCCTAAATTCGGCACCCAGGTTTCTGGCGTAAATATTAGGAAGGACAGAGTGACTATCGACATGCCAAAGGTGAGTAAGCCTCCAAATAGCCCGAGTGTTGGTGACCAAATCCCCGCTAATACTAAAATACCAATAGTCACAATAATTGCGCCAATAATATAAGAAGCTGTGTAGGTACCGTTGGCTTTATGCCATTCGATATTTTTTGCAACCATTTTGCCTTCAGGGTTTTTATATAAGGTATATTCTTTTACTAAAACACCCTTATCATTTTTTACCATATTCGCTCCATTTTTATAAAGGAAGCTTAAGAAAGGGCTATTTGATACAAAATGTGCGATACCATCTGCCTCATATTGGCAAACTTTTAAGCTGCCAATCTAAACCATCACCACACAAATAGCAATGCGGATAAAGTTGATAAATTGACGTTGCAATGGTGCAACAATATTAGCTAGCAATGTAACTAAACTACTCATTAAGAACTCCTCATATAGTTCAATTGATATTACGGACAAAATATCCAAAATTGTTCAGTATAAAAAAGAGATACTAGCTCACCCAGTATCTCTTATTTTGTATTAATTTTCTGTGAACAATCTCACATTATTTGAAATTCACTCTCGCATTTCTAAAAATTCGCATCCAAGCGCCATCTTCAGACCAATCTTCAGGATACCATGAGTTGCTCACGGCACGGAATACACGTTCTGGGTGTGGCATCATCGCGGCAATACGACCGTCCACGTTAGAAATGGCGGTAATACCCAATGCTGAACCATTCGGGTTGGCTGGATAAGTTTCACTCACGTTTAAATGGCTGTCGATATATTGCGCGACAATCAAGTTTTGGGCTTGAAGTGCGGTCAAATTCTCAGGTGTTTTGAATTCTACGCGCCCCTCACCATGAGAAACCGCAATCGGCATATGTGAACCTGCCATGCCTTTAAACCACAATGAGTTGGTGTCGTTGATTTTCACCATCGCAGCACGAGCTTCAAAACGTTCTGATTTATTACGCACGAAACGTGGCCAATTTTCTGCGCCAGGGATAATTTCCGCAAGAGTGGAGATAAATTGACAACCATTACATACGCCTAATGAAAGGGTGTTTTTATTGGCGAAGAATTGGCTAAATTGATCGCGTAATTGTGGGTTGAATAAAATGGATTTCGCCCAGCCACCGCCAGCACCTAATACGTCACCGTAAGAGAAGCCACCACAGGCCACCATCGCGTTGAAGTCGTTTAAGTTGTAACGGCCCGCCATTAAATCACTCATGTGAACATCAATCGCTGCAAAGCCTGCACGATCAAAGGCCGCTGCCATTTCAACGTGGCTGTTTACGCCTTGCTCACGTAATACGGCCACTTTTGGTTTCACGCCTTTGCTGATGTAAGGCGCAGCAATATCTTCATTCACATCATAGGTTAAGTGAGCAGATAAACCTTTGTTGTCTGTTGCTTTTTTCGCTTCAAATTCTTGGTCGGCACATTCCGGGTTGTCGCGTAAGCGTTGCATTTGATGGGTCAATTCCGCCCAAATGCCACGCAATTCTGAGCGTTTTTCATCCAAAATTTCCCTTCCGAATTGATGGATCACAATGCGATCATCGTTGCTAACCTTGCCGATGTCGTAGGTAATTCCCTCTAATCCATGTGTTTTCAACACCGTATAAATAGCGTCAAGTTCCGCCTCTAATACCTGAATCACCGCGCCTAATTCTTCGTTAAATAAAATGGCTAACTCGGAAATTTCTTGCGCATAGTGTTCCGCACCGAGCTCAAGCGCCCATCCTTTTCCGCTATCGAATAACGGAGAAATATCAACATCCACGCCACAGTTACCCGCAAATGCCATTTCTGCAAGTGTGGTAATTAAACCACCGTCTGAACGGTCGTGGTAAGCCAATAATTTACGCTCTGCTACTAGTGCTTGCATTGCATCGAAGAAGTTTTTCAGTTTGGCTACGTTCACCACATCGGCTGGTTTGTCACCTAATTGTTTATACACTTGCGCAAGTGCGGTCGCGCCTAAGCGATTTTTTCTTTCGCCTAAATCAATCAACAATAAGCGGCTTGCACCTTTGTCTGTGCGTAATTGAGGTGTCACGGTTTTGCGGACATCTTCCACGCGAGCAAAAGATGAAATCACTAAAGAAAGCGGAGCTGTTACTGATTTTTTCTCGCCATTTTCTTCCCAAGTGGTTTTCATCGACATAGAGTCTTTACCCACTGGAATGGTAATGCCTAATGCAGGACAAAGTTCTTCACCGACCGCTTTTACCGCTTCATATAAACCTGCATCTTCACCACCATGACCCGCTGCAGACATCCAGTTTGCAGAAAGTTTGATGCGTTTAATATCGCCAATGTTGGTGCCCGCAATGTTAGTGATAGATTCAGCGACCGCTAAACGTGCAGAAGCTCCGAAGTCTAATAATGCCACTGGTGCACGTTCACCCATTGCCATGGCTTCACCATGATAGCTGTCTAATGATGCAGTTGTGACGGCCACATCAGACACCGGAATTTGCCACGGACCGACCATTTGATCACGCGCTACCATTCCGGTTACCGAGCGGTCGCCAATGGTAATTAAGAAAGTTTTTTCTGCCACCACCGGTAAGCGTAATACGCGATGGAAAGCTTCTTTTAATTGAATATTTTCCGTTGCAAGCGGTCGATTTTCGACAGTTTTTGACGAAACCTCACGCGTCATTTTCGGGGTTTTGCCTAATAATACATTCATTGGCAAATCAATTGGATTATTGTCGAAATGGCTATCGCGCAAGGCTAAATGTTTCTCTTCCGTTGCCTCACCAATGACCGCAAACGGCGCGCGCTCACGTTCACAAAGTGCGGTAAATAATTCGAGTTTTTCTGGCGCAACGGCTAATACATAACGTTCTTGTGATTCGTTACACCAAATTTCTAATGGCGACATGCCTTTTTCATCGCAAAGAATTGAGCGTAAATCAAATTTACCGCCACGTTCGCCATCGTGCACCAATTCAGGCATCGCATTAGATAAACCGCCTGCGCCCACATCGTGAATAAAGAGAATTGGGTTTTCTTCGCCTAGTTGCCAGCAGCGGTCAATCACCTCTTGGCAACGGCGTTCCATTTCTGGGTTTTCACGTTGAACAGAGGCAAAATCTAAATCTTCTTTTGATTTCCCACTGTCCATGGAAGAAGCAGCACCACCGCCTAAGCCGATGTTCATTGCAGGGCCACCTAATACGATCAATTTCGCACCGACTGGAATTTCACCTTTTTGAACGTGTTCGCCACGAATGTTGCCAATACCACCCGCTAACATAATCGGTTTGTGATAGCCTCGCACTTCTTCACCATTGAAGCTGTTGACTTTCTCTTCATAGGTACGGAAATAACCCAATAAGGCAGGGCGACCAAATTCATTGTTGAATGCTGCGCCACCTAATGGGCCTTCAATCATAATATCTAAGGCTGAGGCAATACGATTTGGTTTAGAAAGTGGATTTTCCCAAGGTTGCTCAAAGTTTGGAATGACGAGGTTTGACACCGAGAAACCGGTTAAACCTGCTTTTGGTTTTGCACCACGACCGGTTGCACCCTCATCACGAATCTCACCGCCCGAACCTGTTGCAGCCCCTGGAAATGGCGAAATTGCGGTTGGGTGGTTGTGGGTTTCCACTTTCATTAAGATATGTGCATCTTCATTGTGATAGCGATATTGCCCATCTTGATCCGCAAAGAAACGGCCAACTTTTGAGCCTTCCATTACTGCCGCATTATCTTTATAGGCTGAAAGTACGAAATCAGGCGTTTTCTCAAAGGTATTTTTAATCATTTTAAACAGGGATTTATCCTGTTTTTTGCCGTCAATAATCCAATCTGCATTAAAGATTTTATGACGGCAGTGCTCAGAGTTGGCTTGCGCGAACATATAAAGTTCAATATCGTGCGGATTGCGCCCTAATTGGGTAAAGTTTTCCACCAAATAATCAATTTCATCTTCTGCCAGTGCCAAACCTAATTCTACGTTGGCTGTGACCAAGGCTTCACGTCCACCGTTCAAAATATCCACGGTTTTAAATGGTTTCGGATCTTGATGACGGAATAAAATCTCCGCATCTTGTGGATTGCGCACCACGGTTTCCATCATTCTGTCATGTAAAAGTGCGGTCAATTTCTCTGTTGTTTTTTCATCAAGCGGTTGGCTTAACTCAAAATAATACGCCAAACCACGCTCAATGCGCTCTACTTCATTTAAACCGCAATTATGTGCGATATCGGTCGCTTTAGAAGACCAAGAAGAAATCGTGCCAACGCGTGGAATAACGATAAAAGTTTCGCCTTTGGCATCGTGTTCTGCCAAGGTTGGGCCGTAATGTAACAATGCTTTTAACTTAGCTTCCTGCTCACTAACAAGCGGTCGATTTAATTCCACAAAATGCAAATATTCCGCATAAACCGATTTCACCGGTAATTGATTTTGTTGGAATTTTTGCATTAAGCCTTGAATACGAAATTCAGAAAGGGCGGGTGAGCCACGAAAAGTTTGAAACATAAGGGGTTCCTTTATGAGGATAGGAATGAAAATTGAGGGGTATTATAAAGGATATTTTTAGAAACGAAAACGTTTGCGTAAGCTGGAGATAAAATCCCCATCTTTAAGAATTTGATGGGGATAAGAAGATTAAAGGGTTATAAAACCGTCATATACATGGGTCGCTTCGCCAGTCATATAAAGTGGATGACCAACGCCATTCCATTCAATGATTAATGAACCGCCTGGCAAATCGACTTGAACTCGATTATTCAATAAACCTTGCATAATTCCAACTGCAACAGCTGCACAAGCGCCACTTCCACAGGCTTGCGTTTCTCCTGCACCACGTTCATAAACTCTAAGTTTAATATGCTCTTTATTGATGATTTGCATAAAACCAGCATTGACACGCTCAGGAAAACGCTCGTGACTTTCTAGCAAGGGACCGAGCTGTTCAACATTTGTTGTTTGAATATCATCTACTTGTACAACACAATGAGGATTGCCCATTGAAACGGCACCACATAAGACGGTTTGAATGTCCGTGCGCAGAATGTAATTTTTCTCGAATTTATTTGCGGTAAATGGAATTTTTGCTGGCTCCCAAATCGGTTCACCCATATTCACACGAATTTGGTTATCGTCTTTTACTGTTAGAACCATATTGCCTTTTTGTGTGCTAACCGCGATGTCTTTTTTGTTAGTTAGCCCTTTTAATGTCACAAAACGAGCAAAACAGCGGGCACCATTTCCACATTGCGAAACTTCACTTCCATCGGCATTGAAAATGCGATAATGAAAGTCGAGTTCAGGATCATAAGGTGGCTCAACAAGCAAAAGCTGATCAAAACCAATTCCACGGTGGCGATCAGCTAAGCGTTGAATGGTTTCTGACGTGAAAAAAACATTTTGAGTAACACCATCAACCACAACAAAATCATTGCCTAATCCGTGCATTTTGGAAAACTGCATTTTTCCATCCTTTATTTAAATTCAAGATTGATTGCATTATAGAGAGCGGTAAAAAGAATGGCAAATTCAGAATTTTAGATTAAGAAAAGTGCGGTAAAACACAGGAAATTTTTACCGCACTTTATTCGCCAATTTACTCAGATTACATCCAAGCATTATTGCGAATGATCCCTACGGCAATGCCTTCAATCTTGAAGTTTTCTTGTTCTTCAAGATTTACCACGATTGGATCAAATTCTTCATTTTCTGCGTGTAGATAAATGATAGAACCTTTTTTCTCAAGGCGTTTTACCGTCACTTCATCTTCAATACGAGCAACGACAATTTGTCCATTGCGTACATCCTTGGTGCTATGTACAGCTAATAAATCACCATCTAGGATACCGATGTCTTTCATGGATTGACCATAAACTTTTAGTAAGAAATCTGCTTGTGGTTTAAACATATCGGCATCTACGCGATAAGTTGCTTCGATATGTTGTTCTGCAAGAATCGGTTCTCCAGCCGCTACGCGCCCCACGAGTGGTAAACCATCAAATTCTTCATTTGCGCTATTGTCTAAAATACGGATACCGCGAGATGCGCCAGGAATAATTTCAATGGCACCTTTGCGTGAAAGCGCTTTTAAATGTTCTTCTGCCGCATTGGGTGATTTAAAGCCCAATTCTCGAGAGATTTCAGCTCGTGTTGGTGGCATGCCTGTTGTTTCTAAATGACGTTTTAATAAATCCAACACTTCTTGTTGGCGTGCTGTTAATGGTCTCATATACACTCCTGTTTTTAAATACAGATAACTGGTATTGTATACAGATTACGTGAAGTTGCAATAGTTATTTTTTAAATCTGTGTATTAGGTCACATTCTGTCACTAAATTTTTTAAAGCGGTTGAGATCGGATGTGTTAAAATATTTCAAATTTACAACAAAGAGAAAATTTATCATGGCAAATTTTGTAAATATGTATCGTCAATTATTGAGCTTGCCTCTGTCAGTATTAGTGAAAAATAATCCAATTCCAGCCAATCCGATAGAAGAGCTTTCCCTCAATATTCACCAACCTGTTGTTTATGTTTTGCCTTATACCTCTCAAACCGATTTCGTTATTTTCCGTCGAAATTGTTTGGCGTTAGGTTTGCCTGATCCTGCTGAGAAAAATGAAATTGCTGGTGTGAAGTTGCCTCGTTATGTGTATTTAGATGAGGGACGCCGCATTTTTAAATCGAAAGGTGCGAAAGATGAAACCACCACGATCTTCAATAAATACCTCGAATTACACCGCACTTCTGAGAACTTAGATGTGCAACTTATTCCAGTCTCCGTTCTTTGGGGGCGTTCTCCTGGGCATGAAGATAAATCTGGTTTGCCTAACTTGCGTTTGTTAAATGGCATGCAAAAAACTTTTGCTGCTATTTGGTTTGGACGTGATACTTTTGTGCGTTTTTCTCAAGCCGTTTCATTACGTTATATGGTGAATGAGCATGGCTCCGATGAAAAAATTGCGCAAAAGCTGGCTCGAGTTGCAAAAATGCATTTTGCTAAACAGCGTATTTCTGCGACAGGCCCGCGTTTACCTAATCGCCAAGCTATGTTTAATAAATTATTGCAATCAGAAGCGATTCAACGTGCGATTGAAGATGAAGCAAAATCGAAAAATATCAGTATTGAAAAAGCGCAAAAAGAAGCACATAAGATTTTGGATGAAATCGCTGCAGATGTAAGTCATTCAAGTTTACGAGCTGCTGATCGTTTTTTACGTTGGCTTTGGAATAAACTTTATTCTGGTATTGATGTACAAAATGCAGATCGTGTACGTAAATTAGCACTTGAAGGTCATGAGATTGTTTATGTTCCTTGTCACCGTAGTCATATCGACTATTTATTGCTTTCTTACGTACTTTATCATCAAGGGCTTGTTCCTCCGCATATCGCAGCAGGAATTAATTTAAATTTCTGGCCTGTAGGTAGAATGTTCCGTAGTTGGGGCGCATTCTTTATTCGTCGCACTTTTAAAGGAAATAGATTATATTCTGCAATCTTCCGCGAATATTTATCAGAGTTATTCCACCGTGGTTATTCGGTAGAATATTTTATTGAGGGGGGGCGTTCTCGCACTGGCCGTTTACTTGCGCCAAAAACTGGAATGATGTCGATGACACTTCAAGCCTTGCAACATAATCAAACTCGTCCAATTTCTGTTGTGCCAGTTTATGTGGGCTATGAGCATGTATTAGAGGTGGATACTTACGCAAAAGAATTGCGTGGTGCGGCGAAAGAAAAAGAGAATGCGGGTTTGGTTATTCGAGTAATAAAAAAATTACGCAATCTTGGTCAAGGTTTTGTGAATTTTGGTGAGCCAATTACGCTTTCCAACTACTTGAATCAACATTTCCCTGATTGGAAAGAGCAAAATCACGAAGAAAAACCACAGTGGTTTGCTCCTGCAGTTGATTCTGTATCAAAACAAGTGATGGTGAACATTAATAAAGCAGCAGCAGTGAATGCAATGAATTTAGTTGGAACGGCATTATTGTCTTCTCGTCAGCGTGCACTTTCTCGTGAGCAACTTTTGGAACAACTTGCGAGTTACCAACAATTACTACAAAACGTGCCTTATTCCGCAGATGTTGTATTGCCAACGGCTACGCCTGAAATGATGTTAAATCATGTATTAACGCTTGATCGTGTTGGCGTGTTAGTTGAAAAGGATAACTTTGGGGAAATTGTGCGTTTGGAACGCGCATCGGCCGTGTTGATGACTTACTACCGCAATAACATTCAACACTTATTTGTTTTGCCGTCTTTAGTTGCAAGCATCATTTTGCATTATGAGGCGATTCAAAAAGATTTATTAGTCGAAGCTGTCGGCAAGATTTATCCGTTCTTAAAAGGCGAATTATTCTTGCACTTTAGTGAGGAAGAGTTAAAAAATCAAATTCACCAAATTATTGATGAATTTGCGCGCCAACAGGTGATTAACTCTAATGATAATTTCTTATCTATTAATAAATCGAAAGTACGTATTTTACAACTTTGGTCTGCGGGAATGCGTGAAATCTTGCAACGTTATTACATCACAGTGACAATTTTGCAAAAACAACCAGATATTTCACGTGCAGAACTGGAAAAAGAAAGCCAACTCGTTGCACAACGTTTATCTGTATTGCATGGTATTAACGCGCCAGAATTCTTTGATAAAGCCGTCTTCTCTATGTTCATTGCGAATTTGAAAGAGCAAGGTTATTTTGATGAATCAGGCAATGGCAATCTTGAGAAAATAGAATATTTGGCTTCAACACTTTCTCATTTGATTTCAACGGAAATTTGTCTGACTGTCAAAGGAACGGTTGAAAAAGCGGAAGAGCACGCTTAAGTTAGATTTAAATTTTAGGAGCATCATTTGATGCTCCTTTTTTATATTAGCTATATAAAAAAGTGCGGTGAATTTAAGAGTTCCAAAGAAACTTTCTATATGTCATATATCTAAGAAATTCCTTTTTCTTGATATACTTTGAATACCGCCATTTTCAGTAATGAAATCGACAATATGCCTCCATCTGATAGAAAATGATACTATTAGCTTTGTTTATTATAAATACTAGTGGCTTCTTAATACTCATTTTTCTATTAAGAATAGATTGAAGAACCTGTAATTTAAATTCGATTGTGTAGTGTTTACCCATAAAAATCTGCACCTCAATTGTTGGTTTGATTAGTCCAACTTTTGGGGTGCAGATCATTTTCACCGCACTTTTTTGTTTTCTAAATTTAGAAATTAATTGGTTTTTAATTTACCCCAATATTTTTCATAAATATCAACCGCTTCACCAACATCTCCTTGCATAATCCCTTTTTCTACTTCTGATGCTGGTGGAAATAGTTTAGGATCATTGGCAACTTCTGGGCTGAGTAATGCTTTGACTCCTTCATTTGGCATAGAAAAGCCCATGCGTTCTACTACAACTTTGGCATTTTCTGGACGAAGTAAGAAGTCAATGAACTTATGCGCGCCTTCAACATTTTTTGCTGTAGTTGGAATCGCATAGTTATCCATCCAGAAAATTGCGCCTTCTTTGGGATACACAAATTGAAGAGATGGATTTTCTTTATGTGCTAAATAAGCAGAACCATTCCAAATCATACCAACTGCTGCTTCACCTTGTACGTAAGGGACTTCTGGCGAGTCAGAGTTAAAGGTCGCTATATTTGGTAAAAGTTTTTCTAAACGCTCATAAGCTGTTTTGATGTCTTCTTCATTAGTGGTATTAGGCGATTTACCATCAAGCAATAATGCTACGTGGAACACTTCACGCGCATCACTGGTCATGAGAACTTTGCCTTTAAATTCAGGTTTCCATAAATCTGCCCAGCTGGTAATGGTTTTAGGATTAACCTCATCTGCATTAACTTCAATACCGGTAAGTCCGTAAACGTAAGGTAATGAATATTTATTTTCTGGGTCGAATTCTTTATTTAATAAATGTTTAGGGACTTGATGAATATTGGTCAATTTACTTTGATCAATCGGTTGAAGCATCTTTTCCTTAATCATTTTATTTACGTAGTAACTTGATGGAAACACCAAATCATAGCCAGAGCCAGTATTCTGAGTAAGTTTAAGTTTCGCATACATTTCTTCGTTGCTTTCAAAGGTAGAATAAATTACCTCGATGCCAGTTTCTTTAGAAAACTGTGCGACTAAATCAGAAGGCACGTAGTCTGTCCAGTTATAGACGTAAAGTTTGTTATTGGCAAAAGCGGAAACCGCGAAAAGTGCGGTAGTGGAAAGGAAAAGATTTTTGAGTGAGTGAGCAAAGAATTTTTTCAATTTATTGACCTCCGAGGGTTATCGTTCATCATAAAACGCACAAATTTTGCGCGCGCGCAGTATAGCATTTTTTTCGTAAAAGGTTTGACATATTTCCCTTTCGGGGTAAGATTTTGCCAGTTTTTTCCTAAGGGATTTTTTATGCTTAATTTTGCCTATCAAGAACACGTTCGCTCTTATTATTTCGACTCTCGTAACCAAGATTTTCAATTCCCGCCGCTCACTCAAATTGAACATGCTGATGTATGTGTGATAGGGGCTGGATTTTTTGGTTTATCTGCGGCATTAGAACTAGCGGAGAAAGGAAAAAAAGTCATTGTATTAGAGGGTGCTCGAGTAGGCTTTGGTGCTTCTGGTCGTAGTGGTGGGCAGGCAATTAATGGCTTTGAAGAAGGCATTGATGAATACGTTAAACAAGTTGGCGAAGATAAAGCGCATAAACTTTGGAATATGTCATTAGAGGCCATTGATATTATTGATGAGCGTATTGAAAAATATGGCATTCAATGCGACTGGAAAAAAGGCTATGCCACATTGGCATTAAATGAACGCCGAATGGATGACTTAATTGAAATTGAAAAAGAAAGTCATGAGAATTTTGGCTATCAAAATATGCAGCTTTGGGATAAGGCTAAATTAAAACAACACTTAGGCAGTGATATTTATGTGGGTGGCTTATTTGATAGTAATTCAGGGCATTTGCATCCACTTAATTATTGTTTAGGTTTAGCGAAAGCTTGTGTCGATCTGGGTGTTCAAATTTTTGAACAATCTCCTGTAGTAGATATGGTTGAGAAAAATGGTTGCGTTGAGGTTAAAACAGCTAAAAGTGCGGTTATTTCTCAAGACGTTATTTTAGCCACCAATGCTTATATTGATGCTCTCCCGAAATCTATTCATCACGGAATTAATCGTAAAATATTGCCTGTAGAAAGTTTTATTATCGCCACAGAGCCGCTAAGCCAAGCGGTTGCTGATTCTGTTATTAATAATGGCATGTCGGTGTGCGATAACAATTTATTATTAGACTATTATCGTTTAAGTGCTGACAATCGCTTGCTTTTTGGTAGTGATTCTAGTTCAGAAAAAGAGATGGTCGCGATTATGCGGAAAAATATGTTGCGTGTATTCCCGCAACTTGAAAATGTAAAAGTCGATTATGGATGGGCTGGCCCGATTGATATGACCTTAAACTCAACGCCACATTTTGGTCGTATTTCTCCGCATATTTATTTTGCACAGGGTTATTCTGGTCACGGTGTTGCTTTGACTGGTCTTGCGGGGCGAATTGTAGCGGAAGCGATTTTGGGTGACGATGAACGTTTATCTATTTTTGAAGGCCTGAAAGTCCCATCTGTTTATGGTGGTCGAATTATCAAAGATCTTGCGACAAAGATTGGTGTGCAGTATTACAAGTTTTTAGATAAATATCGTTAAGATATAAAAATGACCTAGTTTAAAAACTAGGTCATTTTTTATGAGTGGGCTTATTTATTACCACATGATTTAATTGTTTCTGTTCAAGAACCAAAGAATGAATGTTCGCTAAAAAATAAGTTTGTTCTGCTTCAGGAATGGAAAACGGCATCAACTTGAGTAAGTCTTGATGGATGGCTAAAACTTGTGGAAAAATGACCGCACTTTGAATTTCTTCAAGCATTTCTGGATAAAGTGGTGAAACACAACCTCCTCGTTCTATTCGACCTAAGCTGCAAGCAATGTGTAGCAGCATAAAATCCACTTGAGGTGTATTCACATCAGCTTGCCAGTAATGAGCTAATCGATCTCGTAAACGAAATACCACATCAATAATAGATTGATTTATTTGCTTGCGAATTTTCCAACGTTCTAGTTGCTTAAATAACCGCATTTGTTTTATTAGTTCAAAATTTGTTCACTAATTTACCGCACTTTACTGAAATAAAACAGTGCACAGATCACAGTTTTGTAGCAAAATGGTAAAAAATTTGTAAGGATGTAAAAATGTTAGATTATGAGATGTTCAATCCATATGAAGGATTGATTTTTGATATGGATGGAACTTTAATCGATACCATGCCCGTGCATGCGCAGGCCTGGACGATGGTGGGAGAGCGATTTGGCTATGAATTTGATTGCCAAATTATGTATAACTTTGGTGGAGCGACAGTTCGAACTATCGCGGGGGAAATGATGAAAGCGGCGAATATGCCACTTGATCGAATTGAGGATGTGCTGGCTGCAAAACGTGAGTTGTCTTATCAACTTATTCCGACTCAATCAAAGTTATTACCAACCTTTGAAATTGTTAAATCTTTTCATCAGAAAAAGCCGATTGCTCTGGGATCTGGCTCACACCGTAAAATTATTGATATGTTGATGGATAAACTGGCTATTGCACCTTACTTTAATGCGATTGTTAGTGCCGATGATGTAAAAGAACATAAACCACACCCAGAAACTTTTTTACGTTGTGCGGAATTAATTCAAGCAAATCCAAGTCGTTGTATTGTATTTGAAGATGCTGATTTAGGTGTACAAGCGGGATTAAATGCTGGAATGGACGTGTTTGATGTGCGTACACGAGAAATTATTTCGCCAAGATAATGGATATTTTTTCATTTTTTAGTGCTGATTTTTGGCAAACTCATGCGTTATGTCTTATGTTTTTTAGTGCATTCTTGAGTGCAACGGTATTACCAGGTAATTCAGAGGTTGTATTTGTTGCTCTTGCAATCCCTAAATTGGCGTTGGGATCTTTATTTAGTTCAGATATATTGGCACTCGTTTTTTTCGCCACGCTTGGCAATGGATTGGGGAGTTTAACTACTTACGGGATTGGGCGGTGGATGCCAAAATTTGATCCAAAAAATCACCGCACTTTATGGGTCAGGAATCAGATAAAGCGTTATGGGGCGATTACTTTACTTTTAAGCTGGCTACCTGTCGTTGGTGATTTATTTTGTGCCATAGCAGGTTGGTTAAGATTAAATTTTGTGGTAAGTAGCGTCTTTATCTTTCTTGGAAAACTGGTTCGTTATGTTGCGTTATTGTTTTTTAGTGCACCATTCTTATTATAAAATGCGCAAGAAAAAGCCCCACAATGAATGCAGGGCAAATAACCTAAGGAACCAATTTTATTAAAACAACTGCAAGTTGCTTGTTCCATGAGACTAGCACTTTATAAGAAAGTTCAAATTTTTTTGAAAACTTTCAAAATAAAAATTTTTGTATAAAAGAAACCCCACAATAAATGTGGGGCAATAACCTAAGGAACCAATTTTATTAAAACAACTGCAAGCTGCTTGTTACATAAGACAATGAGCTTTGCCATAAAGTTCATTAGAATTTGCAAAAAATGAACATTTATTCAAATTTATTTTTAATTTACTGATTTATAAGGAAAACTTTATGCCATTACTTGATAGTTTTAAAGTGGATCATACCAAAATGAATGCACCAGCAGTACGTGTTGCAAAAACGATGCGCACGCCAAAAGGTGATGACATTACCATTTTTGATTTACGTTTCTGTATTCCAAATAAAGAAATTCTTCCTCCAAAAGGTATTCATACGCTTGAACATTTGTTTGCGGGTTTCATGCGTGATCATTTAAATAGCGATAGCGTTGAAATTATTGATATTTCTCCGATGGGATGTCGCACGGGATTCTATATGTCCTTGATTGGTACGCCAAATGAACAGCAAGTAGCACAAGCTTGGCTAGCTTCAATGCAGGATATTTTAGGTGTGCAAGATCAAACAACTATCCCTGAATTAAATATTTATCAATGCGGTACTTATACCGAACATTCTTTGGAAGAAGCACACGAAATTGCAAAAAATGTTATCGCACGCGGTGTGGGCGTGAATAAAAATGAAGATTTGGCACTTGATGATTCGTTATTAAAATAGGAGAAATCATGACAACACTTGGCACAGCATTAACCCCTAATGCAACCAAAGTAATGATGTTGGGTTCTGGTGAACTGGGTAAAGAAGTAGTGATTGAATTGCAACGTTTAGGCGTTGAAGTTATTGCAGTCGATCGCTATGAAAATGCCCCAGCACAACAAGTGGCACATCGTGCATACACCATTTCCATGTTAGATGGTAATGCATTGAAAACGCTTGTGGAGAAAGAAAATCCTGACTACATTGTTCCCGAAGTTGAAGCTATTTCGACTGCCACTTTGGTTGAATTAGAGCAAGCCGGCTTTAATGTTGTGCCGACTGCAAAAGCAACTCAACTTACGATGAATCGTGAAGGGATTCGTCGTCTAGCTTCAGAAGAGTTAGGGCTACCAACTTCACCTTACCAATTTGTGGATAATTTTTCAGACTTTCAAAGTACGGTTGAAAAAATTGGTATTCCTTGTGTGGTGAAACCGATTATGTCTTCTTCTGGACATGGGCAAAGCATTTTAAAGTCTAAAGATGACATTAAAAAAGCTTGGGATTATGCGCAAGAAGGTGGGCGTGCGGGTGCAGGTCGAGTGATTGTTGAAGGTTTTGTCAAATTTGATTATGAAATCACGTTACTGACAGTTCGCCATATCAATGGTACAAGTTTCCTTGCGCCAATAGGTCATCGTCAAGAAGATGGTGATTATCGGGAATCTTGGCAGCCTCAAGCTATGTCGGATATTGCATTATCAAAAGCGCAATCGATTGCTGAAAAGATTACCAGTGCATTGGGTGGATTCGGTATTTTTGGTGTGGAGATGTTTGTGTGTGGTGATGAGGTGATTTTCAATGAAGTATCACCTCGTCCTCATGATACTGGAATGGTAACGCTGATTTCTCAAGAGCTTTCCGAATTCGCTTTACATGCTCGTGCAATCTTAGGTTTACCAATCCCAGAAATTACGTTGATTAGCCCATCGGCGTCTAAAGCTATTGTTGTGGAAGGCAAATCACAAAATGTGCAATTTTGTGGAATCGAAAAAGCACTGGCACAACCTCATACTAATATTCGATTATTTGGTAAAGGTGAAGTGAATGGTCATCGACGCTTAGGCGTTTTACTTGCGCGTGATGTATCCGTTGAAAAAGCGTTGGAAAAAGTAAAACAAGCTTATGAACAGCTAGAAATTAGTTTATAAAAATCGAAAGTGCGGTAAAAATTGATCTAACTCCAAAAAGTTAGACTGTGATTTAAAGGATTGTTTTCGATATTGTATCGGACTCAGTCCTTTTAATTTTAGTTGAATCTGTCGATGACTATAGTAATCCAAATGATCTCTAACTGTATCAACTACCTCCCCCTCTAGTGTTGAATTTCTGACTATAAAAATATTCCATTTTTAATCGCCCAAGGAAACTTCCCATTGCGGTATTGTCCGAGTAATTCCCTTTTCTAGACATACTTTGAATGATGCTATTTTCTGCCAAGATTCGACGATAGGTTTAAGCTGTAAAATTCTCAAACGTAAGCGGTTTTCTTCCGTTTTAGGTGGAGGATGCATTTTAGCATAAATGGTTGTCTTGATAGTTTATGAGGAATTAGCCCATTTATGCTATTGCGATGTAAACGATGCAATTCGTAACCATCCTGTTGAATTAATCGGTCAAGAATTACGTGGTTATATGACGGATATGAAACGTATCGCTGTTGCGGGTTAATTATTAAATCGGTAAAATTTAAGCCAGCTTATTCAATAAGTTGGCTTTTTTTATAATCCCAAGGAATTAATATGAAAAACAACAAAATTTTTAATCGCACTTTTAAAGTGAGTCTGGTGGCTGTGGCGTTAGGATTAGTTAATTCGGCATGGGCAACAGATCTTACTTGCTCAAACTCGACAGGATGTCAGTATTCTTGGGGATCATTACCTAATTTTTGGACTTTCAACAAAAGCCAACAAACATCAATTAGTGATGCAATTAATGTAACTATTACATCAGGAAACTACCAAAATATCGCTAAAACCGATGTTGGAACTAGCACACATGGAGGAAAACCACTAGCCTCTAGCGATTCATTATTTAGTATTTTTGACCTTACTGATAGAAATAATCATATTACTGTTAAATCTGGTGTAAATGCCACACTCAAAGAAGACTATCCATCAAGCTCACTCTTAAGTATATGGGGTGGAACTGCCACGTTAGAAAGAGGCTCAAAACTCATTATTGAGAAAAATTACGCACAAATTCACAATATAACTGATGCTTATAGTGATTCAAGTGGTAACTCAGCGATTGAATCTCGTGGTGGCAAAATTAATACACAAGCTGATATTGAAATAAATAACGATGGTTCTAGTGCAATTGAATCTCAAAAGACCTCAGTTATCAATTCATCCAATCATAGTATCAAGATGAATGGAAAGAGTGATATTGCCTACGTATTATATGGTGCAAAAGATATAGCAAATATCAGTAATGTACAAATTACTGGAAATCAAGATATGCAATTTGCTTTTGACATCGGTACAAATGATGAGAATGCAGCTCAGACGGTTATCGCTAATGGTTTAAATGTAACTCTTAACAATAAAAGTGGTTTATTTACCACATCAGATAGCGGATCGCAAACAATAACACTAACAAATTCAGAAAGTAATACAGGTTATGGTTTACTCGCATTCCCATTGGGCGATGAGCAGTTAGTTAAAATTAATTTAGAAAATACAACATTAAATGCTACTCAAGCATTAATCTCGCTTAATGATAAAAACTTCCCTATTGAAGCAAAAGATGATGAGGATGATGCATCCAATTCTACACCAGCTGGAATCTATCATCTAAACCTTACTGCGAGTAAAAACTCCAAACTAACTGGCGCAATTCTTGAAAATCCAGATTGGCCAGTTAAGAATGAAATCAATTTATCTATGTCTAATAGTCAATGGAGTTTCAATAAATCAAGCACATTGAATAACTTAGATGCTAACAGTTCTAAGATTACATTTACTCCAACTTCTGAATATAAAACATTAACAATTAAAGATAACCTCAGAGGTTCTAGCACATTTAACCTCAATACCAATATCGCTGAAAACAAAAGCGATAAAATCGTTGTTAAAGGCACCGCTGAAGGTAATCATAAAATTGGTGTCACTAACCAAGGTGAAAATGTTGCTAACGGAAAAGTGACACTTATCGAAACCAATGGTGGTAACGCTGCATTTAGCTTAACGAACCCGAATAATCGTGTAGATTTAGGGGCTTACCAATATTTCCTAACAAAAGAAGGAAATAATTGGGTATTAGCGAACTCTAAAAATGCAGTCACCCCAACTCCACCTGTTGCACCAGTCACACCAAATAAACCTGTGGTGACGCCAAATAATCCTGTGGTGACCCCAAATAATCCTGTGGTGACGCCAAGTAATCCTGTGGTGACGCCAAGTAATCCTGTGGTGACGCCAAGCAATCCTGTGGCAACTCCAAGCAATCCGGTGATGACTCCAAGCAATCCTGTAGCGACGCCAAGCAATCCTGTAGTGACACCAACTGCCCCAGTTCTACCAAGTACACCACTGCTTTCAGACTTAGCAAATGCACAAGTTTCTCTTCGCCAAGCACAATTGCTTTTAGTGGAAGATGATTTAAGTGGCATTCATCAACGTCTAGGCGAAGTGGAAAACGGTGAAAAAGGTAATGTATGGGTTCGTAATGTGAATTCTCGCCAAAAATTAGCCGCACTTTCTACTGGTGAGAGTGAAACTTCTGGCTTTAAACAAAACGTACATCGCGTACAAGTGGGTGCTGATGCTGCTGTAACTGATAACCTCCGTGTTGGTGGATTTGTTGGCCGTAGCCAAGCTAACGTCGATTTCAATGGTTATTACGGTGATGGCAAAGTAAGAAGCAACAGCGTGGGCTTATATGCAGCTTACCTTGCAGATAACGGTATTTATGTAGATAACATCGTGAAATACAGCCGTTTACACGCTAATTCAGATCACACTGAAAAACGTCATTACAATGCTTATACTATCTCAAGTGAGTTAGGCAAACGCTTTAGCCTTGTGAACGATTGGACAATCACTCCTCAAGCACAATTAGCGTGGACACGTATTTCATCACAAGAGAATGAAGATAGCTTATCTTCTATTTATTCTCGAATTGGTTTACGTGTAGCCAAAGGCTTTGCATTAAGTAATGGTTGGAATTTACAGCCTTATGCAGAAGTCAATGCGATTACTAGCAAAAACCGTAGCAGCAAAATTCATTACACAAACAGTGCACTTGATGTCGCAAGCAGCCGTGGACGTTTTGAAAGTGCGGTCGGTTTAAATGCTGGATTTGCAAATCATCGTTTTGGTTTAGAAGTAAGCCGTGAAGATGGTAAAAACTTCGATAAACCTTATGCAATTCAAGCGATTTATCATTATAGTTGGTAGTATCTTGCTAAATATACCTCTTAAAAGTGCGGTGAAAATTCACCGTACTTTTGTTTGTCCAAACTAAATATTCAAAATCTTATAAATTTCAGAATCTTTACGATCTAGGTAATGGATGGATTGGATTTTACGAATTGTGCGAGATTTTCCACGAATTAAAATTGTTTCAGTGCTGGCTAAATTGCCCTTTCTAGAGATACCTTTAAGCAAATCGCCATTGGTGATACCCGTTGCGGTAAATACAAGGTTGTCATCACGCACAAGATCTTCAAGTTTTAACACTTCATTGATTTTTACGCCTAATGTTTCACAACGCTGAATTTCATCGGCAGCAATTTTTTTATTTTCTTCGGTATCACCTTTTACTTCGTTACGAGGAAGCAAACGAGCTTGCATATCGCCACCTAATGCACGAATTGCAGCTGCAGCTGCCACACCTTCTGGTGCGCCACCGATTCCGTAAAGAAGATCGACTTCGGCATCAGGCAAACAGCACAATACGGAACCTGCCACATCACCATCAGGAATTGCCATCACTCTCACGCCCAAGTTATGCATTTGTTTAATTACCGCATCATGACGAGGTTTTGCCAATACCATTACGGTGAGATCAGAAAGGGATTTTCCTAGCTTAGATGCGACACGGCGAAGATTTTGTTCTAGTGGTAAAGTTAAATCAATCATGCCTTTAACATCTGGGCCAACCACCAATTTTTCCATATACATATCTGGTGCTTTTAAAAAGGTATTTCTGCCACCAGCAGCCAAGACAGAAATAGCATTAGACTGACCCATTGCGGTCATACGCGTGCCATCAATAGGATCAACGGCGATAGAAACCAATTCTCCCATACCAGAACCGACTTTTTCGCCAATATAAAGCATTGGCGCTTCATCAATTTCCCCTTCACCAATCACGATTTCAGCATCCATATGAATTAAGTTCAGCATATAACGCATGGCTTTCACTGCGGCATCGTCAGCTGCATTTTTATCCCCTCGACCAAGCCACATATGAGCCGCTAACGCAGCTGCCTCAGTCACTCGTGAAAATTCAATCGCCAATGCACGATTCATCATTATTCTCCTTCTGCTTACTTTTCTAGATCATGGCAAAATGACGTTATTTTATCACCGCGTAATCGTTTGCATAATAATTTTTTCTCCAACGCTTTAAAAAGGCAAATTTACTGGGTAAAATACTCTCAAACTTACCCATATTTAAAAGGAAATCATTATGTCTTTAGAAATTTTAGACCAGCTTGAAGAAAAAATTAAACAAGCGGTAGAAACTATCCAATTACTTCAATTAGAAGTTGAAGAATTAAAAGAGAAAAACGCAGAATCGCATAGAAATATCGAAAGTTTACAAACTGAAAACGAACAACTGAAAAATGAACACCGCAACTGGCAAGAACATATTCGTTCATTGCTTGGCAAATTCGATAACGTTTAATCGTAATAAAAGGCTTAGAGAATCTAAGCCTTTTTATTTTCATCATTTCAAAAATATTCTTTTACTTTTCCCTGTGTTAGGGAAGCAAATAAATACAGGATAATCAAATGCACATTTGCATTCTCTCTGGCAGCACTTTAGGTGGCGCAGAATATGTTGCCGAACATTTAAACGATGTTTTAGAAACTCAAGGTTTTTCCACCGCTCTTTTTCATGGACCAAGTTTATCCGACATCGAAAATGAAAAAATTTGGCTTGTTGTGACTTCAACTCATGGTGCAGGCGAGTTGCCGGATAATTTAAAACCTCTATTTGATGAATTAGCTAAAAATCAAAGCGATTTTTCAGATGTTCGTTTTGCGGTCGTTGGATTAGGTAATTCTGATTATGATACTTTTTGCTATGCAGCGGACAAAGTGGAGCAAACTCTCCAAGAAAAAAGTGCGGTAAAAATTTGCGAAACTTTAAAAATTGACGTTTTAAACGTGGATGATCAAGAAGGCTATGCTGAAACATGGTTACCGAGCTTTATCGAGGGATTAAAATGATTGCCTTAATCCAGCGTGTAACCCAAGCGAAAGTTGATGTAAACGGTGAAACAATAGGACAAATTGGCAAAGGTTTGCTGGTTTTGCTTGGTGTAGAAAAAGAAGATAATCTAGAGAAAGCGGATAAACTTGCTGAAAAAGTGCTTAATTATCGAATTTTCAGTGATGAAAATGACAAAATGAACTTAAATGTTCAACAAGCACAAGGTGAATTACTTATTGTTTCTCAATTTACATTAGCTGCGGATACACAAAAAGGTTTGCGTCCAAGCTTTTCAAAAGGTGCGCCCCCAGCATTGGCTAATGAATTATATGAATACTTTACCCAAAAGTGCGGTGAGAAATTACCTGTTTCAACAGGGCAATTTGCAGCGGATATGCAAGTGAGTTTAACAAACGATGGCCCTGTTACGTTTTGGTTGAATGTATAAATAGAACGGTAGATTTAGTAATAGGATTCTTAAGACTTTTAGAAAATTAAGCACGCTAAATAGCTTAACTAATGGAATATCTGCGTTAAACGTACATATTCCATTAGTCAACGTCAACTAACAACATAGCACCTAACAACAAGGTTGGTGAGCAAAAAGGCGAACTGAAGCCCTCCATTGCTCCCTCGTCCATAAATGGACGTTTCCTCTCACCAATGGCCACTTTAATAACAAAGGTGAATTATCACCCACTGCCATTATCACTGATTAGGGACAATCGGGAATGTCAGACAACAGCCCGCCAAACCCAATAGGCAAAGTGCACAGCGCAATGCCAAATGGCACAAACATCCATTCTTGCGCCTAAATCTTTTCATTTATAGTCTGTGTTATCAGCTACAAACTCACTGTACAAGAATATGGTATGCCTTTTCCTAGGTTAAAACTGTGATCTAGATCACAAAAATAAAAATGCGGTGAAATTCTTTTAAAATTTTCACCGCACTTTTAAGAATAAATAATTATTGTCGGATTAAAAGGGCAACAGCTTCACAAGCGATCCCTTCTTGTCTTCCCGTAAAGCCTAGTTTTTCAGTAGTCGTTGCTTTCACATTGACTTGCTCAATATCGCATTGTAGGTCTTCAGCTATTTTTGCACGCATAGCATCAATATGTGGGCGCATTTTAGGTGCTTGTGCAATGATAGTGATATCAACATTACCAATTTTATATCCCTTTTCTTGCACTTGACGAAATGCTTCACGCAATAGCCCACGGCTATCAGCATTTTTATATTGCATATCGGTGTCAGGGAAAAGCTTTCCAATATCACCTAGAGCCGCTGCACCCAAGATAGCATCGGTTAAGGCATGTAATGCCACATCGCCATCAGAGTGCGCAATAAACCCAGTATGATAAGGTACTTCTACGCCGCCAATAATTAATGGGCGATCTTCACCAAACGCATGAACATCAAAACCGTGTCCAATTCTGATCATAATTTATTCCTTGTTAAATAAAATTCTGCTAATGCTAAATCTTCTGGACGAGTCACTTTTAAATTATCGCTACGCCCAGCCACCAAGTGCGGTCGAAATCCTGCCAGTTCCATTGCTGATGCTTCATCCGTTATATTCGCACCTTGTTGAATCCCTGTGGAAAGCGCATTTCTTAATATATCTACTGGGAAAAACTGTGGTGTCATCGCTTGCCAAAGTTGACGACGATCTTCTGTTTTCACAATACATTGCTGATTATCCGCCCGTTTAATCGTATCCGTCGCTGGAATTGCCAAAATAGCACCATGTTCATCTTCAATGGCTAGCAATTTATTAATGTCGGCGTGTTGTAAACAAGGACGAGCAGCATCATGAACAAGCACCCACGCATCTTTTTCCTCAATCGCATTTAAACCATTTAATACGGATTCAGCTCGAGTTGCGCCCCCCTCCACTAACTGAATTTTAGGGGTGAGTGATAGCTTAGCAATATAAGGATCATCTTTGCTCACCGCCAAAATAATTTTAGATACAGCAGGATGAGAAAGCATAACATCAAGTGTGTGTTCGAGCAGTGTTTTGCCGAGTAGAGTTAAATATTGTTTCGGTTTATCTGCTTGCATTCGCGAGCCCACACCAGCTGCTGGCAATACCGCAATAATTGAACGAGCCATTATTTATTCTCTTTCACAATGTGATAAAACACTTCGTTTTCTTTTACCATGCCATGCTGCATTCGTGCACGTTCTTCAATAGCTTCAAAGCCTTTAGTTAGCCCTTGAATCTCCGCATTAATACGCTGGTTGCGCTGAGACAGTTTTTCATTTTCCGCTTGGTTTTCTACAATCTTTGCGGCAGTGTCGCGGTAATCGAAGAAACCATTACGGCCAAACCATAAGTCATATTGAAACAAAGCTAATACGGCAAAAAGAATGAGAATAAGAAGTCGCATAAAAATGTTGGTGATGAATAAAATTGCGGTTAGTTTACCGTGAAAAGGGGGGAAAGGCGATAGGATAAAAAAAGAAAGTGCGGTAAGTTTTACACCTAAATTTCGCGTTAAAAATGTGACGAACATCACAAATTTAATAGAATTACTAAGAAAACACCCCAAAAAATAAAAAGGCTTGCTATACTCTCCCCGTTTTTACTAACCCTAAAGTTAAAAGGAATATAACATGAAAACAACGTTAAAAATGACCGCACTTGCAGCACTTTCTGCTCTTGTTTTATCTGGCTGTGGTTCACACCAAATGAAATCAGAAGAACACGCAAAAATGCAATTGCAACAACAAGCTGTTCTTGGCTTAAACTGGATGCAAGATTCTGGTGAATATAAAGCATTAGCTTATCAAGCATATAATGCGGCAAAAGTAGCATTTGATCACGCAAAAGTAGCAAAAGGTAAGAAGAAAGCGGTTGTGGTTGATTTAGATGAAACCATGTTAGATAACAGCCCTTATGCTGGCTGGCAAGTTCAACATAACAAACCATTCGATGGTAAAGATTGGACTCGTTGGGTAGAAGCGCGTCAATCTCGTGCTGTTCCGGGTGCGGTAGAATTTAATAATTACGTAAACAGCCACAAAGGTAAAATGTTCTACGTAACAAACCGCAAAGATAGCTCTGAAAAAGCCGGCACTATCGATGATATGAAACGCTTAGGTTTCAATGGCGTGGAAGAATCTGCATTTTATTTGAAAAAAGACAAATCAGCTAAAGCGGCTCGTTTTGCAGAAATTGAAAAACAAGGTTATGAAATCGTACTTTATGTAGGCGATAACTTAGATGACTTCGGTGATACCGTATATGGCAAATTAAACGCAGACCGTCGTGCATTCGTTGATCAAAACCAAGGCAAATTTGGTAAAACCTTCATCATGTTACCTAACGCAAACTACGGTGGCTGGGAAGGCGGCTTAGCTAACGGGTATTTCAAAAAAGATACACAAGGCAAAATCAAAGCTCGTTTAGATGCAGTACAAGCTTGGGATGGTAAATAATTTTCCATTAAAAACATCGATTTAAATATCGATTCTAAAAATTTAGTTTGGGGGCTAAGCTCAGTTTTTTACTGGCTTAGCCTTTTTAGTTTTTGAGATTAACTCAAGTAATCATCATTACTACATGCTTAAGTTTTGTTATGATGTTGCAAATCTTTCAAAATAGAAATCATAAGTTAATGAAGAAGAATTTTTCGGTAGGAAAATTGTCCGCTAAAGGAAAAAGTGCGGTTAATTTTCACCGCACTTTTAAGTCAAAATCAAAACCTCAAACGCTGTCGTTGGATGAAACCAAAGTTGTGTTATTCAATAAACCTTTTGATGTACTCACGCAATTTACCGACGAACAAGGACGTGCCACCTTAAAAGATTTTATTTCAATTCCGAATGTTTATGCGGCAGGGCGATTAGATAGAGACAGTGAAGGATTACTGATTTTAACTAATAATGGCGAATTACAACATCGTTTGGCCGATCCCAAATTTAAAACAGAAAAAACCTATTGGGTGCAAGTGGAAGGCATTCCTGAACAAACCGATTTAGCACAACTGAGAAAAGGCGTAGAACTCAAAGATGGCGTGACTAAACCCGCTCAAGTGCGGTTAATTTCAGAGCCAAATTTATGGGAACGCAATCCACCTATCCGAGAGCGAAAAAATATTCCCACAAGCTGGTTAGAAATTAAAATTAGTGAAGGGCGCAACCGCCAAGTGAGAAGAATGACTGCGCATATTGGTTTCCCCACCTTACGATTAGTAAGAGTGAGTATGAGCTCATTATCTATTAGTGGATTAGAAAATGGCTCATTTAGATTATTATCATTGGATGAAATAAAAGCGTTATTTCAGACCGTTAAATTATAAAAATAGGGCAGGTATTTAGCTTGCCCTAAATTTTTTGCTCATAAACATTAAGCAGAAAGAAGCTTAATAAAAGATTAAACTACTTTCAAACTCTTTCAGAAGATTACTTTCTGCTCTCAATTCATTCCAAATTAACGGGTTGCGATCTAAGTATCCGCTTTCAAAATTCAATGTCCAATCATTCAAAGTGCGGTGCATTTCAAGGGTGAAATTTTTTGCTGTTTCTGTTGCTTGACGGGATTTATTGAGAATAACCGCAAGACGAAGCAATCGCATTAAAGCCATCACATCTTGCTCGCTATAACGTGCAAATTTAAAAAATTCAGCAGGTTTAAGCGTGCCAATATGCCAACGCACTAACGCGGTAAGCAAACGTTGCTGTTCGCGATCAAACCCAGGTAATTCCATATTTTGTAAGATATAAGCTGAATGTTTTTGTAAACCTTTGTGATTAATCACAATGCCAACTTCATGCAAGCGCGCTGCCCAAAGCAGGATTTCGCGCATTTCTTCAATAAATTCTGTCGATTGCCAATCTTTATATTGTGCACTGAGTAAATTAGCACTATCTGCAACGCGGTGAGCTTGAGCTTGGTCAATATTGAATTGTTCGCTTAATCCCCAAGCTGTACGAGCTCGAATATCTGCAACTTGGAAGTTTTTCTCTAGGCTATAAATGACGCCTTCGCGCAATGCGCCGTCAGAATAGCGCATTTGTTGAATATGAAAAACTTCAAACACCGCGCTTAAAATTGCTAAACCGGGAACAAAAACATCCACGCGGTCTTGGTTTAAACCGTTAATATTTAACTCGGTAAAATGTTTAGCTTGTAGCGTTTGCTCAATTAAAGCATGTAATCGCTCTGCTGTAATGGTTCCATTTGGATCAAGATTAGTCGCAATGACTTGTGCAACAGTTTTAATCGTGCCCGATGATCCAAGCACAGATTGCCAACCTAATTTGCGATATTCAAATCCTAAATCTTCGATTTTATTGACCGCACTTTGACGCGCGCGTTGAAAGTTTTCTGGGGAAATGACGCCATCGGTAAAAAATTGAGTCGCAAAACTCACACATCCCATATGGCGGCTTTCAGCCATAAGCGGCGTGAAATTATCGCCGATAATCATTTCTGTCGAGCCACCACCAATATCCACAACGAGCTTACGGCCTTTTTCTGGTTGCGTGTGGCATACGCCTGCATAGATGGTTTTAGCTTCAGTTTGCCCACTAATAATATTAATGGGATAGGGGAAAACTTTGGCTGCTTGACGTAAAAATTCATCATTATTGATGGCTCTACGTAAGGTATAAGTGCCAACTACATTAACATTTTCAACAGGAAAACCTTGTAAACGTTCAGCAAATAAGGCTAAGCAATTCACGCCACGTGTGATAGCCTCTTGATTAAGCACCGCATTTTCGTCTAAACCTTCTGCGAGTTTAACTTTTTGTTTTAAGCGCGAAAGCACTTGGATTGAGCCGTTTACAATACGTGCCACAATCATGTGGAAACTGTTTGAACCAAGATCAATCGCGGCAATTTCACGTACATTGCCACGATGCTTGGGTTCTAAAATAGCGTCATTCATAACATTCCTAAAACTCAAATTTATAAAGCAAATCAAACACCTGGTTTGTACTAGAAACGGATTGAAAATAAAGCTGTGGCATTAGGCGATAACGTAATGTGATTTCTGCTAACCCATCAAATAAACCTACGCCATATTTTATTTGTAAGCGATTGGTAATATTACCACTTACCGTCACTTTGGATTTATCGCCCACGCCAGATGTACCAAGGTTTAAATCTTGAATACCAAAAACTTCGCCAATACTGCCCACTAATTTACCGCTCTTTGAAATGCCTAAACCAATCAATGCTGCGCCAATTGAACCACTGGAGCCAGCTTCACCGCTACTTTCTAACGAACGACCTGTTAATAAATAAGAAAGTGCTTGATCTTGTGGTTTGCTTGGTTCACTGAAAATAGTAACTTCGGGGCTATCAGCTATGCCAATCACTCTCACGCCAGCAGTAATTTTGCTGTCTTCCATTGCTTCAGGATTACGAATAGCCTCAATATTCAATGTAGGTTGTGTCGCTTGGCCAGAAAAACTAATAAGCCCTTTACGAATCAGTAAATCCTGTCCGAAAGAAGCATAGCGACCTTTAGTTAAATTAATCTGACCAAATAAACCTAAATTGCCTTTATCTTGTTTCACAGAAAGTAAACCGTCAAGATTGGTTTTCAAGCCATAAGCATCAAGGCTGACGTCTTTACCAATATTGATGCGTAAATCAGAGCGAATATCCATTCCTGATTTTGTTTTTGCCGCAAATTCACGTTTAATCAGTTCTTCTTTGCTCTTATGAGGGCCATTTAAAATAACTTCATCTTCGCTCACTGGCTCAGCAGTATCTGGTAAGCTATCAATTCTAATTCGCGCCCAAGGAATATCCACCGTTCCGCTTAAATTCAATTCTTTAGGATTCGCTTTTACCGTGATATTTGGACTGAAACGTAGCTTCGCCATAGAAGGAATATCCACGTTGAAATTATTTGCCTGAGCATTTAATTCTGTTGTCCAATGTTCAATATTCGCCCAGTTTGCTCGGCCAGTTAAATTTAAACGACTATCGCTAGTTTCAATTTTGCCCTGTAAGGTGGAATTATTACCGTGGAAATGTACGGCAATATCGCCATCAGTAATATTGACTGGCATGGATTTTAATTTGGTACGAATATTACGAATATTGAAGTTGCCATTTAATAATGGTTTCTCTAAATTCCCGCCAAAACTCAACTTCGAGACTACCTCACCATTCACTGATTCACCACTAGTAAGTAGCTGATTTGCGATCGACAAGTTTAGTCGTTCTATTGCAAGGGTTCCGCCAAGTTGACGATTTTTAGCCAGATCATTTAAATGAATATCACCTACAATCCTGCCTTGGTTATGCACATTGATATCTGTTTTTAAAACCAAATTGTTATTTTGAATGTCGGCGTTAAGGGTTAATTTTGGAATATCCAATTTAAACGTACGGTAATCCAATTTTTGAGAGAAAGCTAAGTGATTGCCATCTACTTTGGCGGTAAATTGGAATGGTTTATCCGTAAACCAAGCAACATTACCTTGCGCTTGTAAATTGCCTTTGAGGCTATCTTGTTCGATAAGTTTATTCACTAAATCCAAATTAACACGTTTAAATTGGAAAGGAATATTCCCTTGCTTGCCCACATTAAAAGATTGTGGAAAACATAATTCTACATCTGTATTTTGCCAGCAATGTGCAGCAATATTGACTTTCGTTTGTTTATTATCGTAAGACACCGCAATAGCTTGGTTGGATTTTACATCACCAATAGGTGTATCGAATTTTGCTTGGGAAAGTGTGCCTTTCCACTGTTCCAAAGTGCGGTCAAAATGACCGTTAATTTGTAAATTTGCAGCAACAGGCTCACCTTGGGATTTAAGCGTTAACAGATGATTTTGTTCATCGCCAGATAAGGCGAGATCAAGTAAACGGAGTTTAACATTTTCACCATAATGGAGTTGCTCTGCCTTAATATTGAATTGTCCTTTAGCTAAAGGATCGCTTTTGATATTCCCTTTCGCGCTCGCTTTAGATAACTGGAAACCTTGCAAGTGTAAATTAGACGAGGTTAAGTCAAGATCAAGATTTGGATTGGTAAACTGACCCGAAATAGCCGTATGCCCTTTCACATTGCCGCTTAAATCAGACCATAAACCACGCAAATTCGGTGCATCGACATCTAATACAAAATCAGAATGGTCATCTAATACTCCTTTTGCGTTAAGATGATTTTCACCATATCTCACCTGCAAATCAGGTACTGTTAGAAGTACATTTTGATTGAGTGTTGCGGAGCCTTTTAAACTGATGGGGGTTGAAGACAGTGTCCCATTTAAATCGGCCACTGGCACTTCCACTTGCCAGCCTTGAGAGCCGGCAAAACCACGTGAATGCAATTTGCCAGATAATGTTGCAGGCATGACAGGCACATAAAAACCGATATTCATTTTTTCTAAATCAGCTTGTACATCCCAGTTGGCGCCTTCTTTCCAGCTTACCGCCCCTACAAATTCACTTTTACCGTCTAACGAAGCTATCCCCAGTTTATTTACGGTTACTTCATAAAGTTTGCCGTCGGCATTAAGGTCCACTTTAGATGCGGGAATATAATCCATTCCATCTACGCCACCCTTAAGCTCAGCGTGATAATTCAGTAAATCCCCTGTGAGCTTAAGTGTCACATCATTAATTTTGAGTGGCGCCATCGTGTTTACAAAAGCGTATTGTCCTTTTGCCACATTTAATGTGAGGTTTAAGGGCATTTTGTCTTGTGCTAATTGCACTTCGCCATTCAGTTCAGCATCTAATACGCCTTTTGTTTTTAAAGAAAGTGCGGTGGATTTTTTCAATGCTCCCGAAAGCGTAAGATCGACATCACTCGCTGGCAAAATTTCTTTTCCAGCGGATTTCAACGGCTCCAAATGGGATTTTAAGGTTAAATCTAGTGGCATATCGCCATCGAGTTGTAATTTACCTTGAGAAGAAAGATTAGCCAACGAGCTTTCTACCGCTAATTTTTGTAATTGCAGTTGGTTATCGACGGTATCCGCCTGTGCAATCAGGCTTGGGATTTCAATAGATTGAAGTGTTTCACCTTTTTCATTCACCGCTTGATAATGCCAGTTTTTGCCTTTAATCGCGGGGATATGTAAATCAAAAGGAAGAATTATTTCTGATACATTGCCTAAAAAAGCAGGCGTTAAAGATTGCTCAATCGCATCCCAATCTACAGGCTTATTCGGCTGTTCGGCTTTCGGCTCTGATTTAACTTCAGGCAATTTTTTTGAAATAACTGAAATATCGTTAATTTCAGTCGGCGCAAGAGTTAAGCCTTTTTCATTATTTAAACTTACCGCACTTTTAAAATGACTGAGAGTAAGATGAGTCTGATCAACATTTACAGATAAATCTTGCACCACCAAATTTTCTGCATTGATACTAATTGGCAAGGAAATGCGTTTCATCGGGCCAGACTTTGAATCATCAGGCGTTGATGGAGGCAGTAATGCTGTATTAATCGCAATCGTCGGTTTATTTAAGGTGAAATCGCGTAAACAAACCTCACGTGAAAGCAAACAACCGAAATCAAGCTGTAAACGTGCTTGCGCAATATGAGTATCAATCCCAGCGGTTTGATAACGAACATTATTCAGCACTAAGCCATTTTGTAATCCGCCTTCAATTTGCTCAACGGAAAAACTATCAAGCATTTTATCGGTAAGTTGAATTAAACCCCTTTGCCCCGCATCAAAAGAAAGTGCTCCAGCAACACCTAAAACAGGTACCAAAATAATCGCACTTCCGATACAAACAGCCTTGCGTACCCAATGTTTTTTATTCGGTTTCTCAGGTGATTTTGGTGAAGTTTCTGATGGTTGTATTTGTTCTGTCATAAATTCACCTTAAATTTCTGTACCAAGTCCGATGTAAAATTGAATATTTTTGCTGTTATCTTTATCACGAATCGGGGTGGCAATATCAAATTTAATCGCACCCACTGGTGATGCCCAACGGACACCAATGCCTGCGCCATAACGTAATTCTTTCGTTGTGTAATCATTGGCTGCTAATCCACTATCTGCGAAGGTTGCTGCCCACCAATTCGGATAAACTTGATATTGATATTCTAAAGAACCCGCAAGTAATCGCGAGCCACCAACCAATTTTCCGTTTTTATTTTTAGGCGCAATTTTTTTATAGCCGTAACCGCGTACACTACGATCGCCACCAGCAAAGAAACGAAGTGCGGGCGGAATTTTTTCAATATCCTTTGTGTGTAAATACCCAACTTCAGCACGAGCAACGATACGGTGATTTTCTGCATAAGTACGAATCCATGCGCTAGAGGCTTGCACTTTTACGAAAGACGCTTCCGATAACCAAACTTTGTTACCCACATCAAACGTGATTTTTTGTACGTCGCCCCAAGTTGCAAAAGAACCGCCACGTAATCGGGTGCGAGTAAATCCGACTGTTGGATAAAGGAGGAATGTTTTATCGGTTATATCGGCTTGTGTAAAACTGTCGTATCGCGCACGAAGTCCGCCAAAATATTGCCAGCCATGCGCGTTGTTCCAATAACGTAACGCGGACAACGTAAGCGCTCTCGTATTGGTATCATTCTCTTTTTCACCTTCCCAACCGACAGAAAAATCATAGTAGTAATTTAATGGATTTTTAAGCAGTGGCATTCGATAAGTTGCCTCTAAAGTTTGTTTTGGTGCAGAGAGATAAAGATTGGTACGGAAACTATGTCCACGGCTATTAATCCACGGTTTTGTCCAACCAATTTGAGTGTGCAGGCCACCATCAGTTGCAAAGCCCACCCCTAGTTCCATCGCATTTTTTTTACGTGGATAAAGAATTATCTCCACATCCACAGTTTTGCTTTTATGATTAACATTAGGTTGAACTAATACTGAACTAAACCAATTTGAAGATGAAAAATCGCTGGTTAAATCCGATAAGTTATTCATTAAATACGGATCACCAGATTTGATGTTAAGAATATTATTTAAGTAATCATCCCGAATTTGTGAATGGCTAAAAGTAATATTGCCATAATGATAACGAACGCCACTATCAAATAACATTCGCCACCATGCTTGGTGGGTTTCAGGGCTGATTTCTAAACGTGAAATTTTAAATTCCCCATCAAAATATCCACGATTTAATGCTAAACGTGAGATCGCTGTTTTGTAATCATCGTAAGTTTGGTGTTCAACCAAAACGCCTTCTTTCGGCAAGTTTTTACGTAACGCACCAAAATTTTCATCTTGTGCAGCTTCCCCTTCAATTTGCACATCAGTGCCCGCAATTTTTGTTGGCTCGCCAGGTGTAACATGAGCAATCAACAAATCGCGTTTGCCTTGACGCTGTTTTCGTTCAAAACGCACGGAAGATTCATAATAACCAAACACACGCAAACCACGATCCACAGCTTTGGTCACCAAATGTTGATAGCGTTCAGATCCATCCATTTCTTCTTTGTTAATCAGATGAACATTGAGATCCGTATTACGAACAGCACGGAAACCACGGATGCCTTGAACTTCAATATCAACAGTTTGTTCAGCAAATGCGGGAAAGCAACTTAATGCTAAAAAAAGTGCGGTGAGTTTTAGCGATTTTTTCTTCATTTTAAGGGGCTAAAATTTTCTAAGTAAATTGCGCTATAGTCTACCGAGAAGTTCGTTAGGATCCAATATTTTCAGCGCATTTTGTCGGTTTTTTCATAAAAAAATACCGCACTTCATTGCTAAAGTGCGGTAATGTTTTCGACTGTTTTTAATTAATGACCGCCGCAGCCACAGCTGCCGTGACCATGTCCGTGCCCGTGACCACCGCCGCAGCATCCGTTGTGGTCATGATCATGGTCGTGATGGTGGTGATGACCACCACAGCCACAACCGTGACCTTCTTCGTCATCATCGTGGTGGTGGCTATGCGCACCGTGAACGTGGCCGTGTGCGATTTCTTCTAACGTTGCTTCACGAGTTGCGACAACTTCAACGGTGAAGTGTAATTCTTGACCAGCTAACATGTGATTTCCATCAACCACAACTTCATCGCCATCGATTTCAGTAATCACCACTGGAACTGGACCAATGTCAGTATCCGCTAAGAAACGCATGCCAACTTCAAGTTCATCAACACCTTGGAATACATCTTTTGGTACACGTTGAACCATATTTTCGCTGTATGCACCGTAACCTTCTTCAGGTTGTACACGTACTTCAAATTTGTCGCCTACTTCTTTGCCTTCAAGCGCTTTTTCAAGACCGAGCACTAAATTATTGTGGCCCTGTAAATATTCTAGTGGTTGATTCGCTGGAGCTTCATCTACCAATACGCCATCTTGTGTGCGAACTTGGTAAGCAATGCTCACCACTACATTTTTTGCTACTTTCATTATGTTTTCCTTATAAAAAATCGGTTAAAAAAGCTGTATCATTGTAACGAAAATTATTCCGCACGCAAGGCTTTACGGATTAATGTACACGAGGTTCTTCTTCATCCTCATCATCAAAAAATTCCCCATCATCGCCGTATTCATCGTCATCGGCATTCGGGTCTTCAAAATAGGTGCCCCAACCATCATAAATGCCTTTATGTTTTTCTAACAACGGAAGGATTTCTTTTTGTTGCGCATCAATAATTTCCGCTTTTAATTCTACTTCACTGATAATGTCAAAACAGAAAATTGGTTTGCCATCATCATCTTCAAATTCTTCTGCTTCGGAAACTTCATAACCGGCTTTAAACGCATCTACCGCAATTTTTTCTAATAAATCAAAATCGTGATGAGCAATGTGATGCTCAATAATATAAAGCGCATCCGGGTCACTACCATCGTTAAGTAAATCAGCGATAATTTCACGGGTTTCTGCTTGTAACTCAGCCAATTTTGACATAATAAAATCCTTCAACAAGAACAAAAGTGCGGTTATTTTAGTGGATAAATCACCAAAAGTCGCATAAAATTTCGTGCAATTATTTTCTATAAAAAAGACCCCTTAATCATGCTCGAACAACTCCCTTATTTGGCATTAAAAACACCGCCAAAAACCACCGCACTTTTAAAGGCTGAATGTGCGGATTTTATTGTAAAAGAGTATTTAGGCTATGAAATGTCAGGCGAAGGGGAGTTTGTTGCCTTGTATGTACGCAAAACAGATTGCAACACCTTATTTGTTGGCGAAAAATTAGCTAAATTTGCCGGTGTTTCTGAACGTAATATGGGATATGCGGGGTTAAAAGATCGTCGAGCGGTGACAGAACAATGGTTTTGTTTACAAATGCCAGGAATGGAAACGCCCGATTTCAGTCAATTTGAATTAGATGGCGTAGAGATTTTAACGGTTACTCGACATAACCGAAAAATTCGCACGGGTAGCCTTGAGGGAAATTATTTCGATATTTTATTACGCGGTGCAGAAGAATCTGATGAGCTTAAAGCGCAGTTGGATTTTGTAGCAAATTTTGGTTTCCCCAATTATTTTACGGAACAACGTTTTGGTCGGGATGGTCATAACCTCACGCAAGCATTGCGTTGGGCGCAAGGGGAAATCAAGGTAAAAGATCGCAAAAAACGCAGTTTTTATCTTTCCGCTGCACGCAGTGAAATTTTTAATCTAGTTGTGGCTGCACGTATCGAAAAGGGCGCAACAAATCAAGTTTTGCCAAATGATATTGTGCAATTAGCCGGTTCGCACAGTTGGTTCAAAGCGGACGAAAAAGAAGACTTAAATGCCTTGCAAGTGCGGTTAGAAAATCAAGATATTTTACTCACCGCCCCTTTAATTGGCGAAGATGTGTTGGCCGCAAGCGATATTGAAAACGAAATTGTAAATCAACATTCAGTTTTCGATCCTCTAATGAAACAAGAAAGAATGAAAGCGGCGCGTCGTCCATTATTAATGAAGGCAAAAGCGTTTTCTTGGGCATTTGAGCCTGAGGGCTTGCGTTTGAAATTTTATTTACCTGCGGGCAGTTATGCCACAGCATTGGTTCGTGAGTTAGTAAATTATACAGAAGCATAAGGAAGTACAATGCGAATTTTAGTCAGTAATGATGACGGTTTTCACGCGGAAGGCATTCAAGTTTTAGCAACAGAATTAAGAAAAATTGCAGAAGTCATTGTTGTTGCCCCCGATCGTAATCGAAGTGCGGCATCAAGCTCGCTCACATTAGTGGAGCCATTGCGCCCACGCCATTTAGATAATGGCGATTATTGTGTAAATGGCACACCTGCAGATTGTGTACATTTAGCGTTAAACGGATTTTTATCTGGCCAAGTAGATTTAGTGGTATCAGGCATTAATGCGGGTTGTAATATGGGCGATGATACGATTTATTCAGGCACATTAGCCGCAGCCCTTGAAGGACGTCATTTAGGCTTGCCTGCTATTGCGGTTTCGTTAGATGGTCGTCAACATTATGAAACTGCAGCGCGAGTGGTGTGTGATCTCATCCCAAAATTACGTCATCAATTATTAAATCCTCGTGAAATTATTAATATTAATGTGCCTGATTTGCCTTTTGAAGAATTAAAGGGTTACAAGGTATGTCGCTTGGGTTACCGTGCTTCGTCTGCAGAAGTCATTAAACAAAGGGATCCTCGTGATGAAACCATTTATTGGATTGGCCCTTCAGCATTACCTGAGGATGAAAGCGAGGGAACAGATTTCCATGCGGTGAAAAATGGTTATGTGTCTATCACGCCAATTCAGGCAGATCTTACTGCCCATAATTCACTTTCGGCTTTACAAGATTGGTTAGAGCAGGAATAATGGCGCGTTTTACCAAATAGAGAAGAAATATGAAAATTTTCGGTACGATGTATGATAAAACTATGCAATGGTCAACGCACCGTTTTGCGACTTTCTGGCTCTCTTTTGTTAGTTTTATCGAGGCGATATTTTTTCCTATTCCACCTGATGTGATGTTGATCCCAATGTCAATGTCAAAGCCAAAAAGTGCGGTAAAATTTGCATTTTATACGGCGATTGCTTCTGTCATCGGTGGAGTTATCGGTTACGCTATTGGTTATTATGCAACCGACTGGGTAGAAAACATTGTGCAACAATGGGGATATGGTGCGCATTGGGCAAAAGCCATAAATTGGTTTGAGCAATGGGGCGTATTAGTTGTGTTTGTGGCGGGTTTTAGCCCAATTCCTTACAAGGTGTTTACTCTCTGCTCTGGGGTAATGCAAATGGCATTTTTCCCTTTTGCCATTACCGCATTTGTTTCACGTTTAGCGCGTTTCTTGCTAGTGGCAAAATTAGCCGCATGGGGCGGTGAAAAATTCGCAGCAAAATTGCGAAAATCTATTGAAATTATTGGTTGGTCAGTGGTGGCACTGGCTGTCATAGCTTACTTTATATTGAAAAACTAGGATAAAAAATGAATAAATTAGGTCTTATTTTAATGGTTGGATTCGTATTAGTTGGATGTGCATCAGAACCGGTTAAAGATCCAGATGCGTTGCCAAACGGCATCATGCAACCAGTAGAAGGTACAGGTGCAGTTGCTGGTGGTAGCTTTATGCCGGAAATTCAAAAAAATACGATGCCAGCTCAAATGAAATAATAACGGAACAATAAGGAATTACTATGAAAAAATCGTTTCTCTTACTCCCTTTGAGTCTTGTTGTATTATCAGCTTGTACCTCTAATTCTCCTGCGCCAATTACCAATGCAGATAACACCCTTTCACCTGGTATTATGCAACCTGTAAATGGCGAGAGCACGGGCGGTTCTTGGCAACCTGAAATTCAAAAAAACACGGTACCAGCGATGGGCGGTGTTCCAACAGGCGTGCAAACTCCACAGCCAAATTTCCAACCAACCTATCAACAGCCTGCCATGCCAGCAGAGCCTGCTCAACCGGCATTCAAACCTGCACAGCCAGCGTTTCAGCCAGCTCAAAAACCAGTTATGCCAACACAAGCGCCAGCTGTACAAACAAAAACAATCACTAAAACTGTTTCTGATTGCGTAGATTCGCAACATATTAATGTTCCACGTAATCCAAATACCAATGCACCAGATTATAGCCAAATTGAAAAAGGTTCTTACAAAGGCAATACCTATAAAGTGAACAAAGGCGATACCATGTTCTTAATCGCTTACTTGGCAGGCATTGATGTAAAAGAATTAGCAGCATTGAACAACATGACTGAGCCTTATAGTTTGAGCTTAGGTCAAACTTTAAAAATTTCTAATTGTGGTACAAAAACAGTGACAACAACGGTTCCTGTAAAACAACCTGCGGTAGCAACGACAACAACTACTGTGGCTGCACCTGCAGAACCAGCAGTCACCTATACGCCAGGTGCAAATGGTACGCAAATGGGATCTGATGGCACAATCATTGGACCAATTAAATCTGGCGCAGGTGTAGCAAATAGCGCACCAGCAATGGTACCAGTTGCGACAACTCCTGTTACCCCAGCGACAACACCATCAGTACCAACTACACCAGTAGAGAACACCAATAGCACACCGATTAATGCCAATGTTGTTGCTCCAATCGCATCAAATGTTGCATGGCAATGGCCTACTTCAGGTAATATCATTCAAGGTTTCTCCAATACTGATGGCGGAAATAAAGGGATTGATATTAGTGGTTCTCGTGGACAAGCTGTTAAAGCGGCTGCATCAGGTCGCGTCGTGTATGCTGGCAATGCTTTACGTGGTTACGGTAATTTAATCATCATCAAACATAATGATGATTTCTTAAGTGCTTATGCGCATAACGACAAAATTCTTGTAACCGATCAACAAGAAGTCAAAGCTGGTCAAGAAATCGCAAAAATGGGTAGCTCTGGTACAAATACCGTGAAACTCCACTTTGAAATTCGCTATAAAGGTAAATCAGTGGATCCAGTACGTTACCTCCCAAGACGTTAATCTTCTTCTAACAAAGAGCGGTGAAAAATCTCAACAAATTTTCACCGCTCTTTTTTTATTAAAAATATTCTGTGAGGAGCATCACAAAATAAAAAAATAATAGATGACAATGTTAAATTTTATATTATTCTGATAATGCTTCGTAGTTAGAAGTCAGTGTTAAGTTTTATTAAGTTTCTCTTCTCTTAAAAGGAGTTTAATATGCTCAACTTGCTCTCTCCTAACCAAACTTGGGTTCTTATTGATCCAAGATTATCTTTTTATTTTCCCATAATTTATTAATCCTTTCTTATTAACCATCAAAGTGTTTTCATTTTAGAAAATAATTTTTTATTTAAACTAAGCAAATTAATTTTTGGGGATTTTGCTATGGAAAATTTTAAACATTTACCTGAACCTTTCCGCATTCGTGTTATTGAACCAGTAAAAAGAACTACTCGTGAGTATCGTGAACAAGCGATCTTAAAATCAGGCATGAATCCATTTTTATTGGATAGTGAAGATATTTTCATTGACTTACTCACTGATAGCGGTACTGGCGCTGTTACACAAGATATGCAAGCTGCAATGTTACGTGGCGATGAAGCCTATAGTGGCAGTCGCAGTTATTATGCGCTAGCCAAAGCAGTGAAAGATATTTTTGGTTATGAATATACAATCCCTACTCACCAAGGCCGTGGTGCAGAACAAATTTATATTCCAGTATTGATTGCTAAACGTGAACGTGAGAAAGGTTTAGATCGCAGCAAAATGGTGGTTTTCTCTAACTATTTCTTTGATACCACACAAGGACATAGCCAAATTAATGGGGCAACGGTTCGCAATGTTTATATCAAAGAGGCATTTGATACAACAGCAAAACATCCATTTAAGGGTAATTTCGATTTAGAAAAATTAGAAAAAGGCATTCAAGAAGTGGGAGCACATAATGTACCTTACATTGTATGTACCATTACTTGTAACTCTGCGGGTGGTCAGCCAGTTTCTATTGCAAACTTAAAAGGCATGTATGAAATTGCGCGTAAATACGATATTCCAGTTATCATGGATTCAGCTCGTTTTGCAGAAAACGCCTATTTTGTTCAACAACGTGAAGAAGCTTATAAAGACTGGACTATTGAACAAATTACTTACGAAAGTTATCGCTATGCTGACGGTTTAGCGATGTCCGCCAAAAAAGATGCTATGGTACCAATGGGCGGTATTTTAGCGTTTAAAGATCAATCAATGGAGGATGTTTATCACGAGTGTAGAACGCTTTGTGTTGTGCAAGAAGGGTTCCCTACTTATGGTGGTTTAGAAGGTGGTGCAATGGAACGCTTGGCTGTTGGCTTGCATGATGGTATGCGCCAAGAATGGCTGGCTTATCGTATTGCGCAAATTGAATATTTGGTTGCAGGCTTAGAAAAAATTGGTGTGCCTTGTCAACAACCGGGTGGCCACGCAGCGTTCGTAGATGCAGGTAAATTATTACCACATATTCCAGCCGACCAATTCCCAGCACAAGCACTTTCTTGCGAACTTTATAAAGTTGCAGGTATAAGAGCGGTAGAAATTGGCTCATTTTTATTAGGACGAGATCCGAAGACGGGTAAACAACTACCGTGTCCAGCTGAGCTTTTACGCTTAACTGTACCACGTGCAACTTATACGCAAACTCATATGGATTTCATTATTGAGGCGTTCCAAAAAGTGAAAGAAAATGCAGAGAATATTAAGGGTTTAACCTTTACTTATGAACCAAAAGTTCTCCGCCACTTTACGGCACGTTTAAAAGAAGTTGAATAATATCACGAAAAATGCAGTTCATTTTGAACTGCATTTTTTTATCAACAGCTAACTCAATAATTTGTTATTGATAAGGATGTTCTATGAAAAAACAACCTTCCATTTTTGGTGGCGCCTGTATTATTGCTAGTGTTTGTGTCGGAGCTGGAATGCTTGGTTTACCAACATCTGGTGCTGGAGCTTGGACAATATGGTCAGCATTAGCAATTTGCTTAACGATGATAATCATGACATTATCAGGCTGGTTATTACTTGAGGCCTATTCTACTTATGATTTAAGAGCATCATTTAGTACCGTAACTAAAGATATGCTCGGTTCAACTATCAATTCTATTAATAATCTTGCTGTGTATTTTGTCGGGGGTATTTTACTTTATGCTTATACCACTGCATCTGGAGGTATACTAGAAAACCTTATTAAACCGTGGATTGATTTTGGTTCATCTACATTGGCAATTTGCTCCACTGTATTTGTATTAGTCTTTTCCTTCTTTGTTTGGCATTCCACTCGCATTGTAGACAGAATATCTGTTTTATTGATTGTATTCATGGGGTTTACTTTTATTTTTAGTACTTATGGATTAGCAACTAATATTAGTTTAGATACTTTATTAGATATTGGTGGAAAAGATACAAACTATGCAAAATATGCAGTAGGGATGTTTCCTGTTGCGTTAACATCTTTCGGTTACCATCATTCTGTTTGTACGATGCGAGCCTACTATGGGGAAGAGAAAAAAGCGAAATACGCTATTTTAGGCGGAACAGCAATTGCTCTTACTCTTTATTTACTTTGGATTTTTTCAATTTTTGGAAATTTGCCTCGCGATCAATTTGCACCTGTAATAGCTAGTGATGGCAATCTAGATATATTACTTAACGCTTTAGGTGGGGTAATAGAATCTAACATGGTTAAACAAATGATTAATGCCTTTTCTATCGCCGCAATTTTGTCATCTTTTATTGGCGTAGGGTTAGGCGTATTCGATTATCTCGCTGATTTCTTCAAATTTGATAATGGCAAAATTGGACGAACAAAGTCATGGGCAGTGACTTTCCTACCTCCACTAATTATGTCAATTTTATTTCCATTGGGTTTCTTAAAAGCCATTGGGTATGCCGGCGCAGTAGCGACAATTTGGACTTGCATAATTCCAGCGCTTCTTGCTTATAAATCTCGCAAAATAAATGCAGCAGCAACAACATTCCGAGTTTTTGGTGGAAATGGATTAATAATCTTCATTGCATTATTTGGTGTTTTTGTGGCTATTTTCCATTTTCTAGCAATGTTTGACTACTTGCCTGTCTTTAAAGGATAAATATCAACTGAAAGAGCGGTGAAAAAACTCAACAAATTTTCACCGCTCTTTTTTTATCTAGCTTTTTCCCCTTTCGGCACCTAAAATAGCCACCACAAAACCTATCTTTATTCAGTTTCAAAAGCAGGTAATTAGATGATTTCCGAAGAAAATTTCCAACAGCACACGCCAATGATGCAACAATATCTAAAACTCAAAGCAGAGAATCCAGATATTTTGTTGTTTTATCGCATGGGGGATTTTTACGAGTTGTTTTATGACGATGCGAAAAAAGCGGCCGCATTGTTGGATATTTCTTTGACGAAACGAGGTCAATCAGCAGGGCAACCAATTCCAATGGCGGGGGTGCCTTATCATGCGGTGGAAGGCTATTTAGCAAAATTGGTTCAGTTGGGTGAACCTGTTGCGATTTGCGAACAAATTGGTGATCCTGCCACAAGCAAAGGGCCTGTGGAGCGCCAAATTGTGCGAATTGTTACGCCTGGTACGGTAAGTGATGAAGCACTGTTGCCAGAGCGCCAAGACAATCTGATTGCTGCGGTATATCAAGAAAAAGAAAAATTTGGATTAGCCACTTTAGATATGACCTCTGGCCGTTTTCAGCTTTGTGAACCTGCAGATAAAGAAACATTACGTGCTGAATTGCAACGTATTGCACCTGTGGAATTGCTGTATTGTGAAGAATTTAATGAAATGGCTGCAATTGAACATTGCAAGGGATTACGCCGTCGCCCGATTTGGGAATTTGAACTTAGCACCGCCATTACGTTACTGAATCGCCAATTTGGCACAAAAGATTTACGTGCCTTTGGTGTAGAAAAATCCCCTCTAGGCTTAAGTGCGGCAGGTTGTTTATTGCAATATGCAAAAGAAACCCAACGTACCGCATTACCCCATATTCAAAGCATTAGCTTAATTCAAAATCAAGACTGCATTCAGTTAGATGCCGCCACTCGCAGAAATCTTGAATTGACGCAAAATCTTGCGGGTGGCACAGAAAATACGCTAGCGTCTGTATTGGATAAATGCGTCACACCAATGGGCAGCCGCTTATTGAAACGTTGGATTCACCAACCTATTCGTGATGTGGAAAGATTAAAACAACGCCAACAAGCGATTACGGAAATTCTGAATTTTGATTTGGTTGATGAACTCCAACCTTATTTGCAATTAGTCGGCGATATGGAGCGTATTTTAGCGCGTGTTGCGCTACGTTCAGCTCGTCCACGCGATCTCACCCGCTTGCGCACGGCATTAGAACAAATTCCAGTATTACGCGCGATTGTGCAACAAAAAACACCGCCATTTTTAACCGCTCTTTTCGGTCAAATTGCCGATTTCACCGAGCAGTGCGATTTATTGCAACGTGCATTGATTGAAACGCCCCCGCTTTTAATACGGGATGGTGGTGTGATTGCTGAAGGTTACCATGCTGAGTTGGACGAATGGCGTATGCTGTCTGATGGTGCAACTCAATATTTGGAAAACCTCGAAAAACGTGAGCGTGAAAGCACGGGCATTGACACCTTAAAAATCGGTTTTAATGCAGTGCATGGTTATTACATTCAAATTAGCCAAGGCCAAGCGCATAAAGCGCCCATTCATTATGTTCGCCGTCAAACTCTGAAAAATGCAGAGCGTTACATTATTCCTGAACTCAAAGAATATGAAGACAAAGTACTAAAATCGAAAGGCGCAGCGTTAGCGTTAGAAAAGCAGCTTTATGATGAATTGTTTGATTTATTATTACCGCACTTAGGCGCGTTACAGCTGGCGAGCCTTGCACTTTCTGAATTGGATGTATTGGTCAATCTCGCCGAGCGCGCAGACACCCTCAATTACGTGATGCCAACATTTTGTGATGAAGTAAGTGTGAAAATTGAAAATGGTCGCCATCCTGTTGTGGAACAAGTATTGAAAGATCCTTTCATCGCCAACCCAGTGGAGTTAAATCACAACCGTCATTTGTTAGTTATCACTGGACCAAATATGGGCGGTAAAAGTACTTATATGCGCCAAACCGCATTAATTACATTGCTGGCGTATATCGGCAGTTTTGTGCCAGCAGACAGCGCGCGAATTGGACCGATTGATCGTATTTTTACTCGAATTGGTGCGTCTGATGATTTAGCTTCAGGGCGTTCAACCTTTATGGTGGAAATGACTGAAATGGCAAATATTCTTCATCAAGCGACAGCCCAAAGTCTCGTGCTTATTGATGAAATCGGTCGTGGCACATCCACTTATGATGGCTTATCCTTAGCTTGGGCTTGTGCAGAATGGTTAGCCAAAAAAATCCGCTCACTTACATTATTTGCCACCCATTATTTTGAATTAACCGCATTGCCAGAACAGCTAGAAGGCATCGCTAATATTCATTTAGATGCCCTTGAGCATAACAACACCATCGCCTTTATGCATGCCGTACAAGATGGCGCCGCAAGTAAAAGTTATGGTTTGGCAGTTGCGGCTTTGGCTGGCGTGCCGCAATCCGTTATTAAACTGGCAAAACAGAAATTGACACAATTAGAAAAAACCTCAGGTCATTCAGCCGATCAGCAAATTCAGGCATTGCGTGAAGCCAATCACACTCAAGGTGAATTATTGTTTGAACAAGAAACGGATGCACTAAGAGAGGCTATTGAAAAACTGGATCCCGATGATTTAAGCCCTAAACAAGCCTTGGCGTATTTGTATCAGTTAAAGAAAATGGTGGGATAAATCTTACAAAAGTGCGGTGAAATTTTGATCTAGCCAAAAATAGACTATTTACCTAAGAACTGATGATAACACAGCATCGAAGTCAGTCTTTGAATTTCAGTTTAATTCGTTGCTGGTTATAGTAATCCAAATAATCCTTACAGCTTTGGTCTGAATGTAAAATGTCTCGCTTTGCTTAAGTTGTTTTGTTCTTTGCTGGCTCCTGTACTATCCATGTTGTCAAAAATAGGAAGGTTATATTAATCCGTTTTTTATGATATCTGCACCATGGCATTATTGGACTAAAAATCTGACAGTTTTACGTTATGAACTCACTTTACGTGATAATACCAATTGGGAGTGGTTTATTAGTTAGAATAGTGAGTGGATAGATTACAGGAATGCTTTTCAGCTTCACTGATTTCATCACCTAATTGTTTAATTAAATCTTTCAATTTTTCAAAATCTACAGAGTCAGCTTAGTTCAATGAGTGATTTTTTCTGCTTTTTATTAGCATGACTCAATTAAATTTTTTAACATAATTAGTCCTTCATTTAGATTTAATTAAGATTGCTTATAAAAAGATATCGAATAATATATAAAGTGTAAAAATTATTTAAAATTCAAATTTTAATATTTTTTGATACATTTAGTAAATATTTGGGGCTGACGTAGATTAGCAAGTACGCTAGTCTATAAAAATGAAGATAACTCATTGTAAATTAAAGAAATCTATACAAAATAAGCTCCTTGAATTTTCTGTATTAGAAGTGACAGCCCGAGCAGCGGCTGATTTACTCGGCATCCAAGCCAATTCAGCGATTTTGTTTTACCGAAAAATTCGTGAAGTCATTAGCTATCATTTAGCCCTTGAAGCCGATGAGGTTTTTGATGGTCAAATTGAGCTTGATGAAAGCTATTTTGGCGGTCATCGTAAAGGAAAACGAGGTCGAGGCGCAGCAGGAAAAGTTGCCGTATTTGGTTTGTTAAAGCGACAAGGAAAAGTATTTACGGTAGTGGTAGAAAATACCAGAACAGAGACATTAATACCTGTTATTGTGAGGAAAATCAAGCCTGACAGCTGGGTGTATACAGATACTTATCGAAGCTATGATGCTCTTGATGTAAGCAAATTTCACCACGAATGAATCAATCATTCTGAACTATTTGCGGTGAAACAAAACCACATAAATGGAATAGAAAATTTCTGGAGTTAGGCGAAGATAATCCTCCGAAAATATAATGGAATCGACCGAAAAAACTTTCCTTTATTCTTGAAGGAATGTGAATTTCGGTTTAACTTTGGAGCACCAAAAGAACAGCTTAAAATATTGAGAAAATGGTGTGGTATTTAGGGCTAATCTATGTCAGCCCCCTAAATTATTTCTACCAAATATTTTTTTCCTTATGCAAATACCCACATAAGATAATTTCTTAATGAAAGAATATGTAGCTCCTTTTAAGTGGGAATCAGGGGCAGGGATTGTCAGTTTTCACAAGCCCCAAGAGAGGCTTGTGAAGTATAGTCCCTTATAGGGGGATAAAAACCTCTTGTTTTACGTACGAATTGTCATTTAGTAAAGTACCCGCGCACGAATTGTGCCATCGATTTCCTTCAATTTCGTCAGTAATGGCGATGCATCATTCGTTTCTACATCAACGACAACATAACCAATTTTCGGGTCAGTTTGTAAATATTGCGCGGCAATATTGAGGTTGGCTTCGACGAAAATTTGGTTCAGTTTATTCAATACACCGGGGCGATTTTCGTGAATATGCAATAAGCGTTTTGTTCCCTCATGTTCTGGTAAAGAGACCTCTGGGAAGTTTACCGAAGAAAGGGTTGAGCCATTGTCTGAATATTTAACAAATTTGCCTGCCACTTCAAAACCGATATTTTCCTGTGCTTCTGCTGTTGAACCGCCGATATGTGGAGTTAAAATCACATTATCAAATTCGCGTAACGGTGAGACAAATTCCTCGTTAATTGACGCAGGTTCAATTGGGAATACATCAATTGCGGCACCGTGAATTTTATCGTCTTTTAAGGCTTGAGCGAGCGCATCAATATCTACTACTGTGCCACGCGCAGCATTGATCAAAATTGCACCTTGTTTTAATTGTGCGATACGCTCAGCGTTCATTAAGTTTTTGGTAGATGGCAGTTCTGGCACATGTAATGAAACCACATCGCAAGAACTGAGTAATTCTTCAAGGCTACGAACCTGTTTGGCATTGCCAAGCGGAAGTTTATTTTCAATATCGTAGAAATATACATCCATGCCTAATGATTCAGCAATAATACTTAATTGTGAACCAATGTGGCCGTAACCAATAATTCCTAATTTTTTACCCCGCACTTCATGAGATCCCGTCGCTGATTTATTCCAGACGCCACGATGTACTTCGGCATTAGCCTGTGGTACATTGCGCATAAGTAATAAAATCTCGCCTAATACAAGTTCTGCGACGGAGCGAGTGTTTGAGAATGGAGCATTAAATACAGGGATTCCACGCGCTTTTGCTGCATTTAAATCCACTTGGTTGGTACCAATACAGAAACATCCCACAGCGGTTAATTTGGGTGCGGCTTCAATCATTTCTGCCGTTAAGTGGGTGCGAGAACGCAAGCCAATAAAGTGTGCATCTTTAATGGCTTCTTTTAATTCATCACCATCTAGTGCTTTTTTATAGTAATCAATATTGGTATAGCCTGCCGCATGGAGCGTATCAAGTGCGCTTTGATGCACACCTTCAAACAATACAAATTTGATTTTTGATTTGTCTAGAGAGACTTTGTTTGTCATGTTTGCTTCCTTATGATTTTTATTATGAGTTAGTCAATAATTTTGGCGCCTTCAGGCGTACCGACGATTACAATGTCTGCGCCACGTAACGCGAATATCCCGTTAGTGACAACACCCGCAACGTTGTTTAATTCTTTTTCCATTTCAACTGGATTTAAAATAGTGAAGTTGTGTACATCTAAAATCACATTACCGTTGTCCGTTACCACGCCTTCACGATATTCAGGTGCGCCACCAAGTGCGGCTAATTTTCTGCCTACTTGTGAACGAGCCATTGGAATAACTTCAACTGGTAATGGGAAGGTAGATCCTAATACATCCACTTGTTTACTCGAATCTACAATACAAATAAATTTTTTCGCTAATGCCGCGACGATTTTTTCACGAGTGAGCGCTGCGCCGCCGCCTTTAATCATCATTTTTTGTGGATTGATTTCATCTGCACCATCCACATAAATATCTAAGCTCGAGACATCATTTGCATTAAATACTTCGATACCTTGTTTACGTAATAATTCTTCTGATGCTTTTGAAGCCGCAACGGCGCCTTGAATTTTATCTTTGATTGTGCCCAAAGCTTCAATAAAGCAGTTCACCGTGGAGCCGCTTCCCACCCCAACAATCGTATCTGCTTTTACATATTGTAATGTGGCTTGTGCGGCGAGTTTTTTCATTTCTAATTGATTCATTTCTTTTCCTTATTTTAATAAGTAAACGATTGCGTTACTTTATTACGAGAGTATTTAATAAACAAGTGTAATTTTCAGTAATGAGAGGTTTAACGGATAAGTTACGATTCCGTTAAAAATAATTCCAATAGTTCATTGAGAAATAACTTGCCATGCTCAGTGATTTGCCAAGAATCAGCGTTTTCCACAATATAGTTTTGTTGAATGGCAAAATCAATTTGATTTTTCACCGCACTTTGCGATAAACCCGTGTAATCTTCAAATTCTTGTTTGGGTACCGCTTCTAACAAACGAAAGCGATTCATAAAAAATTCAAAAGGGCGGTCAATTTCTGGCACGTTTTTTTCTTCGTAAAGATATTCGCCACGCAAATAACCTTTCGGGTGTTTTGTTTTAGAAAAGCGGGTAATCTCACCATTCGGAAACGTCAATTTCCCGTGTGCGCCACAGCCAATGGCTAAATAATCCCCAAACCGCCAATAATTCAAATTATGTTTACATTGAAAATCCGCTTTTGCGTAAGCCGAGGTTTCATATTGCTGGTAGCCCGCTGCGGTTAAAAGTTGGTGGCCTTGCTCAAAAATATCCCAAAGCACATCGTCATCTGGTAATTTAGGTGGGCGGTAGGCAAACATGGTATTTGGCTCAATAGTGAGCTGATACCAAGAAAGATGGGGAGGAGATAGCTCAATAGCTTGGCGAAGATCATCTAAGGCTTCTTCCAGCGTTTGGTTCGGCAAACCGTGCATTAAATCCAAATTGAAACTTTTTAGTCCAGAAACTTTCGCTAAATTGACCGCACTTTTTGCCTCTGCTGCATTATGAATCCGCCCAAGACGTTGTAATTTATCATCATTGAAACTTTGAATTCCCATAGAAATTCGCGTAATGCCTGCGGATACATAACCTTTAAAACGTTCAGCCTCTACCGTACCGGGATTAGCCTCTAATGTGATTTCAATGTCATCTTCAAAATCAATCTGCTTTTTTATTTCCTTTAAGAGGTGCGCAATACTTTCTGACGAAAACAAACTTGGCGTACCGCCACCAATAAAAATTGAATGGAGTTTTCGTTGTTGAATGGAATCTTTAAAGCGTTGTAAATCAGCCTGCAAATCTTGCAGAAGATGATGAATATAGTCTTGCTCTGGTATATCGCCTTTTTGTGCGTGTGAATTAAAATCACAATAAGGGCATTTTTGAACGCACCATGGAATGTGTATATAAAGGGAAAGTGGAGGAAGTTTGAGCATTGTGTTATTAATAAATTTTCAATTTGGAAAAGTATAAATTAACCTTGTGTAAAGATGAAATTGTTGTTGATGCCCTAAATGTCGATAAAAGGGCTTGTTTTCACAAGCCCTAAAATATTCAATTAATTGACCGCTCTTTCTGATTTACTCGTCACTTTACGGCGTGGTGCTTTAGGTTTAGCCTCCACTTTAACAAATTCAATGCCTTCAGGTGGATTTTCCAACGCAAGACCAAGTACTTCATCAATGGTTTCTACTGCGTGAATTGCAAGATTTTGTTTTACGTTTTCTGGAATTTCTTCAAGATCTTTAACGTTCTCTTTTGGAATTAATACGGTTTTAATTCCACCACGATGTGCCGCAAGAAGTTTTTCTTTTAATCCACCGATTGGTAATACTTTACCGCGTAAACTGATTTCACCTGTCATCGCTACATCCGCACGTACAGGATTACCTGTTAAACAAGAAACTAATGCAGTACACATTGCAATACCGGCACTCGGGCCATCTTTTGGTGTTGCACCATCAGGCACGTGAATGTGAATATCGCGTTTTTCATGGAACTCAGAATTAATACCAAGTTTATCCGCACGAGCGCGCACAACCGTCATGGCCGCTTGGATGGATTCTTTCATCACATCACCTAATGAACCTGTGAAAGTGAGTTTTCCTTTACCGACAACAGAGGCAGTTTCAATAGTGAGTAAATCGCCACCCACTTCTGTCCAAGCTAAGCCTGTCACTTCACCAATGCGGTTTTGTGTATCAGCTTTGCCAAATTCAAAGCGTTTGACACCAAGATAATCGTGCAGATTATCTGAATTTACCGTGATAGATTTAAGTTTTGGATTTACTAATAAATTTTTCACTGCTTTACGGCAGATTTTTGAAATTTCACGTTCTAATCCACGAACACCCGCTTCACGCGTGTAATAGCGAATAATATCTAAAATTGCGCTTTCTTCGACAGTAAGTTCGTCTTTCTTCAAACCATTACGTTCAATTTGTTTCGCTAACAAATGACGCATCGCGATATTAAGTTTTTCATCTTCGGTATAACCAGAAAGACGAATAACTTCCATACGATCCAATAATGGGCCTGGAATATTCATGGAGTTTGATGTTGCCACAAACATTACGTCAGAAAGATCATAATCCACTTCTAAATAGTGATCGTTAAACGTGGTGTTTTGCTCAGGGTCGAGTACCTCAAGCAACGCTGATGCTGGGTCACCTCGCATATCGGATGCCATTTTGTCGATTTCATCAAGCAAGAATAATGGATTTTTCACCCCCACTTTTGCCATTTTTTGAATTAATTTGCCCGGCAATGCTCCAATATAGGTTTTACGGTGACCACGGATTTCTGCCTCATCGCGAACACCGCCTAATGCCATACGTACATATTTACGACCAGTGGCATTAGCAATAGATTGACCAAGAGAGGTTTTACCTACGCCTGGAGGGCCAACTAAGCAAAGAATGGGTCCTTTCACTTTGTTTAAACGAGCTTGTACTGCAAGATATTCAAGAATACGTTCTTTCACTCGTTCTAAACCATAGTGATCGGCATCTAATACTTGTTGTGCTTTCGAAATGTCTTTTTTCACTTTAGAACGTTGATGCCAAGGCACTTGGATCATCCATTCAATGTAGCTACGCACAACGGTCGCTTCAGAAGACATGGCTGACATCATTTTGAGTTTTTGTAACTCATTTTCTACTTTGTCGCGTACCTCTGCTGGCATGCCTGCTGCTTCTACTTTTTGACGAAGTTGTTCAACTTCATCAATCGTATCTTCATTTTCGCCACTATCCATTTCTTTGCGAATGGCTTTAATTTGCTCGCTTAGATAATAGTTACGTTGGCTTTTCTCCATTTGTTTTTTTACGCGGCCACGAATACGTTTTTCAACTTGGAGAATGTCCGCTTCTGATTCCATCATACCAAGCAGATATTCTAAGCGGTCTTGCACATTAGCAAGTTCTAAGACGCTTTGTTTATGGCGAACACTTACCGGCAAATGAGCAGCCATTGTGTCTGATAAACGATCTGCATCACCAAGGCGATGAAGTGCATTTAATACATCAGCAGGGATTTTTTTATTTAAGGTGAGATAATTTTCGAATTCAGAAAGTACCGCTTTTTTCGCAACATCTAACTCTTTTTCATCACCATAAGTGGTTTCGATAGGGGTAATTTTTGCGGAAAAGCACTTCTCGCCATCTTCAAGGCTGTTAATTTTCGCGCGATTTTGACCTTCAACTAGCACTTTCACTGTGCCATCAGGTAATTTTAGTAACTGAATAATGTTAGCAATGGTACCCACATCAAATAAATCTTCAGGGGTCGGTTCTTCCAAATCTGCTTCTCTTTGAGATACTAAAAGAAGCTGTTTATCATCGTTCATCGCTTCTTCAAGGGCATTAATTGATTTTGCACGCCCTACAAAAAGTGGCATCACCATATAAGGGAAAACGACGACATCGCGTAATGGCAATACGGGCATCGTACGTTGGGTATTCTTCGCCATAATTTATCTCTCTTAATTCTTTCCGATAATTTGGGTAAATATTGGGGTAGGGAAAAAGGAATTCAAGGAAAAGATTATAACAAAATCTGAGTTGTAAAGTGGGTTTTAAACAAAAAAGAATTTTGGCAAATGAAGTGATAATCGCTAAAATAACTGACAATTTTATTAAATTTCACAAAATATTGAGTTATGTCCACGAAAAATAATTTTATTTTCCCCACTTACGTTCAAATGTATCCTTATTCCAAGGATCGCCCTTTTCTCAAACAAGTGCGGGAAAAATTACGTTATTATGGCTATAAATGGTTGTATCAAAAGCAATGTAGCCAATTAGTGGATTTTCTTAATACAGAAACTCAATGGCAGCCTTTATTTACGCAAGATTATTATCGTATCAATACAATTCTGACTACTTTTTGCGATAAACGCTTTTCTGCTTCAGAACGTTTAACGGCGATTACGGAGAATTTACGTTTGGCAGAAGAAAAAATGGGACGTTTGCTTTGCCAACAATTATTGGCTCAACAACATATCGTGCTAACTCAATTAACAGAGGATTTGCGTTTATCGTTGAGTATCAATCATATCGATCCCTTTGAGGGATATTTTTCTATTAATATTCGCAATCAAAATAACGAACGAGTATATGATGCGTCTTTCACTTTTTTAAGCCCGAATAAATTGCTTATCGCCTCGATTCAAGGCCCCTCAAGTGATAATGCTCAAGAACTTGTAAAACAGGCTACGAAAGCATTACACGGTATGCGACCAATGTTTCTGTTAGTCAATGCATTTAAAATGCTTGCTGAAAAATGGCAATGTGAGTTAGTGGGCATTCCGCACAAAGCGCAAGGAAAATATCGTCTTTCTGCGCGCAGTAAGATTTTGTTTAATTACGATGAGTTCTGGCAAGAGAATCAAGGGGAATATCGCAATAATTATTGGCAATTACCTTTGGATATTGAACGCAAACAATTAGAAGATATCGCAAGTAAAAAACGTTCTATGTATCGTAAACGTTATGAAATGTTAGACCAAATGGCATTGAATATTCAGCAACTTTAAGGAAGAAAGTGCGGGAAAAAATGAGAGAAATTTTTACCGCACTTCTCAATTAATTTTCTTGTTTTTTCACTTCATCCCACAACAAATCTAACTCAATAAGTGGCACATCATTAACTTGCTTACCTTGTTGTTGAACCGCTTGTTCTACTGCTCGAAAACGACGTTCAAATTTTAAATTCGCTTTCCGCAATGCATCTTCAGGATCACATTTTAAGTGGCGAGCAAGATTGACGGTTGCGAACAATAAATCGCCGATTTCTTCTTCCACTTTATTTTGTTCAATCGAAGTGTGGTTAATTTCAGCTTGAACTTCTTCTAATTCTTCCTGCACTTTGTCAAATACGGGGGAAATTTCTTCCCAATCAAACCCTACTTTTGAACAACGTTTTTGTAATTTTGCTGCTCGCGTAAGAGAAGGTAAAGCACGAGGCACATTATCTAAAATAGAGGTTTCTTCACTTTTACCTTGTTTTTCTTTGGCTTTCATTTCGTTCCAACGGGAAAGGGCTTCTGTTTCGTCCCCCGCTTTTGCATCACCAAATACGTGAGGATGACGGCGCACAATTTTTTCAGCGATATCTTGCAATACATCGTCAAAAGTAAAGTATTTATCTTCCGTTGCAAGCTGGCTGAAGAAAATGACTTGCAACAATAAATCGCCTAATTCTTCGCGTAAATTTGGTATATCTTTTTTCTCAATCGCTTCGATTACTTCGTAAGTTTCTTCCGTTAAGCAAGAAATCATGGATTCATAATTTTGTTTTAAATCCCAAGGGCATCCGCCATTTGGATTGCGAAGTTGAGCAATGAGTTGAATAAAATCTTGAATAGAGTAGCGCATAATTTTATTTCCTTTGATGGAATGTTTTGGATAGTATAACGAACAAGAAAAATGGTGCAAATACCGTCGCTTTTTAGGCGCATTTTCTTTATACTTTGCGCATTGAAATACTATTGATAAAGCTGGGAAAAATGGAAAAAATTATTATCGACCACGATCGTTTTCTTCGTACGATTTCGCGTATTTCTCACGAAATTATTGAAAAACATCAAACGTTAGATGATCTAGTGATTGTTGGGATTAAACGCCGTGGTGCGGAAATTGCCGAATTATTACAACATCGAGTTGAAGAATTAAGTGGTATAAATTTACCTTCAATGGAACTGGATATCACCTTTTATCGCGATGATTTAACTTTGGTTGATCAGGAAGATAAAATGCCAGTTTATAGTGGTTCATCACAATATTTGAATATTCAAGATAAAACCGTCATTTTGGTTGATGATGTCTTGTTTACTGGTCGAACCATTCGAGCGGCAATGGATGCACTCACCGATTTTGGACGAGCGGCAAAAATTGAATTAGTGATTTTTGTTGATCGTGGTCATCGTGAATTACCCATTCGTGCTGATTACGTAGGTAAAAATGTGCCAACAAGCCGTGATGAACTTGTGCAAGTTCGCACTGAAAAACAAGATGGCTGTTACGAAGTTGCTATTCTAGGGAAATAAATCTTATCTATTGTGAACCTTCAATAGAATTGTTACTCTAACCAACGTTATGGACTCTTTTTTGATGAGATGAAAATGAAAAAATTTATTCTAAAATCTTTTTTATTGGCTACTTTAGGTTGTGTTGCTTTTACTTCTATGGCTCAAGCTGGGGAACGTGTTGTTGCAACAGTAGATGGTATTCCTATTTTAGAAAGCCAAGTTCGTGCCAATATGGGTAAAAAAGGCGATCGCCAAAGTGCACTTGATAAAATTATTGATGATCTTTTAGTGCAAAAAGCGATTCAAGAATCAGGTGTAAAAATTGATCCGCGCGAAATCGATCATGTTGTGGAAGATACTGCAGCAAGAAATGGTTTAACTTATGGTCAATTTTTGGATGCGTTAGATTATCAAGGCATTTCATTAAATACATTCCGTCAGCAAATTGCCAATCAAATGATGATGGGTGCGGTGCGTAATAAAGCGATCAATGAAAGCGTTGCGGTGACGCGTGAAGAAGTTGTTGCGCTTGGTCAAAAAATGTTAGATGAGGCAAAATCGCAAGGCACAGCACAAAAAGTAACGGGTAAAGAATACGAAGTTCGCCATATTTTGTTAAAACTTAACCCGATGTTAAATGATGCACAAGCCAAAGCTGAATTAACAAGAATTCGCGCTGATATTATTGCGGGCAAAATGACTTTTGCTGATGCGGCTTTAAAATATTCTAAAGATTATTTATCAGGTGCGAATGGCGGTAGTTTAGGTTATGCGTTCCCAGAAACTTATGCACCACAGTTTGCGCAAACCGTCGTGAAAAGTAAACAAGGTGTGATTTCTGCACCATTTAAAACTGAGTTTGGTTGGCATATTTTGGAAGTAACTGGCGTACGTGATGGCGATCTTACAGCAGAAGCCTACACACAAAAAGCATATGAACGTTTAGTGAACACTCAATTACAAGATGCGACAAAGGATTGGGTTAAAGCATTGCGTAAAAGAGCGAATATTCAGTATTTTAATAAATAACAAAGTATCAAAAATAAAGGGGCTTAATTGCCCCTTTTGTTGTTTTTTATTTTCTCTTTCTTATATCTTATGAAGAAATTTTTAATTGCGATTTTACTTTTAATTTTGATTTTGGCGGGCGCAGCGAGTTTTGGTTATTACAAAATTACTGAATTTGTAAAAACACCGGTAAATGTGCAGGCAGATCAACTTTTAACGATTGAACGTGGCACAACAGGTTTAAAATTAGCCGCACTTTTTGAGCAAGAAAAGTTAATTGATGATGGGAAATTATTACCTTATTTGCTGAAGTTGAAACCTGAGCTAAATAAAATAAAAGCAGGGACTTATTCTCTTGAGGGTGTGAAAACGTTGCAAGATTTATTGGATATCATTAATTCCGGCAAGGAAGCGCAATTTAGTGTGAAGTTTATTGAAGGTAAAACGTTCAAGGAATGGCGTAAAAACCTTGAAAACGCACCGCACTTAAAACAAACCTTGCAAGGTAAAAGTGATAAAGAAATTATGGCGTTATTGGATATTCCAGCCATTGCAAAAGCCGTTTACGAATGGAATAACATGGATGGGTGGTTGTATCCAGATACCTATAATTACACGCCAAACTCAACAGATCTTGAATTATTAAAACGTTCAACGACTCGTCTACAAAAAGCCTTAGATAAAGCGTGGAATGAACGTGATGAAAACCTCCCATTAGCGGATCCGTATCAGATGCTGATTTTGGCTTCTATTGTGGAGAAAGAAACGGGGATTGCGGCGGAGCGCCCACAAGTGGCTTCCGTATTTATTAATCGCTTAAGAGCCAATATGAAACTACAAACTGACCCAACCGTGATTTATGGAATGGATGAGAGTTATACCGGTAATATTCGTAAGAAAGATTTGGAAACGATAACCCCTTACAATACCTATATGATTGAGGGGCTACCACCAACACCAATTGCGATGGTGAGTGAGAGTGCTTTACAAGCTGTGGCTCATCCAGCAAAAACAGACTTTTATTATTTTGTTGCCGATGGAAATGGCGGCCATAAATTTACTCGTAATCTGAACGAGCATAATAAAGCCGTGCAAGAATATTTACGTTGGTATCGCAGCCAGAAAAATACCAAATAAAAGTGCGGAAGAAAATATGAAAGGAAAATTTATTGTCATTGAAGGTTTGGAAGGCGCGGGGAAAAGCTCCGCCCATCAATCTGTTGTGCGAGTTTTGCATGAACTCGGTATTCAAGATGTCGTGTTTACGCGCGAACCGGGCGGAACGCCACTGGCTGAGAAATTACGTCATCTCATCAAACATGAAACTGAAGAACCTGTGACAGCGAAAGCAGAGTTATTAATGCTTTATGCAGCACGTATTCAGTTGGTGGAAAATGTGATTAAACCTGCTTTAACGCAAGGAAAATGGGTGGTAGGTGATCGTCACGATATGTCATCTCAGGCATATCAAGGTGGTGGACGTCAATTAGACCCGCATTTTATGCTCACCTTGAAAGAAACCGTATTAGGTGATTTTGAGCCAGATCTCACAATTTATTTGGATATAGAACCGAGTGTCGGTTTAGCGCGAGCTCGTGGACGAGGCGAGTTAGATCGTATTGAGCAAATGGATTTAGATTTTTTTCACCGTACTCGAGCACGCTATTTAGAGTTAGTAAAAGATAATCCAAAAGCAGTGGTGATTAATGCAGAGCAAAGTATTGAACTTGTTCAAGCTGATATCGAAAGCGCGGTAAAAAATTGGTGGAAATCAAACGAAAAATGACCGCACTTTCAGAATAAAAAATCGGCAGAGAATTTTTCTGCCGATTTTATTTTGTTACTACTAAACTTAAAACGTCCACTGTAAATTCAGCGCACCTTGTTTAGCATGGTGATGTTTACCCGTTTGGTGATTGAATGTCGCTTGTAAAGTTAAGTGAGATTTGATTTTCACTGCTACACCTAATTGACTTTCAATTGCCGCTTTATTGTTTATCACTCGACGTTCACCGTCTATTTCCACGCCGAAAGGTTTTTGTTGGTAGATTGAATTGACAGCAACAAATGGTTGGAAAATGACTCCATTAGTGAAAGCAAATTGTGCTTTAGCTTGAACGCCCACTCGGCTTTGTAATTGGCGAGAGCCAAGTAAATTCACTTGACTATTTCCACTATCGGTTAAGCCGCCATTTACACCCAAATAAGTCAGTTGTGCCTGTGGTTGTAGGTAAAAACGAATTTGAGTCCCATTCCCCGTTAAGTGTTCTGCTAATAAAGCATTGTAACCTGCTTCAATTGAGGCGGTGATACCTTTTGAAGTAAAGCGTTCTACCCCATCTTCACTATTGACGTTATGGCGGAAACGTTGATACTGCATCCAGCTATCAACATACGCACCTGTCTGTTTGTCCTGAAGTTGATGCCAAGTGGCATAAATGCCCGCACCAAAGCCTTTCATATTTCCTGTTGTAAGATTGTCTGTATCTGGATTACGAAAAGTACTACGTTGTTCTGCTTGTCCACCCATTAAACCAAAGGAAAGTTGGTAGTCTTGATTCTGTAAGGAGAAAACATCGCCACCAAGTTGTATGCCTTTACGATTGCCTTCTACAGGCGCAGTTTTGCCTTGTACCCATTGGCTGGAATGTCCGTTAATCACACGCAACCACAAGCCTTTGCGTGGCAAAGTGCGGTCAAAAATATCGCTGTTTTTATCGTTCAAACGCAAGGCGAATAACGTATTGGCGGCTTGAGCCTGTTGTGCATAAATCGCAATATCATCGCGTTCTTGTACTTTGGTAAAAAAGCCATCTTGGCGTTGTTGTAAAGAGAGCGTATAAATTCCCTTTCGGTATTTGCCAGAAAGACGGAATGCGCGTTTATCTGCTGTGCCATTTACTTTGATAATTTGATGCCCGTCTAGACTTTTTAAGTCTTCAATTGGCGTTTCAAAAATGATATTAGACGTTCCTGTCACATCTTTATCAAAGGTTAAAACAGGTTGAGTAGCTTCTTTTGGATTAAATTTAATGAAAAAGCGAGAGCCGTCACCTTGATAATTTTCATGCACAGTTAATCTTGTATTTGTGCTATTAAAGCGAATATTGGCATTTTGTGTCTCTAAGTGATGTACATCAGAGTCAAAACGCGGCTCCCAAAGAGAATCTTGTAAAACCATTTTTAATAACTGAAGGGTGGCGCCGCGCACTTCACTTTGGTTTTTCACTGTGAGAGTCAATCCTCTTGTTTCACCTGGAAACTTAAATCGATAGTTGTCAATAGCAAGTACATTAAAATCATATACCCTGTTATTGATTAACGCATTTAATGGTCGGCTTGTTTTTCCTGCTTCATCGTTATCATATAGATAAGACTGATACAAAACGGGTAAACACCAATCGCAAGGGGCATTTTCTCGGAAAGAATTCATAAAATGTTTCGCATATGGTGCATTAAAATCATACCACTCCCCTTCTTGTTCTGCTCCAGATCTATTCTCCTCTAAATCTGTAAAGTACCATTTTCTTTCGTAAGTATTAGAGCCGAATAGTTTACAACCATCTTTAGGATTATCATTACAGTCGTCAGAATTTGCATAATCAATAACTTGTTTGGGAATACGACGCCAAGCCACCGAATTTGGATTTAGCATATCTTCTAATGAATAAAATACAGTTTCGTGAAATCCTTCACCTCGATGCAGAATTCCCCGCTCATTCCAATATTTTTCAAAAAATTCAGGATATGCAAAACTAAAACGAGGGATAAACAAACTAAATGTAATCAAGAAAAAAATTAAACCTTTTCTTACTTTGAGTTTCATAATAAGCTTTCTTTTGTCAAGTAAAAATAAATGGGGCGCAGATTCTAGCATAAAACTGAACAAAAAATGCCATTTGGTTCAAATTTCTCTATTTATTTCTTATTTATTAAAAGTAAACGTTTGCTTTTTGCTATTTTGTCAAGCCAGTTTGAAAATGTGTATAATTGCTCTCGTTATTCTCAAAAATTTTTGGAAAAATGACCGCTCTTTACCCTTGGCTAATGCCAATTTATCATCAAATTGCTCAAACCTTTGACGAAGGTTTGGGCCATCATGCTGTGCTGATTAAAACTGATTCTGGTTTAGGTGTAGAACGTTTATTTGATGCACTTGCACAGAAAATAATGTGTGTGGCTCAAAGCGATAAGCCTTGTGGTCAATGCCATTCTTGTCATTTAATGCAAGCCCATAGCCATCCAGATTATCACGAACTAAGCCCGATTGACGGTAAGGATATTGGCGTCGATCAAGTTCGCGACATTAATGAAATCGTCGCGCAGCACGCACAACAAAACGGCAATAAAGTGGTGTATGTGCAAGGAGCGGAACGTTTAACGGAAGCGGCTGCTAATGCGTTATTGAAAACATTGGAAGAGCCTCGTCCAAATACTTATTTTTTGCTTCAAACGGATAGTTCGGCAAGTTTGTTGGCAACTATTTACAGTCGTTGCCAAGTGTGGAATCTGTCCGTGCCTAATGAACAAATGGCTCTTGATTGGTTGAAATCAGGAAGTGCGGCAGAAAATCAGGAAATTTTGACCGCACTTGCGATGAATCTTGGACGACCGCTTTTAGCCTTAGAAACTTTACAACAAGGGCTGATTGAACAGCGTAAAAACTTCTTGCGTCAATTTTGGGTGTTCTATCGCCGACGTTCACCATTGGAATTGCTTCCGTTGTTTGATAAAGAACGCTATGTTCACCAAGTGGATTGGATTTTGGCTTTTCTTTCCGATTGTTTAAAGCATAAACTTGAAATTGATAGTCATCGACAAGTTGCCGATCTTGGCCGTGGCATAGAACAATTCAGCGATGAGCAAACTGCTCTTGGTTTATTACAAGCAATCAAAATTATGCAAAAAGTGCGGTCAGATTTGCTGACAATTAATGGTGTGAATGTTGAATTGATGCTATTAGATAGCTTGACCAGATTAGTCACAGAAGTATTTGAAACGCAATAAATTAAAGATATATCGTCTATGGCGTTCAAGCCTTAGACATAAGGAAAAATAATTATGTTCATTGTTGACTCCCACTGCCATTTAGATGCATTGGATTATGAAAATTTACATAAAAACATAGCAGATGTGGTGGAAAAAGCGCGCGCGCGTGATGTGAAACATTTGCTCGCGATTGGTGTAACGTTAAGCCGTTTTGAGCAGGCTTATGACTCTTTACGCGAATTTAATAATGTCTCGCTTGCTTGCGGTGTTCATCCACTGGATTTTGAAGAGGAACCTTATGACGCAGAACGTTTATTGCGTTTGGCGCAAGATCCAAAAGTGATTGCTATTGGCGAAATTGGATTAGATTATTATTACAGCGCGGACAATAAAGCAGCGCAACAAGCGGTGTTTGGTAGTCAAATCGATATTGCAAACCAATTAGATAAGCCTGTGATTATTCATACACGTTCTGCGGGTGATGATACTATTGCAATGTTACGCCAACACCATGCTGAAAAGTGCGGTGGAGTTATTCATTGTTTTACGGAAACGATGGAATTTGCGAAAAAAGCGTTGGATTTAGGCTTTTACATTTCTTGTTCTGGCATTGTCACCTTTAAAAATGCTGAAGCAATTCGTGAGGTTATTCGTTATGTGCCAATGGATCGCTTATTGGTGGAAACAGATTCGCCTTATCTTGCGCCAGTACCTTATCGAGGAAAAGAAAACCAACCGGCTTATACGAGAGAAGTATGTGAATATGTGGCAACCTTAAAGGGTGTTTCGGCTGAGTCGTTTGCTCGAATCACCACGCAAAATTTCGAGCGTTTATTTAAAATTCGTGTAGAATAAATGCACAGTTCTGACAAGGGAAAAGTATGCGAAAGTTTTTTAAATATTTCTTATTTATTGTTGTTTTTTTATTCCACGGTTTTATGTTTTCTGTGGTGAATTATGTGTTCCCTCATTATGATGTGACACGTGTTACAGGCGTAGAAGTTAAACGTGTTGATAAAGATGGGCCAATCACAAAATCGAATCCAGCTGATGGCCCAACACGTGATGTCTATTACATTAATACGCAAAATGACGATGGAAAAATTATGGTGTATCGCAATGAAGATACACGTTGGGGTTTTCCATTCTACTTCAAATTTGGCTCAGCTAATTTACAGGCTGAAGCGCAGGCCTTGGGTAATGACAACAAACTTGTACAAATTAAATACTATGGTTGGCGTATTACGATGATGGATGAATATCGCAATGCAACCTCAATTAAAGAAATTACTGCTGATGATACGCCAAGTCATCCAATCGTTTCTTGGATTTTCTATGCATTCCTGTTAGCTACTTTATTCTTGTCTATTCAATTTGTTCGCGGCTGGTTTGACAGCGAAGAGTAATATCCTGAACGGCCGCAAAGTGCGGTCGTTTTCTTTCATATTTTTGAGTAATGATTATGGAATTATTTCATACTATTTTGGCGATTATTGCCTTAATTCTAATTAGTGCAGTTGTTTCTTCTGCAGAAATTTCACTGGCGGGTTCGCGTAAATTAAAACTACAAACCCTTGCGAATGAAGGGGATGTACGCGCGCTTCAAGTGCTTAAATTACAAGAGCATCCCGGTCGTTTTATTACCGTGGTTCAAATCGGTTTGAATATGGTGGCGATTCTTGGCGGGGGAATTGGTGAAAGCGCACTAAGCCCTTATATCGCGGAAATTTTAAGTCGTTCTTTTGTGGGCGATTGGATTGAACCAACCGCGTCTACAATCGCGTTTGTATTGGTTACTTGTTTCTTTATCTTATTTGCTGATCTTATTCCAAAACGCATTGCCATTACTTATCCTGAAATGGTGGCGTTGCGCGTTGTCGGCATTATGAATTTCAGTATGTTTGTCTTTAAGCCGCTTGTATGGTTTTTTGATACGATAGCTAATGTATTTTTCCGCTTATTTCGTATTTCCACTGTGCGTGAAGATGGCATGACGTCTGAAGATATTTTCGCCGTAGTAGAAGCTGGTGCGGAGGCAGGTGTATTAAAAACTCAAGAGCATTATCTCATTGAAAACATTTTCGATATGCAATCACGTACAGTGACTTCCACCATGACAACGCGTGAAAATATCGTGTATTTAGACCGCACTTTTTCTCGCCAAGAAGTCATGGATACGCTTTCTCGTGATTCGCATTCTAAAATTGTGATTTGTGACAATAGCCTCGATAAAATCTTAGGTTATGTAGAATCCCATACGTTGCTCACCATGTATTTGCAGAATGAAAATGTGGTGCTCACAGATCCTAAACTACTCCGTAAAGCATTATTTGTGCCTGATACGCTTTCTCTTTACGAAGTGTTGGAATTGTTTAAATCTACTGGTGAAGATTTTGCCATTATTGTGAATGAATATGCCCTTGTCGTGGGTATTGTTACGCTAAATGATGTAATGAGTATTGTCATGGGGGAATTGGTTTCTAACGAAGAAGAATATATTGTGAGCCGTGATGAAAACTCGTGGCTGATTGATGGCGCAACGCCATTAGAGGATGTGACACGAGTGTTAGATATTGAATCTTTCCCAGATGAAGAAAATTACGAAACCATCAGTGGCTTTATGATGTATATGTTACGTAAAATCCCGAAAAAAACTGATTCTGTGGTTTACGGAAAATACAAGTTTGAAGTGATTGATACGGAAAACTTTAAAATCGATCAGATTTTGGTGTCTTTAGTAAAAGAGCAGGAGTAGAAGTACGGTAAATTTTTATCCATTTCTCTACAAAATTATGTTATAAAACCATAAAAATATGAGGTTAAATATGGAACTAAGACAACAAATTCCAACAGGCTGTATTAAACAATTCGGGCAATTTGGCGTGCCTTATGTGGTTGGAGAGGTCGCGGAATTTTTGCCGGATGGTGATGTGCTGGTGAATATCACATTGTTACAATCTGGTGAAAAAGACATTTATCGCTTATCTCACCTACTTGAAGATCCCGAAGCTGAATAAGGAAAATTATGTACGCGATTGCTTTTGATTTAGTTGTAAAAGACACTCAAGATTATCATCCAAAGGGCGTTCAACAGGCTTACACAGACATTGGCGCAACCTTAGCACAATTTGGTTTTGTTAGAACACAAGGAAGTTTATATACCAATACGAATGAAGATATGGCGAATCTTTTTCAGGCAATGAATGCACTAAAACAGTTGGCGTGGATTTCTCAGTCCGTACGAGATATTCGCGCTTTTCGTATTGAGCAATGGTCTGACTTCACTGACTTTATACGAAATTAAGCATTTGTTTAAATGGGGCTTATAGGCTTCCTTGCTTAATCCCACGCAGCCAGTATAATGGCTGCGTTTTTATTGATTCTCAATTAGGTATGACTATGTTTAAAAAAATCTCTGTCTTATTTTTTACGTTAATGTTGGCAGGTTGTTCTTCTTGGTCATCGGTTACCAACTATGTTCCATTTATGGGAAAGGATAAAAAAGTGATTGATTTAGATAAAGATAAAATCGATCAGAAATCCTATGCAGTAGCTTATGAAGCGACAGTGGCGACATATAAAGGTCGCGTGAATGAAAATTTCTTTGTAGATAATTTTGCAAGTGGTGCGAATGACTGGTATTTAGGCCGTATTTTAGTTCCTGTGAAACAAATTCAGGATAAACTTTATACTGGCGGACATGATTCTGATGTATATGCTTATTATAGCGGTGTGTTACATGCGGAAGCATTGCAAGCTAACCTTAAACGTTTGAGTGCAAATTGTTGGGAAAAAGTGGATTCGCAAAGCATGACTCAAGGTATTTATGATGCGATGCGTGATTTGCAAAAAGGCAAAGAGCGCGGTGAAAATGATGAATATATTGCGCAAGGTAGTGAAGCGCTGCTGAAAGCCTGTACATCTAAATAATTGTTTTTCAACAAGCTGCTGGTCGATTTATTTCACCAGCAGCTTTATTTTTAAATTATTAAGGAGCAAGAATGTTAGAACTTTCGGAAAGCAACATTCATTTAAATGCTAACGCAGCTGATAAACAACAAGCGATTGAAATGGCCGCGTCCGCATTAGTTCAAGCAGACAATGTTGAAAATGGTTACTTACAAGGGATGCTAGCGCGCGAACAGCAAACTTCAACCTTTTTAGGCAATGGCATCGCTATTCCTCATGGCACCTTGGATACGCGTTCGATGGTAAAGAAAACGGGTGTGCAAGTGTTTCAATTTCCTCAAGGTATAGAATGGGGCGAAGGAAATATTGCTTATGTCGTGATTGGTATTGCGGCGCGATCTGATGAGCATTTGTCCTTATTACGTCAACTTACTCACGTTTTGAGTGATGAAGATACCGCAGCAAAATTAGCAAAAATGACTGATATTGCTGAATTTCGCGCAATTTTAATGGGTGAAACTATCGAACCGTTTGAAATTCCTGCTGCTAATATCAGTTTAGATGTAGATACCCAAAGTTTATTAACTTTAGTCGCGATTAATGCGGGGCAATTGCAGGTGCAAAGTGCGGTGGAAAATCGTTTTATTTCTGAAGTGATTAACAATGCGGCATTACCGCTTGGCAAAGGGTTATGGGTAACGGATTCTGTCGTAGGAAATGTGAAAAATGCCTTGGCATTTAGTCGTGCCAAAACGATTTTTAGCCACAATGGCAAAGCGGTAAAAGGCGTGATAACTGTTGCAGCCGTCAGTGATCAAATTAATCCAACTTTAGCTCGTTTATTAGATGACGATGTTCAAACAACCTTGCTCAATGGTAATTCAACAGAAATTTTGACCGCACTTTTTGGGGCGTCGAGTGATGTTGAAACTCAATCAGTAGAGGGGGCCGTTGTAGGAACCTTTACGATTCGTAATGAACATGGTTTACATGCGCGTCCAAGTGCAAATTTGGTTAATGAAGTGAAAAAATTCACTTCGAAAATTACCGTGCAAAATCTTACTCGTGAAAGTGAAGTCGTGAGTGCAAAAAGCTTGATGAAGATTGTTGCGCTTGGTGTAACGCAAGGCCATCGTTTACGTTTTGTGGCAGAGGGGGAAGATGCAAAACAAGCTATTGAAGCATTGGGCAAAGCGATTGCCGATGGCTTGGGCGAGAATGTTTCTGCCGTTCCGCCATCTGAACCAGATACCATTGAGATTATGGGGGAACAAATTCACGCACCAGCGGTAAGCGAAGATAATAACTTGCCAGCAAATGCTATTGAGGCAGTGTTTGTGGTTAAGAACGAACACGGTTTGCACGCTCGCCCAAGTGCAGTATTGGTAAACGAAGTGAAAAAATATAATGCCTCTGTGGCGGTTCAAAATCTTGATCGTAATTCTCAATTAGTCAGTGCTAAAAGTTTGATGAAAATTGTGGCATTAGGTGTGGTGAAAGGGACTCGTTTACGTTTTGTTGCGACGGGCGATGAAGCGCAACAAGCTATTGACGGAATCGGTGCTGTGATTGAATCGGGTTTAGGGGAATAGTATGGCAAACGTCGTAACAATTACCTTAAATGCCGCCTATGATTTAGTCGGACGTTTAAAACGTATTCAACTTGGCGAAGTAAATACCGTAGAAACTCTTGGCTTATTTCCTGCTGGGAAAGGCATTAATGTCGCAAAAGTACTAAAAGATTTAGGCGTTGATGTTGCAGTAGGCGGTTTCTTGGGTGAGGATAATTCAGCTGATTTCGAGCAAATGTTTAATAAGCACGGTTTGGAAGATAAATTCCACCGTGTTGATGGCAAAACGCGTATCAATGTAAAAATCACCGAGACTGAAGCTGATGTGACAGATTTAAATTTCTTGGGATATCAAATAAGCCCACAAGTTTGGCAACAATTTGTGACGGATTCTTTGGCTTATTGTTTAGATTATGACATTGTCGCTGTTTGTGGCAGCTTACCTCGAGGTGTGTCTCCAGAATTGTTTGCTGATTGGTTGAATCAGCTCCACCAAGCTGGTGTAAAAGTTGTGCTTGATAGTAGTAATTCTGCGCTCACTGCTGGATTAAAAGCGAAACCTTGGCTAGTAAAACCCAACCATCGAGAACTTGAGGCTTGGGTTGGTCATCCATTAAATAGTCTTGAGAAAATTATTGCCGCTGCACAGAAACTCAAAGCGGAAGGTATTGAAAACGTGATTATTTCAATGGGCGCAAAAGGTTCTTTATGGATTAATAATGAAGGCGTGCTCAAAGCCGAACCACCAAAATGTGAAAATGTAGTGAGTACTGTTGGGGCAGGAGATTCAATGGTAGCAGGCTTAATTTATGGTTTTGAAAAAGGTTTATCGAAAGCAGAAACCTTAGCTTTTGCTACGGCTGTGTCCGCTTTTGCAGTTTCTCAAAGTAATGTCGGTGTGAGTGATTTGAGTTTACTTGACTCCATTTTAGAAAAAGTACAAATAACGATGATTGAAGGATAGTATGAAGTTATTTTTAACCCAATCAGCTAATGTAGGCAATGCGAAAGCTTATTTATTACATGAAGTTTTTCGAGCGGCTGCGCAAAAAGCAAATGTTTCTATTGTAGAAACACCAGCCGAAGCAGATCTTGTTCTCGTATTTGGTTCTGTCTTACCAAATAACCCTGCGTTAGTTGGTAAAAAAGTCTTTATTATCGGCGAAGCTATCGCCATGATTTCCCCTGAAGTCACGCTGGCAAATGCCTTAGCCAATGGGGCAGATTATGTTGCACCGAAAAGTGCGGTAAGTTTTACGGGTGTTTCTGGTGTAAAAAATATTGTTGCGGTAACTGCTTGTCCAACTGGCGTTGCGCATACGTTTATGTCAGCCGAAGCGATTGAAGCCTATGCGAAAAAGCAAGGTTGGAATGTAAAAGTTGAAACTCGTGGTCAAGTTGGGGCTGGCAATGAAATTACTGCAGAAGAAGTTGCCGCGGCTGATCTGGTATTTGTTGCAGCAGATATTGACGTACCTTTAGATAAATTTAAAGGTAAGCCAATGTACCGCACTTCAACAGGATTAGCCTTGAAGAAAACCGAGCAAGAATTTGATAAGGCATTTAAAGAAGCCAAAATTTTTGATGGTGGAAATAATGTGGGAGCGAAAGAAGAAAGCCGCGAGAAAAAAGGTGTATACAAACACTTAATGACTGGTGTTTCTCATATGTTACCGTTAGTAGTTGCGGGTGGGTTGTTGATCGCGATTTCGTTTATGTTTAGTTTTAATGTAATTGAAAATACAGGAGTTTTTCAAGATCTTCCGAATATGTTGATGAATATCGGTAGTGGTGTGGCGTTCAAGTTAATGATTGCCGTGTTTGCTGGTTACGTTGCATTTTCTATCGCTGATCGTCCAGGGCTTGCAGTTGGTTTGATTGCTGGGATGCTGGCAAGTGAAGCGGGGGCAGGGATTCTTGGCGGTATTATTGCGGGTTTCTTAGCGGGCTATGTAGTGAAAGGGCTGAATGTGATTATTCGATTGCCAGCAAGCCTGACTTCATTAAAACCGATTTTAATTTTACCGCTCTTAGGTTCAATGATTGTTGGTTTGACGATGATTTACCTCATCAATCCACCAGTGGCTGAAATTATGAAAGAGCTAAGTAATTGGCTTACTTCAATGGGCGAAGTGAATGCGATTGTGTTAGGTGCAATTATCGGCGCAATGATGTGTATCGATATGGGTGGACCAGTAAATAAAGCAGCGTACACCTTTTCTGTCGGATTAATTGCTTCCCAAGTTTATACGCCAATGGCTGCGGCAATGGCAGCGGGTATGGTTCCTCCAATTGGTATGACAGTTGCAACTTGGATTGCTCGCAACAAATTCACCGTTAGCCAACGCGATGCAGGGAAAGCATCATTTGTTCTTGGTTTATGTTTTATTTCTGAAGGTGCATTACCATTTGTGGCAGCTGATCCAATTCGAGTCATTATTAGCTCTGTGATTGGTGGTGCAGTGACTGGTGCGATTTCAATGGGATTAAATATTACGTTACAAGCTCCACACGGCGGATTATTTGTCATTCCATTTGTATCTGAGCCGTTGAAATATCTCGGTGCAATTGCGATTGGTGCTTTATCAACAGGTGTAGTTTACGCCATTATTAAATCGAAAAACAATGCGGAATAATACCGCACTTTGAATGTAAAAAAGCCGATTCAAATGAATCGGCTTTTGTTTTGGAATAGATTTATTTTTCACGATCGTCGATCGTTTGTAGCAAATAATTTCCTTCGGCGTCAGCAAGACTACGGAAACCTACATTCGTGATTTTGTAGGGATACTTTGTTCGATAAGTAAAGTTTTCGTGATGATGTCCGTGGAATACTTGCTTAACCCCCATCTTCATTGCCAAATCATTGATTGCTTGGAAACCCATCGGATGTGGTTTAGGGGCTTCGTGACAAATCAATACGTCCGCTTGTTGGTTTTCTAAGATTTCAATATCTGATGGAAAAATTGACGTGCGATGACGCAAAGGCACACCGCCTCGCCAGATTTTCTCTTGTGGGCTATATTGACAATAATGAATAGGATCAAAAAACATGGGGCGATTTGGTGGCATCCAGATTTGCCCACGGAATACACCGCCTAACCCCGCAATGCGGGTTCCTTGAATATCAACTACGCGATTGTGTAAATTGCGTGATTGCCATTCAGAGCCCCAAATCGCATCAAAAGCACTAATTGTTTTGCTATCATGATTTCCATGAATAAACCAAATATCACAATGTTGCGCAAGTTTATCCAACTCATCTGTTGTCGTGAGCTGTAAATCGCCTAAAATTATGAGTGCGACATTTTCCTGTTCTCTCACAAAAGGATAAATATGATCGTAGCTTCCGTGTGGATCACCGGCAAATAAGATCATTGATGTTTTCCTTTTATAACAAATGAACTATTTTGCAATTCACTGATTTCTTCTTCATTTAACACTTTCTCAATGACTGCTTTAACTTGGTTATAGCGATCAAGATAACTTGGTGATTCAATCTCTATGTAAGGGACTTTATATTTATCTAACAGTTTTTTGAGTAGTTGTTGAAATTGTTGGCGTTGCTTTTGTGAACCTAAACTGCGCAAGCCATCATCCACCCATTCAGTATTATTTTTCAGCAAAATAGTGACATCGAATGGATATTCTTTAATCATTGAGTCTAAAAATGGATGAGCTTTTCCTTCATACTGAATGCAAAATGCTTGGGTAGTGATGAAATCCGTATCAATAAATGCAATTTTATGTGCATGGCGCACTGCATAATCAATGTATCGTTGATGACCAAGAGCCATTTGCGGATAGTCAGAATATTGCATCGCTTGCTCGTTGCCACCGAGCTTTTCAAACACGAATTCACGCCCGTATTCCCACGCGGAAGTGGTATTAAATACGGCGGCTAACTTATTCACAAGCACGCTTTTACCACTGCTTTCTCCCCCTAAAATCGCCACCGTTTTGGCAAAGAAAGGGCGAACTTCTTTTGGAATAAATTTCCAATATTGGAATGGTGTGGTACGAATTTTAGTTGCGGACACATTAAAGAAAGTACGGTCAGGATCGACTAACGATACTTCTAAACCTAAGTATTTCTCGTAAGGCGCTTTATCTTGAGGTTCGCTACTAAATACGATTGAAGGTTCAAAATGTTTTTCATGAAATAGGGTTTTAACCGCTTCACTCCAAGATTGCCAGCCGTTTGGATAACTTGGAATACCGTCTTCAACCAAATGATGAATAAAAATCTGATTTTTTTGATATTTGAAAATTTGCTGCATCCAACGTAAACGATCTTGCACGGTTGGCATACGTTTCATTTTACTATCGTAAAATAATTTCAAATCGCGTTCTGTATCACTACACACGATAACGTGTAGTTCATCGACTTTACTGAACGCTTCATAAATCATATTTATATGGCCTGTGTGCACGGGATAAAATTTCCCGAAAATGACACCGACTTTTTTCTCTTTTGCTTTTGACATAATCCGCTCTTAATAGCGTAAGAATTGAGTGCGTTTATTGTAGGCTAAATGAAAATATTTTTCACGTTCTGATTTAGTGCCTAAGTATTTTGCGCTATACTTAGTACGCATTCTCAGGGCAGGGTGAAATTCCCTACCGGTGGTAAAGCCCACGAGCGTTTAAAAGTGCGGTCAATTTTTGGAAAATTTTTCCAGCTAAATTGTCCTGATTTTCACTTTTAAAGTCAGCAGATTTGGTGAAATTCCAAAGCCGACAGTAAAGTCTGGATGAAAGAGAATAAAACGAATTGGGTTCCCAAATCGTTCATTTTATTTGCATTTCTCAGCCCTGATTCTGGTATTTAATTGAAATCTCAAATTAGGAAATTACTATGAATCAGTCAATTTTATCTCCATTCGGCAATACCGCTGAAGAACGCGTACTTAATGCAATTAATGCTTTCAAACATAGAAATGGCGTATTAGTTTTAGATGATGAAGATCGTGAAAATGAAGGCGATTTAATTTTTCCAGCAGAAACAATCACGTCAGAGCAAATGGCAAAATTAATTCGTTATGGCAGTGGCATTGTTTGTTTATGCATTACCGATGAACGTTGCCAACAACTCGATTTACCGCCAATGGTAGAACACAATAATAGCGTAAACAAAACGGCTTTCACTGTGACGATTGAAGCTGCGAAAGGTGTTTCTACAGGCGTATCTGCCGCAGACCGAGTAACCACTATTCAAACGGCTATTGCGGATAATGCTATTCCGACAGATTTACATCGTCCGGGCCATGTATTTCCACTTCGTGCAGCAAATGGTGGCGTACTTACTCGCCGCGGACACACTGAAGCTTCCGTTGATTTAGCGCGTCTGGCAGGATTTAAAGAAGCAGGCGTTATTTGTGAAATTACTAACGACGATGGCACAATGGCTCGCGCCCCTGAGATTGTAGAATTTGCGAAGAAATTTGGTTATTCAGTGTTAACCATTGAAGATTTGGTTGAATATCGTTTAGCACATAATATTTAATTTTAGAGAGAAAAGTGCGGTTAAAATTTCTATGATTTTTCACCGCACTTTTTATATTATACTGTTCCACTTTTTTATTTATTTGGGTTACTTTTATGCACAGCACAGCACAGCACAGCACAGCACAGCACAGCACAGCACAGCACAGCACAGCACAGCACAGCACAGCACAGCACAATTATGTTATTAGTTTAACGACTGAACAAAAACGCCGAAAACATATTACAGAGGAATTCGGTAAGCAGAATATTCCGTTCGTATTTTTTGATGCTATCACGCCCAATCTTATTGAAGAAACCGCTAAAAAATTTAATATCATCTTTGACCGTTCATCAAAAGCAACTTTGTGTGATGCTGAGATAGCCTGTGCATTAAGCCATATCGTTTTATGGAATTTCGTTTTAGAAAATAATTTAGATTATATTAATATTTTTGAAGACGATATTTATTTGGGAGAAAATGCAAAAGAATTGTTGAATATTGATTATATACCTGAAGATACTGATATATTGAAGTTAGAAGCTCATGGAACAATAATTTATGGAAAGTGTGAGCAAATAAAATGTAATAGAAATATTTCCCGATTGAAATTCAAACATACTGGAATGGCTGGCTATTCAATCACAGCTAAGGGTGCTAGATATTTATTGAATAACATAAGAAATAAACAACTTTATCTTGCTATTGATACTCTAATTTTTGATGAATTATTAGGCCAAAAAGATTATAAAGTTATGCAACTTTCCCCTGCAATATGCGCTCAAAGCTTTATTCTGCATGATGAAAATCATTTTGAGAGTAGTTTGCATAATGGCAGAGAAAAAGTGCATAAAAACCAAATTCCCGCTAAACCTTTAGCTAAAATAAAAAATGAACTAATTAGAATAAAAAAACGGATATTCGGAAAACAAGTTCCATTTAAATAACAAAAGAGCGGTTAAAAATCTCATTGAATTTTAATCGTCCTTTTTGTTTATTTGGTTTCTGGTAAATTTACTGCACCTTCATAGCCTAATTGTCGCCAAGCTTCATAAACCGTTACTGCGACAGAATTAGACAAGTTCATACTGCGGCTATTGGCTGTCATTGGAATGCGGATTTTTTGTTTCATCGGCATTTCATTTAAAATTGACATTGGAATGCCGCGAGTTTCTGGGCCAAACATTAAATAATCACCAAGTTCAAACTTCACTTGGCTATGTGCTGGACTGCCTTTTGTTGTGAGTGCCAAGAGACGTTTGGGTTTCTCACTTTCTAAAAATGCTTCAAAGGTTTTGTGCCGTTTGATTTCTGCAAATTCGTGATAATCTAAACCTGAGCGGCGTAAGCGTTTATCATCCCAGGTGAAACCTAGCGGTTCAATTAAGTGCAAGCGAAATCCTGTATTGGCACAAAGGCGGATAATGTTACCGGTATTTTGTGGGATCTCTGGTTCATATAAAACAATATCTAACATAATTTTTTCTCTAATTTTGATATAAACGATAACTCACCATTCCCGTTGTTTTTTCTTTCAATAACGTCCAGTTTTCAGGAGTGATGGGCGGTTTATCTTTCTCTGTTTCTACGTAAATTAACGCATTGGGTTTTAGCCAATTATTTTCACAAAGCAAGTTAATTGCTTGTTCTGCCAAATTAAAATGAAAGGGCGGATCTAAAAACACCACATCAAAGTGCGGTTGATTTTGTGGCTGTTTTAGAAAATCCAAACTACTTTGATTAATCACTTCAGCCTGTTCTGATGAGCATTTGAGTGTTTGTAAATTCTTTTTTAATTGATTGGCTACAGTTTTATCTAGTTCTAAAAAAGTCACCTTTTTCGCTTGACGAGAAAGTGCTTCAAAACCTAATGAACCACTTCCCGCAAAGCCATCTAAACATTCAGACTGATGGATATAAGGCATTAACCAATTAAAAAGCGTTTCTTTCACTCTATCGCCAGTTGGGCGTAAGCCTTCTGAATTTAATACTGGAAGTTTTCGACCTCGCCACAGTCCAGCAATAATGCGAACCTCGCCCTTTGCATTTGGCGTTTGTATTTTTTTCATAAAGATTCGATTTTTATTGAAAATTGTGCTTAGTTTAGACGATTTTTTGCTAGAATAAACGACATTTTTATCGGATTATAGTTAAGAGAGCATTTTATGGCTGAAGAAAATAAAAAAGGCGGATTTTGGGCATCGTTATTTGGACGTAATAAAAAGCAAGATGAACCTAAAATTGAGCCAATAATTGAAGAAGAAAAGATAAAAGATATCGAGCCGTCTATTGAAAAACTTGAAACCCATGATTTAGTTGAAGAACCGTCTGAATTAGAGTCAGTAGAAAGTGCGGTGGATTCTGAGCCGTTTTTAGTAGAAAGCATTGAAACGAATGAAATCGTTGAAGAAGAAAAAATGCAGGAAATTTCAACCGCACTTGAGCCGATTGAAAAAATCATCGAAGCGAAAAATTTAGAAGATGATCTTCCGATTACAGAAACCTTAGTTGAATCTGAAATTGTTGAAGATATTAAAAATGAGCTTCAGCCTGTTGTTGAAATTGAAACTCGTGAAAAGCCAAGTGAAGGGGGCTTTTTTAGTCGTTTAGTTAAGGGATTACTGAAAACTAAACAAAATATTGGCGCGGGTTTTCGTAGTTTTTTCTTAGGAAAGAAAATTGATGATGAGTTGTTTGAAGAATTAGAAGAGCAACTTTTGATCGCAGATATTGGCGTGCCGACAACAAGTAAAATCGTCAAAAATTTGACTGAACATGCAAGTCGCAAAGAATTACAAGATGCTGAGCTTTTATATCAGCAATTAAAGGTGGAAATGGCAGATATTCTTGAGCCAGTAGCACAACCGTTAGAGATTGATAGCACGAAAAAACCTTATGTGATTTTAATGGTGGGCGTAAATGGCGTGGGTAAAACGACGACAATTGGTAAACTTGCACGTAAATTTCAGGCTGAAGGAAAATCCGTGATGCTTGCGGCGGGCGATACTTTCCGTGCAGCGGCTGTTGAGCAGCTTCAAGTTTGGGGAGAACGAAATCATATTCCAGTTGTTGCCCAAAGCACGGGTTCTGACTCTGCATCGGTGATTTTTGATGCGATGCAATCAGCGGCTGCACGCAATATTGATATTCTTATTGCGGATACGGCGGGTCGTCTGCAAAATAAAAATAACTTAATGGACGAACTGAAAAAAATTGTTCGTGTTATGAAAAAATATGACGAAACTGCACCACATGAAATTATGCTTACGCTGGATGCTGGAACGGGGCAAAATGCCATTAGCCAAGCGAAATTATTTAATGAAGCTGTGGGTTTAACAGGGATCTCTCTAACTAAATTAGATGGCACGGCAAAAGGTGGCGTGATTTTTGCCATAGCCGATCAGTTTAAGTTGCCTATTCGCTATATCGGTGTAGGCGAGAAAATTGAAGATTTACGTGAGTTTAATGCGAAAGAATTTATTGAGGCATTATTCGTTCATGAAGAAGAATAAAAAGAATAAGGAAAAATTGTGATTAAGTTCTCAAATGTTTCTAAAGCCTATCATGGCGCAACACAGCCTGCGTTACAAGGCTTGAATTTTCATCTTCCTGTGGGAAGTATGACTTACTTAGTTGGACATTCAGGCGCAGGGAAAAGTACATTACTCAAGCTTATTATGGGAATGGAAAAAGCCAATGCGGGTCAAATTTGGTTTAACGGACACGATATTACTCGCTTGTCAAAATATGAAATTCCGTTTCTGCGTCGACAAATTGGCATGGTTCACCAAGATTATCGTTTATTAACAGATCGTACGGTGGTGGAAAATGTGGCATTGCCATTGATTATTGCAGGTATGCATCCAAAAGATGCGCATACACGTGCGATGGCATCTTTAGATCGTGTAGGATTGCGTAATAAAGCGCAATATTTGCCACCACAAATTTCTGGAGGGGAGCAGCAACGCATTGATATTGCGCGTGCGATTGTACATAAACCTCAGCTCTTACTAGCAGATGAACCAACGGGTAATTTAGACGATGAACTTTCTTTAGGCATTTTTAATTTGTTTGAAGAATTTAATCGTCTCGGAATGACTGTGTTAATTGCTACTCACGACATTAATTTAATTCAACAAAAACCAAAACCTTGTCTTGTTCTTGAACAAGGCTATTTACGTTATTAAGGAATAATCATGAGCCGATCAACGGATGCATCCTTTTTTGTTCAAACAGCCTATACTTTGCGTGCAGTATGGGTGGATTTATGGCAACGTAAATTTGGCACGCTGCTCACGATTTTGGTTATCGCTGTTTCTTTGACGATCCCAACCGTGAGCTATTTAATGTGGAAAAATTTACATTTAGCAACCACGCAATTTTATCCGGAAAGTGAATTGACGATTTATCTTCACAAAAATTTAAGTGAAGAAGACGCGAATTTAGTAGTAGAGAAAATTCGTCAACAAGATGGGGTGGAATCACTGAATTATGTCTCTCGCCAAGAAAGTTTAAAGGAATTTAAAAGCTGGTCTGGCTTTGGCGAAGAATTAGAAATTCTAGATGATAATCCATTACCTGCTGTCGTCATGGTAAAACCAACGAGCGAATTTAATGTTTCAGAAAAACGTGATGAGTTACGTACGAATTTAAATAAAATTAAAGGCGTGCAAGAAGTTCGCTTGGATAACGATTGGATGGAAAAATTAACCGCACTTTCTTGGTTAATCGCCCATGTGGCAATTTTCTGCACTGCATTAATGACGATAGCGGTCTTTTTAGTTATTGGTAACAGCATTCGCTCTGATGTGTACAGTAGCCGATCAAGTATTGATGTGATGAAATTGCTTGGTGCAACAGATCAATTTATCCTTCGTCCTTATCTTTATACGGGTATGATTTATGCTGTGTTAGGTGGGTTAGTTGCTGCAATTTTTAGTAGCTTTATTATCAGCTATTTTACTTCTGCCGTGAAATACGTAACGGATATTTTTGCCGTCCAATTCAGTTTGAATGGATTAGGCGTTGGCGAATTTGTATTCTTATTAGTGTGCTGTTTAATTATGGGATATGTTGGTGCGTGGATTGTAGCAAAACGACATATCACGCTATTAGATAACCATCAATAATTTTAATATGCTAAGTGCGGTGATTTTTCTAGGTATTTTTCGATGAGAAAACACGGCGATAAATGACCGCACTTTTTATTTGCTTTGAATAAATCCCTTGCAATTTGTTTAACTTTTGTGTAGTATTTGTAAGCTTTCAATATGAAAGCCGTTTAATGTAATCATTTATTAAACGAGCATGACGATATGTCACGCTAAACAATGTTTCCGATTTGGAGACTATATAACAGGTAACTTGCACCTCCTTTTCTATTTTGAAGTTAGAATTGTGATTGGTGTTAGTTTTTTATTAGCTAAATTTTATTGGAGCTCTGGTCTAATGCAGAACCAAAGAATCCGTATCCGCTTAAAAGCTTTCGATCACCGTTTGATCGATCAATCTACTGCGGAGATCGTAGAAACAGCTAAACGTACTGGTGCACAAGTTCGTGGTCCAATTCCTTTACCAACTCGTAAAGAGCGTTTTACCGTGTTGATTTCTCCACACGTGAACAAAGACGCGCGTGATCAATACGAAATTCGTACACACAAACGTTTAGTAGATATCGTAGAGCCAACAGAAAAAACTGTTGATGCATTAATGCGTTTAGATTTGGCTGCCGGCGTGGACGTGCAGATCAGCCTAGGTTAATTAAGAGGTTATTACAATGATTGGTTTAGTCGGTCGTAAAGTTGGTATGACCCGTATCTTCAATGAAGACGGTGTTTCTGTACCAGTTACCGTTATCGAAATCGAAGCCAACCGCGTAACTCAAGTTAAAACTCTTGAAAACGATGGCTATACTGCAGTTCAAGTTACTACTGGTTCTAAAAAAGCGAATCGTGTAACTAAACCTGAAGCAGGTCATTTCGTGAAAGCAGGTGTTGAAGCTGGTCGCGGTTTATGGGAATTTCGTACTGAAGGTGAAGAATTCACTTTAGGTCAAGAAATCAATGTTGACATCTTTGCAGATGTTAAAAAAGTAGATGTTACTGGTACTTCTAAAGGTAAAGGTTTCCAAGGTGGTGTTAAACGTTGGAACTTCCGTACTCAAGATGCGACTCATGGTAACTCTTTATCACATCGTGTACTTGGTTCTATTGGTCAAAACCAAACTCCAGGTCGTGTGTTTAAAGGTAAAAAAATGGCAGGACATTTAGGTGCTGAACGTGTAACTGTTCAATCACTTGAAGTTGTTCGTGTAGATGCTGAGCGCAAATTGCTATTAGTAAAAGGTTCTGTACCTGGTGCTATCAATGGCGATGTTATCGTTAAGCCAGCAGTTAAAGCATAAGTCTAGGAGATAGAGATGGAATTACAAGTTGTAGGTGCAAACGCACTAACTGTTTCTGAAACTACCTTCGGACGTGAGTTTAACGAAGCGTTGATCCACCAAGTTGTTGTTGCTTATGCAGCAGGTGCGCGTCAAGGTACTCGTGCGCAAAAAACTCGTGCTGAAGTGTCTGGTTCAGGTAAAAAACCTTGGCGTCAAAAAGGTACAGGTCGTGCTCGTGCTGGTGATATTAAATCACCAATCTGGCGTTCTGGTGGTATAACCTTCGCGGCTAAACCACAAGATCACAGCCAAAAAGTGAACAAGAAAATGTACCGTGGTGCTATCAAAAGCATTCTTTCTGAATTAGTTCGTCAAGACCGTTTGGTTGTTGTTGAAAAATTTGAATTAGATGCACCAAAAACTAAAGTTTTAGTACAAAAATTAAAAGATTTAGCCGTTGAAGATGCATTAATTATCACAGCAAGTTTAGATGAAAATCTATTCTTAGCAGCACGTAACTTATATAAAGTTGATGTACGTGATGTTCAAGGTATCGATCCAGTTAGCTTAATCGCTTTCGATAAAGTGATTGTTACTGTTGACGCTGTGAAACAAATTGAGGAGATCCTAGCATGAGTCAAGAACGTTTGCTAAGCGTGCTACGTGCACCGCACATCTCTGAAAAAGCAACTAACAATGCTGAAAAATCTAACACTGTTGTACTTAAAGTTGCTTTAGATGCGAACAAAGCTGAAATTGCTGCTGCTGTTGCTCAATTATTTGAAGTAAAAGTTGACTCAGTTCGTACTGTGGTTGTTAAAGGTAAAACTAAACGCCGTGGTAACAAAATGGGTCGTCGCAGCGACTGGAAAAAAGCTTATGTAACTTTATCCGAAGGCCAAAACTTGGACTTCGTGGACAGTGCAGAGTAATCGGAGGAAATTAGAGAATGGCTATCGTTAAATGTAAGCCGACCTCCGCTGGTCGTCGTCACGTTGTTAAAATCGTGAACCCTGAATTACACAAGGGTAAACCTTACGCACCTCTTCTAGATACTAAATCTAAAACTGGTGGTCGTAACAACTATGGTCGTATTACTACTCGTCACATTGGTGGCGGTCACAAACAACACTACCGTTTAATCGATTTCAAACGTAACAAGTTAGACATCCCAGCGGTTGTTGAGCGTTTAGAATATGATCCAAACCGTTCTGCTAACATTGCTTTAGTGCTTTATAAAGATGGTGAACGCCGTTATATCTTAGCACCTAAAGGTTTGTCAGTAGGCGATCAAATCCAAGCTGGCGTAAACTCACCAATTAAAGTGGGTAACTCATTACCAATGCGTAATATCCCAGTTGGTTCAACAGTACATAACGTTGAATTAAAACCAGGTAAAGGCGGTCAAATCGCTCGTTCTGCTGGTGCTTATGTACAAATCATCGCACGTGAAGGCAACTACGTAACTTTACGTTTACGTTCAGGCGAAATGCGTAAAGTATTAGCTGAATGTGTTGCTACAATCGGTGAAGTTGGTAACTCAGAACATATGCTTCGCGTATTGGGTAAAGCTGGCGCTAACCGCTGGAGAGGTATTCGCCCTACAGTTCGTGGTACAGCAATGAACCCAGTAGATCACCCACACGGTGGTGGTGAAGGTCGTAACTTTGGTAAACACCCAGTAACTCCTTGGGGCGTTCAAACCAAAGGTAAGAAAACTCGTCACAACAAACGTACTGATAAATATATCGTACGTCGTCGTGGCAAATAATAGATTAAATTAAAGAGGATTAGCCATGCCACGTTCTCTCAAGAAGGGTCCTTTCCTTGACCTACACTTGTTGAAGAAGGTAGAGAAGGCGGTGGAAAGCGGGGATAAAAAACCAATCAAAACTTGGTCCCGTCGTTCAATGATCATTCCATCAATGATCGGATTGACCATCGCAGTCCATAATGGTCGTCAGCACGTTCCTGTTTATGTATCTGATGAAATGATCGGTCATAAGCTTGGTGAATTTGCACCGACTCGTACATACCGCGGTCACGCGGCAGATAAGAAAGCTAAGAAATAAGAGGTAAAGAGATGGAAACTATCGCAAAACATCGTTACGCTCGCACTTCTGCCCAAAAAGCTCGCTTAGTTGCCGATTTAATTCGTGGTAAAAAAGTTGCGCAAGCATTAGAAATCTTAACTTTCACTAACAAAAAAGCAGCAGCTTTAGTGAAGAAAGTTTTAGAATCAGCTATTGCAAACGCAGAGCACAATGACGGTGCAGATATCGATGATCTTAAAGTTGCTAAAATCTTCGTTGATGAAGGTCCTAGCATGAAACGTGTTATGCCACGTGCTAAAGGTCGTGCAGATCGTATTTTAAAACGTACTAGCCACATTACTGTGGTTGTGTCAGATCGTTAATAAGTAGAGGAATAGCAATGGGTCAAAAAGTACATCCACATGGTATTCGCCTAGGTATTGTTAAACCTTGGAGCTCTACTTGGTTCGCGAATACACAAGACTTCGCTGACAATCTTGAAGGCGATTTCAAAGTACGCCAATTCTTAAATAAAGAATTAGCAAATGCTTCAGTTTCACGTATTACTATTGAGCGTCCAGCTAAAAGTATTCGTGTAACTATTCACACAGCTCGTCCTGGTATCGTAATCGGTAAAAAAGGCGAAGATGTTGAAAAATTACGTAACGCAGTGTCTAAAATCACTGGCGTTCCTGCTCAAATCAACATTGCTGAAGTGAAAAAACCTGAATTAGATGCGAAATTAGTTGCAGATAGCATCGCTTCTCAATTAGAACGTCGTGTAATGTTCCGTCGTGCAATGAAACGTGCGGTACAAAGCGCAATGCGTTTAGGTGCTAAAGGTATCAAAGTTGAGGTTAGCGGTCGTTTAGGTGGTGCAGAAATCGCACGTTCAGAATGGTATCGTGAAGGTCGCGTACCTCTACATACTCTTCGTGCGGACATCGATTATAACACTGCAGAAGCTCACACAACTTACGGCGTAATCGGCGTTAAAGTGTGGATCTTCAAAGGTGAAATTCTTGGTGGAATGGCTGCCGTTGCGCAATCAGAACAACAACCTGCCGACAAGCCTAAAAAGGCTCCACGCGGTAAAGGTCGTAAGTAAGGAGAAACGCTAAATGTTGCAACCAAAACGTACAAAATTCCGTAAAGTTCACAAAGGCCGTAACCGTGGTATCGCGGGCGGTACTGAAGTTAGTTTCGGTAGTTACGGTTTAAAAGCAGTTGGTCGTTGTCGTTTAACCGCTCGTCAAATCGAAGCGGCACGTCGTGCAATGTCACGTGCAGTAAAACGTCAAGGTAAAATCTGGATTCGTGTATTCCCAGATAAACCAATTACTGAAAAACCATTAGAAGTCCGTATGGGTAAAGGTAAAGGTAACGTTGAGTACTGGGTAGCCTTAATCCAACCGGGTAAAGTGCTTTATGAAATGGATGGTGTGTCTGAAGAAGTAGCAAGAAACGCATTTGCATTAGCAGCTGCTAAATTGCCAGTTAAGACCACTTTCGTAACTAAGACGGTGATGTAATGAAAGCTCAAGATTTACGTACAAAAAGTGTTGAAGAGCTGAATGCTGAATTAGTAAACCTTTTAGGTGAACAATTCAAGTTGCGTATGCAGACAGCCACCGGTCAGCTTCAACAAACCCATCAGGCTAAACAAGTGCGTCGTGATATTGCACGTGTAAAAACTGTATTAACCGAAAAGGCGGGTGAGTAATGACTGATAAAATTCGTAGCGTACAAGGTAAAGTTGTTAGCGACAAAATGGAAAAATCTTTCGTTGTTGCTATTGAACGTAAGGTAAAACACCCTTTATATGGTAAATTTATCCGTCGTACAACTAAATTACACGTACACGATGAGAACAATGAAGCCAAAGTTGGTGATACCGTAGAGATTCGCGAATGTCGCCCTCTATCAAAAACCAAATCTTGGACTTTAGTTCGTGTAGTTGAAAAAGCAGTTATTGCTTAATTTTCTACATTAAAAAATTAAAAGCCTTAGCGAAAGCTAGGGCTTTTTATGCTTTAAAGTGCGGTTAAAAAAACTTGATTTTTTTAATATAAATAAAAGTATATTATGTGTGAAATTTTGTTTAAGTAAGTTGAGATAGAAAATGGAATGGACAAGAGCTAAGAAAATAACCGTAACAGCAGTTATTTTAGGTGCTGTTGCGGGTTATCAATTTAATGATTATGTTGAACAAACAAGATTTCCTATTGAAGTAGAATATCAATTAATGAGCAATTGTATTGGAAATTATGCTACCTTAGAAAAAAGAAAGATTTGTGCATGTGCGTTGGCTAAAGCAATAAATACAGTAGGAAAAGGTGGCGGAGAATATGAGTTTAAACAAAGTTTTAGTAAATATTATCAGAGATGTGATTAATTTGCTCTCTTTTTCAGAGAGCAAATTGTATTAGTGGTAACGATGTAAAAATTTTACTATTTCAAATGGAATTTGTTGAAATGCTTTTTCAATACCAACAGATAAAATGGGTTCACTATATTGATAACCTGTTTGCTGTTCGATGTTTTGAAAAAAACGCCCTGAAGGATCAACCATCAAATAGGAATGAGTCATTTCTTCGTTATTCTCTGCGCTAATGATATTTTCAAATTCGCGATGATTTTCAAGAAAATAGTAAAATTGCTGATCATTAATTGAAAGAGCATCATTTATAATTGGTAAAACTTTAAATATTTTCCATTTTGTTGGTTTTACCTGTGAAATGAATTCCGATAATGATTCTGAGTAGTTATGTTTATTTACGACAGTATTAATTTTAATTTGAATAGTTGGGTTAATGCTGCGAATTATTTCAATATTCCGCAATAATAACTGATAATCCATAGCTTTATTATTAGTTTGGCGACCAATAAGTAGGTTTGTATTATCTTTAATTGAATCAATACTAAAGCCGATCATTTTAAATTGATTGGCAATAATTTGATTTAATTCTGGAGTTAATTTGCTACCATTTGTAATAGCGGATAAAATCATATTATGCTTTTTAGCTTGCATAATAATGTTCTTTATTGCACTACGATATAAGAAAGTTTCACCGCCAACAAGATTTAATCGAATTTGTTCAAAGTGGCTTTGATATTTGTGATTAATTAGGGTTAAAAGCGTTTGAAATTGTTCAATTAGTTGAGAAACATCATTATCAGAACGCAAGAGTTCTTTTTTACATGGTTTTTGCCATTTGGCAAAACAGTATTGGCATTTAAAATTGCAGGCTTCCGTAATATGCCAATTAATAACTAGCTCGTTCATTTTTTGCTCCATTATAATATTTTTTAAACCCAAATTTTTTCACATGCTTTTTAATATTTAAAAAAGCACGCTTGTCGCTAGGAGATGAAGCAACAAAAATATGTTGCAAGCCATCTGGAGAGATGAGTAAACTATGCTTACTTCTACGTGTGAATAGCCAACCAAGTTTTACAAGTTGAGTCACAAATTGATTAATATGTTTATCTGATGAATATTTCATATCAATTTCCTCTAATCTTAGCGCTTGGTGGTTCATTTTCACGATGAGAGCCTGATGTTCTTTGTGTATTACAAAGAGAAAATGTTTCCCGATACAGTTGTTTTCGAATTTTCATAACGAAATCCTTTTATTGATGAACATAATTTAATGTCCTAAAGCAATTGCTTTAGTGGAAACTAGTATAAGCAGCGAGATGGGGACAAATCGGGACAATTTGATAAAAATGAGGAAATTATGGAGAGCGTTCAATCATTATTACTCAAAAAAGAACTTAAGATTCTATTACGAAACGTGGGCTGGGATGTAAGAAGACTTGCTAAAGAATTATGTGATGATTATGCTAGAGCGGGAGGGTGTGATGTTGATGAAGAAAAAGAATATGAAAAAATAAAAAAACAGCTTTCTCGTTCGTCAACTAAGCCTGAGGTTTGGCACAGGTATATAAAGTTTATAACAGAACATAGATGCAATAAGCAAAAATATCAATATATACCAATAAATGAAAATGGTTTATCTGAATTTGATGAGTTAGCTAATTGGATTAGAGATTTTACGTTGCAAACTGATTATAGTGGCGAACGTCGTAAACAGCATTTTTAGTTAAAGAGCGGTTAAAAAAACAACGTTTTTGGACCGCTCTTTTTTTTTGTGTGATTACAATTAATCTTAGTGGTAAACTGAAAATTCAGTTGCTTTTAAGTGGTGAATTTGCTAGACTCAACAGCCTGTTTACCTTAGGGTAACAGGTTCGTCCCGAAAGGGTGTTTTTTTAATCTTAACGGAGCACTAATATGATCCAAGAACAGACTATGCTGGATGTTGCTGATAATTCAGGCGCTCGCAGCGTAATGTGTATCAAGGTTCTAGGTGGATCGCACCGTCGTTATGCTGCGATTGGTGACATCATCAAAATTACTGTAAAAGAAGCAATTCCACGCGGTAAAGTAAAAAAAGGTGATGTATTAAAAGCAGTTGTTGTGCGCACCAAGAAGGGTGTTCGTCGCCCAGATGGCTCAGTTATTCGTTTCGATGGTAACGCTTGTGTAATTTTAAATAATAACACTGAGCAACCAATCGGTACTCGTATTTTTGGACCAGTGACTCGTGAACTTCGTTCTGAGAAATTCATGAAGATCATTTCTTTAGCTCCAGAAGTACTGTAAGGGGAATGTAATGGCTGCTAAAATCCGTCAAAATGATGAAGTAATTGTTCTTACTGGTAAAGATAAGGGCAAACGTGGCAAGGTAACTAAAGTGTTACCAAACGGTAAAGTGTTTGTTGAAGGTATCAACATCATTACTAAACATGAAAAACCAGTTCCTGCATTAGGAAAAGCTGGTGGTTTAGTGAAAAAAGAAGCTGCAATTGACGCTTCAAATGTTGCGATTTTCAATCCTAAAACAAATAAAGCTGACCGTGTAGGTTTTAGATTCGAAGACGGCAAAAAAGTACGTTTCTTCAAATCTAACAATGAAATTATCTAACAAACTGGAGTAATGCGATGGCGAAACTGCATGATTACTACAGAGATCAAGTAGTAAGCGAATTAAAAAATAAATTCGGCTACAAATCTGTCATGCAAGTCCCACGAATCGAAAAGATTACCCTGAATATGGGTGTGGGTGAAGCATTGACCGACAAAAAATTGCTAGACAACGCAGTAGCGGACTTAGCAGCAATCAGCGGTCAAAAACCTTTAGTAACTAAAGCTCGTAAATCTGTTGCTGGCTTTAAAATCCGTCAGGGATATCCAATCGGTTGTAAAGTAACACTACGCGGTGAGCGTATGTGGGAGTTCTTTGAACGTTTAATTACAATTGCTGTTCCACGTATTCGTGACTTCCGCGGTTTAAGCTCGAAATCATTCGATGGTCGTGGTAACTATAGCATGGGTGTGCGTGAACAAATCATCTTCCCTGAAATCGATTACGATAAAGTAGATCGTGTACGTGGTTTGGATATCACTATCACAACTACTGCTAAGAATGATGAAGAAGGTCAAGCACTACTTGCTGCCTTTAATTTCCCATTCCGTAAATAAGGCAGGTTACAAATGGCTAAACAATCAATGAAAGCACGCGATGTAAAACGCGTTAAATTGGCAGAAAAATTCTACGCAAAACGTGTTGAATTAAAGAAAATCATTTCTGATGTCAATGCCTCTGATGAAGATCGTTGGGATGCAGTGTTAAAGTTACAAACTTTACCACGTGATTCTAGCCCATCTCGTCAACGTAACCGTTGCCGCCAAACTGGACGTCCTCATGGCATTTTACGCAAGTTTGGTTTAAGCCGTATTAAGGTTCGTGAAGCTGCGATGCGCGGTGAAATCCCAGGCCTTAAGAAAGCGAGTTGGTAATATACCACTTTATTTTGGAATCGGAGAAAAAGTACAATGAGTATGCAAGATCCAATCGCAGATATGCTGACCCGTATTCGTAACGGTCAAGCTGCGAATAAAGTTGCGATCAATATGCCTTCATCCAAGCTAAAAGTGGCAATCGCCAATGTATTAGCTGCTGAAGGTTATATCGAAAGCGTTAAAGTTTTAGAAGGTGCAAAACCTGAATTGGAAATTACTTTAAAATATTTCCAAGGTAAACCGGTTGTAGAAAGCATCCAACGTGTAAGCCGTCCTGGTCTTCGTATTTACAAACGTAAAGACGAATTACCAAAAGTGATGGGTGGTTTAGGTGTTGCAGTTGTTTCTACATCTAAAGGTGTTATGACTGACCGCGCTGCTCGTCAAGCAGGTTTAGGCGGTGAGATTATCTGTTACGTAGCTTAATAGAGAGGTAGGAAAATGTCTCGTGTTGCAAAGGCACCTGTTAGTATTCCTGCCGGCGTTGAAGTTAAACTCGACGGTCAGCTATTAACAGTAAAAGGTAAAAATGGCGAGTTATCTCGCGAAATTCACAAATCAGTTGAAGTAAAACAAGATAACGGACAATTTACTTTCACACCTCGTGAAGGTTTTGTTGAAGCGAATGCTCAATCGGGTACAGCTCGTGCATTAGTTAATGCAATGGTTATCGGTGTTACTGAAGGCTTCACTAAGAAATTAGTATTGGTGGGTGTTGGTTACAGAGCTCAACTTAAAGGCAATGCAATTGCATTAAGTTTAGGCTACTCTCACCCAGTAGAGCACACTTTGCCGGCAGGTATTACTGCAGAATGCCCATCTCAAACCGAAATCGTGTTGAAAGGCGCTGACAAACAGTTAATCGGCCAAGTTGCAGCAGATATTCGTGCTTATCGCCGTCCTGAACCTTATAAAGGTAAAGGGGTACGTTACGCTGATGAAGTGGTACGTATCAAAGAGGCTAAGAAGAAATAATTAAGGTAACACTATGGATAAGAAATCAGCTCGTATCCGTCGTGCAGCTCGTGCACGTCATATGATGAGAGAGCAAGGTGTAACTCGTTTAGTTATTCACCGTACTCCGCGTCATATCTACGCACAAGTTATTGCACCAAACGGTTCAGAAGTGCTTGCCGCTGCTTCAACTGTTGAAAAAGCAATTCGTGAGCAAGTAAAATACACCGGTAACAAAGATGCTGCAGCTGCAGTAGGTAAAGCAGTTGCTGAGCGCGCATTAGCGAAAGGCATTCAAGCTGTTGCTTTTGACCGTTCCGGTTTCAAATATCATGGTCGTGTCCAAACTTTAGCGGACGCTGCACGTGAAGCTGGTCTACAGTTCTAATGAGGTAAATTGAGATGTCAAACATCGAAAAACAAGCTGGTGAACTGCAAGAGAAGCTAATCGCAGTAAACCGTGTATCAAAAACCGTAAAAGGTGGTCGTATTATGAGTTTCACTGCATTAACTGTAGTGGGCGATGGTAATGGCCGTGTAGGTTTTGGTTATGGTAAAGCACGCGAAGTTCCAGCAGCGATCCAAAAAGCGATGGAAAAAGCACGTCGCAATATGATCAATGTCGCTTTAAATGAAGGTACATTACAACATCCGGTTAAAGGTGTTCACACCGGTTCACGCGTATTTATGCAACCAGCAAGTGAAGGTACAGGTATCATCGCTGGTGGTGCAATGCGTGCAGTATTGGAAGTTGCAGGTGTACGTAACGTTCTTTCTAAAGCGTATGGTTCTACCAACCCAATTAACGTTGTTCGTGCAACTATTGATGCATTAGCAAATATGAAATCACCAGAGATGGTTGCTGCGAAACGCGGTAAAACTGTTGATGAAATCTTGGGGTAATGAATAATGGCTAAAACTATTAAAGTAACACAAGTTCGTAGCTCAATCGCTCGTTTACCAAAGCATAAAGCTACCTTGCGTGGTCTTGGTCTTCGCCATATGCACCACACTGTTGAGTTAATTGATACGCCTGCAGTACGTGGTATGATTAACCAAGTTTCATACATGGTTAAAGTGGAGGAGTAAGAGATGCGTTTAAATACTCTATCTCCGGCTGAAGGTGCGAAGCACAGTGCTAAACGCCTTGGTCGTGGTATTGGTTCAGGTTTAGGCAAGACAGGTGGCCGTGGTCATAAAGGTCAAAAATCTCGTACCGGTGGCGGTGTTCGTCGCGGTTTCGAAGGTGGTCAAATGCCATTATACCGTCGTTTACCAAAATTTGGTTTCACTTCAATGAAAGCTGCGGTAACCGCAGAAGTTCGTTTGAATGAATTAACTAAAGTTGAAGGTAACGTAGTAACCTTAGAAACATTAAAAGCAGCTAACATCTTAACTAAAGATATCCAATTCGCTAAAGTAGTTTTAGCGGGTGAAGTGAAATCTGCAGTAATAGTTCGTGGTTTGCGTGTAACTAAGGGTGCAAAAGCAGCAATTGAAGCTGCTGGCGGTTCAGTTGAGGAATAATTAGCAAATGGCTAAACAACCAGGTTATCAAGCAAGAAGTACTAATAGCGGTAAAGGTGAATTAAAAAGCCGATTACTTTTCGTTTTAGGTGCGCTTATCGTTTACCGAATTGGTTCTTTCATTCCGGTTCCTGGTATTGATGCGGCTGTGCTAGCTCAATTAGTTGAACAACAAAAAGGCACCATCATTGATATGTTTAATATGTTCTCTGGTGGTGCATTGAGCCGTGCATCTATCTTAGCATTAGGTATTATGCCGTATATCTCGGCATCTATTGTAATTCAGTTGCTTGCAACGGTTTCTCCTGCTTTAGCAGAATTAAAGAAAGAAGGTGCTGCTGGTCAACGTAAAATTTCTAAGTATACTAGGTATGCGACAGTTGTTTTTGCAACCATTCAGGCAGTAGCTATTTCAACAGGTTTACCAAATATGTTACCTGGCTTAGTGCCAAATGTTGGATTTGGTTTTTACTTCACTTCAGTTGTTAGCTTAGTAACTGGAACTATGTTCCTCATGTGGTTAGGTGAACAAATTACTGAAAGAGGTATTGGTAACGGTATCTCAATTCTTGTTTTTGGCGGTATCGTAGCTGGTTTACCATCAGCTATACTTCAAACTATTGAGCAGGCTCGTCAAGGACAGATGCATCCATTAGTGCTTCTTCTGATCGCAGCTATTGTATTTGCAGTAACTTATTTCGTTGTTTTTGTTGAAAGAGGACAACGTAGAATTCGCGTTGAATATGCAAAGCGTCAACAAGGTCGTCAAATTTTAGGTGGTCATTCAACACATCTACCATTGAAAGTAAATATGGCAAACGTAATGCCGGCAATTTTTGCCTCAAGTATTATTTTATTTCCAGCTACCTTAACTCAATGGTTTGGACAAAATGATAAGTTTGAGTGGTTAAATAACTTATCTATGTTGTTGAATCCTGGTCAGCCTCTTTATTTACTTGTTTATGCTGTAGCAATTATTTTCTTTAGCTTCTTTTACACTGCAATGCAGTATAATCCGCGAGATACAGCAGATAATCTAAAAAAATCTGGTGCATTTATTCCAGGAATTAGACCAGGGGAACAAACCTCTCGTTATATTGATAAAGTTATGACTCGTCTTACACTGATTGGCGGTCTTTATGTAACGTTTGTGTGTTTAGTTCCTTATATTATGACATCGGCTTGGGATGTTAAATTTTACTTCGGTGGAACATCTCTTTTAATTGTAGTCGTTGTAATTATGGATTTCATCGTTCAGGTTCAGAGTCACTTAATGTCATCTCAATATGAATCTGCGTTGAAAAAAGCAAACCTTAAAGGTTTTGGACAATAATTGTTCATTTAATAAAAAAAGGATAAGCAATGAAAGTTCGTGCTTCCGTAAAGAGAATGTGTCGTAACTGTAAAATCGTTAAACGTGAAGGTGTTGTGCGCGTATTATGCAGCGACCCTAAACACAAACAACGTCAAGGTTAATTGATATTCTTCTTGCAAAGAACCAGTTGGGCGGTTATACTGCTCAACTCATTTATGTCCTTGGCATTCTGTTTGAGTATCCTGAAAACGGGCTTTTCAAGATCAGAGTGCCAAATTAGTTAAAATAATAGGAGTGCATAGTGGCCCGTATTGCAGGCATTAACATTCCTGATCACAAACACGCTGTAATCGCTTTAACTGCAATTTACGGTATCGGTAAAACTCGTTCTAAAGCTATTTGTGCTGCAGCGGGTATTGCTGAAGATGTTAAGATCAGAGAATTGTCTGAAGAGCAGATTGACAAACTGCGTGACGAAGTTGGTAAATTTACCGTTGAAGGTGACTTACGTCGTGAAGTAACACTAAACATCAAACGTCTTTTAGACTTAGGTTGTTACCGTGGTTTACGTCATCGTCGTAGTTTACCGGTACGTGGTCAACGTACTAAAACTAATGCGCGTACCCGTAAGGGTCCACGTAAGCCGATCAAAAAATAGTCGGGGTAAATAAAGAATGGCTAAAACACCAGTTCGTGCACGTAAACGTGTAAAAAAACAAGTTGTAGATGGCGTAGCACATATTCACGCATCTTTCAATAATACAATCGTAACCATTACTGACCGTCAAGGTAATGCACTAGCTTGGGCAACCGCTGGTGGTTCAGGTTTCCGTGGTTCTCGTAAATCAACTCCATTTGCTGCTCAAGTTGCTGCAGAGCGTTGCGCAGAAATGGTTAAAGAATTTGGTTTAAAGAATTTGGAAGTTATGGTTAAAGGTCCGGGTCCAGGTCGTGAATCAACAATTCGCGCGTTAAACGCAGCGGGTTTCCGTATCACGAACATTACAGATGTGACTCCGATTCCTCATAACGGTTGTCGTCCACCGAAAAAACGTCGTGTTTAAGACGTAATAGGATAGTTGGAGAAAGAAAATGGCAAGATATTTGGGTCCAAAACTCAAGCTCAGCCGTCGTGAAGGCACTGATTTATTCCTTAAATCAGGCGTGCGTGCGATTGATTCAAAATGTAAAATTGATACAGCACCTGGTCAACACGGTGCTCGTAAACCGCGTTTGTCTGACTATGGTAGTCAATTACGTGAAAAACAAAAGGTTCGTCGTATCTATGGTATTTTAGAACGTCAATTCCGTAACTACTATAAAGAAGCAAACCGTTTAAAAGGTAACACTGGTGAAAACTTATTAGTGTTATTAGAAGGTAGATTGGATAACGTTGTTTATCGCATGGGATTTGCTGCAACTCGCGCAGAAGCTCGTCAATTAGTGAGCCACAAAGCAATTGTTGTAAATGGTCGTGTTGTTAATATTCCATCATTCCAAGTTTCAGTAAATGATGTTGTTGCTGTTCGTGAGAAATCTAAAAAACAAGCACGTATTAAAGCATCATTAGAATTAGCAGAACAAAGAGAGAAACCAACTTGGTTAGAAGTTGATTCTGCGAAAATGGAAGGTGTGTTCAAACGTGTTCCTGAACGTTCTGATTTATCAGCAGACATTAACGAACATCTGATCGTTGAGCTTTACTCTAAATAATAGTTAAGCTTAAAAGCAAAGAGAGGATAAAATGCAGGGTTCTGTTACAGAATTTTTAAAACCACGTTTAGTAGATATTGAACAAATTAGTTCAACTCATGCTAAGGTGATCTTAGAACCGTTAGAGCGCGGTTTTGGCCATACTCTAGGTAATGCATTGCGTCGTATCCTTCTGTCTTCAATGCCAGGTTGTGCTGTAACTGAAGTAGAAATTGATGGCGTATTGCACGAATATAGTAGTAAGGAAGGTGTTCAAGAAGATGTTCTTGAAGTACTTTTAAACCTTAAAGGTCTAGCGGTTAAAGTACAGAATAAAGATGACGTTATTCTGACATTAAATAAATCTGGAATTGGCCCTGTTGTTGCAGCGGACATTACCCACGATGGTGATGTTGAAATTGTGAATCCGGATCACGTAATCTGTCACTTAACAGACGAGAATGCATCAATTAGTATGCGTATTCGCGTTCAACGTGGTAGAGGATATGTTCCAGCTTCAGCTCGTACACATAGCCAAACTGAGGAGCGTCCAATTGGTCGTTTATTAGTGGATGCTTGTTATAGCCCTGTAGATCGCATTGCATACAATGTAGAAGCAGCGCGTGTAGAACAACGTACGGACTTAGATAAACTTGTTATTGAGTTAGAAACTAATGGTACGCTTGAGCCTGAAGAAGCAATTCGTCGTGCAGCAACAATTTTAGCAGAACAACTCGATGCATTCGTTGATTTGCGTGATGTTCGTCAACCTGAAGTTAAGGAAGAAAAACCGGAATTTGATCCGATTTTACTACGTCCTGTAGATGACTTAGAGTTGACAGTTCGTTCTGCTAACTGTTTGAAAGCAGAAACAATTCACTATATCGGTGACTTAGTACAACGTACAGAAGTTGAGTTATTAAAAACGCCTAACCTTGGTAAGAAATCTCTTACTGAAATTAAAGACGTTCTCGCTTCACGTGGTTTGTCACTTGGTATGCGCCTTGAGAATTGGCCACCAGCAAGTATTGCTGAAGACTAGTTTGGTCATAGGTTAAGATTTTTCTGAGAAGGATAAGATCATGCGCCATCGTAAGAGTGGTCGTCAACTAAACCGTAATAGCAGCCATCGTCAAGCGATGTTCCGTAATTTAGCAAGTGCTTTAGTTAGTCACGAAATTATCAAGACTACTTTACCTAAAGCTAAAGAATTACGTCGTGTAGTTGAACCGTTAATTACATTAGCAAAAGAAGATAGCGTTGCAAACCGTCGTTTAGCATTCGCTCGTACTCGTAACATCGAAACTGTTGCGAAATTATTCAATGAATTAGGTCCACGTTTTGCTCAACGTGCAGGTGGTTACACTCGCATTTTGAAATGTGGTTTCCGTGCAGGCGATAATGCACCAATGGCATACATTGAGTTAGTTGATCGCCCAGAAGTTGCTGAAGTAGCTACTGAGGAATAAAAATCAATTCAAAGGAAAAGCTCACTTCATAGTGAGCTTTTTTATTTTATATGTAGGTAAAAAGCACTTTACTTACTAAAATATTATTTGGATGGATAGTCCAAAACCATAATCTTGAATTTAAGAGCAGATCCGTAAATGTCTTGTATTTTTGTCTAGAATTCCTTGTTTCTTTAATTCTTGACTAATACGAATAGCAGTTTCTGTTTCGCATCCACAAAATTCGGCTACTTCTCGGTAGGTCCAAGGATAATCGGGATAACTTTCAGTTAGATTTTCAATCGCATCAATTATACGCTCGTAGCTTCGTTTATAGGCTGTACTACTTACTCGGTGTTCTGCATCATATAATTCATTCGAGAGTTGCTTCATTAGATAGCAGGAAAAATCAGGATTATTTGCGATAAAAGTAGTGTGATTTCCAGGAAATATACGAATAATATCTGCTTCTAGTAATACCTTTGCACTACAATGATAAGTTGTTTCACTAAAGATTGTTCTAAACCCAAAATATTCGTTAGCATGATAAAGTCGAATCAAGGTTTCTTTACCATTTTCTAAGCTATGATAAAGCCCGACAAGCCCTCGTTTTAAAAAATAAAATTCTTTAGGTTTTTCACCTTGAGTATAAATTAAGCTGTTTTTCCCTAGTGTTTTACTTTCAGAAATCATGCATTGGTATAAGTTTTGAGGTAAATAAGGTGATGAGCTTGACATAAATATCCTTTTAATACATAAAAACCTTTCGGTTACTATACAAATTTCTGTTTTTATCCGCTATAAGCAAGTTTTAAAAGTGTTAACTTGGTAACAAAATTTTTATTTTAAATGAATAATGTTATTTTGCTTTACCAAAGCATTTTGCAAATTCTTTCAAATAGGGTTCCATGTGAGAGAGTGCCGTATAATAGGCTTCACAGAGTTGATTATGTGGTTTTCCAAATCCTTGAACAGTTCGATGTTTTGGGCAACCTCCATGACAGGCAAAACGAAATTTACAGCTTTTGCATCGTTCGGAAAGAAAGGATTTCGCTGAACCGAAATGTTTTTGTTTTATGTTATCAACCAATGTTACTAGTGGTGTTTCTATGAGGTTTCCCAACTTGTACTCAGGGTAAACATAATGATCGCAACTATAAATATCCCCATTTTGTTCAATAACTAATTGATCACCGCAGGTTTCACGAAAAATACATAAACCCGGTTGTAATCCAAGATAGGCCATAAACCATTGTTCAATAAACTGAATCCCAATTTTTCCTACATCATTGGCGTACCATTCATCAAAAATATTAATTAGAAACTGGCCATAATCCTTTGCAGAGGCTTGTTGCTTATAATCTCCCATTAGTGGAATAAATTGCATATATGGCGATCCAATTCGTTTTAGAAAATGATAGATTTCTTTGCCATGTAGAACATTTAGATTATGCACTACTGTGAGAGTATTAAAAGATACTTGATAGTTATTCAGTAAATCTAGTGCATCTATTACTTGTTGAAACGTGCCTTTTCTATTTTTAGTTAAACGATAGGCATCATGTAAGCGTTCTGGACCATCTATAGAAAGCCCCACAAGAAAATTATGATCATGCAGAAAACGGCACCAATCGGCATTAAGTAATACACCATTGGTTTGTAGGGAATTTTCAATTTGTTTCCCATTAGCATATTTATGCTGAAAATCGACCGCTCTTTTATAGAAATCAAGGCCAGCCATGGTTGGTTCACCGCCTTGCCAGAGGAAAGTCACTTGTTGTTGAGGGGCTGTTTCTATGTAAGATTTGATATAGGTTTCTAATACCTCATCACTCATGGCACGTTGATTTAAATGAGGTTTTTCCAAGTAAAAGCAATACTGGCAATCTAAATTACAAATTGAGCCAGTAGGTTTTGCCATTAATTGAAATGCGTTCATACATCATATCCTTTCTATTTTTTTCATCATAACAGAATATTTTTAAGTGTATATGATGCTGATCATAAGATATGCTCATCCCCTTACGCCACAATTAGAATATATTATTAAGCTGATTTTCTTGATAGGAGTAGCAATGGCAATTAGTACAATTTTTATCTTACTGATTTGCGGTATTTGTACCAATATGGTTTCTGCTATTTTTGGTATTGGCGGTGGGGTATTGATGGTGCCAATTTTACGTACATTATTTCCAGAATTGCCGATTCAAGTTATTTCAGCTACATCACTCACCATCGTGATGTGTACCGCATTGATTAACTTATTATTTTTCCATAAGCAAAAAATTAAAATTGATTATATCAATATGATTTTATGGTCTATTGCTATGGTGATTGGCGTGCAAATTGGTTTTGAATTAAGTTTTTATTTTTCTACAGCGATCATTAGTTTAATTTTTATGGTTAGTTTAAGTGCACTTGCGATTAAAACATTTTTAAACAGATCGAGAACGCAAATAGAAGTGTTTAATATGTCTCCTATAGAACGAGCTAAAGGTAGTATTAGTTGCTGTGGAGGGGGCTTGATTGCTGGTATTACAGGTATTGGAGGCGGCTCTATCCTTGCTCCGCTTGTAGGCCAATTAAAAGGGGTAAAAACGCAGCAAATTGCCGTTTATACGAACTATATGATGATTATTGGTGGGATTGGTAATTTATATGGCTATCTCACAAGAGCCTTTCCTTATGATGTCAGTCTAAGTGGTCAATTAGGATATGTAAATTTTCTTGTAGTTTGTGTCGTTACCTTGGGTTCATTTGGAATGAGTTTCTTCTCAATGAAATTGCGCGGATTAATGAATCCGGCTTTAACAAGAAAATTATTGGCGATTATTTTATTTTGTATTGCAGCTTATATGTGTATTTTGGAATTTGTATTCCATTAAATCGAATAAACTAGACCTCTATTCCCCAATTAGTGTTTTCGCAATCTCTCTTGCTTGTGCATCAATTTCGAGTACATCATCAATATTTTGAATGGTATAAGGCGAAATTTTCTCAATTGTTTTCGAATTAATTTTTACAATATCTATAAAGCTAATTTGACGATCTAAAAATGCTTGTACAGCAATTTCATTAGCTGCATTCATTGCTGTTGTCGCATATTGACCCGCAGCAAAGGCATCAATAGCCAGTTTTAAATTCGGATAGCGATTAAAATCAGGTTCAATAAACGTCAGTTCTTTGATTTTAAAGAAATCGAGTGGTTCTACTCCAGCAAAAGTGCGGTGAGGATATGCCATAGTTTCTGCAATTGGTGTACGCATATCTGGATTTCCCATTTGAGCTATGACTGAGCCATCAACATAACGCACCATAGAATGAATAATAGATTGTGGATGAATAATGACTTCCATTTCTTCCGCGCTTGCGTTGAAAAGCCAGCGAGCTTCAATGTATTCTAAGCCTTTATTCATCATTGTTGCTGAATCGACAGAGATTTTTTTACCCATAGACCAATTAGGGTGCGCAACCGCTTGTTCTGGTGTGATACTTGCGAACTGTTCGAGTGGTGTGTAACGAAATGGCCCGCCAGAACCAGTGAGTATAATTTTACTTACACCTAATTCAGAAAGTGGGCAAAAGCCAATTTTTTCTTGTGCTTCTGGCGGTAACGATTGAAAGATAGCATTATGTTCACTATCTACTGGTAAAAGCTTTGCGCCATAGTTTTTTACAGCATCAATAAAAAGCTGTCCGCAGGTTACCAATGATTCTTTATTTGCTAGTAATACCCGTTTACCTGCTTTAACCGCTGAAAGCGTCGGTAACAATCCTGCTGCACCAACAATCGATGCCATTATCTGATCGGCATCTGGGTGTGCTGCGAGTTCACAAATAGCTTGTTGTCCTGCTAATACTTCCGTTGAAATATGATGCGCAATTAATTTCTCACGTAAAATTTTAGCAGCATTTACATCATCAAGAGCCGCAAAGTGCGGTCGGAATTTTATGCATTGTTCAAACATTGCTTCTACATTTTTTCCGCCTACGAGTGCAAATGCATGATATTTCTGAGGGTTATTTTCGATAACAGAAAGGGTGCTCTTACCGATTGATCCCGTTGAACCAAGAATGACAATGTTTTGTTTTTGCATAGAATCTTTACCGCAATTTTGTTGATTATATTTTCATTGGTACGTCTAAATCCGCATACCTAATAAAATAAAGGCAGACAAAACTGTCTGCCTTTCGCATTTTTTATGATTAGAAATCCATTAATTCTTTTTCTTTATCCGCTAATACTTCATCTACTTTTTTAATGTAAATATCTGTGATTTTTTGGATTTCTTCTTCTGCTTTATGTTGTTCATTTTCGCTGATTTCTTTGTCTTTTAATAATGCTTTGATTTTATCATTCGCATCACGACGCACATTACGAACCGCAACTTTACCTTGTTCACTTTCGCCTTTTACAATTTTGATTAAATCGCGACGGCGTTCTTCTGTTAATGGAGGAAGCGGAACACGGATTGTGGTACCCGCTGAAGATGGGTTTAAACCTAAATCTGAGGTTAAAATTGCTTTTTCTACCGCAGAGATTAAAGAACGATCAAAAACAGTTACAGCTAAAGTCCGAGCATCTTCCGCAACGACATTTGCTAATTGGCGAAGTGGGGTCGCTGCACCGTAATATTCAACTTGAATTGCATCAAGTAAACTCGGTTGTGCACGACCAGTACGGATTTTTGAAATATGACCTTTTAATGCTTCAAGGCTTTTTTCCATACGATCTTGAGCATCTTTTTTAATTTGGTTAAGCATTACATTGTCCTTTTAATTGACGAAAGTTAAAACGTGGTGATTCTACTGGATTTTTGTCAATTTTTGAATACATTTATCAGCTTGAAAACAGATAAAAAATGACCGCACTTCAGTTACCCAAAGTGCGGTTAATATTTTTAGTATTTTTAATTAAGCTTTAGGACCAGCTGCAATTAAAGCTTTGCCTTCTTCGTTAGTTGCATATTTAACAAAGTTTTTCACAAAGCGACCGGCTAAGTCTTCAGCTTTTGATTGCCATTGTGCTTTATCTGCGTAAGTATCACGAGGATCTAAGATTGCAGAATCTACACCTGGTAATGCTTTAGGAATTGCTAAGTTGAAGATTGGCAATTCGCCCATTTCAGCTTTTTCAATTGAGCCATCTAAGATTGCATCAATGATTCCGCGAGTATCTTTGATTGAGATACGTTTGCCTGTGCCATTCCAACCAGTATTCACTAAGTAAGCTTCAGCACCCACTGCTTGCATACGTTTTACTAACACTTCTGCATATTGAGTTGGGTGAAGGGTTAAGAACGCTGCACCGAAGCATGCTGAGAATGTTGGAGTTGGTTCAGTAATACCACGTTCAGTACCTGCTAATTTTGCAGTGAAACCTGATAAGAAGTAGTATTTAGTTTGTTCTGGTGTCAATTTAGATACTGGTGGTAATACGCCAAATGCATCTGCAGTTAAGAAAATCACTTTCGTTGCGTGACCAGCACGAGAAACTGGTTTTACAATGTTATCGATGTGGTAAATTGGGTAAGACACGCGAGTATTTTCTGTTTTTGAACCATCATCGAAATCAACAGAACCATCTGCACGAACAACCACGTTTTCTAATAATGCATCACGACGGATAGCGCGGTAAATATCCGGTTCATTTTCTTCTGAAAGGTGAATGGTTTTCGCATAGCAACCACCTTCAAAGTTAAAGATACCCACATCATCCCAACCGTGCTCATCATCACCGATTAATTCACGTTTTGGATCGGTTGAAAGTGTTGTTTTACCTGTGCCAGATAAGCCGAAGAAGATTGCTACATCACCATCTTTACCCACGTTAGCTGAGCAGTGCATTGCGCCAACACCTTTAAGTGGTAGGAAGTAGTTCATCATTGAGAACATACCTTTTTTCATTTCACCGCCGTACCAAGTACCACCGATTAATTGAATGCGCTCAGTTAAGTTGAAGGCAACGAAGTTTTCTGAATTTAAACCTTGTTCTTTCCAGTTTGGATTGGTTACTTTAGAACCATTCATTACAACGAAATCTGGTTCAAAGTTTTTGAGTTGTTCTTCAGTTGGGCGAATAAACATGTTTTTCACAAAATGAGCTTGCCATGCAACTTCAGTTACAATACGTACTGCAATACGGTCGTGTTCGCTAGCGCCACAGAAACCATCAACTACAAATAAGCGTTTACGAGAGAGTTGGTTAGTTACCAAGTCTTTTAAGCTTTGCCATGTAGCTTGGTTCATTGGTTTGTTATCATTTTTCGCAGCTTCAGATGTCCACCAAACAGTATCTTTGGTTTTTTCATCTAACACGATATATTTATCTTTTGGTGAACGGCCAGTGAAGATACCAGTATCTACAGCTACTGCACCAGTCGTAGTTAAAGTACCTTTTTCAAAGCCTTCTAAACCTGGATTGGTTTCTTCTTCGAACAATTGCTCGTAGCTTGGATTATAGACAACTTCTTTTACGTCATAAATGCCTAGCGCTTCAAGTTCTTTTACTACTTTGTTTAAGTCTGTCATAAGTCACCTCTAATATTTAAGATTAAAATTTAACTGTCGCCTATTCTAAAGAATGTCAATGCAAAAAAATGTTAACTAGATCTCATTTTTGAAAAATTATAGCTCTCCATTACCTATTTTTAGGTGTATTAATGATGTAGATCAACAATCCCGACATAGCGTCGGGATTGTTTTTAAAGTTTTGTTGATTTTAATTTTTCAATCGCTTCTTTATTAAAGAAGTAGTGTGTACCACAACACTCACATTGCATATCAATACTGCCTTTATGTTCGGCTAATATTTCATCAATTTCTTCATCAGAGATTAAAAGTAATGCTGAACCAGAACGTTCAGCAGAGCAGCCACAGAAAAATTGTACATTTTGTGCTGGATAAAGATTGACGGTTTCTTCGTGATATAAACGATAGAGTAACTCTTCTGCAGGGAGACCAAATAATTCTTCATCCTTTACTGTTGCTGCGAGCGTAGTTAAATGTTCAAAATCTTCTGGTGTACCAGAACCATCAGGCATAATTTGTAATAACATACCTGCTGCCACTGGCTTGCCTTCATATTCTCCAGTACGAATAATTAATTGAGTTTGAAGCTGTTCTGAGCGTACAAAATAATCTTCTAAGCATTCTGTGATTGTCGGTTTATCCAGACTAATTACACCTTGATAGCGTTCGCCTTCTTTTGGTGCAATAGTAATGACTAATACGCCTTTACCAATCATATTGTGCAGACTCATATTTTCAGTGATGTTCCCATCCACTCGAGCAAGGGCGCGGATTTGTTGTTGATCATTGCCATTTACTAATGCTAAGCGTAATGGACCATCGCCTTGAATTTGTACGGTGATATTGCCGTCAAATTTTAGTGTGGCAGTGAGCAAATTAGTCGCCACCATCATTTCACCTAATAAATCTTGTACTGCTTTAGGATATTGATGGGTATTTAATGTATCAGTGAATGTTTTATTTAAGCGAACCCATTCCCCACGAACCGCACGGTTTTGGAAAAGATAACGGTAAAGCTTGTCATTGTCTTGAGTATAGTCTTGTTGATTGGTCATTGATCATTCCTAATTGAAATAAAAAGTGCGGTAGTTTTTCCCGCACTTTTTGTTTTTATCATCTTATTTAAGTGTTGTTACTCATAATTGGGACTATTCAGTGGATTGCAAGGGAGTCTTGTGAAATCCAATTGTGATATGCGCGTTAAAATATGATTAAGCAAATCTTGTTTTGGTTTCTGCAATAGCTTCGGCAACACGCAATGGCGATACGCCACCTTTTGCACAACGTTTGTCTAAACAAGATTGGAGGGAAAGAATCTCGTAAACATCATCTCCCACTACCTCACTAAATTGGCGGAATTCAGGGATAGTAAGATCTTCTAATCCTTTGCCTTTCTCGATTGCATAAACAACCGTTTCACCCACGATATGATGGGAATCTCGGAAAGGTACGCCTTTAGAGACTAAATAATCCGCTAATTCAGTTGCGTTTGAATAGCCTTTTAACGCAGCTTCACGAGTACGTTCAACATTTACTTTCAATTCATCTAATACGAACGTTGCCATGTCCACACAGTTTTGCCAAGTATCTAAGGCATCAAAAATACCTTCTTTGTCTTCTTGCATATCTTTATTATACGCAAGTGGCAAGCCTTTTAAGGTGATTAACATGCCTGTTAATGAGCCAATCACTCTGCCGGCTTTGCCTCGAATTAACTCACATGCATCAGGATTTTTCTTTTGTGGCATTAATGATGAGCCAGAAGTCACGCGGTCGGATAATTCCACGAAATTTGCCTCTCCGCTGTTAAAGATAATCATATCTTCAGCAAAGCGGGAAAGATGTGCCATACTGAGGGATGCGATGGAAAGCAACTCGACGATATGATCGCGATCAGAGACACTATCTAAGCTATTTCTAGTTGCGAAGGCAAAACCAAGATCGTGCGCAAGTGAATCACGATCTACAGCATAAGCCGTACCCGCCAGCGCACCACTACCAAGTGGGCAGGTATTCATTCGATTATACGCATCTGTTAAACGTGAATAGTCGCGGTCGAACATTTCCACATATGCCATACACCAATGAGCAAAAGTGATTGGTTGAGCTCGTTGTAAATGGGTATAGCCAGGCATTACTGCTTGTTGTGTGTTTTCTGCGGTTTGAACTAAGTGGCGTTGCAAATTACGTACTGATTCTTGTAATTCAACCACACGTTGTTTGCACCATAGTTTTATATCTACTGCCACTTGATCGTTACGGCTACGGCCAGTATGTAATTTTTTACCAAGGTTGCCTACTTTATCAATTAGCTTACTTTCAACCCAACTATGAATATCCTCTGCATCATCTTGTAAAATTGCTTGCGGATTTGACCGCACTTCAATAAGTAATTCATTTAGTGCTTGTTCAAGTTGATGCTGTTCTTCGATAGTTAATACATTCACTTTCACCAAGGCTTTAGACCAACCAATTGAGCCTTGAATATCCTGTTCTGCCAAACGATAATCAAAACGTAACGAGTCATTAAAATCTTTAAAACGTTTATCCGCTGCCTGCGTAAAACGCCCACCCCAAAGTGCCATAATCTTTCCTTTTTATTTTAATTAGTTATTCTATTATTGTGCATATTTATGCATAAAGCAATATTCTATATTAATAATAAAACAAAAATGGACAAAATCTTTCATTTTGTCCATTCTATCTGTATGAGTGCTATTTATAGCGTTTTTGCTAAATTTTTGATAAAGGTTTTGAATTCTTTACCTAATTTTTCGTGACGAATACCGTATTCTACGAAAGCTTCCATATAGCCAATTTTATCACCACAGTCGAATGTTTCACCTGTCATATGGAATGCTTCAACAGTTTCTTTTTTAATGAGCATATCAATAGCATCGGTTAATTGGATTTCATCACCAACACCAATTGGTGTTTTTTCTAATAAATCCCAAATTGCTGCTGAAAAAACATAACGCCCAACCACAGCAAGATTTGATGGTGCGTCTTCAATAGAAGGTTTTTCAACAATACTATTAATTTTTGCACTTTCACCACCATTAAGAACGATGCCACCACAGTCTGCAACACCATAGCTACTCACATTTTCTTGTGGAACAGGCGTTACCATAATTTGGCTTGCTCCAGTTTCATTAAAGCGTTTAATCATTGCAGAAAGATTTTCTTTTTTCTGATCTGCACTGAAATCTGCTAACAATACGTCAGGTAACACAACGGCAAATGACTCATTGCCTACAAGTGGGCGACCGCACAATACAGCGTGTCCAAGTCCTTTTGCATTACCTTGGCGAACATGCATGATAGTTACATCTTTTGGACAGATAGAACGCACTTCTTCTAGAAGTTGACGCTTAACACGTTTTTCTAGCATTGTTTCTAGTTCAAAAGAGGTATCAAAATGGTTTTCGATAGCATTTTTCGATGAATGAGTGACAAGCACAATTTCTTTTATGCCAGCTGCAACACATTCATTTACCACGTATTGAATCAATGGTTTATCAACCAAAGTAAGCATTTCCTTCGGAATTGCCTTCGTGGCAGGCAACATACGTGTACCAAGACCGGCTACAGGAATAATTGCTTTCATAATATAAAATCCATTATTTACGATTATGATGAACTGTCTAATTGTTCATCTTTCATCTGTTTAATTCGTTGGTAAATTTCTTCTCGGTGAACGGATACTTCTTTAGGCGCTTCTACACCGAGTTTAACTTGGTTTCCACGTACACTCAAAATCGTGATAGAAATATCATTTCCAATAAGTACACTTTCGCCAACTTTACGAGTCAAGATTAACATCTTTTATCTCCTTAGTTTGCATTTATTAGATATCCCTATCAATCAAGGAAGGGTTGGCATCCCACCAACCGGCTTGTACTACAGATTTTTGTTTAACCAGTCTTGCGCCACTTTAACTGCTTGTGCCACATTTTCTGGTTGGGAGCCTCCTGCCATTGCCATATCCGGACGACCACCGCCTTTACCCCCGACCTGTTGAGCCATTAAATTAACGAGCTCTCCAGCTTTTACTTTGGTAGTTAAATCGTTTGTTACACCAACGACAAGGTTGACTTTTTCATCTAAGATCGATGCGAATGCGATTACGCCTGAGCCGAGTTGATTTTTTAAATCATCGACCATCACACGTAATGATTTTGTTTCTATGCCGTCTAATTGTTGTGCGATAACAGAAACACCATTGATTTTCACCGCACTTTTTACAAAATCAGAACCAGCCTGCATTGCGGCTTTTTCTTTCAGACCTTGCAATTCTTTTTCCACTTTCTTCGCTTTGTCTTGAAGTTGCTGGATTTTTTCCGCTAAGGTATTTACGTCTGATTTTAATAAGTCCGCGCTTTGGGTTAGAATACGTTGTTGATTATGTAACCACTCAATCGCATTTTCACCTGTTACAGCTTCAATACGACGAACGCCTGCCGCCACTGCACTTTCAGTAATAATTTTAAATAGACCGATATCCCCAGTGCGTTTTGCGTGAATACCACCACAAAGCTCAATTGAGAAATCGCCCATGGTTAATACGCGAACCTTATCACCATATTTCTCGCCAAAGAGCGCCATTGCCCCTTTAGCTTTTGCTGAATCAATGTCCATAATATCTGTTTGAACAGGGAAGTTAGCACGGATTTTTTGGTTCACTAATATTTCAATTTGAGTCAATTGCTCTTTTGTAATGGCTTCAGGTTGAGCAAAGTCAAAACGCAAGGCTTTATCTGAAACAAGTGAGCCTTTTTGCACAACATGTTGACCTAAAACTTGACGTAAGGCCGCGTGCAATAAGTGGGTTGCTGAGTGATTGAGTGATGTGTTGTGGCGATGTTCTGCATCCACGATAGCATTCACTGATTGCCCAACTTTCAAACTTCCTTGCGTTAATTCTCCAATGTGTCCAAATACTTGCCCATATTTTTGGGTATCTTTAACATTAAAGGTCACGCCTTGTGCGCTCAAATATCCGCTGTCACCAATTTGACCACCTGATTCTGCGTAAAACGGCGTATTTTCTAAAATAACGACCGCACTTTGACCCGCTTTGATACTTTCTACTGATTTACCATCATAGAAAAGTGCGGTGATTTTTGCTTGAGATTCGACTTCAGTATAGCCTTCGAACTTAGTTTCACCATCTACGCGAATAACGCTGTTGTAGTCCACACCAAACTGACTCGCGGCTTGAGCACGAGTACGTTGTGCTTCCATTTCACGGTCAAACGCTTGTTCATCAATAGTGATATTGCGCTCACGACATACATCAGCCGTTAAATCCAATGGGAAACCATAGGTATCATACAGTTTGAATGCAACTTCACCTGAAAGAACGCCATTTTTTACTTGAGCAAGGGCTTCATCTAATAAGCTTAAGCCACGTTCTAGAGTGCGAGCGAATTGTTCTTCTTCTAAACGTAATAGTTTTTCAACATTTACTTGTTTTGCTTTTACGTCTTTTCCAGCTTCAGCCATCACTTCAATTAGAGTTGGCACGAGTTTATAGAAAAAGGCTTCTTTGGCACCTAATAAGTGACCGTGACGAACTGCGCGGCGAATAATTCGACGTAATACATAACCTCGGCCTTCGTTTGATGGAATAACGCCATCTGCGATTAAATATGCACAAGAACGAATATGGTCAGCGATAACACGTAATGATTTATTACTTAAATCTGTTGTGCCTACAACTTCAGCCGTTTTTGCGATTAATGTTTTGAAAATATCAATCTCGTAGTTTGAGTTAACATGTTGTAATACAGCAGAAATACGCTCTAAGCCCATACCTGTGTCAACTGATGGGCGTGGTAATTTTTCCATTGTGCCATCAGCTAAACGGTTGAACTGCATAAACACAACGTTCCAGATTTCGATATAACGGTCGCCATCTTCTTCTGGTGAGCCTGGAGGTCCGCCCCAAATATGATCACCGTGATCGTAGAAAATTTCAGTACAAGGACCACAAGGACCGGTGTCACCCATTGCCCAGAAGTTATCTGATGCATAAGGCGCACCTTTGTTATCACCGATACGGATAATACGCTCTGCTGGCACACCAACTTCTTTATGCCAAATATCATAAGCTTCATTATCAGTTTCATACACGGTTACCCATAGTTTTTCTTTAGGTAAACCAAGCCATTGTGGAGAAGTTAAATATTCCCAAGCAAAATTAATCGCATCGTGTTTAAAGTAATCACCAAAGCTGAAGTTACCGAGCATTTCAAAGAAAGTATGATGACGCGCGGTATAACCAACATTTTCTAAGTCGTTATGCTTACCACCAGCACGCACGCAACGTTGCGCGGTGGTGGCTCGAGAATAAGGGCGTTTATCCATTCCAAGGAATACATCCTTAAATTGGTTCATCCCAGCATTCGTGAAAAGCAAAGTCGGATCATTTTCCGGCACAAGTGAGCTACTCTCAACTACTTGGTGGCCTTTGCTATGGAAAAAGTCAAGGAATGATTGTCTTATTTCTGCTGTTGTTTTCATTAAAAAGAATCCTTGTTACCCATAATAAAAATAAAAACTAAACCGTACTATTTTTGCATATTTTTGAAATTTATAAAAAGGCTTTTTGCCAAAACCCCAAAATAAAACCGCACTTCACGACGCTATTTGAGAAGTGCGGTTAAAATTTAAGTTATTTCAGATTATTCAAAAAACAATTTCTTGTTAATTATTCATCTCTAAGCGGAACAACCAACATATCAATTTTAATCGTATTCATCACTTGACGTGTTGAAGACATTAACTTACTCCAAAAATCTTGGTGATGTCCCGTCACTAATAAATCTACATCATATTGTTCGATGGCATCACTTAGAACTTGCCCTAAATCACCACTGCCACTCAATTTTTCTGAAATTGGATAATCCGCACTTTCAGCTAAATCTAATAAGGCTTTTTGTGTTTCCGTGGAAATTCTGTCTTGCATCGAAGACATATTCACATCAATCAATCCAGTGTAAAGATCCGAGAAGTTCACATCAACGTGGATGATAGAAAGTTTTGCTTCGTGGCGTTTTGCAACCCCAACCGCTTTTTTAAGTAAAACGGGACTCTCTTCAGAAAGATCTACTGCCACTAAAACGTGTTTGTACATAATCGACTCCTTAACTGATTGGTTCGGCTTTTAACTGGTTCTAATGCTAACATTTTGAGCAATAAAAAACTGTGTACTAGATCACAATTTAAACATTTTTATTCAAAATTCATTAAATTTTCAATGTCTGCAATTTCTTTAGGGGCCGCTGCGGTTAGGATTTTATTACCATATTCAGTCATCAGTAAATTATCCTCAATGCGCACGCCAATGCCTTTGTATTGCTCTGGCACATCAGCATCTTCTGAAATATAAATACCAGGCTCAACAGTAATCACCATGCCGATTTCGAGTATCCGCTGTTTATCTTGGCCATAACTACCGACATCATGTACATCTAACCCTAGCCAGTGCCCTAATCCATGCATATAAAATTGTCGATAAGCTTGTTGTTCAATGAGTGTATCGACATCACCTTTTAAGATACCTAAATCTACTAATCCTTGGGTTTTAATACGAATGACTTCATCATTGGCTTGCTTAATGGAATTGCCAGGTACAAGTAATTCAATCGCACGTTTTTGGGCTTTTAAAACTAACTCGTAAATTTCACGTTGAGGCTGACTAAATTTTCCATTTACAGGAAAAGTGCGGGTAATATCGCCTGCATACATCGCAAATTCACAGCCAGCATCAATGAGCACTAAATCCCCATCATTTAATGGACGATCATTTTCTGTGTAGTGCAAAATACAGGCGCTACTTCCCCCTGCAACAATGGAATTGTAAGAAGGAAATCTTGCGCAATGGCGATTAAATTCATGCAAAATATCGCTTTCAATTTCATATTCAAAGCGATTTGGGCGTGTCGTTTGCATCGCTTTAATATGCCCAAGTGCCGTAATTTGTCCCGCTTGTTGCATTAATCGGATTTCATTAGGCGATTTTATAAGGCGCATTTCGCTGAGCATTGGTCGCCAATCTAAAATCTCGCTAAAATTTACCGCACTTTCTGCCACTAATTTATCACCCCAAGTATGAATTTCTGGCACATGGTAAAGTGCGGTCAAATTTTTCAGTATTTTGGGGAGTACGGTAACGAATTCTTCAATAGAATAGGCTTCATTTACATTAAGTTGTTGTGGTGCTCGTTCAACACCTAATCGGCGACCATTCCACGTTTCAAGTAACGGATCGCGTGGACGAAGAAAAATAATGGCTTTTTCTGCTTGTTCTGTTTTCAGTAATAACAGCGCTGCATTCGGCTCATTAAAGCCCGTTAAATACCAAAAATAGCTATCTTGACGGAAAGGATAGGTACAATCATTATTACGGCGTTTTTCGATTTCAGAAAAAAGCAATAATGCCGAATTAGGTTGCATTTGAGCGAATACTCGTGTGCGGCGTTCCCAAAATTCTTCTTTAGGCAATTCAGCCATATAAGCCAATTCCATTCTAGATCTCCTTAATGTAATACAGGTTTGCTCTCAATTTCTCCTTCGTTGAAATGAGAATAGAACAACATAGCAATGGTGCGAACATATTCAATGATTTCTTCTAGTGCTTCCGCTAGTTCTTCTTCGTTATCGTCTTCATCATAACCAAGTTGGCAAATATCTTGTAAATCATCTACGGCTTCGCCAATTTCGCCTTTTTCTTTTGCTAATTCAGGTTGTGCTAAGCCAAGACCAAGTAAGAACTGGTTTGCCCAGTCAGATAAGCTATCTGCTTGTGCAAAGACATCTTCATCTTCGGTTAAACCAAGTTCAAAGGTAAATCCTTCAACATCTGATAAGGTTTGACTAATTTTTTCATAAAGTTCTGTAACGGGTTGAACTAATGCTGTTGGGTAAGCGTGATTATCATTGCTGAATTGATATAAGAGCGGTAGCCAACTTTGATCTTTTAAGCCACCACAAAGTAAACCGCTTAAAAAGCCGTGTAGTTCTGTGGCATTAAAGCCGATTCCAGCAGATTTAAGTTGTTTGTTAAGGTCAGAATGAGAAATGAGCATAATAGATTTCCTGAGTAAATTTGAAATTAGTGTAAACCTTTGTAAATAAAAAAGCGATCGCTTTTCCTTGTGGAAAAACGACCGCACTTTTTACCTGATGATGAGCCGAATTACATCATTCCGCCCATTCCACCCATACCGCCCATGCCTGCGCCTAGGTCAGCTTTTTCATCTTTTGGAAGCTCGGTTACCATACATTCAGTGGTAATCATTAAGCCTGCTACAGATGCCGCGAATTGTAACGCAGAACGAGTTACTTTAGTTGGATCTAAGATACCCATTTCGATCATATCGCCGTATTGTTCTGTACCTGCGTTATAACCAAAGTTTCCTTCGCCATTTTTAACCGCACTTGCTACAACAGATGCTTCTTCACCCGCGTTAGTTACGATTTGACGTAAAGGTGCTTCCATCGCACGTAATGCAAGTTTGATACCCACATTTTGTTCTTCGTTGTCACCTTTTAGGTTTGCTGCAACTTTCGCTGCTGCGCGAACTAATGCAACGCCACCACCAGCAACGATACCTTCTTCAACCGCTGCACGAGTTGCGTGTAACGCATCATCTACACGGTCTTTTTTCTCTTTCATTTCAACTTCAGTTGCTGCACCAACTTTGATTACAGCTACGCCACCGGCAAGTTTAGCCACGCGTTCTTGAAGTTTTTCTTTATCGTAGTCAGAAGTTGATTCTTCGATTTGTTGGCGAATTTGAGCCACACGACCTTTGATTTGAGATTCATCACCAATACCATCAATAATGGTTGTGTTATCTTTATTGATAACAACACGTTTTGCTTGACCAAGATCTTCAAGTGTCGCTTTTTCTAATTCCATACCGATTTCTTCAGAAATCACAGTACCTGCAGTTAAGATCGCAATATCTTGTAACATCGCTTTACGACGATCACCAAAACCTGGTGCTTTCACTGCTGCAACTTTCACGATACCGCGCATAGTGTTCACCACTAAGGTTGCAAGCGCTTCACCTTCCACATCTTCAGCGATGATTAATAACGGTTTACCTGCTTTCGCAACACCTTCTAACACTGGAAGTAATTCACGAATGTTAGAGATTTTTTTATCTACAAGAAGAAGATATGGATTATCTAATTCAACCGTTGCAGTTTCTGGTTTGTTGATGAAATATGGAGAAAGGTAACCACGGTCGAATTGCATCCCTTCAACCACATCTAATTCATCTTCAAGACCCGTACCATCTTCAACGGTAATCACCCCTTCTTTGCCCACTTTTTCCATTGCTTGTGAGATTAATTGACCTACAATGCTGTCAGAGTTTGCAGAAATAGTACCTACTTGTTCAATTTCTTTTGCTGTTTCACAAGGTTTAGATAAATTTTTAAGTTCAGAAACAACCGCACTTACTGCTTTATCGATACCACGTTTTAAATCCATTGGATTCATGCCTGCCGCTACTGCTTTTAAGCCTTCATTTACGATAGCTTGCGCAAGTACTGTTGCAGTGGTTGTACCGTCACCTGCAGCATCATTTGCTTTAGATGCCACTTCTTTCACCATTTGTGCACCCATGTTTTCGAATTTATCTTCTAATTCGATTTCACGAGCAACAGATACACCGTCCTTAGTGATAGTTGGTGCACCAAATGATTTATCTAAAATTACATTGCGACCTTTCGGGCCAAGGGTTACTTTTACTGCATCGGCTAATACATTCACGCCTTTAAGCATTTTTACGCGTGCGTCATTACCAAATTTTACGTCTTTTGCTGCCATTTTCTTTTCCCTTATCTAATTATTCTACAATTGCTAAGATGTCGTTTTCAGAAATGATTAATACTTCTTCACCATCGATTTTTTCGCTTTTCACACCGTAACCGTCGTTGAAAATTACGGTATCGCCAACTTTCACATCTAAAGGTTGAACAGTGCCATTTTCTAAAATACGACCTTTACCTACTGCTAATACTTTAGCACGGGTTGATTTGGTCGCCGCTGAGCCTGTTAATACGATACCGCCAGCTGAACGGGTTTCGACTTCTTCACGTTTAATAATTACACGATCGTGTAAAGGACGAATATTCATGATTAATTTCCTTCTAAAGAATTTGTAAGTGCGATTTTTATATAAGGAGGATTTTTTCGCTTTCAAGGGCTATGAATAAAAAAATTCTGACAAAATGTTTTTCCTATTGGGATTTTTTACGTAAAATTCGCCGCTCTTTGTGCGATAAATAAATGAAGGAATGAAGATATGCACCTAACATCAAGAGAACAAGAGAAATTAATGCTCTTTTTAGCCGGTGAACTGGCAGCAAAACGTAAAGCGAGAGGCGTTAAATTAAATTATCCAGAAACCATTGCTTATGTTGCGAGCCATTTACAAGAGGCAGCAAGAGACGGAATGAGTGTAGCGGAAGTGATGCAATATGGCTCAACACTTTTAACCGTTGATGATGTCATGGAAGGCGTTGCTGAAATGGTGCACGAAGTACAAATTGAAGCAACTTTCCCAGATGGTACGAAGCTTGTTACCGTGCATAATCCAATCAGATAGCCGTAGGGTGGGCTTTAGCCCACCAAAATAAAAATATCAATGGTGGGCTAAAGCCCACCCTACAAGGAACAAAGATATGATCCCAGGCGAATACCAATTAGCTGAAGGCGATATTATTGCCAATGTTGGCAGAAAAACGGTCACAATCGAAGTAACCAATTCAGGCGACCGCCCAATTCAAGTAGGTTCCCATTACCATTTCTTTGAAACCAATAATGCTCTTAAGTTTGACCGCACTTTGGCACGCGGTATGCGTTTAAACGTGCCATCAGGCAATGCGGTGCGTTTTGAACCCGGTGAAGTGAAATCCGTGGAATTGGTGGCTTTTGGTGGTAATCAAATCATTTACGGTTTCCATAATCAAATTGATGGCAAATTATAAGGTAGGGTAAGATGGCATTAACAATTTCAAGAGCGCAATATGTAGCAACTTATGGCCCAACCGTTGGCGATAAAGTCCGTTTAGGTGATACCAATTTATGGGCAACCATTGAACAAGATTTATTAACAAAAGGTGATGAGTGTAAATTTGGTGGCGGTAAAAGCGTACGCGATGGCATGGCGCAAAGTGGTACGGCAACTCGCGACAATCCAAATGTATTGGATTTTGTGATTACCAATGTGATGATCATTGATGCTAAATTAGGTATTATCAAGGCCGATATTGGTATTCGCGATGGTCGTATTGTCGGTATCGGACAAGCAGGTAACCCTGACACCATGGATAACGTCACGCCAAACATGATTATCGGTGCTAGCACAGAAGTACATAACGGCGCTCATTTAATTGCGACCGCTGGCGGTATCGATACCCACATTCACTTTATTTGCCCACAACAAGCACAACATGCGATTGAAAGTGGCGTTACCACGCTAATTGGTGGTGGAACAGGCCCTGCTGATGGTACACACGCAACGACTTGTACACCAGGTGCGTGGTATATGGAACGAATGTTCCAATCGGCAGAAGCCTTACCTGTTAACGTAGGTTTTTTTGGTAAAGGAAACTGTTCAACTTTAGACCCGCTACGCGAACAAATTGAAGCGGGTGCATTAGGTTTAAAAATCCACGAAGACTGGGGCGCAACGCCAGCAGTAATTGATTCTGCCTTAAAAGTAGCAGATGAAATGGATATTCAAGTGGCAATCCACACCGATACGCTGAACGAAAGTGGCTTCTTAGAAGATACGATGAAAGCGATTGACGGACGTGTAATTCACACCTTCCACACAGAAGGTGCGGGCGGCGGCCATGCGCCAGATATTATTAAAGCGGCAATGTATCCAAACGTTTTACCCGCATCAACCAACCCAACTCGCCCGTTTACGAAAAACACTATCGATGAACATTTGGATATGTTGATGGTTTGCCATCACCTAGATAAACGCGTGCCAGAAGATGTTGCATTTGCTGATAGCCGTATCCGTCCTGAAACTATTGCAGCGGAAGATATTTTGCATGATATGGGCGTCTTCTCGATTATGAGTTCTGACTCTCAAGCAATGGGCCGTATAGGCGAGGTCGTTATTCGTACATGGCAAACGGCAGATAAAATGAAAATGCAACGTGGTGAGTTAGGCAATGAAGGAAACGATAACTTCCGCATTAAACGCTATATTGCGAAATATACTATTAACCCAGCAATTGCACATGGTATTGCGGAGCATATTGGCTCGTTAGAAGTGGGTAAAATCGCAGATATCGTGTTGTGGAAACCGATGTTCTTTGGCGTAAAACCTGAAGTCGTAATTAAAAAAGGCTTTATTAGTTACGCGAAAATGGGCGACCCAAATGCCTCTATACCAACGCCGCAACCTGTATTCTACCGTCCAATGTACGGTGCACAAGGTTTGGCGACAGCACAAACAGCGGTATTCTTTGTTTCACAAGCCGCTGAAAAAGCCGGTATTCGTGCGAAATTCGGTTTACACAAAGAAACCATTGCCGTAAAAGGCTGCAGCAGCGTGGGTAAAAAAGATCTGGTTCACAACAATGCAACACCTGAAATTACAGTGGATCCAGAGCGCTATGAAGTACGTGTAGATGGTGAACTCATTACCTGCGAACCCGTGGATACGGTGCCATTAGGACAACGGTATTTTATGTTCTAAGCAGAAAAGAGCGGTCAAATTTTAAGGAGAATTTACAATGAAACTTTGGTACTCCACCACCAGCCCGTATGTGCGTAAAGTGCTGGTAACGTTGAAATATCAACAACTATTAGGCAAAACAGAACTGATTAAAATTGGTTCATCATTTGATGCAAGTTCTCCGCATAATCAGGCGAATCCTCTGGGTAGAGTGCCAGCGTTAGAACGTAATTGTGGCAACTGGCTTTATGGTAGCTTGCTGATTTGCGAATATCTCGACCAAAAAGGCAAGGTTGAGCCTAAACTCATTCCAGAAAGTGGCAAGCCACGTTGGGCAGCACTCGCCTTACATAATTTGGCGGATGGCATTATGGAAAACACCGTGCCGATGATGGCTGAAAAAATGCTTCGCCCTGAAAGTGAATGGTGGACGGCTCGTCATCAACAACTAACCGAACGTAATCGCCAAAGTTTTGCAAGACTTGAGCAAGATTTAAAACCGTTTGGCACGGAATTAAACATTGGTACGTTAACGGCGGTTGCAGTCATTGATTGGTTCTTGTTTAGAGCAGAAAAAATTGGATTAGATCTTGCAAAAGAATTTCCAAATTTAACCGCTTGGGCGGCAGAGATGAATGAAAAATATGAGGTTTTAAGAGAAACAAAGCCAACTTTGTAACCATTTTTGTGGCGTCACGAAATTGGGCTAAATAACCTAATTTCTCTGTTTTTTCTTCTGCCAAATCTCCCCTACCCCTCTTTGCTAAAGAGGGGGGAGGAACGAGCGAGATTTTATATCATTGTTCTACTTTGATATGGCAAATATAAATTAGTCAGATGACCGCAAATTTATAAAGAAAATCCCCTCTTTAGCAAAGAGGGGAAGGGGAGATTTGGTAGTATCATAACCGAAGAAAATAAGTAATATAAAAATGAAAATCCTCAACCCCATTCTGCCTATTATGGACACTATTTTAGGCGATTTAAATAGCCTCCAAACAGAAGGCAAAATTACCCATCAAACCATTGAACGTGTGCCGTTGCAGTGGTATGAAAGCGAACGGAATATTTTGCGTAAAACTACAAATACGGGGCGTGAAGTCGCCTTTCGCTTGCTAAAAGAAGGGCAACGTTTAAAACACGATGATGTGGTGTTTATCAGTGATGAGTTGGCGATTGTGATCGAAATCTTGCCAAGCGAAGTAATTGTGCTGTCGCCCAAAACCTTGCCTGAAATGGCTCGAGCTTGTTATGAAATCGGCAACAAACATTCGCCGCTTTTTTTAGATGGCGATGAAGTAACATTGCCTTACGATAAGCCGATGTTTGAATGGTTACAAGCGGCGGGATTTCATCCGCAAAAAGCAGAACGCCGTTTAAGCCAAGCTTTACGTGCCAATTCGGCACAAGGACATGGGCATTCGCATGATCATCACGGCTATCATCATCACGGAGATGGAAATTGGCACAAACATTAAACCGCTCTTTAACGGATTTAGGTGCGTTGTTGCACTTGGTCGATCCCACCTTACCGATTGGCGGATTTAACCATTCCAATGGCTTAGAAACCTTCGTCCAGCAACGTGTGGTAGAAAGCAAAGCGACCCTAGAAGAATATGTGCAAACCCAGCTGTTGCAGAACTGGATTTACAACGACGGGGCGTATCTTTCCCTTGCCTTTGATGCAATGAACGAGGGCAATTTTGACCGCTTGTGCGAATTGGATTGGCAACTTTCCGCTACCAAAGTAGCACGCGAAAGTCGTGAAGGATGTTTCAAACTCGGCGTTCGATTGCTGAAAATTTTTATTCGCTACGAAACACATACGTTGCTCACAGCTTACCAGCAAGCGATTGCAGAAAAACGCGTGCAGGGCTATTTCCCTATCGTGTTTGCAATGGTTGCTCAAGCCATGGGTTTAAGCAAAGCAGATACGCTCTATGCGTTCTACTACAACGCAGCAGTTGGTGCAATCACTAACGGCGTGAAGCTAATTCCTCTCAGCCAAATGGATGGGCAAGATATCCTGTTCGATTTGCGAGGATCGCTCGTGCAAGCGGTGGAATTAAGCCTTGACCCTGACGAAGAGTGGCTTGGCGCTGCAACGCTGGCGAATGATATACGAGCAATGCAACACGAAGTACTTTATACGCGACTTTATATGTCGTGAGAGCGGTCATTTTTTATTGAATTTTTACTTATCGCAGAGGTTATAAGAATGAGCCTCTACGATAATCAACGAAAGGAACATTATGCGTAACTACATTAAAATTGGCGTGGCCGGCCCTGTTGGCGCGGGCAAAACTGCCTTAATTGAAAAACTCACTCGCGAAATGGCGAGTAAATATAGCGTGGCAGTCATTACTAACGATATTTACACTCAAGAAGATGCGGAATTTTTAACGAAAAATAGTTTACTTCCACCAGAGCGAATTATGGGCGTGGAGACAGGTGGTTGCCCACATACGGCAATTCGTGAAGATGCCTCAATGAATTTAGAAGCGGTCGATGAAATGGTGGCACGTTTTCCAGATGTAGAAATTGTCTTTATCGAATCTGGTGGTGATAACTTATCGGCAACTTTTAGCCCCGATTTAGCCGACGTGACTATTTTCGTGATTGACGTGGCTCAAGGCGAGAAAATCCCACGCAAAGGTGGACCAGGTATTACGCGTTCAGATTTGTTAGTGATTAACAAAACAGACCTCGCTCCATTCGTTGGGGCTGATTTAAGCGTCATGGAAAGCGATGCACGCCGTATACGTAATGGTCAGCCGTTTATTTTCACTAACCTGATGAAAAAAGAAAACCTAGATGGCGTGATTGGTTGGATTGAAAAATATGCGTTATTGAAGAATGTAGAAGAACCTAAGGCGTTAGTGAGATAAAAAATCATCCCCTCTCCTTTAAAGAGGGGAGTTTTTTACAAATTGAAAAGATTATGAATAGTACCCTCAAACTTTCAACCAAACTTTCCTCAAACAGCAAAACTCAACTTGATGAATACTTTGTGACGCCACCTTTTAAAGTAATGACGTTATCTGCTTATAGCGATTCTTGGGAAAATGGACTTAGCGCAATGCAAATGTCTTCTTCGCCAGGGTTATTGGCAGGGGATCGAGTTGATATTCAAATAATGCTCGAAAAATCTACCGCACTTTCTTTAAATACGCAGGCATTTACTCGAGTTCAGGCAATGAATGAGGGAGATTTTGCCGAGCAAAATACATTGATTCAACTTGCTGAGAAAAGTTGTTTATTTTATTTACCTCATCCATTGGTTTTGCATAAGAATTCTGCTCTTAAGCAAAAAACGTTAATCAATATGCAACTTGAGAGTACGCTAATTTATGGTGAAATTGTGGCTATTGGTCGAGTGTCAAATAATGAGCGTTTTGAATTTCGTCAATTTTCTTCTCACCTGAATGTTCAGCTTTTACAAAATAATGGGCAAACTAAACCGCTTGTTTTGGATTGTATTCAATGGCAACCAGCACAAATGAAATTGACCGCATTAAGCCAAATGGAAGGGTTCTCACATCAAGGATCGTTGGTTTATCTCAATTTGCAGAAAACACCAACTGAAGTTAAACAAATCGTCCAAACACTTCAACAGCAGGAAAGTGAAAAATCTCTACTTATTGGCGTTTCTCAATTAAATGAAGGTGGACTTATTGTACGAGTGCTTGGTCATCGTGCTGAGCTCATTCAAAAGCTCTTTGAGAAGATCGGTGAGCAACTAAAATCAGCATAAAATTAATATTGCCAAGTGATGTTTTCCCTAAAAAAACTTATGCGAGAAATGAAAATATCTCTTAGATGTCTTATCTGAAATGTGATCCAAGTCAAATTTATTTTCTCTGTAAATTCCTATAATTACCTCAAATTAATTAACAACCAGAAAAGGTGATTCAAATGACTCAATTTAGAAAAGAAGTAGATTTACTCGGTGAACGTGATGTACCAGCAGATGCGTACTGGGGTATTCATACATTAAGAGCGGTAGAAAATTTCAATATTTCTAACGTAACCATTTCTGACGTACCAGAGTTTGTACGTGGCATGGTGATGGTGAAAAAAGCAACGGCTTTAGCCAATGGTGAATTAGGTGCAATTCCAAGTGATATTGCAAAAGCGATTGTAGCAGCTTGTGATGAAATCCTTACTACTGGAAAATGCTTAGATCAATTCCCATCAGACGTATATCAAGGTGGTGCAGGTACGTCTGTTAATATGAATACCAATGAAGTAGTTGCTAACCTTGCCCTTGAAAAAATTGGCCATAAAAAAGGCGAATATAACGTGATTAATCCGATGGATCACGTTAATGCAAGCCAATCAACCAACGATGCGTATCCTACTGGTTTCCGTATTGCGGTGTACAACAGTATCTTAAAATTGATTGATAAAATTCAATATTTACACGACGGTTTTGATAATAAAGCAAAAGAATTTGCGAACATCTTAAAAATGGGGCGTACTCAATTGCAAGATGCGGTGCCAATGACTGTAGGTCAAGAATTTAAAGCTTTCGCAGTATTACTTGAAGAAGAAGTACGTAACTTAAAACGTACAGCAGGTTTATTACTTGAAGTAAACCTTGGTGCGACTGCAATCGGTACTGGTTTAAATACGCCACAAGGCTATACAGAATTAGTTGTAAAACACCTTGCTGAAGTAACTGGATTAGCTTGTGTACCAGCAGAAAACTTAATTGAAGCAACATCTGACTGTGGCGCTTATGTCATGGTTCACGGTGCATTAAAACGTACTGCTGTTAAACTTTCTAAAGTATGTAATGACTTACGTTTACTTTCTTCTGGTCCACGTGCTGGTATTAAAGAAATTAACTTACCTGAATTACAAGCTGGCTCTTCTATTATGCCTGCAAAAGTAAACCCCGTTGTTCCTGAAGTGGTGAACCAAGTATGCTTTAAAGTAATTGGTAACGATACCACTGTGACCTTCGCATCTGAAGCAGGTCAATTACAATTAAACGTAATGGAACCCGTGATTGGTCAAGCAATGTTTGAATCTATTGATATCTTAACGAATGCTTGTGTGAACTTACGCGATAAATGTGTGGATGGCATCACTGTAAACAAAGAAATTTGTGAAAACTACGTGTTTAATTCAATCGGTATCGTGACTTACTTGAATCCATTTATCGGTCACCACAACGGCGACTTAGTGGGTAAAATCTGTGCTCAAACAGGTAAAGGCGTACGTGAAGTTGTGTTAGAAAAAGGTTTATTAACAGAAGAACAATTAGATGACATTCTTTCTGTAGAAAACTTAATGAACCCAACTTACAAAGCGAAATTAAACAAATAGGTCTGAATTATTCAGTCCTTGAATAGAAATAACCGCACTTTGATTACTCAAAAGTGCGGTTATTTTTTATATTGAATGATGGATTAAAGTTTTGCTGAAAGCATGGTTTCCAATTTTTCTTGGTCAACAGCAAATTTACGAATACCCTCTGCTAATTTTTCAACAGCCATAGCATCGCTATTATGCTGCCAGTAGAACTCAGATTCTGTTAATGGTTGTGGTTTCGCTTTTACTTCGCCTTTGTATTCTAGTTTGCGTACAAGTGCGGTTGAATTTTCTTGCAATTCTTTCAGTAATGCTGGTGCAATGGTTAAACGATCGCAACCTGCAAGTTCAGTAATTTCACCTACATTACGGAAGCTTGCACCCATCACAACGGTGTTGTAGCCATATTCTTTGTAGTAATTATAGATTTTGGTAACAGAAATAACGCCTGGGTCTTCTGCTGGCGCATATTCTTTTTTGTCGGAGTTTGCTTTGTACCAGTCTAAAATACGGCCTACAAATGGAGAAATTAAGTAAACGCCTGCTTCTGCACAAGCACGAGCTTGAGCTTCAGAGAATAATAAGGTTAAGTTACAGTTAATACCTTCTTTTTCAAGGATTTCTGCAGCTCGGATACCTTGCCATGTTGAAGCAATTTTAATCAAAATACGGTCGTTTGAAATGCCTGCTGCATTATAAAGTGCGATTAATTTACGCGCTTTTTCAACCGTTGCTTGTGTGTTGTAAGAAAGACGCGCATCCACTTCAGTAGAAATACGTCCCGGAACGATTTTTAAAATTTCTAAACCAATATTTACCGCTAATTTATCTTCTGCATCAATAAGTTGTTGTGCTTTATCATTGCTTTGAGCTTTTGCATAAGCTACCGCTTCATCAATTAATGGCGCATATTGTGGAAGTGCAGATGCGCTTAGAATTAATGATGGGTTAGTAGTCGCATCTTGTGGTTGATATTTTTTAATCGCGTCGATATCGCCGGTGTCTGCGACCACAACGGTCATTTGACGAAGTGAATCTAATTGAGTTGTCATTTGTATCTCCTATTCGAGTGAAATGGAATGAATAATGTCGGCTACGATAGCATAAATTTAATCTTAAAAGGAAAAATTTTTCGATAGAAAAAATAGGCGCAGGCGTTGATCTGCGCCATTGTTTTAAAGTTTGAGGGTGTCTTTTATGGTGAGAGTTATTTCATCTAACATGGCATAGCGTTTACGATACATGGAACGTTTTTTACTTGGAATATCATCCAAATTTCTATCCATTTCTAAAGGCAATTCCCAGTAATCTTTTAATTCTCCGCCAGATTCACCAAAAATTGCATCATAGTCCACCGTATATTGTTTGCTTTGGATGAAGCGAGATTTATTTTGGTATTTTTGTGGAATGCCAAGCAATTTATCGTAGCCTAGAATTTTTGTGAGCGATTTCATGGTTTCAACCATTAAATAGGCTGGGCGCAATCCGTGGCATGATTTGGTTAGTTGTTTCACCATTTCTTTTGAGCCTTCAAAATTTGGCCCTTGTACAACAGCAATGAGTAGAGCATCGCCCAATTTGGCAAAGGTAAGCAAATAGACTAATTCATTTCTTGGTTTATGCCATAGCTCCAATACCCAATACCCCTCCATAGGTTGATGGGTTGTCATGCTTAATGTCATTTCAAAATCAGGAATGACTTCGCCAAAACTTAATGGTTTTTCCCATAATGGCGTAGAAAGTGCGGTAAGTTTTTTGGGTAAAAATAAAAGGTTATCACAAACAGCATCAAAACGTTGTGAAGCGTTGAAGCGTTTATCCAGAAAACGACAAGCAACGGGATAACTATAATCCAAGTGCGTATTAAAAATATCGACGAGAAAAGGATGTTGATTGATAAATTGCTCAAAGCGACGAATTGAACCGCGATTTAAAAAGCTACGTAAGTTATAACGCCAATGTTTTGGTGCATCAAAACGCCCTGGTCGATATGGATAAATATCCTTAGACTGAGGCCATTGGTAAGTTGTTTTTGTTGTCATCAGAATTGCCATGAATTGGTTATAATTTTGGCGCGAATTTTGACATAATTTCAGGAAATTTTCCATTTATGCTATTCTAAGTGCAATTTTAAAAGGAATCCTTATGTCTGAAATTAAACTTAATTATCATAAAACTCACTTTTTAACGAGTGCGCCGAATATTCGTTCCATTCCTGAAGATACTGGCATTGAAATTGCGTTTGCAGGTCGTTCAAATGCAGGAAAATCGACCGCACTTAATGCATTAACCAATCAAAAAAATTTAGCGCGCACCTCAAAAACACCGGGGCGCACGCAATTAATCAACTTATTTGAAGTGGAACCAAATTGTAAATTGGTAGATTTACCAGGCTATGGTTATGCTGCCGTGCCAGAGCAAATGAAAATCCAATGGCAAAAATCATTAGGTGAATATTTGCAAAAACGCGAATGTTTGGCGGGATTGGTTGTGTTGATGGATATTCGCCATCCGCTTAAGGATCTTGACCAACAAATGATTGAATGGGCGGTTTCAGCAGATTTACCGGTGCTTTTATTGCTTACTAAGGCCGATAAATTGAGCCAAAGCGCACGTAGTAAACAAGTAAAAATGGTGCGTGAAGCGATTCTTCCATTCCAAGGCGATATTCAAGTAGAAGCCTTTTCTGCACAAAATAAAATTGGTATTGATAAACTTGCAGCGAAGTTAGATTTTTGGTTTTCGCCACTTTTTTCGGAATAAAATGTAAATTTTGCGATCTAGATCGCAAGAAAAGCACATGATGAATGATTTCATTATGTGCTTTTTTTATAGTGCAAAAACTATCTTCATTTTTACCGCACTTTAAGGATTATCATGTCCCTTGCTATTGTTTACAGCCGTGCTTCTATGGGTGTGCAAGCACCGCTAGTCACCATTGAGGTACATTTAAGCAACGGAAAACCCGGATTTACACTTGTTGGCTTGCCCGAAAAAACGGTGAAAGAGGCACAAGATCGGGTGCGTAGTGCGTTGATGAATGCACAATTTAAATACCCAGCCAAGCGTATCACTGTGAATCTCGCACCTGCAGATTTGCCGAAAGAAGGCGGAAGATTTGATTTGCCTATTGCTATCGGAATTTTAGCCGCATCGGATCAGCTTGATGCGAGCCGCTTAAAGCAATTTGAATTTGTGGCTGAACTTGCGCTGACGGGGCAATTGCGTGGCGTACATGGTGTGATCCCCGCTATTCTTGCAGCGCAAAAGTCAAAGCGAGAGTTAATTATTGCGAAGCAAAATGCTAATGAAGCCTCGCTCGTGTCTGATCAAAATACTTATTTTGCGCAAACGCTTTTAGATGTGGTGCAATTTCTCAATGGTCAGGAAAAATTACCCCTCGCCACTGAAATTGTGAAAGAAAGCGCGGTAAATTTTTCGGGCAAAAATACGTTAGATTTAACAGATATTATCGGACAACAACACGCCAAACGAGCATTGACCATTGCCGCAGCGGGGCAGCATAATTTGCTTTTTCTTGGTCCTCCTGGCACAGGGAAAACCATGCTCGCTAGCCGATTAACAGGACTGTTACCTGAGATGACCGATCTAGAAGCGATTGAAACGGCATCTGTAACGAGTTTAGTACAAAATGAGCTAAATTTTCATAATTGGAAACAACGTCCTTTTCGAGCTCCGCACCATAGTGCATCAATGCCGGCTTTAGTTGGAGGTGGGACGATCCCTAAACCTGGTGAAATATCCTTAGCAACAAATGGTGTACTTTTTCTTGATGAACTTCCAGAGTTTGAACGAAAAGTATTGGATGCGCTACGTCAGCCTTTGGAAAGTGGTGAGATTATTATTTCTCGTGCTAATGCAAAAATTCAATTTCCGGCTCGTTTTCAATTAGTAGCAGCGATGAATCCAAGTCCGACAGGGCATTACACTGGGACACATAACCGCACTTCACCCCAGCAAATTATGCGTTATTTGAATCGACTTTCAGGGCCCTTTTTAGATCGTTTTGATTTGTCTATTGAAGTGCCTTTATTGCCACAAGGCAGCTTACAAAATACGGGGGAACGGGGTGAAACCAGCGCGCAAGTACGCGAAAAAGTGTTAAAAGTGCGTGAGATTCAAATGGAAAGAGCGGGAAAAATTAACGCTTATTTGAACAGTAAAGAGATTGAGCGAGATTGTAAGTTAAGTGATAAAGATGCCTTTTTCCTTGAAAATGCGCTGAATAAACTGGGGCTTTCTGTACGGGCTTACCATCGTATTTTGAAAGTTTCTCGAACCATTGCCGATCTACAAGGAGAACAACAAATTTCTCAACCGCACTTGGCGGAGGCCTTGGGCTATCGTGCAATGGATCGTTTGTTGCAGAAATTGTCGAATATGTAAAAACGCGTGGTGAGAATATACCACGCGTGAAAGGATTAGTAAGTGCTTTGGGTATCTTGTGTACCGCTAATAATTGCAATGCCCGCACTTGCACCAATACGAGTCGCACCCGCTTTAATCATTGCAAGTGCAGTTTCAGTATCACGCACGCCGCCTGATGCTTTAACACCAATATTGCCAACCGTTTGTTTCATCAATGCAACATCTTCTACGGTCGCCCCACCTTTATTGAAGCCTGTTGATGTTTTAACAAAAGCCACACCGATTTCCTTACAAATTTCGCAGGCTTTCACTATTTCATCTTTAGTGAGCAAACAAGTTTCTAAAATCACTTTTAATGGCGTGCCATTACAAGCATTAAACACCGCTTGAATATCTTGTTTTACTGCATCCCATTTTTGCGATTTTATCCAACCTACATTAATCACCATATCAATTTCATCTGCGCCCGCTTTAATGGATTCTTGTGTTTCAAATGCTTTGACTGAGGTTAAATTCGCCCCCAAAGGGAAGCCAACTACGGTGCAAATTTTTACATTTGAGCCCGCAAGTTTTTCTTTAGCGAGTGGAATATAACCAGAATTGATACATACAGAATAAAATCCGTGTTCAATCGCTTCATGACAGAGTGTCAAAATATCTTGTTCATTTTTTTCTGCGGTAAGTGCGGTGTGATCGATATATTGAGCAAGTTGATTTGGTGTCATTATTTTCCTCCTTTATTTATGTTTTACCTATTGTAGCAAAAATCCCTTGTTTTTGACTGTGCTTTTATGCTTGATTACAATCACCTCAACGAGATAAGGAATAAAGAAAATGAAGATTAAAAAACTACTTAAGAATGGATTATCCCTCTTTTTAACTTTTATTGTGATGAGTAGCATACTGGATTTTGTTCGTCGTCCTGTGGTGCCAGAGGAAATAAATAAAATCACGCTACAAGATCTTCAAGGGAATACATTCTCTCTTGAAAGCCTTGATCAAAATAAAGCGACGCTGCTTTATTTTTGGGGAACTTGGTGTGGTTATTGTCGCTATACTTCGCCAGCAATTAATTCTTTAGCAAAAGAAGGGTATCAAGTTGTATCGGTGGCGTTACGCTCAGGCAATGAGTCGGCAGTAAATGATTATTTAAGTGAACATGACTACCACTTCATCACGGTTAACGATCCTAAAGGGGAATTTGCAGAACGATGGCAAATTAATGTGACGCCCACAATTGTGCTGTTGAGTAAAGGCAAAATGGATCTTGTTACGACGGGCTTAACGAGTTATTGGGGATTAAAAGTGCGGTTGTTTTTCACAGAGTTTTTTGGCTAAGCGGTAGAAAATCTATTACAATACGCAGACTTATTTTAAAGAGGACAGAATTATGATTATCGTAACAGGTGGCGCAGGTTTTATTGGCAGCAATATTGTCAAAGCATTAAATGATTTAGGGCGCAAAGATATTTTAGTGGTAGATAACTTAAAAGATGGCACAAAATTCGCCAATTTAGTTGATTTAGACATTGCAGATTATTGTGATAAAGAAGATTTCATTGCTTCTATTATCGCAGGCGACGAATTTGGCGATATTGATGCGGTATTCCACGAGGGGGCATGTTCTGCGACTACGGAATGGGATGGTAAATACATTATGCACAATAACTACGAATATTCTAAAGAGTTGTTACATTATTGCCTTGACCGCGAAATTCCTTTCTTTTATGCCTCAAGCGCAGCAACTTATGGTGATACTAAAGTATTCCGTGAAGAACGTGAATTTGAAGGCCCATTAAATGTTTATGGCTATTCTAAATTCTTGTTCGACCAATATGTGCGTAACATTTTGCCTGAAGCAAAATCGCCAGTATGTGGTTTCCGTTATTTCAATGTTTACGGGCCGCGTGAAAATCATAAAGGTTCTATGGCGAGTGTAGCATTCCACTTGAATAACCAAATCTTAAAAGGCGAAAATCCAAAATTGTTTGCGGGTAGCGAACACTTCCGCCGTGATTTCGTTTATGTAGGCGATGTGGCTGCAGTGAATATTTGGTGTTGGCAAAATGGTATTTCGGGTATTTACAACCTTGGTACAGGAAATGCAGAAAGTTTCCGTGCGGTGGCTGATGCGGTAGTGAAATTCCACGGAAAAGGCGAGATTGAAACCATTCCATTCCCAGAGCATTTGAAATCTCGTTATCAAGAATATACGCAAGCTGATTTAACTAAACTTCGTTCAACAGGCTACGATAAACCATTCAAAACAGTCGCGGAAGGCGTGACTGAATATATGGCATGGTTGAATAGAAAATAAATTATTAATGTAGTAAATCCCCTATAGCTTATCGGTATAGGGGATTTTATTTAATATAATTGTGATAAATGTGTTAAATAACGCTCATAAGCACTTTGATAATTTTTCACCTGTGATAAGTTGGGATAAGCTTTTGAGTTTTCATCTAAGTGAATGAAGGTTTCGCATAAAAATTCCAGTTCTCCTTCTCCATTTGCCCACATAGCTTGAATTGCTCCTCCTAATGCAGCAGCTTCTTCTTCCTGCAAACATACCACTTCAGAATTCATCACATCAGCAATCATTTGCCGCCAAAATGAGCTTTTCGCGCCACCTCCAATTAGGCGAATTTGTGAGGTTTTGAGGCCAGCTTGACGAAATAAATCTAAGCCATAGCGAAGCGTAAAAGTAGCACTTTCCATCATTGCTCGACAAAGATTTTCTCGTGTGAAATTACTTGAATCTAACCCTAAAATGCTCGCTTTTGTATTGGGTAAAGGTGGAACTCTTTCACCATTAAAGAATGGCAAAATAGTGATGCCATTCGCGCCAATAGGTGCTTGTTGAGCAAGTTGATTTAATTCTTCAATATCAATATTGAGCAAATTCATTAGCTGTTTATTTGAGGAGGTTATATTCATTACACAAACCAGTGGTAACCAGCCATTATTACTTGAACAAAAATTTGCGATCATTGGTGGTAAATTAAGTAATGGCTTTTGCGTATAAGCATACAAGGTACCAGAAGTACCGAGACTCATCGTAGCAATCCCTTCTCGAATATTTCCTGTACCAATTGCTCCCATCATATTATCGCCTCCACCTGTGGAGACGATGACATTCTCATTAAAACCAAATAAAGTCGCAATTTCAGGTTTAATCACACCGATTTTTTGTTCAGCAGAAAGTAATTTTGGTAACACTTCATCCATATTTAATTCTGGCGCAAGATATTTGAAGACTTCTCTTTTCCATTCTCTTTTCACAACATCGAAATAACCACTACCAGAAGCATCACCAAACTCAGTGCAGAATTTTCCTGTTAGCCAATAATTTAGATAATCGTGTGGCAGCATAATTTTGCTAATATTGGCAAATTTATCAGGATAATTTTGACGAAACCAACTCAGTTTTGAAGCCGTGTAACCAGTTTGGCAAATGATACCTAATTTTTCAAATGCGGCCGTTTGTCCGCCTAATTTTTCGATCAGCATATCATTTTCCGTAGCGGTTTCTGTATCACACCAAAGCTTAGCCTTATATAGAGGACGATCGTTTTTATCTAACATTACCAGTCCATGTTGTTGCCCTGAAATGCCTATTCCCTTCACTAAATTAGGTGAAAAGTGCGGTGAATTTTTTGCTTGTTTCAATGCAATTTGTAATGCTTGTTGTAATGCCTCAATCCACCAATTTGGTTGTTGTTCACGTCTTCCATTGGATTGTGTAATTAATTCATGTTTTGCGTAACCAACTCCAATCACTTTTTTTTGGACAGAATCAAGCACTATCGCCTTTGTTCCTTGTGTGCCACAATCAATTCCTATATACATAATGTCTCCTAAAATAAAAAAGTGCGGTGGAATACAACCGCACTTTTGCTTCATTTTTAGCTATAAATAACTTGGTTTACCAAATTTTCCAAATATTCTTGCTGACCTGAAACTGGTTTTGGTGCTAAATCTTTTTGTTGGACAAGTTGCGCAAGTGTTTCAAGTGAAGTTTTACCTTGCAAAATATGCTGGCCAAGCTCACTATTCCAACCTGCATAGCGTTCATTAACAATTTTTTGTAAGGTTTCCTCTTGTAACATTTTTGCTGCACGTTTTAAGGATAATGCCAATACATCAATTGCACCGATATGAGCATAAAATAAATCATAAGGATCAATACTTTGTCGGCGAATTTTCGCATCAAAATTAAAACCCCCAGTAGTAAAACCGCCATGTTTTAAAATTTCATACATAACTAACGTGTTTTCTTCAACACTATTTGGGAATTGGTCGGTATCCCAGCCTAATTGTGGATCGCCACGATTAGCATCAATTGAGCCAAAAATATCTAATGCACAAGCTGTTGCAATTTCATGTTGAAAGGTATGGCCAGCAAGCGTCGCGTGGTTAGCTTCAATATTAACTTTAATTTCTTTTTCTAAACCAAATTGTTTTAGGAAACCATACACTGTTGCCACATCATAATCATATTGATGTTTAGTTGGTTCTTGCGGTTTTGGCTCAATTAATAATGTACCTTTAAACCCAATTTTATGCTTATGTTCTACCACCATTTGCATAAAACGACCAATTTGTTCACGTTCGCGTTTCAAATCGGTATTCAATAAAGTTTCATATCCCTCACGTCCACCCCATAATACGTAATTTTCTCCACCTAAACGTTGAGTGGCATTCATCGCATTAAACACTTGTGTTGCAGCCCAAGCAAAAACCTCAGGATTAGGATTAGTTGCTGCACCAGACATATAACGAGGATTAGTAAAACAATTTGCAGTTCCCCATAAGAGCTTTACACCCGTTTCTACTTGTTTGCGTTCTAAAATATCAACAATATGATGAAAATTTTGTACATATTCCCGCACTGAATTACCTTCAGGTGCAATATCAACATCATGAAAACAATAATAAGGCACGCCTAACTTATTCAAAAACTCAAAAGCAATATCGGCTTTTTGTTCTGCGCCAGCAAGCAAATTTGGATTTTTCTGCCAACTTCGTTCCAAAGAACCTAGCCCAAACATATCATTCCCATTCCAGCAAAAGGTATGCCAATAACACACAGCTAAGCGTAAATGTTCAGCCATAGTTTTACCTAAAATTACTTGATTAGCATCATAATGTTTGAAAGCAAAAGGATTTGTTGATTTTTCTCCCTCAAAGGAGATTTTTTCAATTTTATCGAAATAGGTTGTCATAACATTTTCCTCTCTAGGTGATGAAATTTTTCGTATTTTTGTGAAAAACTAGATTTTCATCAATTATGTTATTTAATTTTTCTATGTTGATTATTTGCAACTGTGGAGTGGATCACAGTTGTGAAAAAACGTAATAGATAAAGTAGTTTTAGTAATTTTAATTTTTTCCTTCTTTGACTAAAGTAAATTTGCCTTATACATAAGGAGGAATAATGAATAATTTTTATAATTTTGATGTGATTATTGATCGCCTAAATACATTTAGTGCTAAATGGAATGTAGATAATGATATTATTCCAATGTCTGTTGCGGATATGGATATTCCAGCACCTCAATTGATGATAGATGAATTAGAAAAATTTAATCGTTTAGGAATTTATGGTTATACTGAATTACCAGCCGACTATCACAAGATAATCAGTGATTATATTTTTGAACAATATCATTATTCTGTTCTCTCTGAAAAAATTGTATTTTGCCCAAGAATAATTCAAGCCATATCTATTTATATACGAGCATTTACAAAAGAAACTGATGGAATATGCATTCTATCACCTTCATATAGTCCAATATTAAACACGATAAAATTAAATGACAGAAAATTATATAAATGTCCTTTGATTTATGAGAATAGAAAGTATCGTATTGATTTTAATTTATTAGAGGAATGTTTTAAACATTCTAAAGTATTTGTTTTAATTTCTCCTCATAACCCAACTGGAACGATTTGGAACAAAGAAGTCCTTATTGAAATTATAAACTTAGCTAAAAAATATAATGTATTTATCATTTCCGATGATGTCCATGCAGACTTTACATTAACAAATAATTCCCACTATCTAATATCATCATTAGATGAATGGGTAGCAAATCACTCAATGATCTGTTTATCTCCAGCAAAAACTTTTAATATTCCTGGATTGGAAATAGCTAACCTAATTATTGAGAATAAAGAAATTCGAGAAAAATTTATAAAAGAAATGATGGCATTAGGTATACATAATCCAAATTATTTCTCTATACCAGCTATTATTTCGCTGTATAAATATTGTACTGATTGGGTAATCTATCTAAAAGAATACATAAAGAATAATAAGAAGATAGTAAAAGAATTTTTCAATGAGTATATTCCATTATTAGATATTACTGAAAGTGATGGAACTTATTTACTTTGGATAAACTATAAAAAGCTAAGTATAAATGAAAATGAATTAGCTTATTGGATTAATAATTTATCAAGAGTAAAAGTATCTTTGGGGAGTGAATTTGGCAAAGAGGGAGACGGTTTCTTTCGTATGAATGTCGCTATGCCTAGAGAAAAATTATTAGAAGCATTGAATCGAATCAAAAATGGGTTTTGTTTATTAAACAATAGGGAGATTTAATATGAAAACCACTCATCGTACAAGAATGCCAACAACATTAGAAGCTTTTTCACCAATCATAGTGATGCTATTACTGTTAGGGCTTGGGTATGCTTTATTTGATTTGCCAGCTGAGCCATTAATGATTATTTCAACGGTATTTGCTGGTTTTTTAGTTATTAAATTAGGTCATTGCTATTTAGATATTTTAGACGCCATTTCAGAAAAAATAGCTAAAACAATGCCTGCGCTATTAATTTTAATTACTGTAGGATTATTAATTGGAACTTGGATTAGTGGAGGAACAATTCCTATGATGATCTACTACGGACTAAAAGCGATATCACCAGAATATCTTTATGTGACAGCCTTATTCCTTACTGCTATTGTTTCCATTTGTACTGGAACCTCTTGGGGGTCAGCAGGGACTGTTGGTGTGGCATTTATGGGAGTTGCGATTGGATTAGACGCCAATTTGGCTGCTACGGCAGGTGCTGTGGTCGCTGGTGCGTATTTTGGAGATAAATTATCGCCATTATCTGATACAACCAATATTGCATCTGCAGCTGCTGGCGTAGATTTATATGAGCATATCGCTCACTTACTTTATACAACATTACCATCCTTTATTCTTTCGGCTACTGTCTATGTGGTATATGGTTTAAACTACGATTTTTCTAATGTGGCGACTCCAGAAAAAGTAAATACAATGATTCATGAGTTAGAGCAAGTTTATCATTTTAACTTTCTATTACTTATTCCAGTCGCTATTGTATTATGGGGATCTATTACTAAGAAACCGACTATTCCAGTGATGTTATTATCAGCATTTATCGCAATTATTAATGCTATCTTAATTCAAAAATTCTCTCTATCTGATGTGATTAATAGCGCAGTTAATGGATTTGATACCTCAATGATTCACCATACTTCAGTTAGCTCTGATTTAAGTCGTTTGTTGAATCGTGGTGGAATGAACTCAATGATGGGAACACTATTAATTTGTTTCTGTGCATTGTCATTTGCAGGTGTATTACAATTGAGCGGTGCATTAACCGTGATTATTCAAAAATTACTCACCTTTGTTCATTCAACTCTTTCTTTGATTATTACAACGATTCTTTGCGGTTTAACAATGATTGGGGTTACTTGTAATGGGCAAATTTCTATTCTAATTCCAGGAGAAATGCTTAAAGATGCGTATGTAGAAAAAGGATTACATCCAAAAAATCTAAGTCGAACAGCAGAAGACTCCGCAACAATTATTGAACCTATTTTGCCATGGACTGCCGCAGGTGCATATATGGCAGGCACATTAGGTGTTGCAACATTGTCTTATTTACCTTGGGCAATTTTATGTTGGAGCGGTATTATCTTTGCTATTATTTATGGTGCAAGTGGAATAGGTATTGCGAAGCTAAAAAAATAAATGTGGTATTGGATATAAAAATGGCCAGTTATTCTGGCTATTTTTATCTTGAAGCTAAATATCTTTTCTATTATAACTTAAATAGCAATTTCCCATAGATAAGGATATAAAATGACGGAACAATACTACAAAATTGCCCTCTTATTTAATGCAAACAAAGTATATGATCGGCAGGTGGTGGAGGGTATTGGACAATATATTCAGGCATCGCAATGTATGTGGGATATTTTTGTAGAAGATGAATTTATCTATCATACTGATACCATTAATCAACTTTCTATTGATGGTATTATTGCGGACTTTGATGATCCGAAAACCGTCGAATTATTGCAACATACTCTTATTCCTACTATCGCAGTCGGCAGTTCTTATAAACAAGTTGATTTTTATCCTCACTTTCCTTATGTAGCAACAGATAATGCAGCATTGGTTGAAATGGCTTTATCTCATTTACAGGAGAAAGGGCTGTCACAGTTTGCGTTTTATGGTTTGCAAGTAAATACTCATAAGCATTGGTCTATAGAACGAAGAGATGCCTTTGTAGAGTTGATGGAGAAAAATCATTACCCTATTTACCTATATGAGGGTGTACAGGTTCATGCTCAAAATTGGTTGGAAGAGCAACAAAAGCTAATTGTCTGGTTAAAATCTCTTCCTTCTCATACTGGTATTATTGCTGTTACGGATGCGCGTGCTCGTCATTTGTTGCAGGCTTGTGAGTACAGTAAAATTGCTGTACCTGAAGAGCTTTGTGTGGTTGGTATTGATAATGAAGAATTGATCCAATATTTATCGCGAGTATCTCTTTCTTCTGTAGAGCAAGGGGCAAGAGAAATTGGATATCAAGCAGCGAAGTTATTACATAAATTACTCAATGGTCAAAAAGTTTCACATACCCCTATTTTAATTCCACCGATTACCGTTCACTCTCGAAATTCTACAGATTATCGATCATTAACAGATCCGCTTGTCATTCAAGCAATGCATTATATTCGTCATCGTGCCTGTCATCGAATTAAAGTAGAACAAGTTTTAGATCATCTTGAAACCTCACGTTCTAATCTTGAACAACGTTTTAAGAATGAAATGAATAAAACAATTCACCAAGTCATCCACGAAGAAAAAATTTCCCGAGCAAAGAATTTATTACAACAAACTGATATTTCTATTCAAGAAATTGCAGATATTTGTGGTTATCCTTCTGTTCAATATTTTTATTCTGTGTTTAAGAAAGAATTCGAAATGACTCCGAAAGAGTTTCGGTTGAATTGTTAAGAACATATTTTTATAACTTTATGCCATAATAACAGAAATATATACCATGCTTTTTATAAGAAATATTATGAATATTCTAATTATCGGCCCATCTTGGGTTGGCGATATGATGATGTCGCACAGTTTGTACCAGCAACTGAAAATTCAATATCCAAACTGCAATATTGATGTGATGGCACCGAATTGGTGTAAGCCTTTGCTTGCGCGTATGCCAGAGGTGCGTGAGGCGATTGAAATGCCATTAGGGCACGGAGCCTTTGAATTGGGAACGCGTTATCGTTTAGGAAAGTCTTTGCGTGAACAATATGATATGGCGATTGTTTTGCCTAATTCATTGAAATCTACGTTTATTCCTTTCTTTGCAAAAATTGCCCATCGTCGTGGTTGGAAAGGCGAAAGCCGTTATATTTTATTGAATGATTTACGAGCCAATAAAAAAGATTATCCAATGATGGTGCAGCGTTATGTTGCATTGGCTTTTGAAAAAGATGCTGTACCAAAAGCTGATGATATTCCTGTCTTGAAACCCTATTTGACGGTTGAGCTAGCGCAACAAGCTGAAACCTTAAAAAAATTTGAAAAACAAACCGCACTTTTAGGCGAACGTCCAATTATTGGTTTTTGTCCTGGCGCAGAATTTGGCCCTGCAAAACGTTGGCCACATTATCATTATGCTAAATTGGCCGAAATGCTCATTGAAAAAGGCTATGCGGTAGAATTATTTGGTTCACCAAAAGATGTGGAAGCAGGAGAGCAAATTCGCAATGCATTACCAGCCGAGCTACAATCATTTTGTTTAAATTTAGCGGGGCAAACTAATCTGAATCAGGCGGTGGATTTAATTGCTCACTGCACGGCGATCGTGAGTAACGACAGTGGTTTAATGCACATTGCCGCTGCTACTGATCGTCCGTTAGTGGCGCTTTACGGCCCAACCAGCCCAACGTACACACCTCCACTATCCGATAAAGCAGAAATCATCCGTTTAATTGAAGGCGATTTGATTAAAGTGCGTAAAAGCACCGACAGCGCTGAAGGATATCATCAAAGTTTGATCGATATTACGCCGGAAAAAGTATTGGAAAAATTGACCGCACTTTTAAGTGCTAACAAAAAAGGAATATAAAATGGAAATTACATATCAACCTGTATTAGATAAAAGTTATTCTAAAGTAGCTAGGAAAGTAAGTCGTGATATTTATAAACATAATAAATTTCGTAAGATAATGCATATTGGTGATTTCCTATTGTATTTATTATTTCTGATTCCAAGCTGTTTTATTGCCTTTGTAATGATGGATTGGTCTGAATATTTTTATGATTATTATGAAAATATTTTGGCTTATTATGTGGGATATATATTACTTGTCATTTCTCTATTAGCATTTATATACGCAGTTTTAATTCGACCTTATTTAAATAATCGAGCAATTCAAAGCCAAGTACTTAATAGAATAGAGCAAGAAAAGAGAACCGTACGTATTCAAGACGATGGTTTATATTCTGAAATAGCGCTCTGCCAAACTTTATATAATTATCGGTACATTCATCATATCGAAAATCATTATGGTTACTTAATGATTCGAGTTGATACAGGCTTGTTTTTCTTAATTCCTCATTCAGCCTTTCAAGATGATGCTCATCGAGCAGAATTTGAAGCCGCTTTACGAGAAAAAATAAAAGCTTACCAAGCAGAGCCTTTAAGTAAATAGAAAAGGCGTAACTGGATATGTTAATGATATGAACCCTCTACGCATACATTTACAATTAATTGGAATGGTGATTTTATGGGGCGCCTCTTGGCCTTGGGGACGAGTGGTTGCCCAAGCTATGCCGACATTTGTTGCTTCAAGTTTACGATTTTTGTTCGCGATTATTCCATTGTTGATTTGGTTGTATGTGGCTAATCGCTTTATTTATGTGAGAAAGCTTCGTCCTAACCAATGGTTTGGATTATTATTAACGGCTTTGCTTGGGATCTTTGGTTATTCGACTTTCTTTATTTTGGGTTTGAAATATGTTCCAGCAGGGCAAGGAACGATGGTCGTTGCCTCTAATCCTGTCTTTACGATGTTTTTTGCTATTTTATTATTTAAAGAAAAATGGAATCGCTGGGTTGTATTAGGGATGATTATTGCCATTAGCGGTTCTTTGTTAGCCATGACAAAAGGGAATCCAACTAACCTCTTACAAAATTTTGGATTCGGTCAAATGTTATTGCTTTGTGCTTTAGTTTGCTGGGTTGCTTATACTTTATTGGCTCGTAAAGTATTAATCGGAATTGATTCTCTCACCGCTACCACGATTTCTTCTACTTTTGGTTTTTTTATGCTGACGTTGGCAGCATTATGGACGGAAAGTGCGGAAGGTTGGGCAAGCGTATTTCAATTAAATGGAACGCAATGGTTTAGTTTACTTGGTCTTGCATTTGGTGCAACGGTATTGGCTTATGCATGGTATTTTGATGGTGTGAAACACTTAGGGGCAGGCAATGCCTCGGCTTACATTATTCTTGTGCCGATTTTAGGCATTTTATTTTCAGCCGTTTGGTTGAATGAACAGGTGGATTCCTCCTTAATTATTGGGGGCATTTTAGCCGTATCTGGGCTTGGGATTATGCACTGGGGAAGAAGGTTAATTAAATGAAAGTGTGCGTGATTAAGACTTCCTCTATGGGGGATGTTATCCACACTTTGCCCGCCTTGACTGATGCTCAAAAGGCGATCCCCAGTTTAAGTATTGATTGGGTGGCGGAAGAAAACTTTGCAGAAATTCCACGTTGGCATTCCGCCGTAAATTGCGTGATTCCTATTGCTTTGCGCCGTTGGCGTAAATCGCCTTTTTCCATTCAAACAAGAAATGAGTGGAAAAATTACCGCACTTTGTTGCAGGCTGAAAACTATGATGCGGTAATTGATGCGCAAGAGCTCATTAAAAGTGCTTTATTTGCAACTCGTTTCGCTCAAGGTGTGAAACATGGCTATGATCGTCAAAGTATCCGCGAGCCGTTAGCGTCTTTTTTCTACGATAAAAAATCAGCATTACTTATCGGCAAGTTCAATGAAAGAGATTTCAGCTGAACAAGTGTTATCACAATTGTTCCCTTTTATTTCATAAAAAATGCTCGCACTTGGCGAGCATTTTTATCTTTTATATTTTCTTAGTCTAAGGCTTTACCTTTTAATTCAGGGATTAAGAAAATTGTCGCTAACATATCAATTACGTAGATAATCGCAAGTAGGGCGATGGCAGTTTGGAAAGAGTAGGCGAGTACAACTGCGCCCACAACCACAGGTCCAAATCCCCCTACGGCACGACCAATATTGAAAAGTACGTTTTGTGCGGTTGCTCGAGCTTCTGTTGGGTAGGCTTCTGCCATTAATGCACCGTAACCGCCCATCATTCCGTTCACAAACATACCTAAAAATGCCCCTGCAAGAAGCATGATGTCAGGATCGGTAAGTTGTGAGTAAACCACGATACTTATCACTGCGCCTAATTGGAAAAGTAAGAAACTTGGTTTGCGTCCGATGCGGTCGGCGAGTTGTCCGAAAATCCAAATTCCAGCCATCATACCGCAGACAGTAACAGCTGTCCAAAGCCCAGATTTAGTTAAGCTGAATCCAAGTTGTTTTGATAAGAAATTAGGTAACCAAATCATAATGCCGTAATAACCGAAGTTTTGTACGGAAGTGAGTACGACGATACCAATGCTGATTTTGCTCGTAGCTTTGTCTTTAATCAGAAGCTGAAATGAACGTAATTTATCAGTAAAGCTGGATTGAGTTGAAAGTGCGGTTTGTTTTTGAGTGAAAATTTCAGGTTCATGTAAATGAGAACGTAAGAACCAAGCGACAAATGCAGGGAAGATACCCACCAAGAACATTCCACGCCAGCCAATATGCGGGAGCAATAATGGTGTAAGTAATGCGGCACCTAACACACCAGCTTGCCAACCTAATGCAACATAAGATGCTGCTTTAGCTCGGTGGTGTGCTGGCCATGCTTCTGCTGCTAGAGCCATCCCAATTCCAAATTCACCGCCTAAGCCAATGCCAGCAATTGTGCGGTAAATCAGTAAATCCCAATAACCTTGTGCAATCGCACATAACCCAGTAAATACCGCAAAAAGAAGAATGGTCCAAGTCAGTACGCGTACACGACCGTATTTATCGCTTAATGCGCCAAATAAAATACCGCCAAATACGGCACCAATAAGCGTCCATGTCACGAGAGAGCCACCTTGTGCGGGTGTTAGATTTAAGTCTGCGGAAATTGCACTAAGCATGAAACCTAAAATGAGAAGATCGAAACCGTCCATTGCATAGCCGACGGCAGAGCCAATTAAAGCTTTCCAGCCATAACTGTTTACTTTGTTTGTCATGATGTGTCCTTTTGTTACTCGCGGGTAACATTTAAAGTGAAAAGAAAGGTGATTAAAAATCGGTGGCTAGTTTACTGCATTGATGAAAAAATTCAATGAGCGTAATAACAAAAATAATTAGAATAAAAAAACTGAATTTGAAGAAGAAAGAAAAGGGGAATGATTAGGGAATAAAATTAGGATGGCGGTGAGAAAGAACAACAATTTTTAACGCTTATGCCTTGATTTTACTGGGGTTTAGTCGTGATCGCTTATGTTTACTGGGATCTAAACAGGGATCAAAGATAGGGTGCAATGTAAATTAATTTGTGATTAATAACAAGTAATATCATTAAATATAGATTAATTTAATCTATCCCGTGCAGCGGTGTAAACTTCAGCGCGTTCACGCTTGCCAACGGCAAGAACATAAACGATAACTTTATCTTCAATAACTTCATAAACTAAACGATAACCTACCGAGCGAAGTTTTATTTTATAAAACACACCAGAAAAGCCAGAAAGCCGATCTGCGGGCACGTGTGGATTTTCTAAGCGTTCTAATAACTTTTTCTTAAATTGGTTTTTTATGGTATCGCCAAGTTTATCCCATTCTTTCTTTGCCTTTGGGCTAAATGTCAGTTTATAAGTCATTAATATCAACCTCAATAAAACCGCCCTCAGCTTTTCGCTCTTCTGCAATGCGTACTAGTTCTGCATCTTCGATTAACTCTTGCATATAAGCGAACATTTCAGGCGTAAGACAATAAAAAGCTGGTTGGTTACGATTCAATATAGCAATCACGCCATTTTCACTTTCTCGCATTACGCCCATAGGGTTTCGTTTTAGATCGGTAATGCTTGCAGCCTGCTCTGTTAGTATTTGATGAATGGCCATAAATATCCTCTTTTTGTTGTTAGTTCTTCTGAATCGTAACACTTTAAAAGAGTTTTTAAAAGATTTCTAGAATGCCTTTATTGATGGGTATTGGTTTTTTAAATTATTTTTTTCTGTTGGTGCGTTTTTTTTACAGGAATTACAGGAATTACAGGAATTTTTTAATTTTTATGAAAAAAATCTTTATTTATTAATAGGTTGAGGGTTTGAAAAAATTCCTGTGATTATTTTTTAAACAGGAATTTTTTAGGAATTTTACAGGAATTTTTTAAGGCTGTTTTTTGTACAATAGGAACAAAAAGAGCAAAAATAGGAATTTTTACCCACTGAATAGGAATTTTTAGATAGGTAATAGGAATTTTTTATTATTATAAGTTATTGATTTATAAAGATATGTGATATTTTATTCCTGTGATTCCTATAAAAATCCTATCTTTTGGCAGAAAAATTCTTTTAAAACATAAAAAAAGCAAGGTAGCGAACCTTGCTTTAATTTTTATTCGGTTTTTTCTGAATCACTTTCATCATCTGAAAATGGCATCACTTTATAAGCCCTAACCGTTTTGCCTATATACTTTTTCGATATTTTGAAAATGTATTCATTATAGCCATTCTCGGGCTTTTTCGGTTTTTTTAATAACCCTGATGAAAAAAGTATGCTGTGCGCCATATTTTTAGGGAATCCCTCAATAATTTCATCAAAAATTTTAGGATAAATGAAATAATGCTCTTCTTCCTTTTTCGCTTCATTGGCCAACACTCTAACACCTGATACTTTAATCGGTGTTCTTGCATTAGGATCCGCTGGATATTCAATGAAACTTGCTTCATTGACTAATAGCCAATCGGTCAAAATTCTGATTAAACTTGTTTCTTCTCGGCTATTTTCGCCAAATTCTTCTTTCCAGTTGAGAAAGTTTTTTAAAATGGCTTGTGCGCTTTCTTCTTCCGTCCATTGGGTTAAGTCTTTGGCTAAATACAGTGCGGTTTCTAGCACGGCGAAACGGTCGCCCGCTACACGTTGCACTTGTCCGCTCATATTATTAGATAAATCTAACCATTTTTGGCGAATTATCTTATAGGTGCTTTTCACTGCATCCGCATTGTTAGAAAGAAAGGCTATCCATTCGCGCCCAATTACGCCAAAACATTCTTGCACTTTTTCGTTTAAATGGTCGGCGTGCGCTTTATTATTGGGAAAGTTGTGTAAATGCTTTGCTTCCTCAAGCGGCACATTTAAAAGCCGTACTAATTGCCCTGCGTGCACCTTTGCGCCCTGCTGTCTTAGCTGGGTTTCTAAATCTTTTTCCCCTGTCGAAAGTGCGGATACTTTCCAGCGTTTTATTTGTCGGTTTCCGCCCTCTTTTTCGCCTCTGATTTTGTCCGTTTCATTAAACAAATCATAGGCGATAGTCTCTAGATTCTTTCCGTCTTTGGCTTGTCCGATTTCGTCTAGAGTAATAAAGCCGTCATTGCGTGCAGCTGCTTCATTTTTTACGCCTGTTGCGGTGGTGCTCCAGCTTAATTTTATTTTTTCGGGGTTGCCGTAAATACTGTTGGCAATATTTAGGGTTGTGCTTTTTCCCTTTGAACTTTCCGCGAATAAATGCACGCCAAAAGATTCCCGCCCTAAAAGTGAAAGCATAGGTGCAGCTAACGCAACCGCTACGCCAATCATCATTGAGGCGTTACCACGTACATTTTGCGCAATTTCTCGCTGCCAATCTGCAAGCGTGCCGCTTGTCGTATAGCCGAGGCTTGAACTGCTTCGGTCGGTAAAATAGATCGGTTTAAGTGGCGTGCCAATAATTTCCCCATTCGGTAATAAATACGCCCCATTTAGCCAGCCTGTCACATTTGTGATAGTCCACTGTGTGAAATGGTCGCCGTTAAAGTGAAAGTGCTCGGTAAGGCGTTGTGTTAAGCCTGAGCCTTGTGTCATTTTCAAGCCTTGTGCTTTCAGCATCTTCCAGCCTGAATCTGTGCCAAAATCTTCACGGGCGATAGCAACGGTGCGCGGTTTATTTTCATCTCGGTTTTGCCATTGAAAAAGATAGTAATATTCGCCGCCTTGCGTTTTCCCCTCGCCAACCAGTGCCAAATCATCACAAATCCATGTCATATTCTCTTTAATGATTTCGCCAGTATCATTATCAACTTTAGGCTTGATGTAATGTAACCCTTTAATTTTGCCGTTTTCTCGATACTCTACATAAGGCTCACGTTTTGGCGCATCTGGTTTATCCATATATTCCACGCGCATTTCTGCTAAATTTCGGGATTCTGCACTATTGCGTAAATCTTCTAAACGGTGGCTTAATTCTTCCAAATTATCGCCTAGATTATCGGCGAAAAACACTTTTTTAACTTTGCTATTTGTCGCCAGAGCCAGTAATAGCGCGTTTTCTTGGTCGCTTGTCACGTTGCCAAAACGGTAAAATGTCACGGCGTGCACATCATCTTTTAAAATCTGATAATCGCCAGCATTTGCCAACTTCTCCGCATCTAAAATTATCGGCTTATAATCACGCTCAAGCCCTAATTTATCGCGCAATAAACTCCATTCAAGGCCATTGCCTTTATCTTTACCAAATCCCCAAGCATTCCAGGCTTTATTGCCAATTAATGCGTGAATATGCTCAAAGGCTACGCGCCCTTGTTCGTCAAAGTGCGGTGCTTTTGGTGGGTGTTTTTTATAGCTCATCTTTTCCCCCTATGCCTTATTCCGATTCTTAAAAAACTCGATAACCTCTGCCGCGCGGTATTTTTTCGGGGCGCGTGGACGTGAGTCGCCTAACGTTGTGGGAAAACCAGGCAATTTAATTAAGGTTTGAATCACATAACCATAAGAAACTTTTGCATAAGCAGCTATATCGAGTGGTGTCCATATCTGATCTGCTTGCGCATATTGATTTTCTATTGCTTGCACACGGGCTTTCAGGCTCTCCAATTCATTTAATAAAAATTCGGTGGTTTCTGTTTGCTTTTCCATATTTCCCCCTAGCGTTGTTTCCGTCTTGCCTGTTTTTGGTGCGCGCGGCGTTTTTTCTTACGCTGTATTGACTTGTGTTTAATATGTTCATCAAGTTTCATTTTGCGTTGCGCTTTCTGTTCTGCCTCGCACCATAATGCTTGAACATCTAAATCAGTTTGGCCCACTTCATCGGCATTAGTGAAAATTTCAATAATCGTGCCGTCTGGTAAGGTGATTTTATGCGTCATCATTTCGCGCCCCCTTGTGATTGAGGCTGTTTTTGAGGAAAGCATTCATCTAATTTCTGTTGAATATGCGCACACTGTAAGGCATAAAAATGCGACATATTCAGCATAAATCCCTTTAATTCGCTCTCATCTTTCAAATAAAAAGTTGCGCCAACCATTTCTAAACAGGTGTTCAACGTATCAAATCGGGTTATTTCGCTTTGAATTTCATCAATTAAATGAAGGGATAGATTACGCATAAATCCCCCCTTTCATCGCTAAAGTGCGGTTAAATTTCGGGTTGATTTTTGCAACGGTGACGAGGTGGCGAAAATCAGCGTTAAGGCTTAATCTTGCGCTTTCTTCGGCGTTGGCGTGAATAGTTTGAATGCACAAATTAAAGTGCGGGTGTGTGCGATTAACGCATAGAAATTTATAGATCATTTCTGCGGTGTCCATTGATAAATTTTCAAGAACTACCGCTAGACTTGTCACGGTCGGGCGGTAGCACGTAACAGGGTGACAAACTGCTATCAATGGAAAACAGCCAACCGCTAAGGGTTGCCCATTACGCGCTACCATTGAGAATAGTCTATCAAAAGATAGATTATTTTGGATAGGTGCGTAAATGCTACGAACAAAAAAAGCACGAGTTAAAAATGGCGTGCTACTGTTCGCCATTGATAAATTCAGCTTGTCACGGCTGGCTCTCGATTTTGCGAGTGCGGGATTAATATAGTTTAATCTCGTTTTATCTGTCAAGCCATTTTGTAAAAATGGTTTATTTTTACGTGTAAAAAGGTTGCACGCTACCGCATTAAACGGTAGATTGTCGTTTAAATAGTTCATTGAATTATTCGCTTTAAATTGTCGTTATAGGGAACGGGCTTATCTTTCGAGGTAAGCCCTTATTTTTTGGGTGGGCGGTCTTGCGCCCATTGGTGTGGCTGTTCAATTGGCTGGAATTGCGCAAATTGCCCTTGTTCAAATCCTGCTTTATAAACGCCTTTCAATTCGCAATGAGAGCAATAAACATAAGCTATCGTTACCGTTGCGCACGGTCGCACAGAAGAACGAATTTGTAACGCTTTACCACATTCAGGGCAATTAAGCCGTAAGCCCGCCATGCTGCGCCTCTTGTTTGCGGTTTGGGTTTTGTTTATCTAACCAGGCTTGTACATCTTCACGCGCCCATCGGTTGGTTCTGTCGTATTTTAACGGCTTCGGAAAATCGCCACGCTTCATCATGTAATAAATCTTTGTGCGCTTGGCAATGCCCATTTCTTCAAGCTCTTGAATCGTCAATAAGGTTTTTAATGTCATATTCTTTCCTTTTATTTAAGTGCGGAATTGACCGCACTTTATTTATTTAATCAGGGTTTTGCCTACATTATCTTTTTCCATATATTCCATCAGAACAAAATAGAACGTTCTTTTTTCATTATGGTTGAGTTCGTCATATCTCGGTAAAATTGAGCTATGTAACGGAATTTTCTCTTGTAAAAGTTCACGCGCAATTTCATTAATAAAACGGCGTTGCGTTGAAATTGGCAAGCGGGATAACTCGGTCATTACAGATAAGGCTTTATTCATTTTCAAATACCACGTTTTTATGCTCGATTGCCGTCATTAAATTGAGGTTTTCTACAACATAGCACTCTTGGCGATAGTAGGCGTTAATATAGTCGCCCGTGTTTTCTTCGTTATAAATAGAGCGGTGACAGCTTGTTTTTTGTGTATAAATACTTAAATTTTTAAGCGTGGTAACCACGGCGCATTTTTTCGGGAATTGCGGCGGAATAATGCTAGGCATACCGCCAAAATAATTTGATAAATAAAGATTATTCATGCCGTTATTTTCAGAATAAAGGTATGCACCTTTAATGTTGGCATTGGCTTTAGAGGCTAATTCAGCCCCTACAAGAAATACAAGATCATTGCGTTCTTGATATTCTGCTGGCAATTTATTGCGCAATGCAGTCGCTAATTCATCTAAATTTTTGTAGTCGGCTTTTTCAGTAAATAAGACAATTTTGCCCGTACTTTTTCCGCCCGTAATGATATTCGCTGGGTTTTGTTCTTTCAGTTGTGCCAGCCAGCCTTTTGTAACATCTGATAAATCTTCGGCTTGTGTGTTTACCGCTTGGCTTTCACCATGCCAGCCTATTTTCAGCATATCTAAAATAAACTGGTTTTCCGTCAACCGAGTGAAAAGCTCTTCAAAGTTTTCTTGAGTGACTTCAAGCTCATCAATTAAACGCCAGTTAATTTGCACGCCGCTATCTATCTCGCAAGTTTTGTAAGTTTCGCCATATTCCATAATAGAGCGATTTCGCCCCTCTTGTTTGCGTCCTGTTGTTGTGCCTTTTAATGCACCTAAGAATTTTTTTCCTTCAACGTTTTTGACCGGGAGCCAGTTAACTTCCCCTAAAAAATCAGAGCGCGCCTTAAAATCTGTCATTAGACTTTGTAGGGCTTTCTCATTTAGTGTGATAGATAGAACAACGTCAGACTGTTTGCTTGGTTGACCTTGATATTTTGTCACAAGTTGGCTTGCATATTGCTTTATTTGAGAATCTTTCATTTTGTTATTCCTCTTGAATAAGTAAGTGTGCATATGTACTGAGCAATCTTCATTAACGTTCACCTTTGTCTATGTTTGATTGCGGAAAGTATTGTAGGAAAAGAATAAAAAAGAAGTTGGCAAATACCAAAAAAGGGAACGAAATACCAAATAAATTTGTAACCTATTGATTTTTAAAAGGGTGAAAAGTGAAAAATAGAGAAGTTGGTAAGTGGTTAAAAAATAGACTTGAAATAACTATGGGTAAAAAAAATCTCCTGTGCTGGGAACATATAGGAGATTTTGTATTAAACCCTTAACCATTCATCAATAAGGATAATAATGAATAACTGCATTATTCTAGGTATAATCTTTGATTATTTATCTTCTATTTCTTTTAGGCTATTTCGTAAATATTTTCTGATTGTGCTATCACCAATTTTTTCATCTAGAAAATCATTAGGATTTTCCTCAATGATGGTTAGAATTTCTTTGCTAATTTCATTAGGGGAGATTCTTTTTTTAGGAGAGGTAAATACCCGTTTTTTATTGTGCATTTTATCAATGACTAATAATAAGCCTTTAATAATCGTTTGATGACTTGATAACATCTTATCTCTTTCTATTAGGACTGATTTATTTTTATGTTTTATCAGTTCTTTATTCTTTTCTTCTAGTGCTAGGATTTCTTGATTTTTTGAATCAATTATTGAATATAATAATGCGTTATCATCTTTAAGTTTCCCTATTTCTTGTGTGATTTTTTCTGGTATTTGTGGCGGTCTTGTGTCTAGAATAGAAAGTAGATTTAGATCTTTTCTGATTTTTTCAATATCATCTTTTGAAATATAGAGGTCCTTAAGCGGTGCTATTTTTAGCTTATCTAAATAGTTAGGAATGAAAATATTAATTAAAGACGTTTTATAACCATCTTCTGTATCCTCGTTCCCTGTGATCTCATAATGGCTACAAAGTTCTAACTCAGGTAATAAATGTTCTATAATAACCCGCACTTTTTCTGGAATCATTTCCGGTTTTAATAAGAATCCTAAATTTATTCGCCTTTGAGGGATTTTAAAGTAACCGCTATAAAAGCAATCTTCCAATATATGAATTTCTTGCTCTTCCCATAGATTTATCTTTTCTTTTTTATTTGTATATAGATTAGTTGAGGTTTTTTCTGACGGTTTTTTATAGAATAGTTTATTATTTGTTATTCCTGATATGTTATGGAATGTATTTTTCTCACTGTATAATGAAGTATAATCTTCTTTAATATAATCCTTTCTATTAAATTGAAATAAACCATCATTCATCTTTTCCATTCTTTTATCAGAGTGAAACAGCGTTGATTTATTTAGTTGATCTCTACTATGTCTAGCACTGATTTCAGTTTTTTTAAAGGTGCTACTTGCAATTCTTATTTCGTTTTCATCTTTTTTTACCGATAAAAACAAAGAGATTTTTTTATTTTCAAAAAAATCTAAAATATCAATAATTGAGAGTTTTTTATCGTGTTCTCGTTTGAAGTTAGAAATAAATTGCTCAATAGTGAGAAAGTCTTGTTCCGCTGAATACAATCCCATAATCATGCCCTCTACTGTGTTTTTATATAGTATAAAGATAGCATATCATAAGTATTCTGAATAGTCTCAAGCCGTCTAAATTCGTCCCAAATAGTTCAAAATGGCATAAAAAAAGCCCTGTTTTTAACAGGGCTACGGCTTAGTATTGATTTAGTTTATTGTTCAGTTCTTCTAAATGTTTATTTCTCTGAAATGAACTGCAGCTAGGAATCGGGATAGATAGTTTAACTTCTGGCGATATAACGCCTAGATCCTGTACATTTGAACCCGCATTAATACGAGGTCTTAGTAGTTTTATTAATTCATCAATAAAAATATCGCGAATATTGCTATCCGTTGAATATTTAAAAACATCTGCATATCTTCCGCCTTTATCAAAAATAGTAAGTATTCGGCTTAATTCTTCTGCTATACCGCCTGAAATAAATTCATTGAGTAACTCATCGCCAATAAGTGAAAAACATTTGCGGGCAGACTCGTTACATATTTTTAGGTGTTGTTCGTATTCCGTCATCAAAAGAATTTCTAATTGAATTTCGAATTTTTCAACCACTTTTCTAATTGTGTCGATTTTACGGGTGTTTTTACTGATTCGTTCTGAAAGTTCATCAAAGCCATCAAAATTAATCTCGCCAGTGTCGCTAACTTGAAGATTGTCTATTTCTTTCTGTGCTTCTTGGTTATCGCTTTCTAAGGCTTCAATGAGTTTTTTATTGCGCGATATGTTTTCTTTAATTGATAAGGCTTTATCTTGTATTTCGTAGAATACTTGATTGCTAACGTTTAAATTGCCGATCAGTTGTTCTAATTCGGCTTGCTTATCTTGGTTTTGTAGTTTCATTCTACTTCTCCTTTTGGTTACGTTTTTCTATCTGTGCTTGCATCCACGCATTTACTTCGCTTTCAAGCCATACGATGTTATTTTTGTTTAGTTGAATGCTTCTGGGAAAATCGCCAGCATTCATTTTTCGATAAATGCTTGATCGTCCTAGCCCCGTTTTATTTATCACTTCGGGTAATTTTATGAAGCGTTCCGCCTGTGGCATTTTTTCATTCATAAATATTTTCCTTATAAAAATTGGATTCCTAGGAATCTCAATACATCCCATTGGATAGGCAAAAAATAAAAGATTAGTGATAGATTGAATAGAAAGTTTGTTTGTGAAATTAGAATCCACAAAAAGAGAATAAAAAGTAACCATTTCAACCAGGGCCCACGGAAATTTTCCACGGAAAATTCAACGTCACGGAAAATCCACTTCCTCCCCCGCCGAATTTGCGTTAAAAATTGAAGAAATTACAGTTAATTTTCAGTCTTTAAAATTGCGTAAAGCCTTGCTATATCTAGCTTTGGATGCTTATTTATTGAATTTTCTTAACTGTAAAAATTACACATTTTTTCAGTGTTTTTCAGTTAAGGAAAAAGTGATATATTAAGAAGTGAAATGTAAATATCTGATTTATAATATTTTTTTAAATTTTCCGTGAGAGAATTAATAAGAAAAGTATTTCAGTTAAGGAAGCGTGAAAAAATGATTTTTTGTAAAATCTGTGGTTATAAGGCAGTGATTAATAGAAGCAAAAGAGAACATAAAGAATATACTAAGCTTTATTGCACCTGTAAAAATAAGGATTGTGCACATAAATTCGTCATACACTTAATCTTTAGTCACACAACAAAGCCTAGCAAACTAGAAGAACAGAATTATTTTAAATATATCATCACGAACCTGCCTGACGATAAAAAACAAGAGCTTCGTTCAATGTTAAGTGCGTAACGCCTTTATTTTGCATTCCTCCACATAATCCCCCCACGTCTGCATAATCTCTTGTCTAGAACGCCATTTTTTCGATTTATCGTAAGCCGCGCGCACTTTCCCCCGATTTTCGTGAGATAAACATAACTCAATAGCTTCAGAAGAAAATCGATCTAATTCATGTAAATAAGTGCTTGCTATACTGCGTAAACCGTGAGCAACTAACAACCCCTTAAATCCCATACGCTTTAAAGCAACATTTGCCGCACCGCTATTCATCGGGCGATTATAAGGTGCAATGCGTGAACAAAACACATATTTACGATTGCCATTATAACGGCGCATTTGCTCTAATATATTCAAAGCCTGTCGAGAAAGTGGAACACTATGGGAACGCTTACCGCCTTTCATTCGTTCAGCGGGAATATGTAGAGCTTTCGCATCCCAATCAATATCTGCCCATTCAATACTAACGGCCTCTGAACTGCGTAAAATGCTTAATAATTGCCATTCGATTAAAAGTGCGGTTGGTTTTTCTAAATTTGCCCCTTGCATCACTTCAAATAAGCGGGGTAATTCTTCTGGTGCAAGTGTCGGATGATTTTTAGTTTCCACATAAGTAAACTCATCATGAATTTTTCTAAACGGATTCTTAACTATTAAATCTTCATCCTCTGCCATTCTGAAAATCTGATTTATTGCAATGTTTATCTTATAAAGCGTATTTGAGTTTTTAAGCGGCAATAATACGGGTTCAAAGGTTTTATAACTCGCTTGCTCAATAGGTAAGTCTGCTATTTTCGGAAATAAATGCAATTCCACGCGGCGGAAAGCATCATTGACTGTTTCGGGTTTAAGTTTTCCCAATTTTAAACGCTTATCACGCCATCTAATCGCCATTTCTGCAAAGGTTATTTTCTTTTCTTCTATATTAGAAGAGTTTCGATATTCTAGCGGGTCAATGTTACGTAAAATCAGTCCACGATATTCTGTAGCTATTTCCCTGGCGTATGCAAGAGATAAATCAGGAAATGCACCAAGACTAATTTTTCTGTGCTTCTTATGCCATTTATAGGCAAAGTACCAAATTTTAGTGCCATTAGGTTTTATTCTTATATAAAGCCCGTTTCCATCAGATTTAATATATTCTTTGGAAATCGGTTTAAGGTTTTGTAAAGTGGTATTTGTCAGTGGTTTAACAATCTTGCTCATAAGTCATCATCTCATAAAATAAAATGTATGACTTTTTAGATCCCTCGAAAAAAGCCCTAAACAGTGAGGGATCTAAACTGGGATCTAAAAAGTGCGGTTATAAGCAATCAGAAATAAACAGTAGTAAATATTTGTGAACGATAACTTATTGAAATATCAATAGTTTGTTATCGAATATGAACGTTGGTGAACGTTAATGAATTGGTTCGTGGCGGTGAGAAAGGGATTCGAACCCTTGATGCAGTTTCCCACATACACGCTTTCCAGGCGTGCTCCTTCAACCACTCGGACATCTCACCGTAAAAGGTGCGCAAACTATAAAGATTTGCTCCAGTTTAGTCAAGTTTTTTGCGCTAGAACATAAAAAACTTTTAAAAGTTTCGCTAGAATAACCGCACTTTATTTATCGTTTGTAGTTTTTTATGCATATTAAAGCGTTATTTTCTAAAAATGTTTTTTTAGCCGTAAAACCCTTTAGCGCGCTGAAAGATTCCTTTCGTTTTGGTTATTCGAAAAAATCGCTGATTCGCGACATTATTTCAGGGTTGACCGTGGGGGTGATTGCAATTCCGCTTTCCATGGCTTTAGCTATTGCAAGTGGTGTGCCGCCACAACATGGTCTTTATACGGCAATTATTGCGGGTATCGTTATCGCGCTGACTGGTGGTTCTCGCTTTAATATATCTGGGCCTACGGCCGCTTTTGTTGTGATTCTTTACCCAGTTACTCAACAATTTGGACTAAGTGGTCTTTTGATGGCAACGTTGCTTTCGGGGCTCATTTTAGTTTTGATGGCGTTATTTCGTCTAGGGCGTTTAATTGAATATATTCCGTTGCCCGTAACCTTAGGTTTTACTTGTGGGATTGGCATTACTATTGGTACTTTGCAGATTAAGGATTTTTTGGGGCTTTCCATAGAAAAAATGCCGGCGCATTATCTCGCAAAAATCCAAACAATTTTTACCGCACTTCCTACGATAAATTGGGCGAATGCAGTGGTTGGTGTTGTAACCCTATTAGTCCTAACTCAATGGCATAAATTGCGTTTGGCTGTGCCAGGACATCTACCTGCCGTGATTATTGGTACAATTTTAGCTCTAGCATTACAGCATTTTGGTTTTGAGGTGTCGACGATTGGATCTGCATTCCAATATACTTTGCCTGATGGTTCGATTGGTCATGGAATACCTAATGTATTGCCAGATTTTTCTCTGCCGTGGAATATTCCTGATGCGCAAGGTCAATTAATTCATTGGGATTTTAATAGTTTACAAGCGTTGTTACCTGCTGCTTTTTCAATGGCGGTATTGGGCGCAATAGAATCACTTCTTTGTGCAGTGATTTTAGATAATATGACAGATACTAAACATCACTCTAATAACGAGTTATTAGCACAAGGCTTGGGGAATATCATTTCTCCGTTTTTTGGTGGGATTACGGCAACAGCTGCGATTGCTCGTTCTGCGGCTAATGTGAAATCAGGGGCAGTATCGCCAATATCGAGTGTCGTGCACGCAATACTTGTTTTATTCGCTTTACTTTTGTTTTCACAAGCCCTTTCTTATTTGCCTTTGTCATCTATGGCTGCTTTGTTGTTGGTGGTGGCGTGGAATATGGCAAGTGTGCACGATATTATTCACCTTACTCGCCGTTCAGGCAAAAATGAAATGGCGGTGTTGCTGACTTGTCTTATTTTGACTGTATTGTTTGATATGGTGATTGCGATTAGTGTGGGTGTGTTGCTTGCAAGTCTCTTGTTTATTCGGACGATTGCTGAGATGACAAAAGCAATTGAACACAATGCGCCTGAAGATTTGGATGATGTTTTGGTTTACCGAATTAGCGGTCCGCTTTTCTTTGCTGCAGCGGATAAATTGTTTGCGGATTTGCATGATAGAACGGTTCATACCGATCATGAAATCAGACATATTGTGCTGCAATGTGATGCAGTGACAGTGCTTGATGCTGGTGGAATTCATGCGCTTACTCGATTTGTTCAACATATGTTGCCGCATCAACAACTTTACTTGTGCAATATGCAATTCCAGCCGTTGAGAATGTTAGTTAAATCTAATTCTTCGCCAGATATTCAAAAAATTAATTTTGCGGCAGATTTAAACGAAACTTTCCATAAAATTCGTGACTTTGAAAAAACTACCCAATAATGAAAACTAAAGCGTGCTAGAATAGTGCGCTTTTTTATTACATCGTTCTAAATCTATCAAGGAATAATTATGCGTCCAAATAATCGAGAAAATAATCAACCCCGCCAAATTCAAATTACCCGTAATTACACCAAGCACGCTGAAGGTTCCGTGCTTGTTGAATTTGGTGATACCAAAGTGCTTTGTACTGCAACAGTGGAAGATGCTGTACCACGTTTCTTAAAAGGACAAGGGCAAGGCTGGGTCACGGCTGAATATGGAATGTTGCCACGTTCAACTCATAGTCGTATGCAACGTGAAGCGGCTAAAGGTAAACAAGGTGGGCGCACAATGGAAATTCAACGCTTAATTGCCCGCTCTTTGCGCGCAATGGTGGATCTCAAAGCTCTTGGTGAACGTGCGATTACTTTAGATTGCGATGTTATTCAAGCAGATGGCGGCACACGTACCGCATCCATTACTGGTGCTGCTGTCGCATTATGTGATGCGATCAATGGTTTAATTGAGAATGGCACGTTAAAAACTAATCCAATTAAAGGATTGGTTTCAGCAATTTCTGTAGGGATTGTTGAGGGGCAAGCCGTTTGTGATTTGGAATATGTGGAAGATTCTGCAGCAGAAACAGATATGAATGTTGTGATGATGGAAGATGGTCGAATGATTGAGGTGCAAGGCACTGCAGAAGGCGAGCCATTTAGCCATGAAGAATTATTAACATTATTAGATTTAGCGAAACAAGGCTGTAATCAAATTTTTATCGCTCAACGCGAAGCGCTAGGCTTATAAACACAGTTTATAGGGGTTAAAAAATGGAACAATATAAACGCGATTTTATCGAATTTGCTTTAAGCAGAAATGTATTGAAATTCGGCGAGTTTACTTTGAAATCAGGGCGTAAAAGCCCGTATTTCTTCAATGCGGGTTTGTTCAATACGGGGGCAGATTTAGCGCGTTTAGGCGAGTTCTATGCTGCGGCAATTCAGGTAAGTGCGGTAGATTTTGATGTTGTTTTTGGCCCTGCTTACAAAGGTATTCCAATTGGCACTTCAGTTTCGGTGGCATTATTTAATCGTTATGGTATTGATAAACCCGTGTGTTTTAATCGCAAAGAAGTGAAAGATCACGGAGAGGGCGGCAATTTAATTGGTAGCCCATTGCAAGGAAAAATTTTGCTTGTGGATGACGTGATTACGGCTGGCACTGCGATCCGTGAATCTATGGAATTAATCAGTGCAAATAAGGCAGAGCTTGCGACGGTATTAATCGCCTTAAACCGTAAGGAGCGAGGAAAAGGCGAGCTTTCTGCAATTCAAGAAGTAGAACGTGATTATCAATGCCAAGTGCTATCAATCATTGATTTAGATGATTTGATGCAATTTATCGAACAAGATCCTCGATATAGTAGCCATTTGTCAGAAATGCGTGCTTATCGTGCTGAATTTGGCGTATAAAACTTGAGAAATAAATTTTTGTCATCATTATAAATAACATTATAAAAATAACCGCACTTTGACTTAACAGGGGAAAGAATGGGATTTATTGGAAAAATTATAGGCGTATTTTTAGGTTGGAAAGTTGGTGGATTTTTTGGTGCGATTGCTGGGCTTATTTTAGGTTCTATTGCAGATAAAAAATTGTATGAGCTTGGCTCGGTAAGTTCCAGTTTCTTTAAAAAGAAAACAACGCGTCAAGACTTGTTTATGCAAACTACCTTTGCGGTGTTAGGACATTTAAGTAAATCGAAAGGGCGCGTAACAGAAGAAGATATTCAATTAGCGAATCAATTAATGATTCAGCTTAAATTGGATGATGCGGGGCGTAAATTAGCGCAAGATGCGTTTCGTCGTGGTAAAGAATCTGATTTCCCAATTCGCCAAGTTATCCGTGAATTTCGCATTGGTTGTGGGCAACGTGCTGATTTATTGCGAATGTTCTTACAAGTGCAAGTTCAAGCGGCTTTTGCCGATTCAGAACTTCACGAAAATGAGAAAGAAGTGCTTTATGTAATTGCTGAAGAACTTGGTCTTTCTCGTATGCAATTTGAACAAATGATTGCGATGGAAATGGCTGCTAGAGCTTTTACTCAAGGTGGTTTTTATCATCAATATCAACAAGGTGCCTATCAAGGTGGCTACCAATATCAGCAACAAAATAGTGGTGGTTACCAACATGCTTCTGGCCCAACTTTAAATGATGCTTATAAAGTATTGGGTGTGACTGAGTCCGATGAGCAAAACACGGTTAAGCGCGCTTATCGTCGTTTAATGAATGAACACCATCCAGATAAACTCGTGGCTAAAGGTTTACCGCCAGAAATGATGGAAATGGCAAAAGAAAAAACTCAACAGATTCAAGCTGCTTACGATTTAATTTGTAAAGCAAAAGGCTGGAAATAGTGCGTGTTATTCTTGCGCCTATGCAAGGGGTTTTAGATCCCTTTGTACGCCAACTTCTCACCGAAGTAAATGACTACGATTTATGTATAACAGAATTTGTCCGAGTAGTTGATCAACTTCTTCCTGAAAAAGTATTTTATCGTTTATGCCCTGAATTAAAAAATCAGGGCTTTACTTCTTCTGGCACGCCTGTGCGAGTACAGTTGCTTGGGCAGCATCCAGAATGCCTTGCTGAAAATGCAATTCGTGCGATCGATCTTGGTTCTCATGGCATTGATTTAAATTGTGGTTGCCCCTCTAAAACAGTAAATGGCAGTAATGGTGGTGCAGCATTATTGAAACAGCCTGAATTGATTTATCGTGCCACTCAAGCCTTACGCCAAGTCGTGCCCAATGAGTTTCCTGTTAGTGTAAAAGTGCGGTTAGGTTGGGATGATATTTCTCAAGCCTTTGAAATCGCTGATGCGGTAGAGCAAGGGGGCGCAACCGAAATTACAGTTCATGGACGCACAAAAGCCGATGGTTATCGTGCTGATCGAATTAATTGGAAAAAAATTGGTGAAGTCCGAGAGCGTTTATCCATTCCTGTTATTGCTAACGGAGAAATTTGGCATTGGCAAGATGGGCAAGACTGCTTATCTCAAACAGGTTGTCAAGATTTAATGGTGGGACGAGGTGCGTTGAATATTCCGAATTTAAGCCATGTGCTGAAATCAAATGCAGAAAAAATGCCTTGGCGTGAGATTCAAAAAATCTTGCAAAAATATGCTAATGTTGAAAATGAATATGACAGCGGTTTTTACCATGTGGCACGAATTAAACAATGGTTACGTTATTTGAATAAAGAATATGATGAAGCGAACCAAGTGTTTGATAAGATTAAGACTTGCCAAACTGCTGAAGATTTGAAATTACGTTTAAATGATAAATAAAAAAACCTGCTAATCAGCAGGTTTTCTTTTTCTAAATTATTTAAAAACTCACCGCACTTTTTAATTTTTTCAGTGCATTGGTTTCTAATTGACGAATACGTTCAGCAGAGACATTATATTTTGCCGCTAAGTCGTGCAATGTAGCTTTGTTATCATCTAACCAACGAGCTTTGATAATATCCTGACTACGCGCATCTAGGCTTTGTAGCGCTGCACCTAATTGCTCGGTTGCTTGACTTTCAAAGTTTTCATTTTCAAGCTCCGCTGCGAAATTAGAACTTTTGTCTTCCAAATAAAGGGCTGGAGAATAGGTCTCTGTTTCTGCATCATCAGTGGGTAAATCAAAACCTACATCTGCACCGCTCATACGCGATTCCATTTCGATCACATCTTCTTTGGAAACACCCAATTCATTTGCCACGATATCAACTTCATTTTCATTAAACCAACCTAAACGTTGTTTAGTTTTGCGTAGGTTGAAAAATAATTTGCGTTGAGCTTTCGTGGTTGCGACTTTTACGATACGCCAGTTACGAAGAACATATTCGTGAATCTCTGCTTTAATCCAATGCACGGCGAATGACACCAAACGTACCCCAACTTCAGGGTTAAAACGTTTAACAGCTTTCATTAAGCCGATATTGCCTTCTTGGATTAAGTCAGCTTGAGGCAAACCATAGCCAGAATAGCCACGCGCAACATGGATCACGAAACGAAGATGCGACAAAATGAGTTTTTTCGCTGCATCTAAATCCTCGTGATAATACAAACGTTCTGCCAATTCCTTTTCTTCCTCTGCGGTCAGCATCGGATATTCATTTGCCGCACGAATATAACCTTCGATACTGCCTTGAGGAACTAACATTATTTGTGTTTCTTTATCCATCGTTTCCCTTCTTTATTTTGGCTTTTGCCAATCAATGAGCCTAGTTATAGCACAATAAGCTATCTTATTGAACCAATTTGTTAATAAGACAGGTTTTATCAATTAAAAGTTCAATTATTCTAAATAATTCTGATTAATTAGCAAAGTGGAATGAGGGTTAAATTAAGATTTTCATCAACCACTTTAAATAGCAAATCAATATTCGGATGCTTGCCTGGATTCGCTTTTGCATCTTCGACGTGTTCTGCAAACCATTCAACACCTTGTTGTGCGGAAGTGCGGTTTAATTTCCCGTTAAATTTTTCAGCTAACGCATTATAAAGGCGCATTGATCCTAATTTACCTGGTATGGCTGGAATGTTGTGGATAATCGTTTCACCATCCATCACATTTAAACCGGTTAAATGATCGATTGTGGGTAAGGTTTCTAAAATTTCTTTAAAGCTCATGGTTTATTTCCTTAATCTATATAAATTATGCGATAGTTTGTTCGCTATTTACTTCGCCAGTTTTGCCGATAAATCGTACTTCAGGCTGTAAATATACACCAAATTTTTCTGCAACAGTTTGGCGAACATGATGGGCGAGTTTGACTACGTCTTGTCCTGTCGCCCCGCTTTTGTTAATTAACACTAATGCTTGTTTTTCATGAACGGCAGCGCCGCCAATTTGAAAACCTTTAAGATTGCATTGATCAATCAGCCAGCCTGCCGCTAATTTCACTGAGCCATCTGCTTGCGGAAAGTGCGGTAGATTTTCGTGATGTTTTTTGATTTCCTCAAAATGTTCTGAACTGACAACGGGATTTTTAAAGAAACTCCCCGCATTACCAAATTCATTTGGATTAGGTAATTTGCTTTGACGGATATGACAGACTTCATCAAAAATTTGTTTAGCGGTGACTGTTTTTGGATCGAACTCTACAAGCGAGCCATATTTTAGAATAGGCTGCCAATTTTTTGTGAGGTTTAATCCAACCGCTGTAATCACATAACCTTGTTGATAACGATGTTTGAAAATACTTTCACGATAACCAAATTCACATTGTTCTACATCGAGTCGGAAGGTTTCATTTGTATTTAAATTAAGCACATCTACATAATCGCACACATCTTTAAATTCAACGCCATAAGCACCGATATTTTGAATGGGCGCAGAGCCTGCACAGCCAGGAATCAGAGCCAGATTTTCTAATCCATAAATACCATTGTTAATAGACCATTCCACCAATTCATGCCAATTTTCACCGCCATTCACATGCAGGTAGTGAAAATTAGAATCTTGCTGGTGAGTAATGCCCATTAAACGATTTAAAATCACCACTCCATTAAAATCATCTAGAAATAGTATATTACTGCCTTGACCTAGAAAAAGTGCGGGTAAATTTTCCGCTTTTGAATGAGCCCATGCTTGTTGTAGTTGTTCAATGCTATGCGCTTCGATAATTTCGCGAGCATTAGCATGAATATGGAAAGTGTGAAAAGGTTGTAAATTTTGCATTTAAAATACCATTGTAGGGTGCATAAAAAATTTATCTTTTATACCAGTTGCTATGAATAATTATATCCACCGTAATCAACATAATGCGTGTGGAAGCGTGATTTTTACCTGTGTACCGCCTTGTTCGCGACGGATGATGTTAAATTCTGCGTTAAGTTGACGACTACGTTCAGTCATAATATTTAACCCATAATGACCTTCAGGCTCTTCAAGGTCTTGAATTCCGATACCATTATCTTCAACTAAAATTTCGTATTCGCCTTCTGCATTAATTTTGGCGCTAATTTCAATTGCTGTGCCTTGAGAATGTTTGATCGCATTGGTGGTGGCTTCGCGTACAATTTGTAGCACATGAACCAGTTGTTGTGGATTCAAACTTTGTGATGGCAATTGGCAATTAACGTTCATTTGCATCGTTGTTTGTGAACGTAATGAATCAATCACTTGTTCTAGCGCAAGCTGTAAATTGGCTTCTTGTATAGTTAAACGGAAAGTGGCTAAAAGCTCGCGTAATTGTGCATATCCACTAGAAAGAGCCTGTTCAAAATCACGAATAATGACCAAACTTTGTTCTTTGGATGAATCGCCTTCTTTTTTCAAGTTATGTTTAAGTAATGTAAGCTGGATCTGTAAAAATGATAGCACTTGAGCCAACGAGTCATGCAATTCTCGTGCGATAATTGACCGCTCTTCCATCAATAAGAGCTGTTCTTGTTGGCGTAAACTTTTTTGGAAATAAAGGGCTCGCCCAAGCATTTGAGCAAGGTTTTGCATCATTCTCGGGTCGGGACAAGGCAATCCTGCTTGCCAAGAGAGTACGCCGAATTCTTCGTTATCGACAGAAAGTGTCTCAGTTTGCAACGAGCAGTCTAAATCTTGAGTACCAAAAGCAATATCCCAATGCTCTGCACCCATAACTTCAACTTTGATATATTTCAAATTCTCGCTGACCAGAATGTGATCGAGCACTTGGCTTAATACTTTATCATTGATTGTGTTGGCATTAAGAATTTGAGAACTTTGATAAAGGGTCGTCAAAGAGCGGTTGGTTTGGCGTAACTTTTGTGTTTTTTCGTTTACTGTTTCTTCCAAACGTGAATAAAGCTGCCCAAGCTCCGTGGACATTTGTGTGAAGATACGCGCTAATGTACCGAGTTCATTTTGTTTCGTTGTATCTAGAGGAATGTGATTGAATTGACGCATTTGCACTTGCATACTGGCTTTCGTCATTAAGTGCAGTGGTTTTACGACTTCCCGCTGTGTGTACCAAATTACATAAGACACCATGAGTAAAATTAACCACATCGCGAAAAAAAGTACCGATACGCCCAAAATCCATTTTTGTTCACTAAAACGTTGTAGCTCAAACACAAAATAATCAACATCTGCCACATAGTCAGTGAGCTGATTACTATAGTTTTTTACATCGTGTTGGCGGGCATATTTTTCCATGTTCGTCCAACGTTGCAAAATGTTTTGATAGGAATGTTTTAATACATTCGGTGTGAAAAATTGATTTTGAACTTCCAATAAAGCAGATGAATGAAGGCTTATATGATAACGACGTAAGTTCGTTTCCACACTGTCTGGTTGTTCTTGCATTTCATAGAGCAGGCGATAACTTTGCATCCGCAAAGAACCTGAAATATTAATGGCTTCTGCGTCATATTTATTACTGCTCATAATTGCCAAACTTAGCGAGCTAATCACACCAGCAACGATAAGAATGATAAATAAATATTTAGCAATACGGGTGGAAACGGAACTTTTAGTATGCACAGGAAACTCCAGTGGAAATTTAGAAAAGTGCGGTGAATTTTTTATTTCTTTTTAAATTTAGCCCAAACTTTATCTTCTTGACCGCGCCATAAACGTTGAACGTTATCGTGATGACGATAAATTAATAGACAACAGACTAAGGCAACGGGAAAAGTAAATTCAGGTTTAAACCACCACACATAAAAAGGCACAAGTAAAGCAGAAATAACCGCACTTAATGAAGAATAGCCACTAACAAGAAAAACAAAGATCCACGTACCAAACATTGAACCTGCAACAGTCCAAGAAATTGGTGCGATTGCCCCAAAGGCAGTTGCAACACCTTTGCCACCTTTAAATTGGAAGAAAATGGGGAAAATATGCCCTAAACAAGCACCAAGTGCGACCATCCCTAATTCAAATTGGGTTAAACCTAAATAATAACCTGCCCATACAGGAATCATCCCTTTTAACATATCAAAAATAAGCACCGCCAACGCAGACTTACGATTTCCAATACGTAATACATTCGTTGCACCAGGGTTGTGTGAGCCATTTTGACGTGGATCGGGCAATCCAGTAAGGCGACAAATTAAAATCGCACTGGAAATTGAGCCTAAAAGATAGGCAAAAAGCATATAAAAAAGGGCGAAAAGGCTCATTTTACACTCCAGCAAGAAAAACTGTTCGTTATTTTACCCAAAGTTGATAGCATACGCCTACAATAATTTTAGAGGAAACCTTATGGATCGTATTTTTATTGAAGAATTGACTGTTTTTGCACAAATCGGTGTATATGATTGGGAACAGCAAATTAAACAAAAACTTGAGTTTGATTTGGAAATGGCGTGGGATTGTAAACAAGCAGCAGAAACGGATGATGTTGAATATTGTTTAAATTATGCTGAAGTGAGCCAAGTGATAATTGATTATGTGGAAAGTAAACCTTTCTTGTTGATTGAGCGAGTAGCTTATGAAGTGGCTGATTTGCTTGAGTCAAGTTATCAACTTCAAGGATTAAAAATTAAACTGAGTAAACCGAAAGCCGTCGCGCAAGCTCGAAATGTTGGCGTATTGATTGTACGTGGATGTTTAAAATAATGTAAAATTTTCGTAAAAACTTATCGGCTTTTAAAACAAAATTGACTAAAATAGTCGTGAGTTTTTACTGCAATAAAGGAGATTGCAATGAATATGAAAACCTTATTAGCACTAGCGGTTAGTGCGGTATGTTCAGTTGGTGTTGCGCAAGCACATGAGCATAATCACGATCACAATATGGCACCAAAAGGTGCTTCTATTGAAGTGAAAGTGCAACAACTTGATCCAGTAAATGGTAACAAAGATGTGGGTACTGTGACTATTACTGAATCTAACTATGGTCTTGTGTTTACCCCTAATTTACAAGGATTAAGCGAAGGTTTACATGGTTTCCACATCCATGAAAACCCAAGCTGTGAGCCAAAAGAAAAAGAGGGTAAATTGACAGCTGGTTTAGGCGCTGGTGGTCACTGGGATCCTAAAGGCGCAAAACAACATGGTTACCCATGGCAAGATGATGCACACTTAGGTGATTTACCTGCATTAACTGTATTACATGATGGCACTGCAACTAATCCTGTTTTAGCACCACGTCTTAAACATTTAGATGATGTTCGCGGTCACTCTATTATGATCCATGCTGGTGGTGATAATCACTCCGATCATCCAGCTCCACTTGGCGGTGGCGGCCCACGTATGGCATGTGGCGTGATTAAATAATTCGATTGTTCGAAACGAAAAGTGCGGTGAATTTTGATCTGCACCCCAAAAGTTGGACTAAACAAACCAACAATTGAGGTGCAGATTTTTTATGGGTAGACACTACACAATCGAATTTAAATTACAGGTTCTTCAACCTATTCTGAATCGAAAAATGAGTATTAGAGAAGCCGCGCGTTTTTACAATATTCCTTCCAACGCCTTAGTCGGGACATGGTTGAAACGGTTTGAAAAAAGTGGCATAAAAGGACTGATTCCCCGCAAACCATCAGGACTACCGCCGATGAAACCCAAATATGCCAGAATGCCACCGCCACCCAAAACTGAAGAAGAGCGTTTACGTTTGAGAATTTTACAGCTTGAAGCGGAGGTAGCCTACCTAAAGGAGTTGAGAAGGCTCAGACTTCAGGACGAAGCCGAGCAACAGAAATTATCCAAAGGTTAAGAACCCGCTATCCGTTAAAATGGCTTTTAGGCTTTGCACAGTTAGCGCGTAGTACGTTTTTTGCTAAACTTCAGATTAAACTAGATAAGGATGAGCCTCTGAAAAAGGCCATTCAACGCATCAAAGCCAATCATCCTGATTATGGCTACCGACGTGTTCATGCCTGTTTGCCAGGCGTGAATCATAAAAAAGTCCAACGTTTAATGCAGGCACTTGGGCTCCAAGTGCGGTCAAGAAAAAGCAAGAAATTTACCACCTATCGAGGCACGATAGGGGTGATTGCACCGAATCATCTTGAACGTGATTTTAGTGCAACGGCCCCGAAACAAAAATGGGTAACTGATATCACCGAGTTTAAGGCGAAAGATGGAAGTAAAGTCTATTTATCCCCAATTTTAGACTTATTTAACAATGAGATAGTCTCCTATAATCTCAGCTATTCCCCAAACTGGGCACAAGTAGAGGACATGTTAATGCAAGCTGTCAAAGGATTAAACAAAGCTTGTGGTGTCATTTTACATTCAGACCAGGGATGGCAATATCAAATGGTAGCTTATCGTCGAATCTTGGCTGAACATGGCATCATTCAAAGTATGTCAAGAAAAGGGAATTGCTTGGACAATGCCGCGATGGAAAGTTTCTTTGGGCGATTAAAAACGGAATGTTTTTATGGTCGGGAATTTAACAGTAGAGAGGAGATAGTTGATGCCGTCAGGGATTATTTGGATTACTATAACCACCGACGGATTCAACTAAAATTAAAAGGACTGAGTCCGATACAATACCGAAAACAATCCTTTAAATAACAGTCTAACTTTTTGGGGTCAGATCAATTTTCACCGCACTTTTTTGCTAGATATTTAACGTTTAATTCACGACTTCAGCAGTATATTTCAGTTTGTGAATCGCATCGAATAATTGTTGGTTTGTGACTTTAGGATCTTCAACAACCGTCACTAAACCATCTTTAATGGATGCTTTTGTTGAAATAACGCCATCAATATTACGCAGTTCTTTATTGACTAAGTAGGCGCAAAGCTGGCAATTCATTTCTTTTACTTTTAGCACAATTTGTTTGGTTTCATTCGCATGAGCGAAAGAAATGGCAAACAGTGAAAGCAAAAGTACGGTACATAATTTCTTCATTTTTATTCCTAATTAGCTAATTCTAAAATCCAAGGCAAAATTGTTGGATAGGTTAAGAAAAAAATCATCACAATAAATACAATCCAATAAAGTACGACAAGTTTTTTACGGGAAATATATTTGCTACAAATGATTTTTTTGGAAAACATCAACAGCCAAAACCCATAGGCAAAGGCGCATAATGAAACGATAAGCATCGGAATACGCAAATAATTATATTCGCCTAAGCCAATCAACCAAGTGGAAGACACGCCAAATACTAAATAGATTAATGGCGCAATACAGCACAAAGTTGATGCCACCGCGGCGCTAAGTGCGGTGGCTATGGCAACCCAAAAGGATTTATTAGAGCTTTTTAGAGACGTAGTCATATTTAAATTCTTTTGGATCAAAGGAATTTAACGGATCACCACCCACTTCAGCATACGGATAGCCGAAGTTATTGATTGGAGCCAGTTCTGGTTGTGGATATAAATCGAAGTCACGGGCATGATTGAATCCAACCCAGTTTGCTTCCCAGTTACCAAACAAATATTTTGCTACGGCTTGTGTATCTTTATCTTCAACAGATTTTTTCTCTGCTAAACGCATTTTGGCAACATCTGCGGAATCAACTGGTACCCAACCAAACCCTGCAAGGTAGAATTCAGCACGGCAGTGTTGGCCACCACTTACGTTTGCGATGCCTTGTTCATTCGCACTACCGAAGGCACCTTTTGAATATTTGCCCATTTTCTCTGCCGCCCCTAAGCGAATACCAAAAATTTCACGAGCTGGGATGCCTGCCGCACGAGCAAGCGCCACAAATACAGAGTTAATATCGGTACATTTACCTTTTAATACGCCAGTGGTAAGAATTTTTTCTACATCGCCGTCGCCACAACCTAATACAGAATTATCACGTTCCATATTTTTTACGATCCAATGGTGAATAAGTTCTGCTTTTTTTAATGGATTAGTTTCTTTACCTACGATTTTGTCAGCAAATTCTTTCACTATGCCATCAGTTTTAATATGTGGAGTCGCTTTTAAGTATTCTTGTACATCCACGGAATACTGAATATCTTTTGGCGGAGTATAATTCTCTAAAGCACCTTTCACCATCGGTTCACGGTCTTTTGTTTCAATGACCATAGTGACTTTTAAATCACGTTTTTGTGCATTTTTATCCCAAGTTGCAAATAAGGTTTTCGCACCGTATTTATTGTTTTCTGTTACATAGGCATTCATGTAATTACCTTCAAAGTGAATCGATTTCACTTGTTGGTATTCTCCATTAAATGGCAATGGAACCCATAAATTGGTTTGTCCTTGCGAGCCTTTTGGTGCAACTAAATCGTAGATTTGCGTGAATTCGTAAAGATGGGCGTCTGTATTGTAGTTTGGAATATTGGTGTTTGCATGAGCTAACGAGCCACACGCAGAAAGCACCGCAACTGCGATAAGTTTCTTCATGAAGAGATCCTCTAGTTAATAATAGTTAAACTTAACATATTAGATAAACTAATACGCCACTATGCTAACGGATTTTTGAGCAATAATTCAACCGTTTTGCATAAACTTTTTATTTTTCTTATATAAAAAATATTTTATTTTCCAACCGCACTTTCCTTCTAACATTTGACACCCCTAGCCCTTACACCTATTATTCCCTAGTTATTATTAAGATTTACGGAACAAAATAATTATGGTGAATAAAACCGCTCAACTTAAACAAGCTCTAGAAAATCGCATTCTCATTTTAGACGGTGCAATGGGGACGATGATCCAAAAATATAAACTGACAGAAGCCGATTTTAGAGGTGAGAAGTTTAAGGAAAGTGCGGTCGATTTACGCGGTAATAATGATTTATTGACATTGACTCAGCCACTGCTAATTTCCGCTATTCATGAGAAATATTTGGCAGCGGGTGCAGATATTATTGAAACCAATACTTTTAGTTCAACTACGATTGCTCAAGCGGATTACGACTTGCAATCTATCGCTTATGAACTCAATTTTGTTGGCGCAAAATTAGCGCGTTTGGCTGCAGATAAATATAGTACGCCAGAAAAACCTCGCTTTGTCGCGGGCGTGTTAGGGCCAACAAACCGTACAGCCTCCATTTCACCCGATGTAAACGACCCAGGTTTCCGTAATGTGACTTTTATGGAGTTGGTGGATGCTTATGCCCAAGCAACAAAAGGCTTAATCGAAGGTTGCGCGGATTTAATTATGATCGAAACCATTTTCGACACGCTTAACGCTAAAGCGGCCGTTTTCGCCATTGAAAGTGTATTCGAAGAATTAGGCGTAGAATTGCCAATCATGATTTCTGGTACCATTACCGATGCTTCAGGGCGTACCCTTTCTGGGCAAACTACTGAGGCTTTCTATAACTCCCTCCGTCATGCAAAACCACTCACTTTCGGTTTGAACTGTGCTTTAGGTCCAAAAGAATTACGCCAATATGTAGAACAGCTTTCAAAAATCAGTGAAACCTATGTTTCTGTGCATCCGAATGCAGGTTTGCCGAATGCTTTTGGTGGTTATGATTTAGGGGCAGAAGAGATGGCTGCTCACTTAAAAGAGTGGGCAGAAAGTGGTTTTGTGAACATTATCGGCGGTTGTTGCGGCACCACACCGGAACATATTAAAGCCTTTGCTGAAGCGGTAGAAAATATCCCACCACGCAAATTACCACAAATCAAAACCGCGATGCGTTTGTCCGGTTTAGAACCACTCAATATTGATGATGAAAGCCTGTTTGTGAACGTGGGCGAGCGTAATAATGTGACAGGTTCGGCAAAATTCAAACGCTTAATTAAAGAAGACAAATTTGCAGAAGCCATTGAAATTGCTATCGATCAAGTAGAAAACGGCGCACAAGTCATCGACGTGAACATGGATGAAGCCTTGCTCGACGGCAAAAAATGCATGACCCGTTTCCTCAACATTATGGCAACAGAACCGGATGCAGCTAAAGTGCCGGTGATGATCGACTCCTCCAAATGGGAAGTGATTGAGGCGGGCTTGCAATCGGTGCAAGGCAAACCAATTGTGAACTCCATCTCTTTGAAAGAGGGCGAGGAAAAATTTATTCATCAGGCTAAATTGGTGCATAAATACGGTGCGGCCGTTGTGGTGATGGCATTTGATGAAGTGGGGCAGGCTGATACCGAAGAGCGTAAAGTGGAAATCTGTACCCGTGCCTATAACATCTTAGTCAACCAAGTAGGCTTCCCGCCAGAAGACATTATTTTTGACCCGAATATTTTCGCTATCGGTACGGGGATTGAAGAGCACAACAACTACGGTGTGGATTTCATTAACGCCACCGGCCGCATTAAACGCTCTTTACCGCATGCGAAAATTTCGGGCGGGGTGTCAAACGTGTCCTTCTCCTTCCGCGGCAACAACGTGATGCGTGAAGCCATTCACGCCGTATTCCTCTATCATGCCATTAAACAAGGCATGGACATGGGAATCGTGAACTCAGGACAGCTCGCGATTTACGATGATCTGGATCCGGAATTACGCAATGTAATTGAAGACGCCGTCTTAAACCGTACACCGGATGGCACCGAACGTTTACTGGATATTGCGGAAAAATATCGCAACCAAGGCAACGATGAAAGTGCGGTGGATTCTGTGGCCGAATGGCGTACGTGGCCGGTGGAAGAGCGCTTGAAACACGCCCTCGTGAAAGGCATTACCACGCACATTATCGAAGACACCGAAGAAGCGCGCCAAAAATTACCAACGCCACTGGAAGTGATTGAAGGTCCGCTGATGGCAGGCATGGACGTGGTGGGTGATTTGTTCGGCGACGGCAAAATGTTCCTGCCGCAAGTAGTGAAATCCGCGCGGGTGATGAAACAATCCGTGGCGTATTTAGAGCCATTTATTAACGCCACCAAACAAAAAGGCTCAAGCAACGGTAAAGTGGTGATCGCTACCGTAAAAGGTGACGTGCACGATATCGGCAAAAATATTGTGAGCGTGGTGTTGCAATGTAATAACTTTGAAGTCATTGACTTAGGCGTGATGGTACCAGCGGACAAAATCATTCAAACCGCCATTGATGAAAAAGCGGATATTATCGGCTTGAGCGGTTTGATTACGCCATCCCTAGACGAAATGGAATACTTCCTCGGAGAAATGACGCGTTTAGGTTTGAACTTGCCTGTATTGATCGGCGGTGCTACCACGTCCAAAGAACATACAGCCATTAAACTTTATCCAAAATACAAACAACATGGCGTGTTCTATACCTCTAACGCTTCCCGTGCGGTAACAGTATGTGCCACCTTAATGAACCCAGAAGGGCGTGCAGCATTGTGGGAACAGTTCAAAAAGGATTACGAGAAAATCCAACAATCTTTTGCCAACCGCAAACCGTTGCGTAAACAACTTAGCATTGAAGAAGCACGAGCGAACCGCTTTGATGGCTTTAGTGGAGAATGGGCAGATTACGTGCCACCAACACCAAACCAAACCGGCATTGTGGAATTTAAAAACGTGCCGATTGCTGAATTACGCAAATTCATCGACTGGTCACCATTCTTCCGTATTTGGGGATTGATGGGCGGCTACCCTGATGCCTTTGATTATCCAGAAGGCGGCGAAGAAGCACGCAAAGTGTGGAACGATGCACAAGTCGTTTTAGATGAATTAGAACAAAACCACAAACTCAACCCAAGCGGTATTTTAGGTATTTTCCCTGCAGAACGTGTGGGCGATGATGTGGTGCTTTTCTCTGATGAAGAACACACACAACCAATTGGTACCGCTTACGGCTTACGCCAACAAACGGAACGTGGTAAAAACAGTAAAAGTCCATTTAACTTCTGCTTAAGCGACTTTATTGCCGATCGCGAAAGCGGTAAAAAAGACTGGTTCGGCATGTTCGCCGTGTGTGCCGGTATTGAAGAAATGGATTTGGTGGAAGGCTATAAAGCGGCAGGCGATGACTACAATGCCATCTTGCTACAAGCCGTGGGCGACCGCCTCGCTGAAGCCATGGCGGAATACCTGCACTTTGAGCTACGCACCCGTATTTGGGGCTACACGCAAGAAGAATTCGACAATCAAGGTTTAATCAATGAAAACTATGTCGGCATCCGTCCGGCGCCAGGTTATCCAAGCTGCCCAGAACATACGGAAAAAGCTTTGATTTGGGATTTATTAGAAGTGGAACAACGCATCGGCATGAAGCTCACCGAAAGCTACGCCATGTGGCCGGCAGCTTCTGTCTGCGGCTGGTACTTCACCCACCCCGCAAGTAACTATTTCACTTTAGGTCGCATTGATGAAGACCAAGCTCAAGATTATGCCAAACGTAAAGGTTGGGATGAGAGGGAGATGATGAAATGGTTGGGTGTGGCGATGAAGTAATATTTATCAATATTTTTATTAACTAAACTTAAACTAATGGAGAAAACTCATGGGGCATCAAATTAGAGCACAAATAGGTAAAGGCAATACTTCGGGCAATGCAAACAATGTTACTCAAATAGGTATTGGAAATCAAAATAATAGTAATAATACAACTAACAATTATTACAATAACACTCCCAAAAACAATAATGAAATAAGTTCAATTGCTGGCGTTGGTGTTGCCGCCATCATAATAATAGCAGCAATTAATTATTACCTATTTAAATATGCTGATTGCATTTCGAAGACCATTCTATATCTTCATGTATTTTTATTGTTAAATCTGATATCAGTCTATAACCTTTTTAAAATTGGAGATTTTGACAAAAAAGATTTTTTCAACCTTATTTTGATATTCTTGATAGGATTGATATCTTTTCTCTACGCAAAAGAATTGTTTTCAATGGAAAAATTTCATGCTCTATCTAAGTATGCTCAGAATAAAAGCTTTTCAGAGTATTGGGAAATGGTAAGAGAATGGAAAGTTTATTCTATATACTTCCTTATTTCTTCGATATTAAGTGTGGTTTTATTGGTTATGAATCTAATCTATACATATAAGTTTCTTAGCTATTCAATAGCTTCAAAAACGCAAAGTAACTTGATTGGTATGTTTGTAGCATTATTGGTAGCTGCTGGTTCTTATTACTTTATTATCACAGAACCAAAGTTTTTACTTAGCTGTATCAATGATATTAAACTTATCAAATAATTAAATTTTATCAAACTAACTGCATTTTATTTCAAAGACTTAAGTTGGAAAAACACATGTCAGCATAATACCTTAATCCGTGGGTAAGTATACCCACGGTTAAGCATAACCATACCCCTTTGGGGTATTTCAAACCACACAACCCCAACGGGGTTGGACTATGCGTAACCGAGGGTAACTTGTTACCCTCTAGCCCCAATCAACCAATCCACCACATAAATAACTTCAATCCCATCAATCTCTTTTTGTTCGTAATATTTTCCCGTAATTAAGATCTTTTTATAGTTATCTTTAATATGCAAAAGATTATCTGTTTCGTGGGTATTTTCAGGGATTTCAAAGGCAACTTGTACATATAAAATTTCATCGGCTTTTCGGGCGATAAAATCAATTTCTTTGCTGTCGAGTTTACCCACATCAACGCTATAACCCCGTCTTAGCAATTCAATAAAAACAATATTTTCTAAGCGATTGGCATAATTCGTCCCTTTTTTGCCGATAGCGTGTCGTCTTAAACCGTTATCCACAATAAAATATTTCGCATTGGTTTTTAAATAGCCTTTTCCGCGAATATCATATTGTTTTGCTTTATAAAAAAGAAAGGCATTTTCTAACAAATCAAGATATTTGCTGATCGTATGGTTTGAGGTGGGAACACGTTCGGACGTGAGCGTGTTGCTAATTTTGCTTGGATTCACCAACTGCCCTACGTTATCCGCCAAAAAAAGAATCACGCTTTTAAGAATATGCGTGTCTTTCACGCCGGCTCGATGAGCAATGTCATTCAGCACAATGGAATCAAAAATGCCGGATAAAATCGTTTCTTTTAAAGGTTCATCAGCAATGGCGACACTGGGGAAACCACCATATTTTTCGTATTCCGAATAGAGTTTATCCACCAATCTTGACTGACTATCTACATTTTTGGAACGTAAAAATTCTTTAAAAGAAAGTGGGTAAATTTTAATTTCCACATATCGACCGCTTAACAGCGTCGCAAGCTCACCGGAAAGCAAATTGGCATTGGAACCTGTAATCACGATATCGGTGTTAAAACTCACGCGAAGCGCATTGACAATTTTTTGCCAACCTTCCACAAACTGAATTTCATCAATCAGAAAGTAAGTTTTCTCTTGAGAAGACGGCATTTTTTCTTGAATAAGCTGTTGGAAGTCTTGAGCGTCTTTCACCCATTGATATTCAAAAGATTCAAAATTGAGGTAAAGAATATTTTCAGGGGAAACTCCTTGTTGTTGAAGGTAATCACGGTATTGCATGAGTAACACCGATTTACCGGAACGACGAACACCAGAGATGACTTTAATAAAATCGGTATCTTTAAATTGAATCAGTTGTTGTAAATAATTTTCACGAGAGATCATAGTTTTACTAATTGGAAGTTAATTTCATATTTGTAAAAAAGTGTACAATCTTTGGGAGTTAATTTCCATATTTTATTTTTTTGTATGTATTTGGAATTACATTTCCAGTTTTTATTGCGGTTTTTTTAGTCTCATTCCAATCCCTTGCACAATCCCCAATTTCCGCTATCATACGCGCTTTCTTATTTCTCGGAATTTTGTATTTATGAATAAATTAAAGATGGCGCTGTTTGTGGGAGCTCTTGTGAGTTTATTTGCTTGTACTACAACACATCAGCCGAAGAAGACGGTTAAATCTCGATTTTTAAAGAATAATATTAGCCAAACTGAGTTAAATAATTCTGTTAATTACAAGCCATATCATTATCGTTGTAATAATAAAGAGACTGGGGGGATTTCTCATTTGACGACTTATTTCCCTCTGTCGCGTGAAAGCCGTATGAAAGATAACTTCGGGTTTTATTTCCAGTTAGATAATGGCAAGGCGGTGCCTTTTGATCATTCATATACGCTGACACTGAATGCGCGCGGTACAAAATTTGAAGTGGTTTATCGTTCGTATGATCCGATTCAAGGAAGTTATGTGGACTTAATCGCGCGATCTCAAAGCTCAATTTACTACAAGAATCAACAAGGCAAGCAAGTTCCTTGGTTGATTTGTAAGGGCGGTTGATTTTTATCGAAAATAATTTTTTACTTTCAGAAAAATGAGAAATTGGAATTAGGTTTCCAATTTCTCTATTCCATAAATCTCTCTTCTTTCTACATCAAATTTCACGCTTATATCAAAGGCTTTTGCAAGATTCGCTGAATTTAGCACCGCTTGTGTTTTGCCTGTCGCAATGATTTTCCCCTTGTTGAGCAAAATCACTTCATCACAGTATTTGTATGCAAGGGATAAATGATGGATCGCTACAACGCAAGTATGCTGGGGCGTGAGCGATTTTAATTGTTCTATCATGTCTATTTGATAATAGGGATCGAGTGGTGCGATTGGTTCATCGGCAAGCAATAGTGGCGCATTTTTGATACAACAACGAGCGAGTTGCACTCGTGCTTTTTCTCCGCCTGATAGTTTTTGAAAGGATTTATTAAGCAAATGTTCTATCGAAAATTTTTGTGAAATCTCCGTGATTTTTGACCGCTCTTTTGCCGATGATAAGGGGGAATTTAAGCCGAGAGCAATCACATCATAAACCGATAAATCCCAATGGATATTGGTATCTTGAGACAGATAAGCGAGTTGCAGGCTTTTTTCCGTTGTACTCATTTTGCTTAACGGGCTATTCCCAAAATAAATTTCACCTTTTGTAATAGGTAAAATTCCTGCAATCGTTTTGAGCAAAGTTGATTTACCCGCACCATTTGCGCCCATAATGCCGATCAGTTTTCCTTTAGGAAGCGTGCAGCTGATGTTGTTTAAGCCATAAGGCTGAGAAAGGTTTTCGATTCTAATCATTATCTTGCCAACTTGCGTTGCTCCGTAATTAAAATCCAAATTAAGCAAGGTGCGCCAATGATTGCGATGAGCGTACCAATATAAATATGTGAAAAGATTGGAATATATTGCACGCAAAGATCCGCAATAAGTAGCAATAATGCGCCAAGTAATGCACTGGTGATGTAAAGTTGTGATGGGCGTTTTTTTAGCAAGAGACGAGCAAAGTGCGGTGCGATTAAGCCAACAAAACCGATAGTGCCTGTTTGCGGAATCGTTGCACCCACTAATAATGCTACGCCAAAGGTCGTGATGAAAAAGCTACGTTTAGGATTCACGCCCATTGTACTCGCAGTTTCTTCACCGAAGGTGAGCAAGTCAATATAGCGGCGTTCACGATATAAACAGAACAATCCCAATAATACGATTGGAAATGAAATGAGTAGCGTGTCAAGTTTTGCCCACACAAGAGAGCCTTGTAGCCAGCGGTAGAGTTCAGCTAACGCCCACGGGTTTTCTGCGTTCGAAAGTAGTAATGCAACAGCAGCAGAGAGCAACATATTGACGGCTAAACCACTTAAGATCATCGCTGTTGTACCATGATTTTTAGCGATTAAATAAACCAATAAAAAACTAGATAACGCACCAGCCACACCGCCAATAAGCAACAGACTTAAGGGCACGGAAAAATAATAGAGCAAAAAGACACTGATGGTGGTGGCGCCGGCACTACTGCCCAATAATCCAGGGCTTGCCAGTGGATTTTGAAATATCCCCTGCATTGCATTGCCTGCTAAAGCAAGGCTTGCACCAGTTAAAATGGCTAATCCGAGGCGCGGTAGGCGAATATCAAGCAATACGAGCGAGCGCATATCCGTGAGCACACCATCGGCATTTTTGAGATGAGCAAAATCGCCGAGCTGATGATAAATTGCAAAGCCGCTAATCAACAGCAACGCGAAGAAAAGTGCGGTATTTAATTTTAATGTTTTGGTCAATGATCAATTTCCTATGTAATCCAAATATCATTTTAATTGTTGATAAATCTTCTCTGCCCCTTGCCACACGCCGTGATCAAAGCAATAAGTATATTTCATTGGAATACGAAAGTGCGGTCGATTTTTAAAAAGATTTTGCAAAAGCGGATGTTTAAGCAATTCCGCTTGCTCGTTATAACTTTGTTGGTCGCTGATTTCAATCAACACGTTGGGTTCGGCTCGTAACACTTTTTCAAGAGAAAAATTTTGTGCCGTAAGTGGTGTTTTTAGCGGGGTTAAGCCTAGCAAGTTAAGTAAAGTAGGATACTGTGGCGTATAAGTTTCTACAATGCCTGTATCTGAAAGTATTAATGTGTCAGTGAGTGATAGATTGAGGCGAGAATCTTGTAATTTAAGTTTATCGATTAAAGATTTCGCATGGGTTTCGTTACCCGTGAGTTTGCCCAAGTGCAATATTAGCCCAAATAATTGTTCTGCCGTTTGTGGCGTGTCATTAATTGGTTCAATTTTTGCCCCGAGTTTTTTTAAATCTGCTACAAGTTGTGGATAAAAGGTTTCATTGATCAGAAACGTTTTATCGAGATAGGGCAATAATGCAGTGAGTTGTGGCTCAAGGGTTGGTTTATCCACATTGAGTTTATCCAACATCATCAAGGGATTTTTAGAATAAGGAGATTGTGCGGCAATTTGCTCAGGACGTGCAATTTCCGACAAAAGACGATCGCTACAAAGCGTAAGCGAGACAAATTGCTCCGACGCATGCGAAGTCAAGGGCAAGAAAAGTGCGGTTAAAATTAAACGAGTTTTTTGCATATAGATAATAATAATACGCTACGCCGTTAATAATGTAAAAAGGCGTGCTAAGCACGCCCTTATAGGTGGATAATAATTAGAACGATCCTTTCAATCCAACGTAAACATTACGTCCTTCTTGGCCGTAGCCAAGGTAGTTTTCATATTTTTTGTCGAATAAATTGTTGAGGTTTGCATAAATCGTCAAGTTCGGGATAACTTTATAATTCACGCCAATATTCGCTAAAGTGTAAGAGGGCATTTGGGTGCGAAGAGGATAAGTTCCGATACGTTTGCCCACATAAGAAACATTTGCATCAGTACTCCATTGTTCGGTAATTTGATATGCCACACCTGCATTGGCAGTATGTTTCGGACGATATTTTACTTCAACACCATTGCTATCTTTTGCACGCATATAGGTGTAGTTAGTGTAAGCGGTCAATTTTTCGGTAAGTTTTCCGTTATATGCTACTTCTACGCCTTTAATTTTGGTAATACCATCAGAGTTAATTGAACGAGAAACAGAATTTGGCCATACGCCTATTGTTTCTGTGGTAATTAAACGATCTACGTTACGTCCAAAGTAAGTAATATCAAGGCTGTGTACTTTATCGTTAGTTTCAATCAATAAACCAACATCTCCACCACGGCTGCGTTCAGGTTTTAAGTCAGGATTTCCGATAAATTTACCACTCCAGCCATAAAATTCAGTCATAGTTGGGTTTTGAATAGCAGTCCCTAAACTTGCATGCGCTTTAAAGTTTGGAGATAAGCGATAAGCTCCTGAAATACGTCCTGTCCATGCATTTTCATATTGCGAGCTGCTGTTGTAACGTCCACTAACAGAAAGGCTATGATCATCTTTAGTAAAAAGGCGATATTCTGCTGCTGCACTTTTCTCTGTTAATTTTTTATTTTGGAAAGTAGCAAAAGAGGATTGGGCATCATAGTGCGTATTTTGATATTCGCTTAAGAAGCTAAAGGCTTGTTTTACATCACCTTCACGATCAAAATTTACATCTAATTGATAATTTGCGTTAAGTTTTTTACCATCATAGTAGCTATCATTTCCACTTTCTGTGGTATCGCTATCTGTTTTAACATGGCTCACGCTAACTTTATTTTTGAATAGTTCATCATCGCTACCGACATAACTGCTGAGTTTGAATACGGTTTCACGCATGCGAGTATAGCTGTCTGAAGTTGGGTTAATTTCAACCAAACGACCATTACTAAATGAAGAATTATCATAATGCCCTGTTTGTGAAGAATGAGAAGCTAATACTTCTACGCCTTTATCGCCAATATCGTAGCCTAAACGAACAGAAGTATTATCGCGGTGGAATTTATCTTTCTCAACAGCTCCACCTGTCGTAAATTGTGTACCATTTTCTGCGGTGTAATGGAAAGTGTGTGAGCTAATCGCTGAAATGCCATGAGTACGATGACTGTCGCCGTGAACAGCATAATAGAAACCGTTATTTTGTCCTGAAACAGTAACTGAAGCATCGCGGGTGCGATGAGATCCAGTGCCAAAATCGAAATCAACATTGAATGGTTTATCCTTGTATAAGCCACTTTTGGTAGTGATATAAATTACACCGCCCATTGCATCACTACCCCACAGAGCAGATTGTTCGCCACGTAGTACTTCAATGCGTTCAATGTTGCTCAATGATAAACCACCGAAGTCATAGCCATAGCCTGTTGCAGGGTTTACTTTTACTCCATCAATAATCACAGCAGTGTGATTAGTTTCAGAGCCACGAACAGAGAAATTGGTTAATGTACCACGACCGCCATAAGCCATCATCGTTACTCCCGGCACAGTCTTCAACACATCACTCACATAAGTCGCATTACGCTCTGCAAAATCTTTTTCTGTTAATACGGTAACAGACGACGCTGTTTGGTGAAGGCTGATAGGGGTGGCGGATGCTGAATACACATTGATCGGTTCAAGCTCGGTTTTGGTTTCAGCTTGTACAAAAGCCGATGCACTCAATAAAAGTGCGGTAGTAATTAAGTTAGTTTTCATTAAGTTGGTTCCTCTTTTTAAAAAGTGCGCTATTTTGACACAATAGAAATTCATTTCCTAGTTGAGAATTTTCATTTCCTTTACAAATTCTGTTCATTTTGTAAAAAAATTCGTTTTTTAACCGCACTTTTTCGCCTTTATCCGTCTTGCGCTTTCAAGTATAATGCGGGCATTTTTAATCACATTAGATCAACGATTATGAGCACAAAATTTAACGTAAAAACATTCCAAGGTATGATTTTAGCCCTGCAAGAATATTGGGCAAACCAAGGCTGCACCATTGTTCAGCCGTTTGATATGGAAGTGGGCGCAGGTACTTCTCACCCAATGACCGCATTGCGCGCATTAGGCCCAGAGCCAATGGCATTTGCTTATGTGCAACCTTCACGTCGTCCAACCGATGGTCGTTATGGCGAAAACCCAAACCGTTTACAACATTACTATCAATTCCAAGTGGTGATTAAACCGTCTCCAGATAACATTCAAGAACTCTATTTAGGTTCACTTGAAATGCTCGGTTTCGATCCGACACAAAACGATATTCGTTTCGTGGAAGATAACTGGGAAAACCCAACCTTAGGTGCTTGGGGCTTAGGCTGGGAAGTATGGTTAAACGGGATGGAAGTGACTCAATTTACTTATTTCCAACAAGTGGGTGGCTTAGAATGTAAACCTGTCACGGGCGAAGTGACTTACGGTTTAGAGCGTTTGGCAATGTACATTCAAGGCGTAGATTCTGTGTATGACTTAGTTTGGTCTGATGGCCCGCTTGGCAAAACCACTTATGGCGATGTTTTCCATCAAAATGAAGTTGAGCAATCAACCTATAACTTTGAACACGCAAACACAGATTTCTTATTCTACTGCTTCGATCAATACGAAAAAGAAGCACAAGAGTTATTAGCCTTAGAAAAACCATTACCATTGCCTGCTTATGAGCGTATTTTAAAAGCGGCACACAGCTTCAACTTGTTAGATGCACGCAAAGCGATTTCGGTAACCGAACGCCAACGCTATATTTTACGCATTCGTGCCTTAACCAAAAGTGTGGCAGAGGCCTATTATGCAAGCCGTGAAGCCTTAGGTTTCCCAGGTTGTAAAAAATAACATTTAAAGGTAATTCACAAAAGTGCGGTGAAATTTAACCGCACTTTAGGAGAGCAAAATGAGTAAACCCATTCTTTATTATGCGGCAGATTGCCCTGATACTGCGCCATTTGTGGCTGAGTTAAAACGCTTGGGCGTGGATTATGAGTCAGTGGAAGTACTATCTTCCATCCCGAATTTGAAACAATGGTTACGCTTGCGTGATCGTCACGCCGCATTTGATGATGCAAAAGCACAAGGCTATGCGGGCTTTCCGGCGTTATTGTTAGATGACGACCGTGTTATTTTGGATGAATCCAAATTAAAAGAGATTTTTTAAAGTAATGAAGAAAGTCGGGTTTTGGCAATTTTTATTTAAAATTGGCGATGATTATTTAATGTTTTTACGTAACTTAACGCCAGCAGTGTTATTTTTATCACTGGCATTATTTATGTTTTCTGAACTGGATTGGCGGCATTGGGAGTGGGGTAATCTGCTTGTGCTATTTTTATGCCTCGCTTCCGGATTTATTGCACTTAGTGTAATGGCAATTAATACCGTCTTTTTTGTACGTAAGATGCTGAAAACCTTAAGAACACTGAGTGGAGAGAGCGAACTTGATGAAAATATTGGTACGCTCGCATTATTTAAAATGCTCTGGCTGGAAAGCAACAGTAAACAGTTAATCTTTTTTGCGGTAGTCAATATTGTTGCGGTATTTATGGTGTTAGTTTACGGCACCAAATATGCATTGAATTTTTATAGCTCAATTCAGCATTAAATGATTAAGTCTCAAATATGAAAAAAATAACCCTAAAATTTACCGCACTTTTGCTCGGCTCTGCTTTAGCAACTAGTGTGTTAGCAACAGAAAATAGCCTAAATTCCTCAAGTGCTGATTATGAATTAGAGAAAGTATTGATTTTCAGCCGACACGGATTGCGTTCACCAGTGGAAAAAGATCCGCAAGAAATGGCGAAATATTCCCCTTATGAATGGGCAAAATGGAATGTACCATCTGGCTATCTCACGGCAAAAGGGACGGTGCTAGAAACTTATTTCGGGCAGTATTTAGGTCAATGGCTTGCAGATAAAGGATTATTAACAACAGAACGTTGTGCATCAGGCGAAGGTATTTTCGCTTATGCCAATGGAGTGCAACGCACAATTGCAACAGGTCAGGCGATTGTTTCTGGTGCATTTGCGGGCTGTAATGTTCAACTGCAACATCACGGTAAAATTGGTTCAGAAAAAGATCCAATTTTTAACACGCAGGCGCATAATCCAAGTAAAGCCTTGATTGAATCTGCAAAAAATAACGTTGATTTAACCGCTTTACAGCAAAAATTAGCGCCAAATTATGCGCTATTGAGTGAAATTATCGATTACAAAAACTCACCAAACTGCTTACAAAAAGGCGAATGTGATTTAGGTGGAAAAGTCGGTGAATACAGTATTAAAGACGGCAAGTCGGTCAAAATTACGGGTTCTATCAGCACAGGAAAGAAAATTGTCAGTGCGTTATTGCTTGCACATTATGTGGGTAAGCCTGATTCAGAAATCGCAAACGGCCGCGTAGATAGCCAAGAAAAATGGCGTGCAATTAACGAAATTAAAAACGAATATTACCGCACTTTATTTAAAAACAACGAAGCGTTGGCGCAAAATGCCTCATATCCGTTATTGGCATTTATTCAGCAACAGCTAAATAGTGAGAACAAAATTAGCTTATTAGTTGGACACGATTCTAATATCGTCGCTCTGCTTGCAGCACTAGGTGTTGAGCCTTATGAATTGAATGATTCATTGGAAAATATCCCAATCGGTGGCAAGTTACTATTTGAAGTGTGGAAGCACAAACCAAGTGGCAAGCTCAAATTTAAGTTGGATTATGTGTATCAAAGCACTGAACAACTGATTAACATCACGCCATTAAGTTTAGCAACACCACCAAACCAAACAGCATTAACCCTCAAAGGCTGTGAAAAAGATGAAAAGGGCTTTTGTGATTATGAGCGTTTTCAACAGGTGTTGAGGGAGAGTGTTGAAAAGGGTAAGCAGTTAGAAAATAAATAATGCTGGTAAATGTAGTCAATGCCTTTACCAATGAAATTATTGTATTAGTTTAACGCACCAAATAGTAAATGGTTGTAGTGGGAAATCTAGGATTAATTAGCTTTTAAAAGCATATTAATTTTTAAAAAGTAAAGTATGCCTAGACATCTGAACAAAAATTTATAGTATAAAAAATTTTAATGAAATAGCCCATATTATCTAATAGAATGAGAATTCTAATAGGAGAAGTTAAATGAAACTAAATATCCAAAATTTTGGAATAATTGAATCAGCATCAGTAAATATAAACGGACTAACTGTTATCTGTGGTGAAAATGACTCAGGGAAAAGCACTATAGGGAAATTATTATTTGCTCTAATTAAATCTAGTCAAAAATATGAAGATGATTTAGAGGTAGGGGTAATATCGGAAATTCGTTCTAGTTTAATTAGGCTTAGTTCATTATTATCTTTACCAAATGACAATAAAGCTAGAGTTATTTCTAATGAAGTTAGGAGATTAGATCCTGAAGATTTAATAATTAGTAAAGATATTAGTATATTACTTCATAAGTTGGAACAAGTAAATATTTATAATCCTATACAAAATAAGATTGAGGAAATTATAGAAAATATACAAAATCTCATTAATAATAAGCCCGATGAAAATAAACTTAAAAGAGATGCGTTAAGGAAAGCTATTTTTTCCGAATTTGGTAAATTAGCAGAAAATTTATCACGTATTAATTTACTTAATGAAGATGGTGATAATTTAATTAAATTTAGTATTAGTAATTCTGTTATTGACAATGTTGAATTTGGACAGAGAATGAATATAAGTGATATTACTTATATTGAAAGTCCTTTTATTCTTCAATTTAGAAGAATGTTTTATAATGCAATTACATCTTTAGATGAAAATCTACCTAGACGTCCTTGGATGAGGGATACAGTTTCTTTGCATTTAAAGGATCTTGCAAAAAAACTAACTAATTACCAATCTGATTTAATTGATTTAATAGGAGATGAGGAATTGCAAAAACTATCTAATGAAATTTCTTTGTTAATAGATGGTGATTTTTCTTATGATGATGAATTTGATGATTTCGTACTTCATAGGAACGGGAAAAAGATTTCATCCATGAATACAGCATCAGGAATAAAATCTATAGGGTTAATTAATGCCTTAATCAAAGGAAATGTTATAAATAAAAATACGTTACTTATTTTAGATGAACCAGAAACTAATTTGCATCCAAAATGGCAGAATGAGTATGCAAGATTATTGTGTAAGCTTGTAGAAAATAATATAAGAATTATTGCGGTTACTCATAGCCCTTATATCGTATCTTCTTTATATCATTACTCAAAAGAAATAGATAATGCACGTAAAAATTTCTATTGGGCAAATAAGATAGATGGTTCCACTAGTTTTGAAGAATATACAGACAATGTAATGGGGGGGATCGTATTAAAGTTTGCTAATGAATTAGAAGGAATGTATTAACTATAATTAACTGAATAAAATTTGTATGCATTACCAAGAATTGTATAAAGATATTTGTGATAGATATCCTGAGCAAATTCAGAGGATATCTGAGGTATCTAAAGAAAAAAATCAAAAATGGTTTCTAGACAACGATAAACTTATTTTAAATTTTGATAAGTTGGCTAATATATTTTCAGTAGAAAAAACGTTGATAGCTAAAGGTAAACAAGGAACCACTTGCTCATCAGATGGTCTTTACTATACAGACACAGAATTCTTATTTATTGAGTTTAAGGATCAGAGCACGGGAAATGTTTCTTTTAAAGACTTACAAAATAAGTATTATCAGGGAATTTCTGTATTATTATATTTTTTAAACGAGAATAGTTGTTTAAGAGAATTAAATATATCCTGTTTTATAATTTGCAATCCTGAAAAAAATGGTGGTAAAAATCAGCATCCAAACCCTGTTTATAGCAAGTTGACATCTAATATACATTCTGATAATGGGTATAGAAAAGGCGCAGAAATTACTATAAATAAATTAAATGCTTATTTTAAAAGCTTTGCTAAAATAGGACTTAAATTAGATTTTAAATTCATATTTTTACCTCAAGAATTAGATGATTTTCTAAAAAATCTAAGAGATATTTCAATGACAACCCAAAACTTCCTAGTAGAAATCGGCACTGAAGAGCTGCCACCAAAAGCTCTCAAAACATTAGCGACCTCTTTTGCGGATAACGTTGAGGCGGAATTAAACCAAGCAGGCTTAGCGTTCGATAAAATCGAATGGTTTGCGGCGCCACGTCGTTTGGCAGTGAAAGTGTTAAACTTAGCCACACAACAGCCAAGCAAAGAAATCGAAAAACGCGGGCCGGCAGTGTCAGCAGCCTTTGATGCAGAAGGTAAACCGACCAAAGCGGCAGAAGGCTGGGCGCGTGGTTGTGGCATTACCGTTGAGCAAGCAGAACGCATTGCGACCGATAAAGGTGAATGGCTTGTTCACCGTGCAAAAATTGAAGGTCAGCCGACCAAAAACTTGCTGAACGACATTGTGGCAAATGCGTTGGCGAAATTGCCAATTCCAAAACCAATGCGTTGGGCAGATAAAACCGTGCAATTTATTCGTCCAGTTCACACCGTGACTATGTTGTTAGGTGATGAGTTAATTGAAGGCGAAATTTTAGGTGTAGCAAGTGCGCGTACTATTCGCGGTCACCGTTTCTTAGGCGAGAAAGAATTTGAAATTCAACATGCAGACCAATATCCGCAATTATTGCGTGAAAAAGGTTCTGTTGTAGCCGACTTCAACGAGCGTAAAGCAGAAATTCTTGCAAAATCTCAAGCAAAAGCAACCGCACTTGGCGGCGTGGCTGATATTGAAGAAAGCTTGCTTGAAGAAGTGACTTCATTAGTTGAATATCCAAATGTATTAGCGGCAAAATTTGAAGAGCGTTTCTTAGCAGTGCCTGCGGAAGCTTTGGTTTACACCATGAAAGGCGACCAAAAATATTTCCCAATTTATAACAAAGATGGCAAATTATTACCGCACTTTATTTTTGTCTCGAACATCAACCCAGAAGATCCAACCGCGATTATCGAAGGGAACGAAAAAGTGGTTCGTCCACGTTTAACCGATGCGGAATTCTTCTTCAAAACCGACTTAAAACAAAAACTGGTCGATCGTTTACCACGTTTAGAAACCGTGTTGTTCCAACAACAACTGGGCACATTGAAAGACAAAACAGATCGCATTGAGCAACTTGCAGGCGAAATTGCAAAACAAATTGGTGCAGATGAAGCGAAAGCAAAACGTGCAGGTTTACTGTCAAAATGTGACTTGATGACCAACATGGTATTCGAATTCACCGATACGCAAGGTGTAATGGGTATGCATTATGCTCGTCATGACGGTGAAGATGAAGAAGTGGCAGTCGCATTAAATGAACAATATATGCCACGCTTTGCCGGTGATGAGTTACCAAAATCTTTAGTGGCAAGTGCGGTCGCTTTAGCGGATAAATTTGACACTTTAACAGGGATCTTCGGTATCGGCCAAGCACCTAAAGGCAGTGCAGACCCATTTGCATTGCGTCGTGCGGCATTAGGTGCGTTACGTATTATCGTAGAGAAAAACTTGCCGCTGGATTTAGAAGATTTAGTGAAAAAATCAGCCGCACTTTTCGGTGATAAACTTACTAATAAAAACGTGGTTACTGATGTGGTGGATTTCATGCTCGGCCGTTTCCGTGCATGGTATCAAGATGAAGGCATTGCAGTGGATGTGATTCAAGCCGTATTGGCTCATCGTCCAACTCGTCCAGCTGATTTTGATGCGCGCGTGCGTGCGGTTTCACATTTCCGTACTTTAGATTCAGCGGAAGCGTTAGCAGTAGCAAACAAACGTGTAAGCAACATCTTAGCGAAAGCGGATGCTGCAATTGGCGAGATCAATTTGACCGCTTGCGTAGAGCCAGCAGAAAAAGCCCTTGCTGAAGCGGTACTTGCATTACGCACTGAAGTACAACCGCTTATCGCACAAGGTGATTACACGGCTGTATTAGATAAATTAGCGAACTTACGCGCACCAGTAGACAGCTTCTTTGATAACGTAATGGTAAATGCTGAAGATCCAGCATTACGCCAAAACCGCTTAGCGATTTTAAACACGTTACAAGGCTTGTTCTTACAAGTGGCGGATATTTCAGCACTTCAATAATGATTTAATGCCCAGAAATGGGCTTTTAAATTTCGATTCTAATCAAAAAAGGAAATTATGCTTGCACAAACAAACAAACAAACAAACAAACAAACAAACAAACAAACAAAAGGATACGTTATTAATTTAAATCGGTCTCCTGATCGATTAAAAAAGTTTTTTTCTCAAACTTCAGCAAATTTATTTACGCGTATGCCTGCTGTTGATAAGAAGTTGCTTGAGCTATTTGATTTAGAAATTTTTTTTAATATTTCACAGTGTGAAAGTTTACTGGGGCAGAAGATAACTTCAGGTGAAATTGCTTGTACCCTTTCCCATATTGCGTGCTGGAAAGCAATTGCAAATGATGATGATTTACTAGAGCGAGATTTTGCTATTATTGCCGAAGATGATGTGCTTTTAAAAGATGATTTACAATCATCACTTCAAAAAGTGATTGATGTTTTTGAAAACGGATATTTCTTGAACCAAGAAAATGTAGATTTAATTATTTTACAAAGTTTAGCCTTTGATTGGTTTAATTTAGATGAAAATTTCTGTCCTATGTATCATAGTTATAATAATCAAGGTTCAAGTTTATATTTAATACGAAAATCTCTTGCAATTGAATTAACTGAAAACTTAAAAAAAGAAAAGCCGTATTGGTTAGCTGATTGGTTTGAAATTTTTTGTGATAAGGAAAGAGTAAGGGGGGTTAAGCCTCATTTGGGTTATATTATGGGAGGACATGATGCACCTTCTGATCTAGAGGATGATCGTCAAAGAGCAAGGTGTAATACGTAATAATTTGAATACTTTCCATAATTAAATATAGAGTTACATTTAGAGCACTTCTTTTAATAGTGATAAAAATGGATGATTGATTTTTCATCAATCATCCCTTCTTTTATAGACTTCAAGTGATTATTTCTCTATAATCACCGCACTTTCCCCCCTTAGCTCAGTCGGTTAGAGCAGGCGACTCATAATCGCTTGGTCGCTGGTTCAAGTCCGGCAGGGGGGACCATTCGACTTGTCAAATAACGTCTTTTTTGTCAAAAAACATCATACAAACAGCATTTGAGAATCAACCTTATTGTTGTTTTCGTCTTTTATTGTTTGTCATTGTTCGTTTTTATTGTTCCCTTAAATGTTCCCTCTTTATGAAGGAACAAAAACGAGGGAACAGAAGAACGGTAAATTTTTATTTATTAGGGTTTGAACAATGGCTAGAGACTTTTCAAAAAAATTCACTGATTCTTATATTCATGGAATTAAACCAACCGATAAAGAGCAACTATTTTCTGATAAGGATAATCAGTATTTATTGGTTAAACCAACTGGGGCCAAAATATGGCGATTCATTTACACTCACCCAACAACCAAAAAACGCATTAAAAAATCTTTTGGAAACTATCCATTAATTCCACTTACTTTCGCTAGGGATAAGGCTCGTATATGGTGCAGGCTATTGGCACAAGGTATAGAATCAATCGTATTGTTATCATCTCCGCAAACCCATTTGTTTAGATTACCAACATAGAAAAAATATAATTTTCAATGGGATAGATTTGACCCTCCTATTAATTCAGCAATTTAATACAAAATAACGAGGATATTCTGATAGAATAGCCACCCAAAATAAAAGTGACAGGAAGTTGCTTGCTCTTCATCAACAAGGGGGTGTTATGGTTGCTGTTCGTGGTTCTCATTTGTTAAATCCGCAGGATTTTGTGATTGAACAATGGTGCGCTGGCTTAAAACTAGCAGAACAAACAGAAAAAAGTTTGATCGATGCGTGGTATTACGCACGCGACTTAATGAGCACCCATCCCGATGAAATGAAGAATGCTACCTTGATGCTCCAGTCCGGCGTGGAAATGGTAGAAATTTTGCACGAACTTAATATGGATGCGGAAACATTGCTTACTGCAATGTTGTTTCCTGTGGTTGCAAATAAATTAACCGATTGGGAAAGCCTAAAAGAAAAGTTTGGTGCGAAAATCACTAAATTGCTCAAAGGCGTGTTGGAAATGGATAACATCCGTCAACTCAATGCCAGCCATTCCGCTAACGCATTACAAGTGGATAATGTTCGTCGTATGTTGTTAGCGATGGTGGACGATTTCCGCTGCGTAATCATTAAACTTGCCGAACGTATTACTTTCTTGCGTGATGCAGAGCATCGTTGCGCCGAAGAAGATAAAGTCCTTGCCGCCAAAGAATGTTCTTACATTTATGCTCCTCTTGCCAATCGTCTTGGGATAGGTCAGTTGAAATGGGAGTTAGAAGATTACTGCTTCCGTTATCTCCATCCAGAACAATATCGCACTATTGCTAAATTATTGCAGGAACGTCGCCTTGATCGAGAACATTACATTGCTGATTTCGTTAGCGAGTTGAGCGGTTATTTACGTGAAAGTATCGAGCAAGTGGAAGTCTATGGTCGTCCGAAACATATTTACAGCATTTGGCGCAAAATGCAGAAAAAGCATCTTGAGTTTAGCGGTTTATATGATGTAAGAGCGGTCAGAATTATCGTGCAAAAATTGCAAGATTGTTACACCGCACTTGGGATTGTGCATACTCAATTTAAACACTTACCCAAAGAATTTGACGATTATGTAGCTAACCCGAAACCGAACGGTTATCAATCTATTCATACTGTTGTTTTAGGTAAAGGTGGCAAGCCAATTGAAGTACAAATTCGAACCCAACAAATGCATGATGATGCAGAGTTAGGGGTGGCGGCGCACTGGAAATATAAAGAAGGCAATACAGGCAGTATGTCTGCCTACGAAGAAAAAATTGCATGGTTGCGTAAATTGTTAGCTTGGCAAGATGATATTACGGATTCAGGCGAAGTGATGGCAGAGTTGCGTAGCCAAGTGTTTGATGACCGTGTATATGTGTTTACGCCAAAGGGCGAAGTGGTGGATTTGCCAACAGGATCTACACCATTAGATTTTGCTTATGCAATTCATAGTGAAATTGGTCATCGTTGTATCGGGGCAAAAGTGGCGGGGCGTATTGTGCCATTTACCTACCAGCTACAAATGGGTGATCAAATCGATATTATTACCCAGAAAAATCCGAACCCGAGCCGTGACTGGCTAAACCCAAATTTGGGATTTACTCACACTGCAAAATCTCGCGCCAAAATTCAAGCATGGTTTAAAAAACAAGATCGTGATAAAAATATTCCAGCGGGTAAAGAATTACTCGATAATGAATTAGCGCGTTTAAATTTAAGTATTAAGCAAGTGGAACCTTATGCGTTACCGCGCTATAACTTGAAAAATGTGGACGATCTTTATGCTGGCATTGGCAGTGGCGATATTCGTTTAAATAACTTAATCAATTTCTTGCAAAGTAAATTGATTAAAGTGACTGCTGAAGAAGTTGATCAAGAAATTTTGCGTCATGTTGCTAACAAAAGTGCGGTGAATTCTCAGCAGAAATCTGAAAAGAACAATGGCTATGTGATTGTGGAAGGTGTGGGCAATCTTATGCATCATATTGCACGCTGTTGCCAGCCTATTCCTGGCGATGCGATTGTTGGTTATATCACAATGGGGCGTGGTATTTCTATTCACAGAGCGGATTGTGAACAATTCTTAGATTTGCAAGCGGCTCACCCCGAGCGCGTGGTGGAATCAATTTGGGGCGAAAATTACGCAAGTGGGTTTCATATTAATATCCGTATTGTGGCAGGCGATCGCAATGGCTTATTACGTGATATTACGACGGTTCTGGCAAATGAAAAAATTAGCGTATTAGGGGTGTCAAGCCGTGCTGATACCAAAAAACAGCTTGCTACCATTGATATGGAAATTGAACTCCATAATGTTGAAAGTTTAAGTAAAATATTGGCTCGATTAGCAAAATTAGATGATGTTATCGAAGCGAAACGTTTATAAAAATAGGAAAAGTTATGTATAAAACGACAGGGCTAACCCATTTAATCAACTCCACTAAATATTCATTACAAGGCTTAAAAAGTGCGTTTAAAAATGAAACAGCCTTTCGTCACGAATGTTTTTTAGCCTGCATTTTAATTCCTCTTGCGTTCTTTTTAGGCGAAACAAAAATTGAAATTATCTTGATGATTTCTTCTGTTTTGCTTGTGATGGCGTTAGAACTTTTAAATAGTGCGGTGGAAGCTGTCGTTGATCGCATTGGTACAGAACGCCACGAACTTTCAGGGCGTGCGAAAGATCAAGGTTCTGCATCGGTATTTATTGCCCTTTGTATTGTCGGTATCGTTTGGGGCGGAATCTTATTCTTCTAGCCCTTCCAAAGTGCGGTAAGTTTTTACCGCATTTTTGATTTATCCAATCACGTCAAAATCATTTATAAAAATAAGGAAAAATATGACCGCACTTTTAAAAATTGGTCTGGTGTCTGTTTCTGATCGCGCATCAGCAGGCGTATATCAAGATCAAGGTATCCCAGAATTACAGGCTTGGTTAGAACAAGCGTTAGTAGATCCTTTCCATTTGGAAACAAGATTAATCCCCGATGAACAACCGATTATTGAACAAACATTAAAAGAGCTGGTGGATGAAGATGGTTGCCATTTAGTGCTGACAACTGGTGGAACTGGGCCTGCAAAACGCGATGTAACGCCTGATGCTACCCTTGCGGTAGCAGATCGAGAAATGCCAGGTTTTGGCGAACAAATGCGTCAAGTGAGTTTGCATTTTGTGCCTACCGCAATTTTATCCCGCCAAGTGGGAGTGATTCGTAAGGAAAGCCTGATTTTAAATCTTCCGGGACAGCCTAAAGCAATTAAAGAAACCTTGGAAGGTGTGAAAGATAAAGAGGGAAATGTGCTTGTAAAAGGCATTTTCAGCGCGGTGCCTTATTGTTTGCAACTGATTAACGGCTTATATATTGATACCAAGCCAGAAATCATCGAAAGTTTCCGTCCTAAATCTGCAAGACGCGAAAATCTGGAGAAATAGTATGAAAAAAATCGAAGCAATGATTAAACCCTTTAAATTAGACGATGTGCGAGAAAGTCTTTCAGATATTGGTATTTCAGGTATGACAATCACGGAAGTACGCGGATTTGGTCGCCAAAAAGGTCATACAGAACTTTATCGTGGTGCGGAATATATGGTGGATTTTCTGCCGAAAGTGAAATTGGAAGTGGTAGTTCCTGATGAGCTTGTGGATCAATGTATTGAAGCTATTATTGAAACGGCACAAACAGGCAAAATCGGTGACGGCAAAATTTTTGTTTATAACGTTGAGCGAGCGATCCGCATTCGCACGGGCGAAGAAAACGAGGAGGCGATTTAGTGCAAAATAATTTAAATTTACACCGCACTTTGCGTGGCATTGCTTCGGTGATTATTATCTTAGCTGGTGTTGCATTGGCGGCAGAAATTGTAGTGCCATTCTTGCTATCGCTATTTATCGCGATAATTTGTTCACCGATGATTAAGGCGATGACGAAACGCCGAATTCCTCATTGGTTGGCCATTACTTTGCTTTTCGTCTTGATTTCTTTGGTGTTTTTCTTATTAGTCGGGCTGATTAACAGCACAGCAAGAGAATTTACCCAATCAATTCCACAATATAAAGTTTTGCTTTCACAACGCGTGAGTGATTTAACTGGATTGTTGCAAGGTTTCAATCTGCCTTTCACGCTTTCGCGTGAAACCATCCAAGAAAATTTTGACCCAAGCATCATTATGAATTTTGTGAGCCGAGTATTGTTGAATTTCTCTGGTGTGGTGAGTAATGTGTTTGTTTTGGTGTTGGTCGTGATTTTTATGCTTGCTGAAGCACCAACGATGAAACATAAATTTGCTATGGTGATTAGTTCCACCCCTCATGATGCCGCCAAAGAAGAACGCCATATTGACCGCGTTTTACAAGGCGTAATTGGTTATCTTGGCATTAAAAGTATCACGAGTTTGCTTACTGGCGTTGGTATTTTTATTTTGTTAGAGGCTTGTGGGGTTCAATATGCCATTTTGTGGGCAACCTTGAGTTTCTTGCTGAATTATATTCCGAATATTGGTTCAATCATCGCGGCTATTCCGATTATTGTTCAAGCCTTATTACTGAACGGTTTTGGAATTGGCTTTGGTGTGGCAATCGGTGTTATTGCGATCAATATGGTTGTCGGTAACATTATTGAGCCTAAAATGATGGGCCAACGATTAGGGCTTTCAACGTTAGTGGTGTTCCTTTCATTATTGTTTTGGGGATGGTTACTTGGAACAGTGGGAATGCTACTGTCTGTTCCTCTGACGATGGCATTAAAAATTGCCTTGGAGTCCAGTCCCAATACGGCAAAATATGCTTGTCTATTGGGGGATGTCGAGGATTTCAAATAGATTTTATAGAGAAAGTGCGGTGAATTTTCACCGCATTTTTTATGATAAGTCTTGCGGATCGACGTCCAAAATTAACCGCACTTGGCTGTTTTTTTCAATTTCGGCTTGTTGATATTCTCTTAATGCTTTTTGCAACGTCATTCTTGAAGGATGCTGCAATAATAACTGCCAGCGATATTGCCCTGCTTTTTTGCTGAACGGTGCAGGCATTGGGCCAAGCATTTGTAATCCCGTGATTTGCTTCGATTGAAAAAAATCTGCAACCTGGCTTAAGCAATTTTCTGCAAGCTCAGAATGGCGAGCCTGTGCTTTAAATAATGCCTGAAAAGTGAAAGGTGGCAATCCCATTGAATGGCGTAATTGTAAGGTTTCTTTTGCAAAAGCTTGGTAGCCATTCGCTAATAACGTGGTAAGCAAAGGGTGATCAGGATAATGTGTTTGTAGCACGACTTCGCCTTGTTTATCGGAACGTCCAGCTCGTCCAGCAACTTGAATATAAAGTTGAGCTAAACGTTCTTCTGCACGAAAATCCAGTGAAAATAATGCGCTATCTACATTCACTAAGGCAACGAGGGTAACATTCGGAAAATGATGTCCTTTCGCCAGCATTTGTGTGCCAATCAAAATTTGACTTTTGCCTTGTTGAATATCTTCTAAATAACCTTCCAATTTTCCTTTACGCGCAGTGCTATCGCGGTCGATTCGAGCCACAGAATAATTAGGAAATAGCATTTTCAAGGTTTCTTCTAATTGTTCTGTGCCGAGACCTGTGGTAACTAAATGGGTAGAACCACAATCGCCACATTGACGAGGAATAGTTTTCTGTGCACCGCAATGATGACAACGCAATACATTTTGATGCTGATGATAGGTATAAGGTTTTTCACAATGAGGGCATTGTGCAATCCAACCACATTCGTGACAAAGCAATATGGGCGCAAAGCCACGACGATTTAAGAAAAGCAACACTTGATTGCCTTTTTCGAGGTGAGCTTTCATCCGTTCCAATAAGGGTTTTGAAAGCCCATTTTGTATGTGTTGATTTTTCAAATCAATAACGAAATGACGAAGTGCGGTAGAATTTCCCGCTCTTTTTGATAAAACTAAATGTTGGTATTTGCCGTTTTGTACATTATTAATACTTTCTAAACTTGGCGTGGCGGAGCCCATTAATACGGCAATATTTAGTTTTTGAGCAAGTACAATCGCCAAGTCTCGCGCGTGATAACGCCAACTGTCTTGCTGTTTGTAAGACGCGTCGTGTTCTTCGTCTAAAATAATTGCACCAAGATTAGAAAATTGTGTGAACAATGCCGATCTCGTGCCAATCACAATGGCACTTTGTCCAGAACGAGCACGATCCCATACATAAAGCCGTTGTATATCGGTTAAATTAGAATGCAGCACATCAATTTCTACATTAAAACGTGCTTTAAAACGGTGCACCGTTTGAGGTGTTAGCCCGATTTCGGGTACAAGCACTAATACTTGCTTACCCGATTTTAAAATTTCTTCAATATATTGCAGATAAATTTCTGTTTTGCCTGAACCCGTCACCCCATCGAGCAGCCATACATTGAAACCAGAATGAAAACGCAATTGACTGAAAGCTAAGGCTTGCTGCTTATTTAAGGTTAAACGATTTTCAGTATTGATAATTGGGTTATCGCCTAAGCTTTGTTGCCAGCTTAGGGGTTTTGTTTGGAGAGTAATTTCCTCAATAAACCCTTTGGCTTTTAAAGCTGACCAAATCGCAGAAGAAAAATCATTATTGCCTTTTTCAAGATCAGTTTCAGATAAGCATTGTAGGGCTTCAGCTTGCTTTTTCGAGCGTTTTAATTCGCCTTGTTCAAGGGCATTTTTTCCTGCATCTGTAATTCGCCAAAAAGTGCGGTCATTTTTTACCGCACTTTCGCCGTTACGTAATTTCACAGGCAAGGCTTGAAATAACACATCGCCTAATCCCGCTTGATAATAATTTGCTGCCCAATGAAGCCAATCCCAATAAATTGGGGTGAAGAGCGGTGCTAAATCTAATGGTTGAAGAATGGTTTTGAGCTTATCTTCTGGCACGTCTGATTTTGTCGGGAAATCAGCCACAATGGCGACGCGTTTTTGCGTACCAAAAGGCACAAGAACACGTGTGCCGATTTGTAATGAAACATCATCGGGGAAGAGATAATCAAATAAACGAGGAAGCGGCACAGCCAGTGCCACTCGGACAATTTTCATAATCAACCTTGGGAAAAAATTTGCCCTATTATACGAGAAAAATTGGTATAATCGCCGCCAATTTTTTTACGAACAAGATTTTTATGACACAAACTTTTGCTGATCAAAAACGTAAAACCGTTGAAACCGCAGAATTTACCGAAGATGGCCGCTATAAACGCAAAGTCCGTAGTTTTGTGCTCCGCACTGGTCGTTTGAGCGAATTTCAGAAAAACATGATGAATGATAACTGGGGAACACTGGGTTTAGATTATCAAACGGAAACTTTTGATTTTGCGAAGATTTATGGTAACGATAATCCAGTTGTATTAGAAATTGGCTTTGGAATGGGGAAGTCGCTCGTGGATATGGCTTTTGCTAATCCCGACAAAAATTACCTGGGCATTGAAGTTCATACTCCTGGCGTTGGTGCTTGTATTGCTTATGCAGTGGAAAAAGGCGTAACGAATTTACGCGTGATTTGTCATGATGCCACGGAAATTTTACGTGACAGTATTGCTGATGATGCGCTTGGCGGTTTGCAATTATTTTTCCCCGATCCTTGGCATAAAGCAAAACATCATAAACGCCGTATTGTTCAACCGCACTTTGTGACACAAGTTGTACAAAAATTAGGTGAAAATGGTTTTATCCATATGGCAACAGACTGGGAAAATTATGCTGAGCAAATGCTAGAAGTATTAAGCGCAAACACCGATTTAGTGAATACCTCGAAAAATGGCGATTATATTCCAAGACCAGATTTTAGACCTTTAACTAAATTTGAAGCCAGAGGTCACAGACTTGGACACGGTGTTTGGGATTTATATTTTGTGAAGAAATAAGCCTATTTTGGGCAAATTAACTTTTGGGTGAAGATTGATGTTGGGGAAATCCGATGCCAAATTCACGAATTTAATATAGAATACGCGTTTAAATATAACCTTAATAGGAGAAATACCATGTCTAAATCTTACAATCAACGCCAACGCAAAAAACTTCACCTTGCTGAATTCCAAGAACTTGGTTTTCTTGTAAATTTCCAATTTGCAGAAGGTACTGCGATTGAAACAGTAGATGAAATTGTTGATCGTTTTATTAACGAAGTGATTCAACCAAATGGTTTAGCTTATGAAGGTAGCGGGTATTTACATTGGGAAGGTTTAGTTTGCCTAGAAAAAATTGGTAAATGTGATGAAAGCCATCGTGAAACTGTGAAAAAATGGTTAGAAACCAATGGTTTGCAACAAATTGAAGTAAGTGAATTATTTGATATTTGGTGGGAATATCCAGCAAAAGCAGAGTAATTTGATTTAAAAACAGCATGGCATAAATTGCTGTGCTGTTTTATTAAAAATATTAGCGAAATTCACCGCACTTTAGATTTTTTGATCTATCACAAATAAAGCTCAATAATTTAACGATCTACCCATTTTGGGTGGTTCATATTGTAACTGTTGCGTCGCATAATTCTAGGCCTTAAAAAAGCATTTGTTTATTTATTCACAAAAGGCACGCTCGATGACCGTTGAAAACTTACCCCGCAGACAGTTTTTACGAGGTAAATTCTTAACGTCTTTACATTCAGAAAATGAGCAAAAACAAGGCTTTGATGGAGTTCGCCCACCTTGGGCTGTAGAAAATTCTATTTTTGTGGAGCAATGTACGCGCTGTGGCGATTGTCTTTCTGTTTGTGAAACCAATATTTTGGTGAAAGGCGATGGAGGCTTTCCTGAAGTTCGTTTTGATAATGGCGAATGTACTTTTTGTGGAAAATGTGTAGATGTGTGTAAACAACCTATTTTTCATTCTCGCGATGAAAAGCCGTGGTTACACAAAATCGAAATTGGCATGGCTTGTTTAAGCCAACATCGCATTGAGTGTCGTTCTTGCCAAGACAGTTGCTCGATGAGAGCAATTAGTTTTCATCTGCAAATGGGTGGAGTGGCACAGCCTTTAGTGAATACGGATGTTTGTAACGGCTGTGGGGCTTGTTTACAGGGGTGTCCGGTGAATGCGATTAAAATTAGTTATCTAAAACAAAATGAGTAATACAAATTTATCTCCGGAAAGTGCAAAAGATTGGCATGTTGTTGGGCTAATTGTTCAAGGTAATCCGGAAAAATTTGCGGCAATTCGAACCGCACTTTTAGCGATTGAGCACACTGAAATTCCAACTTTTGATGAAAAATTTGGAAAGATGGTCGTAGTGATGCAATCGCATGATCAACATATCTTGCTTGAAAAGATGGAAAGCGTGAAAGACATTGATGGTGTTATTAATGTGTCATTGGTGTATCACGAGCAAGACGAGCAGAAGAAATAAATTTAAAATCAAACGTTTAACGTGGGGGAAACGCGATGAGTTTAAGTCGTCGAGACTTTATGAAAGCCAACGCAGCTGTAGCTGCGGCAACGGCTGCGGGGCTAACCATCCCAGTCAAAAATGTGGTTGCGGCTGAATCCGAAATTAAATGGGATAAAGCAGTATGTCGTTTCTGTGGTACCGGTTGTGCAGTATTAGTTGGTACTAAAGATGGACGTGTTGTTGCATCTCAAGGTGATCCAGATGCAGAAGTAAACCGTGGTTTAAACTGTATTAAAGGTTACTTCTTACCGAAAATTATGTACGGTAAAGACCGTGTAACTCAGCCACTTTTACGTATGACAAACGGAAAATTTGATAAGAACGGCGATTTTACGCCTGTTTCTTGGGATTTTGCGTTCAAAACAATGGCTGAAAAATTCAAAGAAGCTTTCAAAAAGAACGGTCAAAATGCAGTAGGTATGTTCAGTTCTGGTCAGTCTACCATTTGGGAAGGCTACGCGAAGAACAAACTTTGGAAAGCTGGTTTCCGTTCTAACAACGTAGACCCGAATGCACGTCACTGTATGGCATCGGCTGCAGTTGCGTTTATGCGTACCTTCGGTATGGATGAACCTATGGGTTGTTATAACGACATTGAAAATGCAGATGCTTTCGTTCTTTGGGGCTCAAATATGGCGGAAATGCACCCAATTTTGTGGTCTCGTATTACTGATCGCCGTATTTCTAATCCTGATGTTCGTGTAACTGTACTTTCTACTTACGAGCATCGTAGTTTCGAACTTGCTGATCACGGTTTGGTATTTACACCACAAACCGATTTGGCGATCATGAACTATATTATCAATTATTTAATTCAGAACAATGCTGTAAACCACGATTTTGTGAACAAACACACTAAATTCAAACGTGGTGAAACCAATATTGGTTACGGTTTACGTCCTGAAAATCCATTAGAAAAAGATACTAACCGTAAAACTGCGGGCAAAATGTATGATTCTTCTTTCGAAGAATTAAAACAAATTGTGTCTGAATACACACTTGAAAAAGTATCTGAAATGTCAGGTGTGGATAAAACTCAGCTTGAAACCTTAGCAAAACTTTATGCTGATCCAAGCAAAAAAGTGGTATCTTTCTGGACAATGGGCTTCAACCAACACACTCGTGGTGTGTGGGCAAACCAACTAATTTATAATATCCACTTATTAACTGGGAAAATCTCACTTCCAGGTTGTGGACCATTCTCATTAACAGGTCAACCTTCTGCTTGTGGTACAGCGCGTGAAGTAGGTTCATTCCCTCACCGTTTACCAGCAGACTTAGTGGTAACTAATCCTAAACACCGTGAAACAGCGGAACGTATTTGGAAATTACCAAAAGGTACGGTTTCTGAAAAAGTTGGTTTGGACACAATTGCACAAGACCGTGCAATGAACGATGGCAAAATGAATGTGCTATGGCAAATGTGTAACAACAATATGCAAGCTGGTCCAAACATTAATCAAGATCGTTTACCAGGCTGGCGTAAAGAAGGCAACTTCGTTGTTGTATCTGATCCTTACCCAACTGTATCCGCACTTTCTGCTGACTTAATTCTTCCAACTGCAATGTGGGTAGAAAAAGAGGGTGCTTACGGTAATGCAGAACGTCGTACCCAATTCTGGCGTCAACAAGTAAAAGCACCAGGTGAAGCAAAATCAGACTTATGGCAATTAATGGAGTTTGCAAAATACTTCACAACTGATGAAATGTGGACAGAAGAATTACTTGCTCAAATGCCTGAATATAGAGGTAAAACTTTATATGATGTGCTCTTCAAAAATGGTCAAGTAGATAAATTCCCATTAAGCGAACTTGCTGAAGGTCAATTAAACGACGAATCAGAACACTTTGGTTATTATGTACACAAAGGTTTATTCGAAGAATATGCTGAATTTGGTCGCGGTCATGGTCATGACTTGGCTCCGTTTGAAATGTATCACAAAGCGCGTGGTTTACGCTGGCCGGTTGTAGAAGGTAAAGAAACCTTATGGCGTTACCGTGAAGGCTACGATCCGTACGTTAAAGAAGGTGAAGGTGTGGCATTCTACGGTTATCCAGACAAGAAAGCGATTATTCTTGCGGTACCTTATGAGCCTGCAGCTGAGTCTCCAGATAAAGAATATGATTTATGGTTATCTACCGGTCGTGTTTTAGAGCATTGGCATACAGGTACTATGACTCGTCGTGTGCCTGAATTACACCGTGCAATGCCGAATAACCTTGTTTGGATGCACCCATTAGATGCTGAAGCTCGTGGTTTACGCCATGGCGATAAAATTAAGATTTCATCTCGTCGAGGAGAAATGATTTCTTATTTAGATACTCGCGGACGTAATAAACCACCTCGTGGCTTAGTATTTACCACTTTCTTTGATGCAGGTCAGCTTGCAAATAGCTTAACGCTAGATGCGACAGACCCAATTTCAAAAGAAACCGACTTCAAAAAATGTGCGGTAAAAGTGGAAAAGGCTGCGTAAAAACCATGTAAAAATCAACCGCACTTTATTTTCCTCCTATCAATAACATAGGAAGATGAAAGTGCGGTTAAAATCTAAAAAGAAAATGAAGAAGCCCGCTCTCAATCCTGAACGTAGAAAATTTCTTAAAGAAGCAACCCGTACTGCGGGTGGTTTAGCTGGCGTTGGGATTTTGTTGGGATTGCAGCAAAATCAAAGTCTTGCGCGCGAAGGTGTGCCATTACGTCCGCCGTTTGCTTTGCAAGATGCGAAAGCGTTTTCTGCCGCTTGTATTCGTTGTGGGCAATGTGTTCAAGCCTGCCCTTACGATATGCTGCATTTAGCATCTTTATTATCGCCAGTAGAAGCGGGAACACCGTATTTTATTGCGCGTGATAAACCTTGTGAAATGTGTCCGGATATTCCTTGTGCTCATGCTTGTCCAACAGGCGCACTTGATCGCAATGCGACAGATATTAATGAGTCGCGTATGGGGCTGTCAGTACTGTTAGACCATGAAACGTGTTTGAACTGGCAAGGGTTACGTTGCGATGTTTGTTATCGGGTTTGTCCATTAATCGATAAAGCGATTACATTGGAAAAACAACATAATCAACGTTCTGATAAGCATGCGTTATTTATTCCAACAGTACATTCTGATGCCTGTACCGGATGTGGGAAATGTGAGCAAGCTTGTGTGTTAGAAGAAGCTGCGATTAAGGTTTTACCAATGGATCTTGCAAAAGGTATGTTAGGTAAACATTATCGTTTAGGCTGGGAAGAAAAAGCGAAAGCTGGCCATTCTCTTGCGCCTAAAGATATGATTTCATTGCCTACTCGAACGCCAGAAGGAACAACTGTAATTCCTGAACCGGCAGAACCCGTGCTTGCACCTATTTTAGGGAGTGGCAAATAATGGCAAATACACCAAAATTTGCAGGTAGAGAGTCGCGAGAAAAATGGGGTTGGTGGTACGCAAACCGCTTTTTGTTTTGGCGTCGATTAAGCCAACTTAGCATTCTTGCGATGTTTTTAAGCGGTCCTTATTTTGGCGTGTGGATTTTAAAAGGCAATTATAGTGGAAGCTTATTGCTCGATACTGTTCCATTAAGCGACCCTTTAATTACAGCAGAAAGCTTGGCTGCAAGACATTTACCTGATGCTCTCACCTTGATTGGAGCAGCAATTATTGTGTTATTTTACTCAGTGCTTGGTAGTAAAGTATTTTGTGGTTGGGTATGTCCACTAAATGTTGTGACTGACTGTGCTGCGTGGCTACGCCGTAAGTTAGGCATTCGCCAAACGGCAAAAATTTCGCGCGGTTTACGTTATGGTATTCTTGCGCTTATTTTATTAGGCAGTTGCGTAAGCGGAATGTTGCTTTGGGAGTGGGTTAATCCAGTGGCTGCACTTGGCCGTGCCTTTATATTTGGTTTTGGTGCAACAGGTTGGCTATTACTTGTTATTTTTCTTTTTGATTTATTGATTGCAGAACATGGTTGGTGTGGACATCTTTGCCCGATTGGCGCTGCTTATGGTGTGATTGGTGCAAAAAGTTTAATCCGTATCAAAGTGATTGATCGTGCAAAATGCGATAATTGTATGGATTGTTACAATGTTTGTCCCGAAGCCCAAGTGTTACGTTCACCTTTACATGGAAAAAAAGACGAAAGCCTACTTGTGCTTTCCAAAGATTGCATCAGCTGCGGACGTTGTATTGACGTTTGCGCTGAAAAAGTTTTTAAATTTTCGACCAGATTCGATCATTCAGGGGAGTGATTAATATGACTAAACAGGTATCTAAAATTTTAGCGGGATTATTTACCGCACTTTTTGCTGGCTCACTGATGGCATCTGATGCACCAGCAGTGGGAAAAGATTTAACTCAAGCGGCAGAAAATATTGCACCGGCATTTCACAATGCGCCACGCCAAAGTGAATTACCAGCATTAAACTATGTAAACCAACCTCCAATGGTTCCACATAGTGTTGCAAATTATCAAGTGACAAAAAATGCGAACCAATGTTTAAATTGCCACAGTCCAGAAAATTCTCGTTTGAGTGGTGCAACCCGAATCAGCCCAACTCACTTTATGGATCGTGATGGTAAAGTGGGTTCAAGCTCATCACCACGTCGTTATTTCTGTTTACAATGTCACGTTTCTCAATCAAACGTAGATCCGATTGTTCCAAATGATTTCAAACCGATGAAAGGTTACGGAAACTAATTTAAGAGGTCTATATGTCTGAGAAAAAACCAAATATCTTAAAGCGTTTCTGGCAATGGTTTAGAAAACCAAGCCGTATGGCGATAGGTACAATTATTATCTTATCAGCTATTGGCGGTATTCTTTCTTGGGTTGGTTTTAACTATGGTCTAGAGAAAACTAACACTGAGCAGTTCTGTGCGAGTTGTCATACTCAAGATGCTTATCCAGAATATTTGCATAGCGTGCATTATCAAACTCGTACAGGTGTAGGCGCAAGTTGTCCAGATTGCCATGTGCCACATGAATTTGGCGCAAAAATGAAACGTAAAATTGTTGCAGCGAAAGAAGTATTTGCTCACTATACTGGGAAAGTGGATACCTTAGAAAAATTCAATGCACATCGTTTAGAAATGGCTGAAAACGAATGGGCTCGTATGAAAGCTAACGATTCTAAAGAATGCCGTAACTGTCATAAAGTAGATCGTATGAACTTCAACGATCAACGTTCTGTGGCAGCACGTATGCATGAAAAAATGAAGACTGAAGGTAAAACTTGTATTGACTGTCACAAAGGTATTGCACACCAATTACCTGATATGAGTGGCGTTGAGTCAGGATTCAAAGACGAGAAATAATTTTCTCAAAATATTGTGAAAAAATACCGCACTTAGCTAATAAGTGCGGTATTTTTATTTTGTGTTTATACACAATAATCTATTGATGTTAGTCTTTATTTAAAGCCTATTTTTCAGTAAACTTAATGAGTTTTGTTGAATTATTAAAATATCACTTCAAATTTAGGAATTTATTGTGGCTCATCGAGATTTTGCCGCACGTCGCGGTTCAAATAATAAGAAAAAAACAAAAAAGAATAAGAATATTCTGATCATCCTCGCTTTAGTCATTGTGTTGGCTTTTGGCACAGGACTTTATTTGTTGAAAAATAAAAATAGCGAAGCTGTAGTGCAACAGGCTGCGACACAACAAGAAAAAACGCAACCTAAAAGTGTCTTACCTAATCGGCCAGAGGAAGTTTGGAGTTATATCAAAGCGTTAGAAACGCGAACTGTTCCTGTTGATAATAAACCTGCGAGCGTAGAGCAAAATATGCGCTTAACAGAAGAACAACGCCAAGTCCTCGTGCAAATGGAAAAAGAACAACAAGCAGCAGAAGAGGCGCGTAAATTAGCGGAGCAACAACGATCGGAAGAAGCAGCTAAAGCTCAAGTGACACAAAAAGTAGAGCAGGAGAAAAAGCCTGAAGTGTTAAAAATAGAAACAGTGAAACCTGAATCTACACAAAAACAAGAACAGCCTAAAATTGATACTGCTAAAAAAGTTGAGCAACCTAAAACAGCAGATAATCCGAATGGTGGTAAAAAATTTGGTTTGCAATGTGGTGCTTTCAAAAATCGAGCACAAGCTGAAAATATGCAAGGTCGTTTAGCAATGACTGGTTTAAATGCACAAGTACAAGTGAATGGTGAATGGAACCGTGTTCGTGTTGGTGGATTTGCTAGTCGAGATGCCGCAGTGCAAGCGCAAAGTAAAGCCAAAAGTGTGGCAGATTGTGTTGTGATTGGCATGTGATGCTAATCTAACATTGTTGAGTTATCTTGATACATTAGATCTCTATCATTGAAATAAAAAAATCCCTACTAAAAGTGCGGTGCAATTAGTTGGGATTTTTTCATTAAGGGTTATTACAAAATAATCATATCATCACGATGCATTGCGACTGCACCGTATTCATAGCCTAAAACATTCTCAATGTCTGCTGATTTTCGGCCCTTAATTAATTGTAGGGCATCGCTGTTATAGCGTGGCATACCTAGCGCAATGTCTTTACCCGATTGAGTGCGTATTTTGACTACTTCACCACGCGAAAAAAGCCCTTCTACGTTAATAATGCCAGCGGGTAATAAGGATTTATTTTGTTCAAGAATAGCGTTTTTAGCCCCTTCATCAACAGTGATGATGCCTGCAGATGGCGCGGCGAAAAGCCATTGTTTGCGACTTTCTAACCGATCAGATTGGTGTGCAATAAATTTTGTACCAATATTTTGTTCATAAGCAAGATCTGCGATCACATTTGGGCGATTACCTGGGGCAATAATTGTTTCAATTCCAGAGCGAGTGGCAACATCGGCTGCAATGATTTTAGTCATCATTCCTCCAGTGCCAAGATTAGTGCCACTTCCACCTGCGATTGAGCGAATATGATCAGTGATTTGTTCTACAACTGGAATTAATTTTGCTTCAGGATTTTTACGCGGATCACTATCAAATAAACCTTGTTGATCAGTCAATAAATAAAGTTGTTCTGCTTGAACAAGAATTGCGACTAATGCAGATAAATTGTCATTATCGCCAACTTTAATTTCTGCGGTCGCCACCGCATCATTTTCATTAATCACAGGAATAATGTGGTTATCTAAAAGTGCGTGTAAAGTATCTCGCGCATTTAAAAAACGTTCGCGATCTTCAATATCGGCACGAGTTAATAAAAGTTGTCCGATATGAATATCATAAATAGCAAATAATTTTTCCCAAGCCTGAATTAATTGGCTTTGACCAACCGCTGCAAGTAGTTGCTTTGAGGCAATTGTGGGGGGTAATTGAGGATGATTCAGATAATGGCGACCCGCTGCAATAGCGCCAGAAGTAACGATCACTATACGAAATCCATCATTATGCAGTTTTGCAATTTGACGAACGATTTCCATCATGTGCGGTGAATTCAGTTTTGGTGAACCCTGTGTTAGGGTACTTGTACCAAATTTCACTACGATTGTTTTTTTGTTCATAGTCGTTTCCAAAGTTCTTAAAATCGGCATTAACGTTATCACTAAATCAATGAAAAATCACCTAATATCAGGTATAGTAACGTCAAATTTTAGGGGGGATTTATGACATTGAAAAATCACCTAATATCAGGTATAGTAACGTCAAATTTTAGGGGGGATTTATGACATTTAGTTTAATTGTGGCGACGACATTAAATAGCGTGATTGGTAAAGATAACCAAATGCCTTGGCACTTGCCCGCAGATTTAGCATGGTTTCGTCAGAACACTACTGGCAAACCGGTCATCATGGGGCGTAAAACGTTTGAAAGTATTGGTCGTCCGCTACCTAAACGGACGAATATCGTACTTTCTCGTCAGCCTTTTGAACACGAAGGTGTGGTATGGAAAGATAGCCTTGAAAGAGCGGTCGATTTTGTCAGAGATTTTGATGAAATTATGTTGATTGGTGGGGGAGAGTTATTCAAACAATATTTGCCACAAGCAGATAAGTTATATTTTACTCAAATTCAGGCAGAACTAGATGGTGATACTTTTTTCCCTCAATTGAATTGGGATGAGTGGAAAATTGAATTTGATGAATATCGTGAGGCGGATGAACAAAATCGCTATGATTGTCGATCTTTGATTCTTACACGAAAATAAATCAAATTAATGAGACCATATCTTTAGAACATTCATTAATCTAGAAAATAAAGAGATGATGATTTTCCCTTGAGTTCCCCTTTTTAAAGTTTCATAATGACCTTTCATTTTATTTTTGATAGTTTTAAATATCCCATTTTTAAACATTATCCCAAATCAGGGAAGGCATTATGACGCAAACTGCAACTGAAACCCAATCAACTAAATCTGTATCAAATAAAACTAACCGTAAAAAAGGCTTAAGCATTTTTATTCTTGTCCTGCTTATTATTGGTATTGCTTGTGCTTTGTATTGGTTTTTCTTCTTGAAGGATTTTGAAGAAACAGAAGATGCTTATGTGGGCGGAAATCAAGTAATGGTGTCATCACAAGTTGCGGGTAATGTAGCGAAGATTAATGCTGACAATATGGATAAAGTCCATGCAGGTGACATTCTAGTTGAATTGGATGATACGAATGCAAAACTTAGTTTCGAACAGGCAAAAAGCAATCTCGCCAATGCTGTACGTCAGGTAGAACAACTCGGTTTTACTGTGCAGCAATTGCAATCAGCTGTGCACGCCAATGAAATTTCTTTAGCTCAAGCACAAGGCAATTTGGCGCGCCGAGTTCAACTTGAAAAAATGGGCGCGATTGATAAAGAATCTTTCCAACATGCAAAAGAAGCCGTTGAGCTTTCCAAAGCAAATTTAAATTCCTCTAGAAACCAATTAGCTGCTAATCAGGCTTTATTGAGTAACGTTCCATTACGTCAACAACCGCAAATACAGAATGCAATGAGTTCGCTCAAACAGGCTTGGTTGAATTTACAACGTACAAAAATTAGAAGCCCAATTGATGGCTATGTGGCGCGTCGTAATGCTCAAGTTGGGCAAGCCGTTTCAGTGGGAGGCGCATTAATGGCGGTGGTATCTAATGAGGAAATGTGGTTAGAAGCTAACTTCAAAGAAACCCAATTAACGAATATGCGCATTGGCCAGCCAGTGAAAATTCATTTTGATTTATACGGTAAAAATAAAGAATTTGATGGCGTGATAAATGGTATTGAAATGGGGACTGGTAATGCGTTTTCTCTCTTACCTTCACAAAATGCTACTGGTAACTGGATTAAAGTGGTGCAACGTGTACCTGTGCGAATTAAATTAGATCCACAACAATTTGCCGAAACGCCATTGAGAATTGGTCTTTCTGCAACGGCAAAAGTAAGAATTTCCGATTCATCTGGTCCAATGTTGCGAGAAAAAACAGAACCGAAAACGTTATTTTCTACTGATACACTTAAATATGATGAAAGTGCGGTAGAAGATTTAATTGAATCTATCATTCAGCAAAACAGCCATTAAGGCGACGTTATGGAAAATTCCGCAAAAAAATTCCCTCCTATTCAAGGTGGCGCCCTGATTTTATTGACGCTGGCTTTATCTCTCGCCACCTTTATGCAGGTATTAGATTCTACGATTGCAAATGTGGCGATTCCTACTATAGCGGGCGATCTTGGCGCCTCTTTTAGTCAAGGTACGTGGGTAATTACTTCTTTTGGTGTGGCAAATGCGATTTCTATTCCAATAACAGGTTGGTTAGCAAAACGTTTTGGTGAAGTGCGGTTATTTTTAGTCTCAACTTTTTTATTTGTTGTTTCTTCTTGGCTTTGTGGGATTGCAGATAGTCTTGAAGCATTAATTATTTTTCGAGTCATTCAAGGTGCTGTCGCAGGCCCAGTGATCCCTCTTTCGCAAAGTTTATTATTGAATAATTATCCACCAGAAAAACGCGGAATGGCATTGGCGTTTTGGTCAATGACTATTGTGGTTGCGCCTATTTTTGGCCCAATTTTAGGCGGATGGATTAGTGATAATATCCACTGGGGATGGATTTTCTTTATCAATGTTCCGATTGGTTTATTAGTTGTGCTAATCAGCTGGAAGATTTTGGGTAGCCGAGAAAGTGAAATTGTTCATCAACCTATTGATAAAGTCGGTTTAGTTTTACTTGTCTTAGGCGTGGGATGTTTGCAATTAATGCTTGATCAGGGCCGTGAGCAAGATTGGTTTAATTCTAATGAAATCATTATATTAGCCGTTATCGCTGTCGTTTGTCTGATTGCCTTGGTTATTTGGGAATTGACGGATGACAATCCTGTAGTGGATATTTCGCTTTTTCGCTCACGTAATTTTAGCGTAGGGTGTTTATGTACTAGTTTAGCCTTTTTGATTTATTTAGGTTCTGTGGTATTAATTCCGCTCTTGCTACAACAAGTCTTCCATTACACCGCGACGTGGGCAGGGCTTGCTGCTTCCCCAGTTGGATTATTCCCAATTTTGCTTTCACCGATTATTGGGCGTTTCGGTTATAAGATCGATATGCGAATTTTAGTGACGATAAGCTTTATTGTATATGCAATAACATTTTATTGGCGAGCGGTGACTTTCGAGCCATCAATGGCTTTTGCTGATGTGGCTTTACCACAATTAGTACAAGGTTTAGCGGTAGCCTGTTTCTTTATGCCACTTACCACAATAACGTTATCTGGTTTGCCTGCGCATAGAATGGCTTCTGCGTCTAGCTTATTTAACTTCTTGAGAACTTTAGCGGGTTCTGTAGGAACATCTTTAACCACATTTATGTGGTATAACCGTGAAGCTGTTCATCATACTCAATTAACAGAACACATTAATCCTTATAACCCAATTTCCCAAAGTTTTTACCATCAAATGAATCAATTTGGTTTAAGTGATACCCAAACTTCAGCTTATCTCGCTCAACAAATAACATCGCAAGGATTTATTATTGGCGCAAATGAAATATTTTGGCTATCAGCTATGGGATTCTTAGGATTGTTTATTGTGATTTGGTTTGCAAAACCACCTTTTGGAGGCAGACATTAGTAGCGTATTTCAGATATAAAAGAGCGGTCAAAAATACGATAATTTTTGGCCGCTCTTGTTTATATGATTTTTATTCAACTAATTTAAAATATTAAGCTGCTCTAAAAATTCTTCTTCTGTTAATACTGTAATATTTAGTTCTTGTGCTTTTGCGAGTTTAGAGCCAGCTGCGTCACCTGCGATGACAAAGTCCGTTTTGCTGGAAACTGAGCCACTTACTTTTGCGCCTAGCTGTTGTAGTAATGTTTTTGCTTCGTTGCGACCCATTTGTGTGAGAGTGCCGGTGAGGACGACGGTTTTATCTTTGAATAAGTTTTCACTTGCTTCTTTTACTTCCACGGTTTCCCAATGTACGCCTTGTGCGATTAAATCATCAACGACGGCAACATTATGCGCTTCACGCCAGAATACAAAAATTCTGTTTGCTACAACTTCACCTACATCAGGCACTTGTTGAAGTTCTTCAAGATCAGCGGCTTTAAGCGCATCTAAGGTTTTGAAGTGATTGGCAAGATTTAATGCAGTGGTTTCACCCACTTCACGTATGCCTAAAGCAAAAATAAAGCGAGCAAGAGTCGTGCTTTTGGCTTTATCAAGACTATTGAGCGCATTTTCTGCAGATTTTGCACCCATTCTTTCTAAACGTGTGAGCGTAGTTAAATCAAGTTTAAATAAGTCCGCTGGTGTATGAACCAGTTCGCGATCTACTAATTGCTCTATTAATTTTCCGCCTACACCATCAATATCCATGGCTTTACGAGAGACGAAATGTTTTAATGCCTCTTTACGTTGTGCGGCACAGAATAATCCTCCCGTACAGCGAGCCACCGCTTCGCCTTCAATACGAATAATTTGAGAGTCACACACAGGGCAATTTGTTGGGAAAATAATTGGTTTTGCATTATCAGGGCGACGTTCATGTAATACGCCGATAATTTGTGGAATTACATCGCCTGCTCGGCGAATGACAACAGTATCGCCAATAGCAATATTTAAGCGTTCAATTTCATCACCATTGTGTAAGGTGGCATTACTTACTGTAACACCTGCAACAAACACTGGTTCTAATTTAGCGACTGGTGTGATTGCACCCGTTCGGCCAACTTGGAATTCAACATCATTCAGCACCGTTAATTCTTCTTGAGCTGGGAACTTATAAGCAATTGCCCAACGAGGTGCTTTAGAAATAAATCCTAACTCATTTTGTAAGGCTATATCATTGATTTTTAATACTGTCCCATCAATGTCATAACCCAGCGAGCTTCGTTTATTCTGAATATCTCGGTAAAAATCTAAAACTTCATTTGTGCCATTACATAAACGAATTTCTGGATTCACAGGAATACCGATAGATTTTAGCCATTGCAAACGAGCATAATGAGTACTTGGCAGTTCAACGCCTTCAGCGATCCCAATACCATAAGCATTTAATACTAATGGGCGTTTACTTGTAATATTAGGATCAAGTTGACGCAAAGATCCTGCTGCCGCATTACGAGGGTTAGCAAAAGTTTTTTCACCATGTTCTAGTGCATATTCATTTAAACGCTCAAATCCCGCGTGTGGCATAAAAACTTCGCCTCGCACTTCTAAACGTGCTGGAGGATTGTCCGTTAGAAGTTGTAATGGAATATTACGAATAGTACGGATATTGGCTGTAATATCTTCGCCTGTGGTGCCATCACCACGAGTGGCAGCTTGGGTGAGAATGCCATTTACATACAAAATACTCACTGCCAAACCATCAAGTTTAGGTTCACAACAGAAGGTAAGTGCTTTAGGTAATACGATTAAACGATCTTCAATGCGTTTTACAAAGGCATTGAATTCTTCATCGGAAAAAGCATTATCCAAAGAGAGCATGGGAATTTCATGGCGAATTTGGCTAAACCCAGAAAGTGGTTTTGCCCCAACTCGTTGAGTTGGTGAATCTGAAGTAAGAAATTCAGGATGTTCTAGTTCTAATGCTTTTAGCTGATGAAATAGACGATCATATTCGCTATCAGGCACTGTGGGATTATCTAGAACGTGATATTCGTATTCATATTGGCGTAAGGTTTTGCGTAGATTATCTATTTGAGTTTGAATATTTGTCATAAAATTCTCGGGAAAAAATAACCGCACTTTTTGCTTGTTTAGAGTGAAAATAGACAGGCATAAAGCCTGTCTCAATAAAGATAAAAGTGCGGTAAATTTAAGATATGAATTTACACGCGAGCAAGATATGTTTGCTCTGCATTTTCATCAAAGATTTCTTGTTCTTCAGTAAGCACGATGCCTTGTAAATCTTCGGCTAATGTATGTGCTGCGCGGATCATCATTCGTAAATTAGCGAGATTATTACCTGGTGATGGCAGTTGCATAAAGAATACAATTCCCATCGTGCTAAAATCCACTAAGTTATAAGCATCGAATGTTCCTGGTTGCTCTAAATTTGCCACGCTAAAGAGAACTGGACTTGCCACACTTAAATCTAAGTGGCGGTGATACATTTCATCCTCACCCAAGATAAAGCCTAAGTTTTCAAGTGCTTGTACTAATTTCGCACCATTGAATTGGTCACTAGATTTTGGAATAAGATAAAGTTGAATATAACCACTTGTTTGTTTAGGTTTAGCTGTCTTTTCTGATTTTGGTTCATTAAAAGATACGTTGTAGTCCACTTGACGTTCTTCGTGAGCTAATTCTGCAAGTTGCGCTCTTAATTCTGGTGATGACGAATTAATTCCATCGAAACTAGCATTTTGGCTTTGTTCTTCAATTTGTTCCAATGTCATATTCGCAACGCTATTTGATGTAGGCATATCATATTGTGGTTGAGTCGGCTTTAACGGCTCAGAACGATGATTTCCCATATCATAAACAGGTTGAACATTTGGAATTGAAATCTTAATGTCATCGACACTTTTTTCACTTTGTCTATAATCAACAGGTTCTTGAGCCACTGCAGCATTAGGCATGACTTGATGACGAATTGGTGCATTTGCTTGCACTGTAGTTGCACGAGACAAATTAGCATTTGTTGGTTGCGTATCTTCTTGCGTATGGGATCTTTGCACATGAGAAGTGCGGTCAAATTTATTGGCTTTATCAAAATATTTTGATTTCTCACGACGATTTGACCATAATCCGTGCACGATTAAGGCAACAAGTGCCAAAATGCCCACAATAATCAAAATTGTATTTAAATCCATCTTTATTCCTTACGCGTGCTAGTCCTGCGAGAATACTATTAATGGCGCTAATCCTACCATATTTCAGTAGGTGAAAAAATACTTCAATGCGTGGAATTTTAAGGGAAAAGAGCGGTCTGTTTTAGGCGTATTTTTATTGAAAGGAAAGAAAAATGTTGAATCCCAATGAATTAAAATCTGGCTTCCATTATTTTGTAATGGGCTGGCATTACATCACACAAAAAGGTTTGCGTCGGTTTGTTATTATTCCAATTTTGCTCAATACCGTTTTGCTTTGTGGTTTATTTTGGCTTTTTATTAGCCAAATCACGAGTGCGATTGATTGGGTAATGAATTTTATTCCAGACTGGCTTAGTTTTCTCAGTGTAATTTTACTGACACTTTCGATTTTAACGATTTTATTGCTATTTTATTTTACCTTCACCACACTTTCTGGCTTTATTGCCGCACCTTTTAATGGCTTGCTAGCGGAAAAAGTAGAAAAAATGCTGACAGGTGAAAATATTAATGATGATAGTCTTGTGGATGTAATGAAAGATGTGCCTCGTATGCTTGCTCGAGAGTGGCAAAAATTACGTTACAGCCTGCCTAAAATTATCGCCTTGTTTTTACTAAGTTTTATTCCTTTGGTTGGGCAAACCATCGTGCCTGTACTTACTTTCTTGTTCACTTGTTGGATGATGGCAATTCAATATTGTGATTATCCTTTTGATAATCATAAAGTCTCTTTTGATATCATGAAAAATGTGCTTGGCAATCAACGAACTCAAAGTTTAACTTTTGGTGGATTAGTAACTTGTTGCACATTTGTGCCTGTGATTAATTTATTAATTATGCCTGTTGCAGTATGTGGTGCGACCGTAATGTGGGTGGAAAATTATCGTAATGGCTTACGTTTTAATATGAATAACCATTCTTCATCTCAAACGGGGCTTGAAGTTCGTTCACAAAATACAGGGATTGTTAAATAGCTTGCGGTTATAAAATAGATCAAATAACTATTTTTTTAATCAAAAGTGCGGTGCTATAAATAAACCAACATTAACGAAGTCCAACGAAAGGGAAATATTATGACAATTTATGCAGACAATTCTTATTCTATCGGAAATACGCCACTTGTGCGTTTAAAACATTTTGGTCATAACGGCAATGTGGTCGTGAAAATTGAAGGTCGTAACCCAAGCTACAGCGTAAAATGCCGCATTGGGGCGAATATGGTGTGGCAAGCAGAAAAAGATGGCACGCTCACAAAAGGGAAAGAAATTGTAGATGCAACGAGTGGTAATACCGGTATTGCTTTGGCCTATGTCGCAGCCGCTAGAGGTTATAAAATCACGCTCACTATGCCAGAAATAATGAGTCTAGAAAGAAAACGTTTATTGCGCGGATTGGGTGTTAATTTAGTGCTTACCGAAGGCGCAAAAGGAATGAAAGGCGCGATTGCGAAAGCAGAAGAAATTGTTGCTTCTGATCCAAACCGCTATGTCATGCTCAAACAATTTGAAAATCCAGCTAACCCACAAATTCATCGAGAAACAACAGGCCCTGAAATTTGGAAAGATACGGATGGTAAAGTCGATGTTGTGGTTGCAGGTGTAGGAACAGGCGGAACGATTACGGGTATTTCTCGCGCGATTAAATTAGATTTTGGTAAACAAATCACTTCTGTTGCCGTTGAACCAGTGGAGTCTCCTGTCATTACTCAAACTTTAGCGGGCGAAGAAGCAAAACCAGGCCCACACAAAATTCAAGGAATCGGTGCAGGTTTTATTCCAAAAAATTTAGATTTATCTATTATTGATCGCGTAGAAACTGTTGATAGTGATACTGCACTTGCCACAGCTCGTCGCTTAATGGCGGAAGAAGGTATTCTTGCAGGTATTTCATCTGGTGCAGCTGTCGCGGCTGCAGATCGCCTAGCTAAATTACCAGAATTTGCTGATAAACTCATTGTTGTTATTTTGCCTTCAGCTTCAGAGCGCTATTTAAGCACTGCTCTGTTTGAAGGGGTTGAGGGATAAATAAAAAAGAATAAAGTGCGGTGAATTTTCACCGCACTTTTACCTAGACCAAAGGAGTTCAATCTGAATGACATCAGATTGGTGAGAATTATAGAGAACTAGATTGCAAGGTTGATTCGCAAATTACATTAAGAAATAAATTTATTTTACAACAGGATAAAAAGGTTTTCCCCAACTTGGCTCAGAATCATTACGCAACATAATTTTTACCATTGCAGGTACGAATAATGATAGTAATGCACAGGCTTCCTCTAGCTGTTTGCGGTTGGTACTACTTTCATAAGTAGCTCCGCCATGTATAAGCTGATTTCTCAATGTGTATAAATGCCCAAATACCACTTTCAATACTTCTGCTGTTTTCTGTTCTTCAAAAGCAAAATGGGCTTTTTTCTTCGCTGCAGAAAACATTGCTTTCCATTCTTTCCCTGCTAATAGACCATTATGAGCATCCCAAAATGGTTGGAATGTATAAGGCGTATCTAGTAGCGCTTTCACTGTACCAGGAAATTCATCCCAAATAATTCCATAAAGTAGATGTTCAGAATCCAATTCACAAAGGCGAATAATAAATTGATGAAATACCTTACGTTCAATTTCTTCTTTACTTAACTCATCAGCATAAGCTGCATTGAAGGCAATCCAAAGTGCGATAAATTTGAAGTCTAAGTTATCCTCTTCATTGGCTTTTTTTAACCAGCTTAATGTGCGATGCATTTTTAGGCGAAAGTTATCGTTAAAGGTATCACGATTTTCTTTGTAGTAATCGTTTAAATTTTCTAATTGTTCTGCAAGTAACATAATAGGCTCGAATATAATCAATATTGAGCCATTATGGTATAGATTTGTATTATTGTAAATTTCAGAAGAAAACGACCTATTAGGTCGGTTTTATAGTGTTTTATAATTTCTGACAAATTTCTAAATTAAGTTTAACAAATTCATCCCATTCATAAATTTCTTTTAAATAGGTTTGATAATACTGCTCAACCTGACAAACAAGTGGTCTATTTTCATAGATTAAACATAATTTAGTACATTCATCAAAATGGCGACAAGTACCATCGCCACGATCTAAAAAAGCAGTTTCTTCACTTTTACCTACGTTTTGACAACATTTCCCACAAGCGGTACAAGGAAAGGATTTAGTAATAGTCGTCATCATCACCATCTAATGCTGCAAACTCTTCAAAAGATAACCCACTGCCTTTAATGTTATACATCTCTCCAATTTTTCTAACTGATTCTGCAACTTTAAGGTAATCATTGCTTTTAGATGCCATTTCTATTGAGTTCATCAACGAGTCTAATTCTTTTCTTCGTTCAAGAAAGAACTTAGTCATTTTTCTATTATGCTCAATTAAGAATGTATCAACTATATTTCTGACATCATTAACATACAAATCAAATTCTTTTGCTCGTAGTTTATAACGTTGAATTTCTATATCATTTCGCAAAATAGAACATAAATGTATTAGCCCTAAATAAGAAAAACGCATCCATGCCACAAAATTCATTCGACTAAAAAACTCAACCCAATTTGCTGCAAATCCACTACGAATAAAAGCATCACCGGCATCAACCAAACATAATGTTCCTTGTCCCACTAATAGCATTTTACGTAAACGGGCATTTTTATCGAAATTTAAGAATTGTAAACAATCTTTCCATTCTCGATTATATTGATAACGATGGCGAAGAATACAGAAAATACGGATAAATAACTCAACTAATAAGACAGGAATACTTTGTACTGCACCAAACCGTAAGTCATAACCTCTTTCAAATACCTTAACGGCAATATCTGCAAAGTGCTTTTTCTCACCATTATAATCAAAGCTACCTACATTTAATGTTTGTAATAATTCATAAAATGGAATAGGAATACCACTGCCACGCCCACTTGCTCCCGAAGAGCCAGCAATATCAGACATTAAATGCCCAATCCAGTTGGTAAATCCACAGAACAATTTACTTACAAAGTTTGAACCTTGTAACTGACTTTCTGCAGTAACGGTAATTAACTGACCATTATCAATAAAAGTTGCCGTTCCTCTGAATTGATCTAATAAAGAGAAAATCAATCCTAATGGACTAGGCGAATGGGCTAATGATTTTAAATGATGGTTACTTGCTGACATCGACATAAAATCATTTACTAAACTTCCATGCTGATGATCATAATTAACTTTGAAATTTCTTTCCAAAAATCCAATCGCACTTTTAGTCGGATCAGAGTTACCTTTTGGACCATTCCAACCATTTAATTTTGCAAATCTTTCTACTAATGAATTAGTCGCATTATCCGACATTTTCAGCCATTTAGAATCAGTTGGTGAGCCTACACAAAAAGAATCAATAAGCCCAGCAATCACGCCCGCCGATGTTGCAAAGATATAATCCCATTTATCACACTCGTTATTAATTTTTAGATCTGCTTCAATTTGAGCTAAACGCTGATTAAGCTCTTTCTCTCTTTGGGAAATTTTATCTAAGGTAACGTTGTGAGCTAACAATATCTCATTAAATGAAGAGTATTGTTCTTTTTTGATAATATCTTCTAATCGACTTAAATCTTTATTTTCATCTTTAAGTAAATTAGCTAATGGAATTTTGTTAAATTGTGATAAATTAGTCATTTTTACTCCAATAGGCACAATAGGTATATCTATTGTGCCTAATAAATATACTAAGATACTGCTATATATTGCATATTTCTAGCTTGACTAAGAGCCTTGCGTTTTGATGTTGGTAATACATCATCACCAGAGTCGTTCATCGTTGGTTCATAAACGAAACCATTTAGCACATAGCGACATTCATAGTTAGCATAAACAATTTCTCTATCATCATTAGATAAATCTTTGAAGCGAACATCATGGGAAGCAATATGCTGTAATGCAACTAATAATTTATCTGCCCAGATTTCATCTACTTTTTTGAAAGTAGAATTACATTCTCTGGTATATTTAGCAATCGCATTTAATTTACTTACGACAACTTTTAATTTTTCCGCAGCTGCTTCTACTTTCTTCCAGTTTTCATAGGCTTCTTCTTTTTTCTCTGCGGCTTTAGAAGCAAAGATTGAACCACCAATCGCAAGTAAAGGGCCAGCGACTAAACCTCCCATTACTGCCATTCCGCCAGCCATACCCAAGCCTCCAGAAGCTAAAGAACCACCACCAAGCCACGCTAATGTAGCATTAGTTGCAGCCGCACCAGATAAGCCACTAATTGCAGTACCTGTAGATGCTGTTGCTAATGCTCCCACTCCTAAATATGCACCACCACTCGCGGCTAAACCAGCTAAAGAACCTGTTACAGCAGACGTTAAAGCATTTGTCATTTTCTCCATGTCAACACGTTCAGCTTTAATTTTCTTTTCAGCATCTTTAACGCTCATATTTTGATCTATAAGATGAAGTTTTTTAAGAATTTGGATTTCTTCTTCCTTAGTAATCACAATACGTCCTAATTTTTCAGCTGTATTTCGACCAATAGCTAATTGAGAACCTTTGCGTTCACCACCAGGATAACAAATTAAAGAATCAAACAAATTGATATGTTCAATTCCTAATTTTTTAGTTTTCCCATAGTTTTCTAAGCTAGATTGGGTATCTGATTTTTGATTTTCTAGCTTATCATTAGCCTCTTCAGCCTCTTGCTTAGCCCAACGCTGATAACGCTCTGCATCATCTAAATCATTCTTCGCATCTACGCCTTTTTTAACGCCAAATGCCCCTGCTGCAATAGCAGCTCCCGCAATAATAAATGGTAAAGCCATAATTTTCTCCTATATAGGTTAGTGTTAATAAAATCATTAATTAATTTTAGATAGGTATAATTTTAATTTCTCATTCATCCTTTCTTGCAAATCATTCGGGCTGACGATAGTTAAAAATGGAATCCAATATTGCACCAATGGAATAATTTCTAACTCGTGAATATTTTTGCAAGAGAGCAGAAGCTCGCCATTTTCTAATTTTCGGATAGTTTCTTGGTTCGGTAGCAAATTACGTCGAGTGAAATAATGGGCAACGGAAGCATCTACTTTGATTACAACTTCACTAATTTGATTGCCGTGTGAAATGCTGTCACTTTTTTGAATTTCTGAGAGAAATTGTTCATCAGGTTTGAATGTTTTATCTGTTATTTTTAAAAAATAGATTTGAGTGAAACAAAAGGTTTTTTGTTTTCCATTTTCAAGGCCAATGAGATACCAAACCCCATTTTTATTTAACAATACATAGGGCTCAATTTCACGATTTGAGGCATTTTGAGTGCCTAGTTTTTGATAGGTAAATTGCACCACGCAATGTTTTTCAATAGCATTTTGAAGTAGTTTAAATTCTTGTTGGCGATGCTGAATTGCTTCGTAATGTAATCCCTTAACAGCAATACTTTCATTTAAACTATGTTGAAAAAATTCACGATCTATTTTAGGGAAAAGATCTTGCACACTAGCGAAATGGGCAAATCGTTCAATATCTTCCTTAGTGAACACACCGAGTTGGGCGCGGTTTAAACGATAAAAGCGCGGTCCATTTTGTTCCCAATTTAAGAAAACAAGACGTTCATTTAGATCTTTTTGTAAGGTGCGAATGCCGATAGAAAAGCGTTCTGCTAGTTCATTAATATCAATTTGCCCTGTGGTATTCAATTCCACCAAAATAGAAGCTAAACGTTCCGCTAGTTTTTCGTGTTTGTTCGACATAGTTATTCTCTTGATTTCAATATATGTGCGTATTTTATGTAAAGTATTTGCACGGTTGATTCGGGCGAGAAAAATATTTTGTATAAAATCTCGCTTATTGTAAGAATTTAACTCTTTATTGCAAGATTTTAATTCTCTTTTTATTGGGTGGTGAATGTCTATACTCGTTCCATTCAAAAAATGGAATAAAGAAAATGGCGTGAAAGATAAAGTTGAGATAAATAAACAAGTGGGAGCTTCTATTGCAAAATATCGGAAAGCCTCAGGTTTATCACAGGCAAAAGTGGCAGAAATTTTGGGATTAAGCAATGATGCTATTTCTAGAATGGAGCGCGGTAAGATTGGATTAAATGTAGAGCGTTTATGTGAATTTGCAACACTGTTTCAATGCCGTGTGTCCGATTTGATCACAGATAGTAGTTTGCAACCATCGGATCAAATTTATCAACTTGATCGATTATTAAATCAATTAGATGATATGGAAAGAAGAAAATTAATTTTATTGATTGAACAAATGATCGAATGGAAAAATTAGCTACAGAAAATTAGGTTTGATTATCCTGTTGATAACATTCTAACTTTTGCGGCTAGTCGTTTTCACCGCACTTTTCTATATTGAGTACAGGGAAAGAAGAAAAGCCTAGCGTTTGCTAGGCTTCTTCAATATTGATTATTTTGCGCAGTTGCAGTGTGCTGTTTTTTGTTCAAAACGTTCTGCGACGAAATCCCAGTTTACCACGTTCCAGAATTCTTTAATGTAGTCTGGACGGCGGTTTTGGAATTTTAAGTAGTAAGCGTGTTCCCAAACGTCTAAACCTAAAAGTGGGAAACCTTCACAACCTGCTACTTCTTTACCCATTAATGGGTTATCTTGGTTTGCTGTTGATACCACGGCTAATTTACCTTCAGTAGTTAATACTAACCATGCCCAACCTGAACCGAAACGAGTTGCAGCTGCTTTTTCAAATTCTGCTTTAAATGCATCTACAGAACCGAAATCACGTTCGATAGCATCTTTTAATGCACCCTGTAAGGTGGTGCCTTTTTTCAAACCTTTCCAGAATAAGCTGTGGTTTGCATGACCGCCTGCGTTATTGCGTAATATGCCACGTTTTTCTGCAGGAATTTTGTCAAGGTTAGAAACTAATTGACCTGGGCACATTTCCACTAATTCAGCCGGTAAACCTTCTAATGCAGCATTTGCATTATTTACATAAGCTTGGTGGTGTTTGCTGTGGTGGATTTCCATTGTTTGCGCATCGAAATGTGGTTCTAATGCATCATAGGCGTAGCCTAATTCAGGTAGAGTGTAAGCCATAATTTATTCCTTCTATGTAAAAACAAATTTCGTTGGGGGTTTTGGTCTATAACCAAAAGTGGGCAAATAGTAGCAAAAATTTTGATTTAGATCATTAAATGTTTTTCCTTTTGCATTAATAGACGAATTTATTAAACCTTGTTTTAAATCAACAAACCTATCAATCTACTACTAAAGAGTTATTTGTTTTAGGGGCTAAAATCTCGTCAAATATTTCTCTTGTGATAGAATACCGCCACTTTTTATTTTCCCTTTGCAATTATGTTTGAACCACACAAGTTATCTCTGCAAAATTTATCCTGCCAACGTGGTGAGCGCGTACTTTTTCGTGCTTTGACTTGCGATTTTAATAGCGGTGATTTTGTGCAAATTGAAGGGCATAATGGTATAGGTAAAACCAGTTTATTGCGTATTCTTGCGGGTTTAGCCCAACCTTTAGAAGGCGAAGTGCGGTGGGATTCTGAAGCAATTTCTAAACAACGTGAACAGTATCATCAAAATTTGCTTTATTTAGGTCATCTTTCTGGCGTTAAACCAGAATTAACCGCGTGGGAAAATTTGCAGTTTTATCAACGAATTAGTCAAGCGGAACAAAATACTGAGATTTTGTGGGATTTGCTTGAGAAGGTAGGGTTGTTAGGTCGTGAAGATTTGCCCGCCGCACAACTTTCTGCAGGGCAACAAAAACGTATTGCATTAGGTCGCTTATGGCTGTCTCAAGCGCCCTTATGGATTTTAGATGAGCCCTTTACTGCGATTGATAAAAAAGGCGTGGAAATTTTAACCGCACTTTTTGATGAGCATGCTCAACGAGGCGGTATAGTGTTGTTGACCAGCCACCAAGAAGTGCCAAGTTCTCATCTGCAAAAATTGAATTTAGTGGCTTATAAAGCGGAATAACTTAATGATTTTTTTAGAGATAATTAAACGAGAACTTCAAATTGCGATGCGCAAAAATGCGGAAATTTTAAATCCGCTATGGTTCTTTTTGCTTGTGATTACTTTGTTTCCGCTTGTTATTGGGCCGGATCCTAAATTACTTTCCCGTATCGCACCGGGTATCGCATGGGTAGCCGCATTACTTTCAGCATTGCTTTCTTTTGAACGTTTGTTTCGTGATGATTTTATTGATGGTTCTCTTGAACAATTAATGTTAACCGCCCAGCCTTTGCCGATGACGGCGCTGGCTAAAGTTGTTGCACATTGGTTGCTCACCGGTTTACCACTTATTTTGCTATCACCTATTGCCGCTTTGTTGCTTTCTCTTGAGGTCAATATTTGGTGGGCACTGGTTTTGACATTGTTACTGGGCACTCCTGTATTGAGTTGTATTGGTGCTATTGGCGTGGCTTTAACGGTGGGATTGCGAAAAGGGGGCGTGTTGTTGAGTTTGCTTGTTGTTCCGTTGTTTATTCCTGTTTTAATTTTTGCGTCATCAGTATTAGAGGCTGCAGGATTAAATGTGCCTTATGGGGGACAACTGGCGATTTTAGGTGCCATGATGGTTGGTGCTGTAACGCTTTCGCCTTTTGCCATCGCAGCGGCATTGCGAATTAGTTTAGATAATTAATTTTATTCCACCGTATAAAAGTGCGGTGGTTTTTCTCTTTAATTTTTAAGGATCTTTTTTATGTGGAAGTGGCTACATCCTTATGCAAAACCCGAAACTCAATATCGTATCTGCGGTAAATTGAGTCCGTTATTTGCATTTTTAACGCTTATTTTACTCGGAGTTGGCATTGTATGGGGCTTAGCATTCGCCCCAGCAGATTATCAACAAGGTAATAGTTTCCGAATTATGTACGTGCATGTACCGACAGCGATTTGGTCAATGGGTGTGTACGGTTCAATGGCGATTGCGGCAGTGGTTGCCCTTGTGTGGCAAATTAAGCAAGCTCATCTCGCAATGATTGCAATGGCGCCAATTGGTGCATTGTTTACTTTTTTATCGCTTGTGACTGGCGCCATTTGGGGTAAACCAATGTGGGGCACCTGGTGGGTGTGGGATGCTCGCTTAACTGCAGAATTGATTTTATTCTTTCTTTATCTTGGTATCTTAGCGCTTTATTCTGCTTTTTCAGATCGTAACGTAGGGGCAAAAGCGGCTGGGATTTTATGTATTACAACGGTCGTGATTTTACCGATTATTCATTTTTCTGTTGAATGGTGGAACACGTTACATCAAGGTGCGAGTATCACTAAACTGGAAAAACCATCCATTGCAATTCCAATGTTGGTTCCATTAATTTTGTGTATCTTCGGTTTTTTAACCTTGTATATTTGGCTTACCTTAGTTCGTTATCGCGTGGAATTATTGAAAGAAGATGCGAAACGTCCTTGGGTTAAAGCATTAGCTCAAACACTGAAATAAAGTGCGGTTAGTTTTTAGCGATTTTTTATAAGGAATATTTTATGTTTTTCCAAACTTGGAGTGATTTTTTTAATATGGGTGGCTACGGTTTTTACGTATGGTTATCCTATGCAGTAAGTTTAGTGGCAGTGATTGCCTTAATTGTTCAAAGTGTAAAACAACGCAAGACAGTGTTACAAAATGTATTGCGTGAGCAACAACGCGAAGAACGTTTACAACAAGCCAATAAGGGGAACACACTATGAATCCAAGACGTAAATCCAGATTTAAATTAGTCATTTTTATTGTGCTCGGCATTGCTATTGCAAGTGGATTGATGCTGTATGCATTACGTCAAAATATCGACTTGTTTTATACGCCATCTGAAGTGATTCAAGGTAAGGATAATAACCCGAATCAAAAACCTGAAGTGGGGCAGCGTATTCGCGTTGGCGGTATGGTGGTTGAAGGCACGGTAGTGCGTGATCCAAAAAGCTTAAAAGTGCGGTTTGATTTAAATGATATTGGCCCTGCGATCACTGTTGAATATGAAGGCATTTTGCCAGATCTTTTCCGTGAAGGACAGGGTATTGTGGCTCAAGGGGTATTAACTCAGCCAACCGTTTTAACCGCAACAGAAGTATTGGCTAAACATGATGAAAATTATGTGCCACCAGAATTAGGTGAAAAAATGCAAAAAGTGCATAAACCAATGGGGATTGGTGATGCAGATTTAAAAGGCGAAAGCACACGTGATCGTCAAGAAAAAGAAGGCGCAAAATGATTGCTGAATTAGGAAATTATGCGCTGGCTTTAAGTTTAGCCGTATCGCTTATGTTGGCGATTTTCCCTTTGTGGGGGGCAGAAAAGGGCAATGCACAATTAATGGCATTAGCTCGCCCAATGACTTATGGTTTATTTGCAAGTTTAAGCATCGCTTTTGCTGCGTTATTTTATTTATTCGCAGTAAATGATTTTAGTGTGCAGTATGTGGTGAATAACTCTAATACGGCTTTACCTATTTATTATCGTTTGTCTGCCGTATGGGGTTCTCATGAAGGTTCTTTATTGCTGTGGATTTGGCTACTGGCCGTTTGGTCATCTGCCGTTGCTTTATTGAGTAAACATTTACCTCAAGAAGCGGTTGCTCGCGTGCTTGGTATTATGGGGATTATTAGCGTCGGTTTTGTGTTGTTCGTCTTGTTCACCTCAAATCCTTTTACGCGTACTTTCCCTGATTTCCCAGTGGACGGAAAAGAGCTCAATCCAATGTTGCAAGATGTGGGCTTGATTTTTCACCCTCCATTACTTTATATGGGCTATGTTGGTTTTTCGGTGGCATTTGCGTTTGCGATAGCATCCTTAATGACGGGAAAATTAGATTCAGCTTGGGCGCGTTGGTCACGTCCTTGGACGCTTGCTGCCTGGGTATTTTTAACTTTAGGTATCGTACTCGGTTCTTGGTGGGCTTATTATGAGCTTGGCTGGGGCGGCTGGTGGTTCTGGGATCCAGTAGAAAACTCATCGTTTATGCCTTGGCTTGCTGGTACAGCATTGATTCACTCTCTTTCTGTCACAGAAAAACGCGGTTCTTTCAAAGCTTGGACGGTATTACTTGCGATTTTAGCCTTTTCACTTTGTCTGCTCGGCACGTTCTTAGTTCGTTCTGGAATCTTAGTTTCAGTTCACGCATTTGCATCGGATCCAACTCGTGGTTTGTATATTTTGGCTTACCTCGTTGTGGTGATTGGCGGTTCGCTTGCGCTCTATGCGTATAAAGGCAGTCAAATTCGCTCTCGTGATAATGCAGAACGTTATTCACGTGAAAGCATGTTGTTATTAAATAATATCTTATTAATGACCGCACTTTGCGTTGTATTCTTAGGAACGTTGTTACCACTTGTTCACAAACAACTTGGTTTAGGCTCTATTTCCATTGGTGCGCCATTCTTTGATCAAATGTTCTTAATTATTATGACACCATTTGCATTATTGCTTGGTATTGGACCTTTGGTGAAATGGCGTAGAGACCAATTTTCTGCAATTCGTACACCTGTTGTTATCAGCGTATTTGTTATGATGATTGCAGGTTTTGCGTTACCTTACTTCTTGCAAGATAAAATTACCGTGAGTTCGGTGCTTGGCTCAATGATGACCGTGATTATCGCATTACTTGCGCTTTATGAATTGCAACAACGTGCGGCGCATCGTGAATCATTCTTTGTTGGCGTACGCAAACTATCTCGTTCTCATTGGGGAATGATGTTAGCTCACTTAGGCGTAGCAATGACAGTTTGGGGGATCGCGTTTAGCCAAAACTTTAGCGTAGAACGGGATGTTCGAATGAAAGTCGGCGAGAGCGCGCAAATTGGCCGTTACGATTTTAAATTCGCTGGAGTAACGGATGTTAATGGCCCAAATTATATTGGTGGAAAAGCACAAATTGATATTTCGAAAGATGGGCAACCAGAGGCAAGTTTATTCGCGGAAAAACGTTTTTACACAGTAAGTCGTATGTCTATGACGGAAGCCGCTATTGCTGGTGGTTTAACTCGTGATCTTTATGTGGCTCTCGGTGAAAAGATTGATGATAATTCTTGGGCTTTACGCTTATATTACAAGCCGTTTATTCGCTGGATTTGGATTGGCGGCTTGTTTATGGCGTTAGGTGGATTGTTGTGTATGTTCGATCGACGCTATCGGTTTAATGTGTTGTTGAAGAAATAGTTTTATTCTTGCCTTCCCCTGCTTGCGGGGGAAGGTGCCCGAAGGGCGGAAGGGGGATTACGATATCCCCCCTCAGTCACTTCGCGACAGCTCCCCCCATAAATGGGGGGAGCAAAGTTAATGAAAAAGTGCGGTAAAAAATGAAAAAAAAATTACTCGTTCCTCTTATTCTCTTTTTATCGATAACAATTGCCTTTTTAGTGCAATTAAAACGTAATGCGCAAGGTGAAGATATTAAAGCATTAGAGTCAGCTTTGGTTGGAAAGCCTGTGCCAGCAAAAAATTTAACGGAGCTTTTTGAAAATAAAGCTTACACAAATGAATTGTTTCAACAAGGTAAGCCAGTTTTGCTTAATGTGTGGGCGACTTGGTGTCCGACTTGTTATGCCGAACATCAATATTTAAACAAACTTGCTAAAGACGGTGTGCGAATTATCGGTTTAGATTATAAAGATGAATCACCTAAAGCAATGAAGTGGTTAAAAGATCTTGGCAATCCTTATCAAGTTGTTTTAAAAGATGAAAAAGGTTCTTTCGGTTTGGATTTAGGGGTATATGGTGCACCAGAAACTTTCATTGTAGATGGAAAAGGTGTGATTCATTATCGTTATGCCGGTGATGTAAATGAGAAAGTTTGGACTCAGACTTTAAAACCAATTTATGACAAACTTTCGGAGCAACAATAATGAAAAAAACATGGCTATTTTTGACCGCACTTTTGTTTAGCTCAGTGGCGTTTTCATCCATTGATGCATTAAATTTTAGTTCTCCACAGCAAGAGAGTGATTACCATCAATTAACACAATCTTTGCGTTGTCCTCAATGTCAAAATAACAATATTGCGGATTCCAACGCAACTATCGCTGTGGATATGCGTGGCAAAGTATTTGAGCTTTTACAAGAAGGTAAATCGAAAAATGACGTAGTGGATTATATGGTGGCTCGCTACGGCAATTTTGTAACTTACGATCCACCTATGACAGCGAGTACATTAGTGCTATGGATTGCGCCATTATTGCTTGTGTTGTTAGGCGTGGTATTTTTATTAAGACGTAAACCTAAAGCTCAAAGTGCGGTGAAATCCCAAGATGTTTTAACTGATGAAGATAATGCTCGTTTGGCAGAATTATTAAACAAGGATAAATAGATGAATTTTGCATTAATTTTTATATTAACCACTTTAGTTGTGGCGTTAATTTGTTTTTATCCTTTATTACGTCAATTCAAAGCGAAACATGGGCAAAAACGTGATGATTTAAATAAGGCGTTATATTTCTCACGCTTGGAAGAAATTGAGCAAGATAATTCCCAAGGTTTAGTTGAAAATGTTGAGCAACTCAAACAAGAATTACAGAAAACCTTGCTTGATGATGTTCCGAGCAAGGTTCAAGAGAATGTGGATTATTCTGGCAAATCTTATGGAAAAATTTGGTTTGTCTCTGGCGTGTTGGCGCTAGGAATTATCGCAGGTTCTTCTTATTTTATGGTTGGATCTTGGCAAGCAGAGTCTATGTTAGAGCAAACTTATGCGAAATTGCCCTATTTCTTTGATCGAATGAAAGATGAAGATAAAAATCCATTTTCTGATGCAGAAATGCAGCAATTTTCTACCGCACTTCGAATCGATTTGCAGAAAAATCCAACTGATGCAAAAAAATGGTGGATGCTCGGTCAAATTGGGATGAATTTAGGTGATGCGCGTTTGGCATTTGATAGCTATCAAAAGGCTAACAAACTGGAACCAGATAATGTGCAATATAAATTAGGCTATGCTCGCATATTGATGTTTTCTGAAGACGCAACAGATAAGCTTAAAGGTGGCAATTTATTGAGAGAAGTGATTCGTCAAGATCACACTAACATTGAAGCATTAAGTCTGCTCGCATTCCGTTATTTTGAAACGGAAGATTATAAAATGGCGGCAGTGACTTGGGCGATGATGCTACGCTTAATGCCGAAAGATGATGAGCGTGTACCATTAATTGAAAAAAGTATCCGTGCAGCGCGTGATGCGCTAGAAGCTCAAAACGAAGAAAAATCCAAAAGTATAACTCCTGAAAAATAACCTAGTATCACATAAGTCTTTTTGGTATAGTTCAGTAATACTATTAATTGGCAAATAGCTATTTTAATATTAGAAATTACTTTAAAGAACGTTAAGGAGAACTGGAGATGAATTACAAAAATTGTACTTCTTTTTCTTTATTTTGTAGCATGCTGGTTAGTTTGTTTATACCGCATTTATCTATTGCTGAAGATACATCTAGTTCAGTAACTTATGTTGATGAAAAAGATAAGAAAGCCTTTAGCTCTGATATATCAAGTAATGATACTCAGAAATTGGGTCAAAGCATTGAGTTGAAAGTTTATAAAATTGATGAGATGAGTTCATCGGAGAGTGTTTTTGAGTCTCCAGCTGGTATTTGTCAAGGATTTAAAGTTAAAAGAGGTGTGGATTATACAAATTCAACCCACAATTATCTTTCGCCAAATGATAAAAGTGAATATTACGGTAGTGTAACGGGGGCGACGATTTATAATCAAAAAGATCCTCAAAATTTAAGTTATGTGCCAGTTTATTCAATTACAGATAAAGATGTGTCTAAGCGTATTCAATCACAAGAAAATAAAAAACTAAAGGAAAAAGCAGCTAATTATGTATCAGAAGGCAGGGCTGTATTAACTGACGTAATTTGTAAATAGGATGTATTTAATGAGAAAAATAGTTTTTGTAACTTGTGCAATTTTAGGTTTAGCAGCATGTTCATCTCAACCAGAACAAACTGGTGACGGTGTTTATGATATGAAGGCTGTGCAAGAGTATAATGCTCGTGTAACAAGTGGTAATACGGTTACTCAGGCACAGAAAGATAAAGTGGCAAGCCAAGTTGATACTAACTTAAAATTGAATGCGAGTGATAATAAGGTGAAGACTCGAGTGAGAAGTTCGATACCCGTTATTCCTGTAGTCCCAAGTGTCGGGTATCATTATAATTACCATCATTTTAGATAGAAAAACTAAAGCCTTGATAACTCAGCAACCTCCAAAAGGCTGGACTATTAAATCAAGGCTAAGTTATGTGAACCATAGGGCTTAGTTCTCTTAGTTTAAATTGAATACGCTCATGATTGTAATAATGAATGTACTCATGAATCGTTTTTCGAGTTGCTCAAAAGTATCAAATTATTTTCTATCGTAAACCCCGTTTTTACCATCCAAATAAGCTATTTATCACCGTATTATCTAGACAATTTCCTTTTCTTGACATACTTTTCAAATATTATTTTTTAACAGGATTTCTTGATAACTTTTCATTTGATATTGCCCCCTTAGGAAAACTGTAAAATAGGTTTTGCCCCTCAAGCCTTGCTACCATTTTCTACATATTTAAATTCACTTAGACCTATTCCCCACCTTTCATTAGTTCAACTTAGTCAGAATTTGTACGATTTATTGAGTATATGGTCGATGATTTAGTTAAATTCTCACTATCAAAACTCTATGAGTTATTCAGTTTAGAGCAGTTTTAAACTCACTTTAAAACAATTAGTTAAGAGGAATTTAAGTTAGTTATCTAGGATAGCCCGAAATTGTTTAATCCGGTCTCTCAAGATTATGTCAGTAAAATGAAAATATTTCTTTGTGAGAAAACGATTTTTACTGTGTTGAAGATAAAAATCAATCACTTGTTGTTTGACGGATTGGGTATATTTAATCATAAAAAAATCTGCACCTTTAATCAGTTGGGTGTTTCGTCCAACTTTTAGGTGCAGATTACAAGGCTTTATTCTTTCAATTAAAAGACATTAACTTAACAACGCCTGAGCAGCTGCGATCACAACAGACACAGCTTTTTCTTCCGTTTGTTTCATTGTTGCTTCATTTGGAATTTCTTGCTGAGTGCGGTTTACAATCACGCCCGCAACCATCCCTGCACGTAAACCTAATGCACTACACATGGTAAACAATGTTGATGATTCCATTTCGTAGTTCATCACATTCAAATCTTGCCATTGTTTAAGTAGACCTTGGTAATCACGATATACTTTACCACTATAGGTATCATAACGCTCTTGACCTGGATAGAATGTATCAGATGATGCAGTTACGCCTACATAAGGCTCGATACCTTTTGCTTTTGCTGCATTATAAAGTGCGGTTGTACATTCAAAGTTTGCTACAGCTGGATATTCTAATGGTGCGAAATGACGGCTTGCGCCATCTAAGCGAACAGAAGCGGTTGTGATAAGAACATCGCCTACATTAATGTGCGGTTGAATCGCACCCGTTGTGCCAATACGTAAGAAAGTGCGAACACCAAGTTGAGCAAGTTCTTCCACACAAATTGATGTTGATGGCCCACCAATACCTGTAGAACATACCACAACAGGTTGTCCATTAAGATAACCTAACCATGAAGTAAATTCACGCGTGCTAGCAAGAAACTCTGGATTATCAAGTTGTTTCGCAATACGCTCACTGCGGGCAGGATCGCCAGGAACAATAGCTAGTGTTGCCCCTTTTAATTGGGATTTTGTTAGGTTTAGGTGGAATACGTCTGACATAATAAATCTCCTTATTATCATTGAACGTGATGATTTCGCCCTTAGGAAAAATCTTGTTTTAAAGAAAAGAAATAAAACATTTTTAGAAAATTCTGTTTTCTCTTTCAAACATTTTCATTATTTCCTTTTCATTTTTCTGATAACGAATAATAAGTAAAAAAAGAAGTGCGGTCAAAAAGTTAAACGTTTTCGGTTATAATTCCACGTAAATTTTTTCTAGAACAAGCGAAAAATAAAATGAATGCAAAAATTTTAGTTATAAAAGTGGGACAAGTTGAAACCCTAACCTTTTCCGATGGAAGCCAGTATGAAAGCGCGATTCGTAAAAAAGTTGTGCCATCAGTAAAAATTCATTCTCTTGGTGCGGAAGGAAACGATGTTGGTTTGAAAAAACATCATGGTGGTGTAGATAAATCTCTCTTTTTTATGTCGGTCGATTCTTTTAATAAATTAAATGCTTTATTAAATAAAGATTTTTCTTATATGGATACTGCTACATACGGAGAGAATTTTGTCGTGTCAGGCTTGAATGAAGACAATGTCTGCATTGGCGATCGCTATCAAATCGGCTCAACCATTTTAGAAGTATCTCAGCCACGTAAACCTTGTGAGCGTTTATCCAAAAATACGGAAAACGAAGAGACTCGCGATATTGTTTATCAAACCGGGCTCAGTGGCTGGTATGTTCGCGTCATTGAAACGGGAGAAATTAGACAAGGTGATGAATTGAAATTGCTCGCGCGCCCTTATCCGCAAGTAACAATTCGCCATTTAAATCGCTTGTTATCTGCACCCGAAAATGAAGCAGAACTAGAAGCGGCATTAGATATTGAAGTATTAGCTGAAGCCTTTAAACGCTCAATTCGATCGCAAGTATCAAAATTCAAACAATAGGGATAAATATGTCAGAAATTTCAACCGCACTTTCAGAAGACTGTCCATGCCAATCTGGTCATCAGTACGCAGATTGTTGTGGCAAATTTCATTTGAGACAATCGTTTCCCGAGACGGCAGAACAACTCATGCGTTCACGTTATACCGCTTATGTTTTAAAAAATATACCTTATATTGTTGCAACAACTGTGCCAAGCCAACAAACTTTATTAGAGACTCATCTATTGCAAGAATGGGCTGACAATACTACATGGCTAGGGTTAGAAATCCTAAAAACAGAAAATCTCACAAAAACTCAAAGTGCGGTGGAATTTAAAGCTATTTTTCAAGGCGAAGAGAGAGTACTAGCTCATGAAGAACGGTCAATTTTTGTGAAAATTGAAAACCGTTGGTATTTTGTGGATCCGACCGTATCCTTGCCTACAATGAAACAACCTTGTGTATGTGGTTCTGGTAAAAAATTTAAACATTGCTGTGGGGAATTTTTATGATTTTATTGAAACAATTTAGCCAGCTCTTTTGGAAACGTTTTTCAGAAAATAAACTCAACCAAGCTGCTGGCGCACTAACTTACAGCACGATGCTTGCTATCGTACCAATGGTGATGGTGATTTTTTCTATATTCTCTGCATTTCCTGTATTCAATGAAGTGACAGGAGAACTGAAAGAAATGATTTTCACCAATTTTGCGCCATCGGCAAGTGATATGGTGGGCGAATATATCGATCAATTCGTATCAAACTCAAAGAAAATGAGTGCGGTGGGAATTGTGAGTTTAATTGCCGTTGCCTTGATGCTAATTAATAACATCGACCGAACCCTCAACAGCATTTGGCATGATACAAGTGTTCGCCCTATTTTTACCTCTTTCGCGATTTACTGGATGATTCTGACTTTTGGACCTCTCGTTATAGGTACAAGTATAGGGATTAGCTCTTATATAAAAGTGATGTTTGAACAATCAGAAACACTTTCACTCGGCGTGAAATTGCTAAGTTTACTCCCGTTCTTTTTCACATGGTTTATTTTCACATTGATTTATACCATCGTGCCAAATAAGAAAGTGGATATCAGATATTCCGCTTGTGGTGCGCTTATTGCCGCGATCTTCTTTACACTCGGTAAACAAGCCTTTACTTGGTACATTACCACATTCCCTTCTTATCAACTAATCTATGGCGCAATGGCAACATTACCGATTATGCTATTGTGGATTCAGATTAGCTGGCTAGTTGTGTTGGTCGGGGCTCAATTATCTGAAGTATTAGGTGAGTTAAAAGAATAAAAATGGAAAGACCGATTTATCAACATCGGTCTTTTTTATTTAGCTATTTTGCAATTTTTAAGGTTTGATAGAGGTAATGACGATAGTCATTCACAAATGCAGGATTAGAAGAATCTTCCAATTTTCCGTTACTTAGTTTACACATTGCCATATTCGCTTTCATAAATTCATCTTCTGCTGATAATCCAGCTACATTCATCAAGACACTTCCGGCAAAAGCAAGATCTAAAAAATGTTGTTCTTGCTTAAATTGGCTCGCACAATTACTTCTTACAACGAATTGCGTCACATAATCGGGCTGTGCATAATCTCCTTTCTTCGGAGGGATAACATTATCAAATGCTACTTGGTGATCACCGAAATACCCTAGAACAAAAGGCTTTTTACGTTCATGTAAATAGTTATTCATTCCTTCAATCGCATCATTCAAGGCGACAATACGTTGAGTATAATCATTCAATGCAGAAATACTTTTAGCCCCTAAATTAGGCATTTGAAGATTAAATGTATTTTCCATGCCCAATTCATATGGACCATGTTCTCGCATAGTCAATACATAAACAAACATTGGCTGATCTACATTTTCTAACACCGGATGCTGCTTTTCCAAAATCATTCGGGTGTACGTCATCATTTCTTCACTACTAATATCCCAAAGATTTTTACTGATAGGCGCAGGATAACCAAGATCTTGCGGCTGTAACATCAAATCAAAACCGAAATGATCATAAGCGGATTTCGCATTGTAGTTACCTTTTGTAAAAGGCGACAAAGCAACACAAAAATATCCTTGGGCTTTTAGATTTTTCACTAAGCCTGATTGCAAGTGCGGTACAACAGAATAAAAAACGCCACTTGCTAACGCGCCAAAATCGGTCGAAGGCACACCGGCTAAAAAAGCAAATTCTGATTTCCACGTTGCGCCAGCAAAAGTATGTACACGCAACGGCGAAGCAAATACTGTATCACTTTGAGGCTCAAACATAGAAAGTGGTGGAATAGATTGCTGACTAAAAGCAAATTGATGAGGGTTTAGCGTGGATTCCATTAATGTTACAACAATATCGGGTTTTGTTTCAGATACCTTGTTTGTATCAGATGAAAGTGCGGTCATTTTTTCAATAAAATTTTGGCTATTGCCATCAAAATTTGGCACTTTGAAAAAAATACCGCGGCAAGACATTGGTAAATTCAAAAATACATCACGCCCGTCATCAGGCAAAGAATCTAACCAAACTTGCACCGCACTTGGCTTTTTAGAATAATGCCACATCAAGCTAAAGCTAACGATAAACAATAACGCCCCAATACTATTACCTAATATCCCTAAAGACTCGACATCATTAAAACCAAAAATCGCATAACCTAATAACGCAATTAGCCCAATAACGCCAAACAATGCACCTTTATAATGAATTAAGGTTTCCCAATTTCGCCAATCCACCACAAGAAAGAAATCTGAAATTAACAAAGGCTGTTTGTAATAATGAATTTTTAAACGGTGAAATAACATCAGCACAACAAAAAGCACAGATGAAAAATTTAAAGCACGTTGCCATTGGCCGGAAACCATAAGCATGCCACCAAATAAAAAAGTAAAAAGCGTAATAGCAAAGAAATAAGTCCAACGATAATGGGAGTTTACGATAAAAATTACTGCCGCAATCGTGAATAAAGCTAAGAAAATATAAGCGATCATGAATTTTCCCTATGATGCATAACAGACTAAAATGAGACGTGAGAATATCTGCGCACTTTATCATGTAAACGTAATAGATTGAACGGGAAAAGAAAATTATTTGGATAATTTGGAAATAAAGTGGTGGGCGATACCGGTCTCGAACCAGTGACCCCCTCCTTGTAAGGGAGGTGCTCTCCCAACTGAGCTAATCGCCCGATAATATTAAGGCAAAACCCTAAATTTTCGGTTTATTTAAACACTTTTAAGTGGTGGGCGATACCGGTCTCGAACCAGTGACCCCCTCCTTGTAAGGGAGGTGCTCTCCCAACTGAGCTAATCGCCCACTAGAAAGCGTTTAAATATAAAGGGAAAGTTTGAGCGGAAAGGACACTTTAGAAAAGTGGTGGGCGATACCGGTCTCGAACCAGTGACCCCCTCCTTGTAAGGGAGGTGCTCTCCCAACTGAGCTAATCGCCCGCTAGGTCAAACTTAGTAACATTAAGAACACTTTTTAGAGAAGTGGTGGGCGATACCGGTCTCGAACCAGTGACCCCCTCCTTGTAAGGGAGGTGCTCTCCCAACTGAGCTAATCGCCCTTAATGTTGTGGGTTGGCATTATAGGGAGAATGCATTTTCAGTCAATACCTTTTTATTAAATTTTGTTTAATTGTCGTAAAAATAAGCATAAAATCCGCTTTTTTATTTAGAAGTAAAACAAGTCGTAGTAGAATAACGACTAATATTTTATTGAAGATAGGTTATAAAAATGAAACTAGATGCCCCTTTTAATTTAGATCCAAATGTAAAAGTGCGTACTCGTTTTGCTCCTAGTCCTACGGGTTATTTGCATGTAGGTGGCGCACGTACCGCACTTTATTCTTGGTTATACGCAAAACATAATAACGGCGAATTTGTATTACGAATTGAAGACACTGATTTAGAGCGTTCAACACCTGAAGCAACAGCTGTAATTATTGAAGGTATGGAATGGTTAAATCTTCCGTGGGAACATGGCCCTTATTATCAAACTAAACGCTTTGATCGTTATAACCAAGTGATCGATGAAATGATTGAACAAGGCTTAGCATATCGTTGTTATTGTACTAAAGAACGCTTAGAAGAACTTCGTCATACTCAAGAACAAAATAAAGAAAAACCACGTTATGACCGTCACTGCTTACACGATCACAACCATTCACCTGATGAACCCCACGTTGTACGTTTTAAAAATCCAACTGAAGGCTCAGTAGTATTTGATGATGCCGTACGTGGCCGTATTGAAATCAGCAACAGTGAGCTTGATGATCTTATTATTCGTCGCACTGACGGTTCACCAACTTATAACTTCTGCGTAGTCGTGGATGACTGGGACATGGGCATCACTCATGTGGTACGTGGCGAAGATCATATCAACAACACGCCACGTCAAATTAACATTTTAAAAGCCATTGGAGCCCCAATTCCAACCTATGCGCACGTTTCCATGATTAATGGAGATGATGGCCAAAAACTCTCTAAACGACATGGTGCAGTGAGCGTAATGCAATATCGTGATGATGGTTACTTACCGGAAGCTTTAATCAACTATCTTGTGCGTTTAGGCTGGGGACATGGCGACCAAGAAATTTTCAGTCGCGAAGAAATGATCAATTATTTTGAATTAGATCACGTTAGCAAATCAGCTAGCGCATTCAATACTGAAAAATTACAATGGTTGAATCAACATTATATCCGTGAATTACCGCCAGAATATGTGGCTAAACATCTTGAATGGCATTACAGAGATCAAGGCATTGATACAACCAATGGTCCTGCATTAACTGAAATAGTCTCCATGCTTGCGGAACGTTGCAAAACCTTAAAAGAAATGGCAAGTTCAAGTCGCTACTTCTTTGAAGAGTTTGAAACCTTTGATGAAGCCGCAGCGAAAAAACATTTCAAAGGCAATGCTGCTGAAGCGCTTGCAAAAGTGAAAGAAAAATTAACCGCACTTTCTAGCTGGGATTTACATTCTACTCACGAAGCGATTGAGCAAACGGCTGCTGAACTAGAAGTGGGCATGGGTAAAGTTGGCATGCCATTACGTGTCGCTGTGACAGGTTCTGGTCAATCTCCATCAATGGATGTTACCCTAGTCGGTATCGGTAGAGATCGCGTACTTGCGCGTATTCAGCGTGCTATTGATTTTATTCATGCACAAAACGCTTAATATTTAATCGGATAACAAACGCATAATAAAATCGTATTGACAGCCACATAGTCAAATTTTATCATGTTGCTGTCTTTTATGGGGATATAGCTCAGTTGGGAGAGCGCTTGAATGGCATTCAAGAGGTCGTCGGTTCGATCCCGATTATCTCCACCAAATTCTAATTCTATATAGTATGATATAGTCCGATAAAGCCTTGATATATAATGTATCAAGGCTTTTTTGTTGTTCTAATAAGTCCGATAGAAACTGACCAAATCCACAAATTTTAGTAACACTAATAGTAACACCATGGTATGATAGACTCATATAGTGTTACTAAATCACTTATAACTCAATGATTTATAAAATAAATTTCTAATATTTTAGTGTTACTTCATTTTGGAGGTATCTAATGGCAAGAAGAACAACCCACCAGTTTATAAGAAAGCCTTGGAATTTTAAATTTTAAGGCTTTTTTGTTGCATTATAAAACCAATAAAAATACATCTAATCTCAAAACTCCGTCACCTTGCATAGTTTTTTTTGATTGATTTGATAGATTTCAATCGTTAAAACCTTTTTGTATGATGTTCACGAAATTTATTTCAACCCTACTTATTTCATACATACAAGGAGTTAATAATGAGTTCTCAATGCCCTTTTTCGCATTTATCGTCTACTAACCTAACTATGGGAAATGGCGCCCCTGTTGCGGACAATCAAAACAGTCTAACTGCAGGTCCGCGCGGTCCATTACTTTCACAAGATTTATGGCTTAACGAAAAATTAGCTGATTTCGTACGCGAAGTTATTCCAGAGCGTCGTATGCACGCGAAAGGTTCTGGTGCATTTGGTACCTTTACTGTCACACACGATATTACTAAATATACTCGCGCAAAAATTTTCAGTGAAGTGGGCAAAAAAACAGAAATGTTCGCACGCTTTACCACTGTTGCAGGTGAACGTGGTGCGGCTGATGCAGAGCGTGATATTCGTGGTTTTGCATTAAAATTCTATACTGAAGAAGGTAACTGGGACTTAGTGGGTAACAACACCCCAGTATTCTTCTTACGTGATCCACGTAAATTCCCAGATTTAAACAAAGCGGTAAAACGTGATCCACGTACTAATATGCGTTCAGCAACGAACAACTGGGATTTCTGGACATTATTACCAGAAGCATTACACCAAGTAACCGTTGTAATGAGTGATCGTGGTATTCCTGCAAGCTATCGTCATATGCATGGTTATGGTTCGCATACTTACAGTTTCTGGAATGAAGCTGGCGAACGTTTCTGGGTAAAATTCCATTTCCATACTCAACAAGGTATTAAAAATTTAACTGATGCAGAAGCAGCTGAAGTGATCGCAAATGATCGTGAAAGCCATCAACGCGATTTATATGAAGCAATCGAACGTGGCGACTTCCCGAAATGGACGCTATTCGTACAAATTATGCCTGAAGCAGATGCGGAAAAAGTGCCTTATCATCCATTCGACTTAACCAAAGTGTGGCCGAAAAAAGATTATCCATTGATTGAAGTGGGTGAATTTGAACTTAACCGTAACCCAGAAAACTTCTTTGCTGATGTAGAACAATCTGCATTTGCACCAAGTAATTTAGTTCCAGGTATCGGCGCAAGCCCAGATAAAATGTTACAAGCTCGTTTATTCAACTATGCGGATGCACAACGTTACCGTTTAGGTGTGAACTACCGTCAAATTCCAGTAAACCGTCCACATTGCCCTGTTCATAGCAACCAACGTGATGGCCAAGGCCGTGTAGATGGCAACTACGGAAGCTTACCACACTATGAACCAAACAGCTTCAGCCAATGGCAACAACAACCAGACTTTGCTGAACCACCACTTCGTATTAACGGAGATGCAGCACACTGGGATTTCCGTAATGATGATAATGATTACTTCAGCCAACCGCGTGCATTATTTAACTTAATGAATCCAGAGCAAAAACAAGCATTGTTCAACAATACTGCGGCTGCAATGGGCGATGCACCTGATTTCATTAAATATCGTCATATCCGTAACTGTCACTGGTGTGATCCTGCATATGGTGAAGGCGTTGCAAAAGCATTGGGCTTAACAGTTGAAGATGCATTAAAAGCACGTGAAACTGACCCAGCATTAGGTCAAGGCGGATTGTTATAATCTCTAGGCTAGAGCCAAACAAAAACGGTAGGAATTTTCCTACCGTTTTACGTTTCAACATTCACTAACAAATAGTGGTGCCTTCTTCAGTACCAGTCACTACTTGAAGTAATGCACCAGGTTTACCCATATTGAACACTCTGATCGGCATGCCATGATCGCGAGCTAAAGTAAATGCAGCTAAGTCCATCACTTGTAATTCTTTATCGATCACTTCTGCATAACTTAAATTTTTATAAAGTTTTGCATCTGGATTTTTCGCAGGATCACAATTATATACGCCATCAACTTTAGTCGCTTTCAACACAACATCAGCTTCAATTTCAATACCACGCAAACAAGCGGCAGAATCAGTGGTAAAGAATGGACTTCCTGTTCCTGCGGAGAAAATGACTACGCGTTTTTCGCGTAACATTTTGATTGCCTCAGACCAGTTATAAGTATCGCAAATACCATTTAATTGGAAAGCGGACATTAATTTTGCATTCACATCAGCACGGAATAAAGAATCACGCATTGCCAAACCATTCATCACCGTAGCAAGCATTCCCATATGGTCGCCCACCACGCGATTCATCCCCGCTTTTGCTAGTTTTGCGCCACGGAATAAGTTGCCACCACCAAGAACGACACCGACTTCCACGCCCATTTCCACTAATTCTTTAATTTCAACAGCCATACGATCGAGAATAGCAGGATCGATACCAAAACCATCTTCTCCTTGTAATGCTTCACCGCTTAATTTCAATAAAATACGTTTATAAATTGGTTGGCTCATTGTTTTTTCCCTCTGGCTTAAAAAATTGGCTTATTCTATAAAATAACCGCTCAAGAGTGAAGAAGTTAAATATGGAAATTCTGAGTGAAAGGTGGATAATAGAGACATTTTCTTTTCAGGGAAGACAATTATGAACACGAAAAAAACAAGCCAAATTTTGCCCGCACTTTTTGCAGTGATTTGTGCCGCATTAGCTGGTTATTTTATTTTAATCGGTTCTGGAATGTTTACAGAACCAAATGTGGCTCTTATTCTGCTTGCAACAATAACTATTCTCTTATTAAGCAGCAGTAAAAAATCCTTCTATTTTATTTTGCTACCGCTTGCATTACTACATGCTTTTTATACGCCTACGGGGCTAAATTTTGGCCCTCCAAGCTACCAATATATCGCCTCGCTTTTCGCGACAGATATGCTGGAAACAAAGGAATTTCTATTGCAAATCCCAGTGAGTAGTTACTTAATTGCTTTCGCCATTCCTATTTTGATTTTTCTTCAGTACAAAAGTGCGGTGAAATTTGGCATAAAATTTTATCGTAATAAAACATTTATTGCCTTAGCAACACTGCTCTTTGCTTACAACATGCCACTTGCTGAACCGATTAAAGAAACGGTAAGTTCCACATTAAAAATTGTAGATGAAGTGCAAAAACTCAAACAAATGTCCCAATCTGATAACTGGGGAAAATCAACATTAGAAAATTCACGCTATGATGATTATGTGATTGTTCTTGGTGAAAGTGCGCGGAAAGATTATCACCATGCCTACGGCTATCCGATTGAAAACACGCCATTTATGTCTAGCGCTAAAGGCACGCTGATTGATGGTTTTCGTTCAGCGGGAACAAATACTGTTGCCTCACTTCGACTTATGTTAACCCTCCCTAACAAAGAAAAATGGGAACCCAATTACAGTTTGAGTTTAGTCGATCTCATCAAATCTGCAGGCGTGAAAACTTATTGGCTTTCTAATCAAGGTATGCTCGGTGAATTCGATACGCCGGTTTCATCCCTTGCCTCAAAATCTGATGAAACCTTTTTCTTGAAAAAAGGCGGGAGCTTTAATTCTACTAACTTTAGTGATTTTGATTTATTACCAAAATTCGCCCAAGTACTAGAAGATCCTATTCAAGGAAAACGTTTTATTATGTTGCATATTTATGGCTCACATCCAATGGCTTGCGACCGTGTCGAAGATTATCCAAAAATCTTTAACGATAAAGATCTTAATCCGAGATATGGTTACTTAAATTGCTATGTGTCGTCTATTAAGAAAACTGATGAATTTTTAAAACGTGTATATGATCAGCTTGCAGAAAACGCGAATAAAAATCACCGCACTTTCTCAATGATTTATTTCTCAGATCACGGTTTGTGCCACCAACAGGATGAAAAAAACAATATACTTTTGTTCAATCAAAACTGTTTCAGTCGAGAACATCATAATATTCCGTTATTCAAAATTTCGTCGGATGATACCGAACGCAAAGAATATAAGGTGTTTAAATCTGGGTTGAACTTCTTAGAAGGAATCGCAAATTGGATGGGAATTAAAAATCCTCAATTAACGCAAACAGAAGATTTATTTTCTAACGAATCGGATAAAAATGACTTTGGATTGCAAAAACGAATTGATGAAAAATATCGTAAAGATGACGATCCTGCCATTGATATTCGTCCTAAACACTAGGCTATATTGAGTGCGTTTTATTTTTAGCCGTAAATATCGTATAATCCGAGAGATTTTATTTGTTTATTTTTTGTAAGGTGTCAACGTGTCAGAACAACAACCAAGAGTGATCGAATCAAAAGAAATTATGACTTTATTACCACATCGCTATCCATTTTTATTAGTGGATCGCGTATTGGATTTTAAAGAAGGCGAATGGTTAAAAGCGATTAAAAATATTAGCGTCAATGAGCCTTGTTTCACAGGTCACTTCCCTGGCGAACCAATTTTACCGGGCGTTTTAATTTTAGAAGCTTTGGCACAGGCAATGGGCATTTTAGCCTTTAAAACTCACGAATTAAAAGGCGGTGAATTATTCTATTTCGCAGGTATTGATGAAGCGCGCTTTAAACGCCCAGTGTTACCTGGAGATCAAATGGAATTAAACGTTCAAGTGATTAAAGAACGCCGTGGCATCACTGCATTTACTGGCGTAGCAACCGTAAATGGTGAAATTGCTTGTGAAGCAAAACTAATGTGCGCTCGTCGTTAATTAAGGGGGTAAATATGATCCACCCAAATGCAAAAATCCATCCAACGGCCTTAGTTGAAGAAGGCGCAGTTATTGGTGAAGGTGTTGTTATCGGACCTTTCTGTATTGTTGAAGGCACTGTTGAAATTAAGGCTCGCACTGTATTGAAATCTCACGTTGTCGTACGTGGCGATACGGTTATTGGCGAAGATAACGAAATCTATCAATTCGCCAGCATTGGTGAAGTAAACCAAGATTTAAAATATAACGGCGAAGCAACCAAAACGATTATTGGTAATAGCAACCGAATCCGTGAACACGTGACAATCCATCGTGGCACTATCCAAGGCGGTGGCGTAACCGCTATTGGCAATAACAATTTATTAATGGTGAATGTTCACGTTGCACATGATTGCCAAATTAAAAACAACTGTATTTTGGCAAACAATGCAACACTTGCAGGTCACGTAGAATTAGATGATTTCGTGATTGTTGGTGGCATGTCAGCAATTCACCAATTTGTAATCGTTGGTGCACACGTCATGTTAGGCGGCGGTTCTATGGTAAGCCAAGATGTACCTCCTTACGTTATGGCTCAAGGCAACCACGCCCGTCCATTTGGCGTAAACTTAGAAGGTTTAAAACGTCGTGGTTTTGATAAACCAACCATGCATGCAATCCGTAACGTTTATAAAATGATCTATCGTAGTGGTAAAACGCTCGAAGAAGTGTTACCAGAAATTGAGCAAATCGCGGAAACCGATTCAGCGATCAGTTTCTTTGTTGAATTTTTCAAACGTTCAACTCGCGGTATTATTCGTTAATAATATTTTTCATTCACTATTCATAATAATTATAAGAAAAATTTATGTTATTAAATCTCAACAGTAAGTTTAAATTTTTTCTTACTACAACCTTTTTATTTTCTTCTCCTGATACATTAGCACTACATCTATCAGTTTCGATTGATGATAAAGAATCTCCCATTTATGAATCATTAATAATTAAAGATGTTATTTCTATTGGTGCCGTTCCTTTCAGAGTAATGAGAACAGAGCTTCCCCCAGAGTTTAATGGTGCCGTTAATGGTATTCCAGAAGTCGCAGCCGAATCTCCAGAGTTTACTGGAGGGGTAAATGATATGGATCCACCAATTCATGAAATACCAGAATATACAGGTTGTATTACTAATTGTAGTGATGTGCATCGTGCAGAGGTAAGTACACCTTATAAGATTTACGACAAAATTGACCACGGCACTGTTTACGCTGATGCTGATAAAGTGAAAGTATCTGCTGAAGAGAAAGTATCTGCTGAAGAGAAAGTATCTGTTGAAGTTGATAAAGTGAAAGTAGCTGTTGATAAAGAAGCTGATGCCCCTAAAATTCTATATGAGAAAGGCTCACCTGAGATACATTCAAAAAGTGAATTTACAGGTCCAGTTAATGGTATTCCTGAAGAAGCCGAATATCCAGAGTTTAATGGTGGGGTTAATGGAGATAAGGATGGTGAAGCTGATTTTCAAGATAGACTACCAGTAGTTACATATGTTTCAATTACAGCTGTGCCATCTAATGCGCCAATAATGGATAAACCTGAATATGTTGAGCCTCGCCAATCACTATCGAAACTAAAATTAGAAGAAAACAATAGTATATTATTGAAGCATCAATTTAATAAATTACGTTCCTTACAAACCTATTGTATAGCTAATAAAAATGAGTTTTGTTATGGCATTCGACATCATTATATGGCTAAAAATGATATACATGATAATTTACTTGGTTTGCGTTTAGGGTACGGTATAACAAATAGGTTAACTTTAGGGGGAAACATAGAGCGTTCATTAGGAAATAATCTATCAAACAACTATCGTACACTTCATAATAATGTTGGAATAGGGGCTTTTGTACATTACAAATTACCATCTAATTTATATATTGCAGCGAGTATTGGAAAAGATAGTAATTCTTATCGAAAGACATCCCCTGTTTTAACAACAGCGTTACCAGATGTAAAGGGAGTTTCATGGAATTTAACATTGGGTCAGGACTTAACACTATCAAATAAAAACTCTTTAGGTTGGTATTTATCTTACCGAAATACACAGATTAAACAAAATGGATATGATGCACCTACTTCTCAGTTTTTAATGAAATACAATAATATAAAATGGACAGATCATTCACTTGCATCAGGTATAAAATGGAATTATTCAATAACTACTAAATTAACATTGCTAAATAATATAGAAATTGAACATCAAATTAAAAGCAATGTGACTGGAGCTGTACAAATAGGAAACCTCAAACATGACTATCATCTTAATATTCACAAAACCCAGTGGAGTATTAGCTCAGGATTGAATTACTATTTTTCTCCAAAATTTAGTGTATCCCTTACACCTTATATAAAAAATGGACTGATTAGTAGTAAACAATGGGGAACCTATCTGTCATTAGAAGGTAAATTCTAGAATGGTAGTTCTAGGATGTTTTATATCATGTTAAATTAAAAATCACATTAGGGCGTACTTATACAAACGCCCTTTGTAATTTTATTGTTTTAATTTTATTGTTTTAATTTTATTCAAGGATAACGTTTATGAATAGGATAAGCCCAACCATTGCTCTTGTTGCAGGAGAAGTATCTGGTGATATTCTCGGTGCTGGTTTAATTCGTCAGCTCAAAGCTCATTATCCTAACGCTCGCTTTATTGGCATTGCAGGCCCAAGAATGTTAGCTGAAGGCTGTGAGACGCTTGTCGATATGGAAGAGCTTTCAGTCATGGGCTTGGCTGAAATTTTGAAACATCTTCCTCGTCTATTGAAAATTCGCAAAAATGTCATTCAAACCATATTGCAAGAAAAACCTGATGTTTACATCGGCATTGATGCGCCTGATTTTAATTTGGATGTAGAACTCAAGCTCAAAGCAAACGGAATTAAAACTATTCATTACGTGAGCCCCTCTGTATGGGCATGGCGTCAAAATCGCATTCACAAAATTGCCAAAGCGACTCATCAAGTTCTTGCCTTTTTGCCTTTTGAGAAAGCCTTTTACGATAAATTTAAGGTCCCTTGCCGTTTTATTGGACACACAATGGCAGATGCTATTCCGCTCAAACCAAATCGTGCCGAAGCCTGCCAAATGCTACAGCTTGATCCTACACAACGCTATTTAGCTATCTTAGTTGGAAGTCGTGGATCAGAAGTGGAATTTCTGGCTGAGCCTTTCTTGAAAACAGCTTTATTGTTAAAAGAACAATTCCCTGATTTACAATTCCTAGTTCCTTTGGTGAACGAGAAACGACGAATTCAATTTGAAGCCATTAAAGCTAAAATTGCGCCAAATCTAGACCTGCATTTAATTGATGGCAATGCACGACAAGCAATGATCGCAGCTGATGCAACGCTTCTTGCTTCAGGAACAGCTGCGCTTGAAGCAATGCTTTGTAAATCCCCTATGGTGGTTGGCTATCGAATGAAACCACTGACCTATTTCTTAGCAAAACGTTTAGTGAAAACTGATTATATTTCTTTACCAAACTTGCTTGCGAATGAAATGCTCGTTCCTGAAATGATTCAAGAAGAATGCACGCCAGAATTGCTCGCTGAAAAACTATCTGCTTATCTTTCTGATGATGAAAGTGCGGTAAAAAATCGCCATGTTTTAATTCAGCACTTCACGGATTTACACCAAAAAATTCAATGCAATGCGGATAAGCAAGCAGCTCAAGCGGTTATTGATTTATTAGAGGGAACAGAAAATGTTTGAATATCCACAAGGCTATGAATTGATCGCTGGCGTTGATGAAGTTGGGCGAGGCCCTCTAGTTGGGGCTGTTGTAACGGCAGCCGTCATTTTAGATCCGAATAACCCAATTGAAGGCCTCGCTGATTCTAAAAAACTTTCTGAGAAAAAACGTTTAGCCCTTGCTGAAGAAATCAAAGAAAAAGCCCTTGCTTGGGCATTAGGTCGAGCTGAAGCTAACGAAATTGACGAGATAAATATCCTGCAAGCCTCCTTGCTGGCAATGACTCGAGCAGTAAAATCTTTAAAAATTCAACCGCACTTTGTGTTGGTTGATGGCAATAAGATCCCAAAAGATTTAGATATTCCAGCGCAAGCCGTCGTAAAAGGCGATAGCCTTGTGGCGGAAATCAGTGCAGCCTCTATTTTGGCGAAAGTGGCACGAGACCAAGAAATGGAAGAATTAGACAAGCAATATCCAGAATATGCTTTTGCCCAGCATAAAGGCTATCCAACCAAATTACATTTGGAAAAATTAGCTAAACTTGGCGCATTACCGCAACATCGTCGTAGCTTTGCCCCAGTGAAAAAAGCGCTAGAAAATTGTTAGAATTTTAATCGTAAAATGCTTTTATTAGGCAGTGAAATATTGATAAAACAAAGGGAGTATTAAAAATACTCCCTTTCCTTTAATCAACTTAACTCTATGGAATAACGGGTAATTAACCTTTCTGTACGTTATATGCTTCCAATGCACGTAAAGAATAAGTATAAGCAGCGCCTGCATTTAATGCGATAGACATTGCTAATGCTGCAGCTACTTCAGCTTCGCTTGCGCCAGCTTTTACCGCTTCTTCTGCGTGTACGCTAATGCAGCTTTCACAACGAGTTGTTACAGCAACCGCTAATGCGATAAGTTCACGAGTTTTAGCGTCAAGCACATTGCCTTCTGCCGCTGCAGCGCCTAATGCTTGGTAAGCTTGTAACATTTTTGGATATTGTTTACCTAACGCACCAAATGATTTTTTAACGTGTGATGTTTCTTCTTTCCAATCTGCAAACATAATGTTCTCCTAAATATATTGAATTAATAACGAACTGGTGTGGCAAATTATAGGCAGATTGGATTATGATACTTGCTTATTTATCTCAATTTTTATCGCTAATATCTCATTATGGATTATTTAGATAAACTCTCCCATTTAGCACAAGTGCGTGGGGAAATTAATATTCGCTGTGAATTTCAAGGTGAATGGCAAGTTGCCCACCAAGAAAAAGATGCAGGAAAAGGCGTATTCCATCTTATTGAACAAGGCGAATGCTGGCTTACACTCGGACAAAAGCAATTTCATTTAAAGGAAGGTGATATCTTTTTCCTTCCCCAAAATCAACCGCACTTTATGCATCATTCGTCTGATAAAACAAAGGACGTGTCATTGAAAAAAAGCTGGCAAGGTGCATTTGAATTATATCAAGTAGGGCAAGGCACGCCTGATTTAAAAATGTTCTGCGGGGCGTTTTATTATCAGCAAGATGCACTCCTCACCGCGTCTATGCCTGAATACTTGCATCTCAATTTATGCGATACACCGATTCATCCTTTGGTTCAACTTTTTCTACAAGAAGCACAAAAAAACGATGCAGGCACGAAATCAGTCGTCGATGCACTTTCGAATGTGCTTTTAATTTATATTTTACGCCATGCGATTCAAGAGAACTTAATCACAGGCGGTGTGCTACTCGCGTTGCAAGATAAGCGATTAAATGCGGTGCTAGGTGCGATATTACAACATCCTCAAGAAGATTGGCGAATTGAACAGTTAGCCGATCTTTCTGCAATGTCTCGTGCAAACTTTATTCGTGTTTTTCAACAACAACTTGGTATGTCGCCAGGGCGTTTTATTACTCAAGTGCGGTTACAATCGGCAGCGTTTTTATTAAAGCAATCCCAACAATCCGTACTTGCTATTGCTTTAGAAGTTGGGTATCAATCGGAGGCGCATTTTAGTAAAGCCTTCAAGAATTACTACCAACTTTCGCCAAGCCAATACAGAAAATCTGCCAGCCTATAAATTGGAGAATTTTTGCGCTATAATCACCAAGTTTTTTGAAAGGCAACATCTGTTGCCTTTTCTTTTTAAGGAAAAGATATGTTTAACAAAATTTTTTCGTGGTTTGAAAACCGTTTAAATCCTTATCCAGAAGGTAATCCAACAACACCTAAAAAAGGCTTATTGCGTTTTATTTGGTCTAGCATGGAAGGAATGAAAGGCTGGATTCTCTTACTGACAGTGCTAACCGTTGGTACTGGTGTAATGGAAGCCGTATTATTCCAATTTATGGGAATGCTTGTAGATTGGTTAGGGACATTTACGCCTGAGGCATTATGGCAAGAAAAAGGCCATTTATTAATTGGCATGGCTGCACTATTACTTGTTAGCATCGTGTGGGGATTTTTGGCCTCTACCGTACGTTTACAGACCTTACAAGGCGTATTTCCAATGCGATTACGTTGGAATTTTCATCGTTTAATGCTTGGACAAAGTTTGAGTTTTTATCAAGATGAATTTGCCGGCAGAGTGTCTGCCAAAGTCATGCAAACCGCACTGGCTGTTCGTGATACAGTGCTCACACTTGCGGATATGTTTATATATGTCATCGTATATTTTATTACATCAGGCTTAGTTCTCGCAGCATTAGATTCTTGGTTCTTACTGCCATTTATTGCTTGGATTACGATTTTTATTTTTATCCTACGAACCCTAATTCCTAAATTATCAAAAACGGCCCAACGACAAGCGGACGCTCGTTCTTTAATGACAGGACGCATTACAGATGCTTATTCCAATATTGCCACAGTAAAATTATTCTCTCATGGTTCACGTGAAGCCGCTTATGCCAAACGTTCTATGGAAGATTTTATGGTCACAGTGCACGCCCAAATGCGCTTAGCCACATCGCTGGACACGCTCACCTATGCAGCTAATATTTTACTTACACTAAGCACCGCCGTACTCGGCATTATTTTATGGAAAAATGGTCAAGTTGGCGTGGGTGCAATAGCAACGGCAACGGCAATGGCATTACGTGTAAATGGGCTGTCTCGTTGGATTATGTGGGAATCTGCCCGTTTGTTTGAGAATATCGGAACCGTAAACGACGGAATGAATACTTTAACCAAACCTCACACTATTGTGGATAAACCTCAAGCATCGCCGTTACAAGTGACACAAGGGGAAATTAAGTTTAACGATATTACCTTTGCTTATGATCCGACAAAACCATTGCTCAATCATTTCAATCTCATCATCAAACCAGGTGAAAAAGTTGGACTGATCGGTCGTTCTGGCGCAGGAAAATCTACGATTGTGAACTTATTGCTTCGCTTCTATGAAGCACAACAAGGCGCGATTACCATTGATGGGCAAGATGTACTAGATGTGCAACAAGAAAGCCTACGCCGCCAAATCGGTTTAGTGACTCAAGACACTTCTCTGCTACATCGCTCGGTGCGTGACAATATTATTTATGGACGCCCTAATGCCACAGATGAAGAAATGGTTTTAGCTGCTGAACGAGCAGAAGCCGCTGATTTCATTCCATTCCTCACTGATGCTCAAGGCAGAAAAGGCTACGATGCCCATGTGGGTGAAAGAGGTGTAAAACTTTCAGGTGGTCAGCGTCAACGCATTGCTATTGCTCGTGTCATGTTAAAAGATGCACCAATTCTATTGTTAGATGAAGCCACAAGCGCATTGGATTCGGAAGTGGAAGTGGCGATACAAGAAAGTCTCGATAAGATGATGGAAAATAAAACAGTGATTGCCATTGCCCATCGTTTATCCACCATCGCAGCGATGGATCGCCTGATTGTGCTTGATAAAGGACAAATTGTTGAACAAGGTACCCATGCTGAATTACTGGAGCGTAATGGTCTGTACGCTAAACTTTGGAATCATCAAAGTGGCGGATTTTTAAGTGAACATGCTGAATAATGTTACTTTCCGCTATAGATAAAATCCATATAAAAAGGCACACATATAAAAATATGCGTGCCTTTTATCATCATACTTTCAACTAAGCTTATAACTTACTTTTTAATACTTTCAATGCTCTTGCTCGATGAGAAATTTTTTTCTTCTCAGCTGTTTCTAATTCAGCAAATGTGCAACCTTGTTCTGGGCTAAAGAATAAACTGTCATAACCAAAACCATTTTCACCTTTTTCTTCAAAACCAATCGTACCATTACACTCGCCTTCGGCAATAATTGGGGATGGATCTGTTGGATGCTGTAAAAACACGATACAACTCACAAATTTGGCTTGGCGTTTATCTTGTGCAACATGAGCAAGCTCTGCCAATAATTTCTCACGGTTTTTAGCATCATTGCCCTCTTCACCAGCATAACGTGCAGAATATAGACCAGGTGCGCCATTAAGTGCGGAAACCACCAAGCCTGAATCATCCGCAATAGCAGGTAAACCTGATTTCTCTGATGCATAGCGCGCTTTTAATAACGCATTCTCAACAAAAGTTAAGCCTGTTTCTTCTGGGCTTTCAATGCCTAAATCTGTTTGCGCAATCACTTCAAAACCAAAATCAGATAGGACATCAGCCATTTCTTTCACTTTGCCTTTATTGCCTGTAGCAAGTACGATTTTTTGTTTCATAATCAGTCCTTTTATTGATGATAAGCTGTTGTTAAATCAGCCCAGTTTTGCTCAGTAAATTGAATATTCATTCGTCCAACTTCTTTTTCGAAGGAACGTTTTAAACGGTTCAGATTTTGCACTTTCCAAAAATCTCCAGATTTTTCACCGCACTTATCAAAGTCAATCAACCAACATTTTTGCCCTTGTTCAGTTTGTTGAAGCAAAATATTGTGTGCATTCAAGTCTGTATGGCAAATCTGTAAATCATGTAGTTTTCGAATCAAACGACCAATTTGCATCCAAGTTTCTCTTGGCAATGTTTGTGTTTGTAAACGGGCGGTTAAATCCTGCGCATTTTCGATTTTTTCCGTCAAAATATCCGCTTGATAGCAAATACCTAACTTGCCTTTTTGAATACGTGCGGCAATCGGTTTAGGCACAGGTAAACCCGCTTCATACAAACGTTGCAACAAATGAAACTCAGAAAAACTACGGGCAGTTTCAAGATCAGAAAAACGATAACGATCTCTGTTCAGTTTACCCCAAAGCCCACCGCGATAATAATGACGCAACGCACAATTTACGCCAAACCAATCTTCCGTTTGCAAGAAATAAGTGGCGCCTCGACCTTTTGCACTTCCTATCACTCGCTCTTGTTTTTGCCAAAATTCTGCTTGGAAAAACTCGGTTGCTTGCTCAAAAGTGCGGTCAAAATTAAAGATAAAATATTGGTTATCTTGTTGGAATTGGTGCATGGAAATATTGTTATGAATAGAAAATGCACTCATTCTACTTTAAAATAGGCGCAAGTTAAATGAGAAAGGAATGTCAATGCCACTTTTTACCGAAGCTCCAAAATCCCTTTGTATTCTCCGATTGTCAGCTGTAGGCGATGTCTGTCATGCCTTAGCTGTAATTCAGCACATTCAGGCATGTTATCCCCAAACAGAAATTACGTGGATTGTAGGTAAAACCGAAATGGGTTTGCTTTCGGGCATTCCTAATATCACACTCATTCCTTACGATAAAAAGGCGGGATGGAAAGGCGTTTTATCACTCTGGAAACAACTAAAAAATAAACATTTTGATGCGCTATTAAATATGCAAACAGCATTTCGTGCATCAATCCTTTCTTTAGGGATTAAAGCAAAATTCAAAATTGGATTTGGAGAAAAACGTTCTCGCGAAGGACAATGGCTATTTGTAAATCGTCGTATCACCGATCCCTCATCGCCTCATGTATTAGATGGATTTATGGCTTTCGCTGAATATATTGGCGTACCGAAAGCAGAACCGAAATGGGAATTAGCTATCTCACAAGATGATTATAAATTTGCCGATCAATTTATTGATTTCTCTCGTAAAAATTTATTAATTTCCCCTTGTTCTAGTAAAGCAGAAAAAGATTGGCTAATCGAACGTTATGCAGAGGTTGCCAATATTGCCCATCAGAATAATGTCAATGTAATTTTCTGCAGTTCGCCAGCCAAACGTGAATTAGAAATAGTCGAAAAAATTACCGCACTTTGCCATTTCACGCCAACCAATATTGCAGGAAAAACAAACCTAAAACAGCTTACCGCTTTAATTTCTAAGGTTGATTTGGTGCTTTCGCCAGATTCTGGCCCTGCCCATATTGCGACAACACAAGGAACACCTGTTATTGGCTTATATGCCTATCACAATCCTTTGCGGACTGCACCTTATAATAATTTAGATAACGTGGTATCAGTATATGAAGAAAATGCCCAAAAAGAATTTGGCAAACCGTCTTCTGAACTACCTTGGGCAACCAAACTAAAAGGGAAAAATTTGATGGCAGAGATTCAAGTCGAACCCATCATTGAACAAATGAAAAAATTGGGATTATTCTAAAGAAAAAGCTCAGCTAATGCTGAGCTTTTATTTATCTTGCAATCAAGTTACTAATTGCTTGGTAAATTCTCTCGGCTGAATCGCCAGACAATGCCTTGCCTTTTTCATCCGAAATGACAACGGAGCTTTGTCTACCATGATCAGATATTTGCATTTGGTAAGTACCGTTTTCAAGTTCTGGAAGCTCAGTTCCCATGCGCAACCAATCTTCTTTTTTTAATGCTGAATATTTTAATTCACGATAACCTTTACCTGCAGTTTCAGATTTGATCGCAAAACCCACTTTAGGTAAAGCTCCACCTAATTTTTCCCATGCTTGACCAAAATTAACATTCATCGCTAATGCAGTTTGACCATTCAAATCCTGAATAATTTGCGAAGCTACCGCTCCCACAGAAGCACTAGATAAATCTTGTTGCTGTTTGTTGTAAGCAGAAGTTAATGCAGACACAATGCGGTTTAAGCGTTCAGACGTATAACGTTGCTTATCGGATACACTTGGAGTGAAAATCACGCCATCACGACGCATTTGTAAAACAGATACTGCTAGTGCACTCGCATCTTGAGCCATAACTTGTTCTACTTGATATTTAATCTCAGTGCCCGATTTATCACCAATTCTTCCTGTTGGCGACCAGTCCGTCGTTAAAATCGCACCATTCGTCGTTGATGAAATACCGTCTTCTTTTAATAAGCGTTCAACTTGTTGGAGGTTATACACACTTGCTTGCTGTTCTGGATACACGATTAATGCTCGTTCACCATCGAATTGTGTTAATGAATTTTCAATAATCGCTAACGGTGTTGATGGAGGACGAATATCAATATTTTCTCCCTTTTTCACAGCAATATTAGGCAACGCATAAGTATCGTCTGCTTTTGGTAGCATTACGCCCCCGCTCGCCAACGGTGAAAATCCAGGGATAGAAGCCTCTGATTTTTGGAAAGAATCATTAGCAGTCTTTAATGCTTCAGGATCAGACGAACAGCCAGCCAATACGATAACCGCTGCTAAACTCAACATTATTTTTTTCATATTTGAACCTTAACTAAATTGAAAACTTTATGAATCTTGACCGCACTTCGACAGCCTATAATGCAAAAAGTTTAGGGGTAATGACTTACCCCTGATTTTTATAATAATCCTGCGATTTTTAGTGCTTCTTCCACTTTTGGTTGAACCTCTTCGCTTAACACCGTCAATGGTAAGCGTAGATGTGCTGACTTAATTAAACCTAAACGATAAGCCGCCCATTTCACAGGAATTGGGTTTGATTCAATAAAGAGATCATGGTGTAAACGCATTAAGCGAGCATTAATTTCTTCGGCTTTAGCAAAATCTCCCGTAAGAGCATAGCGACACATATCAGCCATATCTTTTGGTGCTAAGTTATTCGTTACAGAAATCACGCCTTCTGCACCGAGTTTCATCGCATCCAAACTCGTTGCATCATCACCACTTAAAACGATGAAATCCTTGCCTGCGAGTTCTTTAATTTTGGTGACACGACTAATATCTCCAGTTGCTTCTTTAATACCAACAATGTTGTTGATTTTTGCTAAACGAGCAACAGTTTCTGGCTTCATATCGCTACCGGTACGACCTGGTACGTTATAAAGAATTTGCGGTAAATCTGTACATTCAGCAATGGCTTTAAAATGCTGGAAGATTCCTTCTTGGGTTGGTTTGTTGTAGTAAGGTACAACAGATAGACAACCTGCAACGCCGCTATCGCGTAATAATTTTGTCATTGTAATTGCTTCGCTTGTCGCATTTGCACCTGCACCAGCAATCACAGGAATACGCCCCTTGGCAAATTCAACCGTCTTCTCAATAACCTTTACATTTTCTTCAATACTTAATGTTGCTGATTCACCTGTTGTTCCCACAGAAACAAGCGCATTAGAGCCTGCCTGAACGTGATATTCCACCAATTTTTCTAAACAAGCGAAATCTACTTCGCCGTAATTATTCATTGGCGTAACAAGTGCAACAATACTACCTGAAAATAAATGATTTTGTGCTGACATAGAACCTCCGTTGGTTTTTTAATTTTATTATTTGGTATAGCTCGTTATAGTCGCTAAAATGACTTGAATTTGCAAATATTTTTTCATCAAAGGAGCTTTTTATGAATCCATTATCCGTTGGTAGCCAAGCACCAATTTTTACGTTATTAAATCAGCAAGAACAACCCGTTTCTTTAAATGATTTTCGCGGTAAAAAAGTGTTAGTCTATTTTTACCCGAAGGCACTCACGCCTGGCTGTACAACACAAGCATGCGGATTGCGTGATAGTAAATCAGAATTAGATGAATTAGGTTTAGTTGTACTTGGCATTAGCCCCGATACACCGAAAAAATTAGCTCAATTTATTGAGAAAAAAGCCCTTAATTTCACACTACTTTCCGATCCTGATCACAAAATTGCAGAACAATTTGGTGTATGGGGGGAGAAAAAATTCATGGGTAAAACTTACGATGGTATTCACCGAATTAGTTTTTTAATTGATGAAAACGGAAAAATTATTCACGTATTTGATAAATTCAAAACAACAGAACATCATCAAATTATCGTTGATTATCTTCGATCCCTATAACCCATCAAAAATTACCGCACTTTTCTATATAAAGTGCGGTAAAAATTCATTATTTTTTCAGTTCAATATTTACGCGTTATTCCGCCTTTGCTAGAATTTATCCTTGATTGAAATTCATTCTCAATTATATTCCCAAGATATTTCTCAAATAATAAGGACAGAAAAAAATGATGCAGCTTTTTGATTTTTTACAACAGTACAGTGACTACTTTATCATCGGTTTATTATTACTGATGAGCATTATTATGCTAGCCATGGTAATTGAACGTTATCTTTTCTTAAGAAAGGTAAACGTCGCACATTACTCTACCATTCACGCATTAGATATCGATTTAAATCGCAATATGACCGTAATCTCCACCATTGGCGCAAATGCACCATATGTTGGTTTGCTTGGTACAGTTATCGGGATTTTATTAACGTTCTATCAAATCGGTCATGGCGGTGGCGAAATTGACACTGGCGTGATTATGATGCACTTATCTTTAGCATTAAAAGCGACAGCATTGGGTATTCTTGTGGCTATTCCATCGATGGTGTTTTATAACGGTTTAGGTCGTAAAGTTGAAGTTAATCGTTTGAAATGGAAAGTGTTAAACGAACAAAAAGATAAGGAATAGTCCGTGAAAAAATTCGATGAAATCAACATTATCCCTTTCATTGATATTATGTTGGTGTTACTTGCTGTAGTACTTATCACTGCGTCTTTTATCTCTCAAGGTAAAATTCAAGTTAACGTACCTAAAGCCAGTACAGCCGTTGCATTTAAAGCTGATGAGCTTGCTAAATTATTGACTGTGACAGCGGATAAACAACTCTATTTCAATGATAGACCTATTACGCAAGAAGCCCTAGAAGCAGAAATTGCCCAATGGAACAAAGATCAAAAAGTCACATTAAAAATTGATGCTGAAGCCTCTTTCCAAGATTTTGTTACCATTACAGATATGCTCTCTAAAAATGAGATCAAAAATGTAGCTATTGTTTCTATGAAAGATAAGGGTAAAAGTGCGGGTAAAAATCCTCAAGAATCTGCACCCACTCAATCTGTGCCAACGACGCCTTAAGGAATAATTATGCAGCAAACAAAACGTTCGCTATTAGGTTTGCTTATTTCTTTGATCGTGCACAGCATTGTTGTAGGGTTAATCTTATGGAGTTGGAATAAGCCAAGTGATAGCGCCAATAGCGCACCAGGCGAAATATCCACAAGTATTTCCATGGAAATGGTGCAAGGCATGGTGATGGAAGAACCTGCTCCTGAGCCAGAAAATGTACAAAAAGAGCCAGAACCAGAAAAACAAGAGGTTGTGGAAGATCCAACAGTGAAACCTGAACCACAAAAAATCAAAGAACCAGAAAAAGAAAAGCCAAAACCAAAAGAAAAACCTAAAGAAAAGCCAAAGGATAAACCGAAAAAAGACGTTAAACCACAAGAAAAACCAATCAATAAAGATCTACCAAAAGGTGATAAAAATATTGATTCAAGTGCAAACGTGAATGCTAAAGCGACCACAACTGGCGCCACCAATAGCAATGCACAAGTAGCGGGTAGTGGAACAGACACGAGCGAAATGGCAGCCTATCGCTCCGCAATTCGTCGTGAAATTGAACGTCATAAACGTTATCCTACTCGCGCAAAAATGATGCGTAAGCAAGGTAAAGTCAGCGTATCCTTCAATGTAGGCCCTGATGGCTCACTAAGTGGTGCTCGCGTTACTCAATCATCAGGTGATGAAAGCCTAGATAATGCAGCATTAGAAGCAGTTAACAGCGCAAGACCGGTCGGTGCAAGACCTTCAGGATTCCCTTCAGGGTTAAATGTGCCAATTAGTTTTACGCTTCAATAAAAAAGTGCGGTTAATTCTCTTTGAGTTTAACCGCACTTTTCTTTGGCTAGATTTAATTACGCTACTCGATTACCTAAGGTACCATCATCAATCGATTCTTTCGGAGTACCTACCACTTCAGCAATTTTGTCCCCGTTCTTAAAAAATACAAATCCACCATTTTCCATTTTTGTCCAATTTTCATCTTTGGTTAATGGAAAGGTCGTAATGATATTCACTTTATCGCCTTCCTTTGCATAATCACTAAAATCAATGACACCATCATCATCAATTCTGTGTGCTTTACCAAAAGGAGCTTGTCGCATGACATAATGTAAATTCGTTGAGCAATGAGCTATCATCCATTCGCCATTAGAAAGAATAAAATTAAATGTGCCGTGTTGAGCAAGCTCTTTTGTTACTTTTTGAATAGCCTCAAAAATTTCCATTTCACTCGGTTTTTTACGAAAAGTATTTTTGAGATATTCCGCCATATAACAAAAAGCAGCTTCAGAATCTGTAGAACCTATTGGCTGCAAAAAATGTTCTGTCATATCTGGTAGGTTTTTCAAATTACCATTATGCGCAAAAACCCAGTTTTGCCCCCAAATTTCACGAATAAACGGATGAGTATTTTCAATATTCACTTCACCCTGAGTCGCCTTACGAATATGTGCAATAACATTCAAAGACTTGATTTTATATTGCTTCACACAATCAGCGATAGGGGAAAGGCTAGCAGCTTGATTGTCGCGAAAAATACGTACTCCACGCCCTTCAAAAAAAGCGATTCCAAAGCCATCTGAATGACAATCAGTTAAACCAGCACGACGACGAAAACCTTCAAAAGAAAAGACAATATCCGTTGGCGTATTACAATTCATTCCGAGTAATTGACACATAATTTAAATAAGATATAACCTCACAATATGTGAGTGATTTAACACCATTACGAAAGGAATATCAAGAGAGATTCTATGGATTTTTCATGTCATGTAGATATTAGATCTCTCCGAAATAATTCTTTTAGTTAACACAGTATTTTCCAGAAATCATTACCGATTATTTCTAATGAGAGTTATTCAAAGAAATAGGATTTGAAAATTAAAGTAATAAATATTGATAAAAAGAAATGGGGCTGACGTAGATTACCGCTAAATACCGAACTATTTTCGCAATATTTTAAGCTGTTCTTTTGGTGCTATAAAGTTAAACCGAAATTTACATTCCTTCAAGAATAAAGAAAGTTTTTTCGGTCAATTTCATTATATTTTCGGAGTATTTTCTTCGCCTGACTCCAGAAATTTTCTATTCCATTTATGTGGTTTTGTTTCACCGCAAATAGTTCGGAATGATTGATTCGTTCGTGGTGAAATTTGCTTACATTAAAAACCTCATCGGCTTCAATGGCTAAATGATAGCTAATGACTTTAGGAATTTTTCGGAAAAACAAAATCGCTGAATTGGCGTGGATACCAAGTAAATAAGCCGTTGCTCGGGCTGTGACTTCTAATACAAAAAATTCAAGTAGCTTATTTTGTATAGATTTATTTAATTTACAATGAGTTATCTTCATTTTATAGACTAGTGCACTTGATAATCTACGTCAGCCCCAAATAAATTTATTGGCTAGCACAAAACTATATTGCATAAGTTTTGAAAAGGCATATTATAGATAGCACAAAAGTTTTAACTTTTGAAGCATCGAAAGTTGAGTTTATTCACGATGATAATTATATGCAACCAAAAATAACAGGAGGAACTATGGTTGGAAAATCAGATTGGGAATCCATCAATTTCTCTCAAGATCACGAAATGGATTATATCTTGTCTCAATATGGCTGGATAAAGAATGAAAAGAATAGAGAAATATTGAGAAAATGGGGGGAAGAAGCTAAATTATCTTTGGGTAGAACAAGCACTCAAAACATTACTCACGGTGAATTTTACAAATTTATTTTAAATGTAAAAAAACATAAAAAAAATGGTTAAAATAGGATACGCAAGAGTTAGCACATTAAAGCAAGACTTAAATGAGAAAATATCCGAACTTGAGAAATTTGGCTGTAAAAAATCTTTTCAGGTAAGCATTCAGGCAAAGCCGAAAAAAACGAAGAGCAGCTCAATGAGCTGCTTAATTATATTCGAGAGGGCGATACGCTTGTTGTCACAAAACTTGATAGGCTAGGGCGTAGCCTAAGCCAATGCTTAAAAATGCTAGATTTTTTATTGGAAAATAAAATCGGCTTCATTGCATTAAATCAATCAATAGACAGCACGGAACGCAAGGATCCGATGGCTATGGCTATGATTCATCTATTGGGGTTATTCGCCGAATTAGAGCGTAATTTTATTGTAGAAAGAACACAAGGCGGAAAGCTGGCAAAAGTAGAATCAGGAGATTTAAAAGCAATCGGCGGACGACCTAAAAAGTTATCAGAAAAGATAGAAGAAAGACTTGTAAAAGATATAAAAAAGAAATTATCAATAAATGAATTATCAAAAAAATATGAAGTGTCGAGAGCAACGATAAGCCGATACAAAAAGAAAATAAAATAGCTACCGCCTCCCTGCGGTCGTTGCTGAATCCCCAAAGAACAAAAACAGACTACGCTAGTTTTTGCCCTTTGGGGATTTCCATTTATAGAGAAAAGCTCTTAGCCTTTTGAGCCTGAAGCTCTTGCTTTTTAGGCTAAATTTTGGAGCCTGTGGCGTTAATTGTTCTTGCTTCAGGTCTATTTACCTTAAATTCATTATTCAGCATTAACGGCTGAATTATTCCAGATTTCAAGGCTTCTGCAGTTATGCTTTTTTGCTGCATATCCTTATGCGTTGCCAGCCCCTCAAGAGCATTTGAAAGCTGGCTATCTTTCTTTAGTAGTTCGTCAGCTCTTACTCCATTTACTAAAACATCATAAGATTTTTGACCTAATTTTTCAGTTTGCTCTTTATTAAAGGAAAATTCAACTTTATACTGTTTTTCATAATTTTTTTTAAATTCTGCATAATTATCACAAGCTGCTTCTAATTTTTTAAAATTACAAGATACCTTAGAAAAGTAAGGGTTATTCTGTTCAATTACATTCTTATAAAGAACTTTTGCTTTATTCTCAATATAATCCTCGTTATTAGTTATAACCTGATAATCTTTTCTTAGTAAATTTTTATATACTTTATCTTGAACTGAATTTATATCTACTCTAGATACATACTCCCTATTAATGGGAATCATATTATTAAGTAACACAGACCCTATAAACTTTCCATTATGTTTTATTTTAAATGTTGTAGGATCAGAATCCCTTAACTTTAAATGCTTATCTTTTGGAGAAGTCAGCGGAGCAAAATAATTTTTTCCATTTATATTTAAAACTACACCAACATAAGGCTTTTTGTTCTTATTATTATCATAATTATTTTGAACATTTTTATCAAAAGACTTTAAATATTTAACGTAATCACCGTTTATATGATATAGATCTAAATCTTTATTTTTCACTTTTTCCGTTCTCCATATACAACAAAAGAGAGCATTATGCTCTCTTTTGCTATTCTTTTAAGGTTCGCATTAAGGCAGCGAAGCACCACTTTTAAGGTTCGCATTAAGGCAGCGAAGCACCACTTTTAAGGTTCGCATTAAGGCAGCGAAGCACCACAAGAAAGAAAACCTCGTTTTCTTTTTGGAAATTCTAGCAAAAGCAACATCGAAATTCAAGCTAGATTTAGATAAATTACTACTACAAATCATTGATAGAACAAAATAGTAGAGCGTCTCTTAATGCAATCGCTGCATTTGAGTAACAGCCCTCATAACTATCAAATTTAACGACCTTTTTAGCCGTTCCTGTTGATGTTTTTTCAACCTCAATAAGTCGCCATTCATAGCCTGTTAAACCTACATCAGATTGCTTATATCGAGTTTCATAAACCTCTAATGTCATTGCTGCCCATATCGTCGGCATAGTATAAATAACAGGCTCATTCTCATAACTTAAAGAATGCTCAATATCATTACGAGGTTTAAGCATTCTTATTGAAATAGTGAGAAGCTCTCTACTCATCGTTTAATCCTTTTAAAAGCTCATCTAAATCTAGATTGAGCTTACATTTTGCATAATGCAATAATGCAAGTGTGATAACGCCTCTTAATCGAAGATTAACCCAATTATCTTTATATTCTTCATATTTTTCACGAAAATAGAGATAAGTGCTATTTTTATTCATAGTAAAACGATAATTACTTTTATCGCCAATCAAAAAAGGGAGATAGTCCATATAATCAAGATTATCAATACCCTCTTTCATATATTGAGCTGCTGCACTAAAAAGCGTCATCGTTGTTGAAATTTTTGTGATTTCTAATAGCTTTTTAATTAGCTTCCCTTGAGCGTCCGAAAAGTTTACGGTTGAACTCCCTACTGAATTATATTTTTTCGCTTTTTCTGTTTGTTTGTCCGCAATCTCTCCATTTGTTGCCCCTGCAATAAAGCTCATTGCTTGGCTTGCTCTACTCATTTTTTTCATACTATACCCCTAAAATTTTCTGTAATACAACGGCGATTTCATCTGCTGATTTATTGGCTTTTACCTCAAAGCAAGAGCCGCCCTCGCTAAATGAAGTGCGTAAAATTTTTCGATCAAAAATAGGCTCTTCTATCACGGTAGATTTTAAACCTGCTTGTTGTAGCAGCTCTAAAGATTCCGCTCTTTCTTTGTCTTTTGGTGCTATAAAGTTAAACCGAAATTTACATTCCTTCAAGAATAAAGAAAGTTTTTTCGGTCAATTTCATTATATTTTCGGAGTATTTTCTTCGCCTGACTCCAGAAATTTTCTATTCCATTTATGTGGTTTTGTTTCACCGCAAATAGTTCGGAATGATTGATTCGTTCGTGGTGAAATTTGCTTACATTAAAAACCTCATCGGCTTCAATGGCTAAATGATAGCTAATGACTTTAGGAATTTTTTGGAAAAACAAAATCGCTGAATTGGCGTGGAGACCTAGTAAATAAGCCGTTGCTCGGGCTGTAACTTTTAATACAAAAAATTCAAGTAGCTTATTTTGTATAGATTTCTTTAATTTACAATGAGTTATCTTCATTTTATAGACTAGTGCACTTGCTAATCTACATCAGCCCCTTATTTAAACAAGAAAAAAGGCGTATTTATTAATACGCCTTTCTTATACACATAATTCTGATTTATGCTACTGTCAATTGTCCCGCATATAAAACAAAGAAACGTAAACAGAATACCCCAATTAAGTCAAAAATTGACACCAAGATAATAAAGTTACGGTTGTATTTTAAACGGTCATTAACAAACATATTGGCGATTAATGGGATCAAGATACCAATAAAGAATACCCCAATCCAGAATACCGCACCCCAGAAACCAGATAATGCATTATGTAACGCAACTGTTTTTTGGCCGCCACCAAAATGTAAGCCAACGAAGAAACACACAAGCAAACCAAGCTCTGTCACCATAATTGGCACTTCAAATTTGTGGATGAAGTGCGATTCGTGAGAATCACCTTTTAATTTTCCTGCAATCAAGATAATTAAGAAGGTTGCAGCAATACCAGATGATGTACCAGAAGCTAAGAATAATGCTGGTAATACTGGGTTATTCAACATTGGATAGCTGATCAACGCAGAAAGTAAGAACCCTGTGTATGCACCAAGCACTGCAGCCAATACGAAAAGAATAACTTCGACTGGACTTGCAATACGTTCTGCAATACCGATGAGTTTCATCACAAATTGCAGTTTTGGCATAAAGCGATTAATTAATGCTTCGATTTCTTTTTTGAAAATCACCACTCCCCAAACTACTAAAAACAACATATAGATTTGGAATAGCATGACCCCCATCGACATTACGGAGTTAAATTGATAGTTAAACATCAATTTCCAGAATGTCCAAGGTCGAGCCAAGTGGAAAATTAATAGCGTTAAACCAATTAATGTTGGTACTGACCCTAAAATTACCCCAGATCGAATAATCCAGTTTTGGCTTGGATTTTCTATTTTATTACTGCGTTTATACGCAATTGCTAACTGTACCGCACCAGATGAGATCCCCAATAAGAACAAGTAGATCGCAATGGTAGAATCCCACACTAGATTAGGCGTATGAAATGGAACTGGATAATCTAACGTCATCTTCTAGGCTCCCCATGTTGAAATGGAATGTGGTACAAGTTTGGTTGTGTACCAAGTTCCACTTTAGTGCGATAAACCGGTTTTTCTTTCGCTTTACGTGAAACTGCACTCATTGGATCATTCATATCGCCAAAGGTTAATGCTTTGGTTGGACAAGCTTCCACACAAGCAGGTTGTTTACCATTGGCTAAATTTGTATCACGGCAGAAGTTACATTTATCTGCGGTACGATGTACTGGATGAATAAAACGTACACGATATGGGCAAACTGCTATACAGTATTGGCAGCCTACGCATAAATCTTTATGTACATCTACAATGCCGGTCTCTTTATCAATAAAAGATGCACCAGTTGGACAAACTGCTACGCAAGGTGCGTTTGTACAATGTTGGCAAGATTGACGGAAGAACTCATATTCCTGATTTGGAAATTCACCGTAAGGCTCACTGCGCAAGATTTCCAAGCGAGAAACGCCTTCTGGCACTTGGTTTACATCACGGCATGCATCCATACAGGCTGTACAGCCGATACACGAGTTTTCATCGTGTATCATTGCATAACGTTTAGGTTTATCCGCCTTATCTTCTTTCGCAAAAGAAGGTAAAGATGTTCCCGTCATAAGGATCACAGCCCCCATGCCAGAAACAAAGTTTCGGCGTGAGCAGGCTGTCATTGTTTATCCTTTTGTTCGGTTAGTTTATCTTGTTCAGCTTTACGTTTTTGTTGTTCACCATGGCAATCTACGCAAAGTTTAACGCGTTGTTTTGGTTGAATACCTTTCATTGCGTCTTCTTTAGGGTGAAGCGTATGGCAACTTGCACAAGGCAATTTCATTGCGTGTACATCATGTGCCCATAGTTTTTCACGAAGTTTGTCAGGTTGGTGACAAGCAAAACAAACTTGGTTTTGTTCTTGAACTGAATACATCGGTTTTTTATTACCGAAAATATCCCCTTCAAAACGCATAACATCTTTAGCACCACGACGGTGATTTTCAGAAATGTTACCGTGACAGCTTACACAAGTAATTGCTTTACCATTATTTGGATTTTTCTTATCTAAATGTGCACCATGGAATTTACCAAAGTGGAGTTCGCCACCAGACTGATCTACAGTTTGGTTTTTATCTACTTTGTCGAATTTATGGCATTTAGCACAATATTGATTTGGATCGCGTTGGTTATCTAATTGCGGTTCATAAGTAAAATGATTCGCTGGTTTTTGTGCATCATCGGCATGAGCCAAAAATGGCGCCGCTACAAATGCCGCACTTAACGCTAACGCTTTTGCAGATTTGTTGATTAAAGAAGTTAAATTCATTTGGGTTACCTCAAATTTGACCTTGAAAATCACCGCACTTTGCAGTTTGCACTTAAAAGTGCGGTGGATTTTTCATTTATTTTTGTGCTGGTGGATCAACTAATAAGCCTTTTTCTTTAGCTTGTTGTTCCCATTGTGGTACCACAGTTTTTAAGAATTCTTCTTTAGCTTTGCGTTCTTTTTCAATATCAATACCCATTACTTTCCATGCTTTATCAGCTGTTGAAATATCTGGGATTTGAACTGGAGTTTTCACACCGTGTTTAGTTAAGATTGCTGCAAGTTTAGTACGAGCATCCGCTGCTTTATCTAAGCCAGAACCTAATACACGAAGCATGACTTCAGGTGCGTGCATATGGCCACCGTGGCTTGCTGCAGCATAATCCCAACGCCATTGAGCATGACGAATATCCATTAATGCCGCTTCCATTTCTTCTTTAGTTGCACCTGCATCCCAAGCCGCTTTCGCTTCAAAGTGAGCTTTAACAACTTGCTCTTCTAAACGACCCATTACATCTTTCACTTCTTTTTTACGTGAAGTGACGATATCGCGTAATTTTTCTTTGCTTTGATCGTGACAGTTTGCACAAGTGCGGTCAAATGCATCGAATGGATTTTGAATTTGGTGATCAGTATAAACTTTACCGTCTTTACCTTGTACTTTTGGCATGTGGCAGTCTACACAAGTTACACCGTTTTTACCGTGCATACCTAAAGACCAAATTTCAAAGTCAGGGTGTTGAGCTTTTAACATTGGCGCTTTAGAAAGGCTATGAGTCCAATCAGAGAAACCAATATCATCATAATATTTTTCAATATCATCCACAGTTTGACCATTATCCCAAGGGAAAGTCACTTGTTTAATGTCGCCTGCGAAGTAGTATTCTACATGGCAGTTTGCACAAATTTCTGCACGTTTTTCGGTACGTTCTGCTGTGTTAAAACTTAAGTTAGGTGTGGTTTTGCCTTCAGCTTTTGCTTTAACTTGAACTGCATTATTTAAGTGATCTAATGCACGTAGCACATGTGGACGAGCAATACGTAATGCAGGTTTGCCTTCTGCAAAATCTTTAGAGGTCGTATCGTGACAGTCAGCACAGCCGATTGAGTTCACGATTTCTGGACCGCCTTTTGCCCATTTCGCATTGAAATAATCTTTTTCACCCCATTCCGCGATTAAACGTGGAACATCTGGGCCTTTACATGTCCAACATGCCATTGGTTGTGGACCATCATTTGCAGTTTTTGGTGCACCAGTACGTAGAATATTACGTACATCCGTTACCGCATAAAAGTGACCACGTGGTGCGTTATATTCTTTTGCAAACGCATAACCGCCCCAAAGTACAATTAGGCGTGGGTTTTCTTCATCGGCATAAATAATTTTTTCGCCGTTGCCGTTTGCAGTTGAACGCCAGCTGTTATATTGATTTGGATATTTTTCTGCAAATTTTTCATTTACAGATTCAATTTTCAAATCTGGTTTTACTGGTTCAACAGGTTGTTCTAATGGCTTATAAACCATATCAGCTACCGCTGAGTTAAATAAGCTTAAACTCGCGAAAGACGCTGCCACAATGAGGCTTTTTTTGAATGCGTTCACGATAATCACTCCATTTGTTGTAATAAAAAAAGTTAGGTTAAATAGAAAGTTGAGAATTATTCTTAATCCCACAAAGAATATGTGGATATAGATTCATTCGCGCGTAAGATACCAAAAGAAAAAAGTTTTTCTACTCGCAGAATTAAAAAATGTGAGATTGATCAACATTATTTCTTAAAATACTTACAAAGAGGTATGCATTATTTGGAATAAATTAAGGCGGTTTATACCGCCTTAATTTTGAGTATTATTATCATTAATATTGACTAATAATATTTACTATTCTTTTATCCGATATTTGATATTTTGTTCCTAGCTGTTGAGCAAATAAACTGACTCGTAATTTTTCTATAACGTATCGCAGAAGGATTGGGTAAGAAGATTTATGTGGAGTTTCGATAAGCAAAAGTGCGGTAGATTTTGAACCTGTTTTTGAAGTTGAAAACTTGAGAAAAAAATCCAAAAATCTTGATAACAGAACGATAATTCATTGTTAACTTGGACCTATATCGCAAACATATGTACCTATACTATTTTTAAATAGATCACTATAAATCAGTAATCTCTATATCTAGTCATTATTCAGGCCTCTTGCCCTATCATATATACTAAAAATGACAAAAAAATAGTATAAGCATCTTCTTTCCTAATAGTTTTAATTTACATAACTTGTAATACTATTTTTTATTTATCATAAACTATTATACGGCGCTTATTAACCTCTTCTATAGTGTATGTTCTGTTAGCTTCATATTCCCAATTTGACAGATCTTCCTCACCAACTACACTTGCTAGAAATTTATCATTTTTAGGTAAGGGGGTTAATATCAGTGAAGAACCAAATAAATTTACACGATAAAACCTTGTTGAATCATCAATATCACATTTATAGAACGTTACATTCTTAAAGTTACCATCTGAAAAATCACAGTTTTTAAGCTCAATTTCATTAAATGTTGAATAGCTAAAGTTGCATTTACAAAAATTAATATTATTCCAAACACTGACTTCAGAACTGTCATATCTCTTCCCTAATTCTGTTCCCTGAAAATTAGAATTAGAAAAGTCAAGATTTTCTAAATTAATGCACCTAAATTGACACCCCTGTAATTGAATTCCTGAATATTTTATTTTTTTGTTATTAAAAAGATTATTTACAATATCATTTGATAAACCAGGCAAATAAAAATTCATGCCAGCAAGACAAATAATAGAAAATACTTCAGGATAAGCCAGTATACATTTTCCCTCATTGCTTAATAAAACTTTAGTTATTGCAATACCTAACGGGCTATTACCATTTTCTCTTAAAGAATTAATTATAGATTTAGCTTCCGCTTTATCATTAACTTTCTCTAATTTTTCTAGTTCATTTTTTTGCATAGATTCCCAAGTAGACAATAAAAGATGTAAAGCTGCCTGTTGAAAACCTAGAGATTTATCTTCATAAAATCTTCTTAAATAATATATAGCTGAAATCTTTAGTTCATCAGAGCTATCCTTATTAGTAATCCACTCTACAATCTTATGATACTCTTTAAGATTGGTATCTTTGCGAGAATTATTAATTTGATCTGTAGCATTTTGATCTCTAAAACTCCAAATCACAAAAGCTATTGGGGATGAAACAATTAATGAGAATAAAGTCCAAAACCCTCCTTGTTTAATTATTTCATTATTAGACTCATCACTAAATAATAAAGAGAGTTTTTTAAAATTTAAAATAATAAAAATAGAAATTAAAGATGATAAGATAACCTTAATCCAATTAGGAATTTTATTCCAAAAATCTTTCATGCATACCCCATTTTTTCATTAATTATATTTCTAGACTATAAGCCATTTATTATATTCAAAACCCGCTTATCAGATACCTGATACTTCGTGCCCAACTGCTGCGCAAATAAACTCACACGCAATTCCTCAATCATATAGCGAATTTCCGCAATTTCATCAGAAATTGGTTTAGATTTCGGCAGTTTAGCGAGCAATTGTTGGTAAGCCTGTTGTACTTGTTCCACGCGTAGCATCGCTGCACGATCACGGTTTACATCTTGAGCCAACTTATCAATACGTTTATCAACGGCTTGCAGATAACGTTGTAAATCTGGTAGGCGATCATAACCGCTCTTTTGCACAAAACCTTGATATACCAAACCTGCAAGTTGTGATTTGATGTCGGATAATGCGAAGGCCATAGTGAAATCCATTTTGCCTTTTAAACGTTGGTTTAAGGCATGGTTAAGGGATAGGATTTGCTCCACTTTCTGCGCAATATCCACGGTCACTTCGTTAAGGTTCTCTCGAACGAAATCTCGCAATTTTTCAAAGCCAGCTTCATCCCACACAAAACCGCCAAAATCGGCAATCAGTTTATCCACGGCACAAGCGATGCAGTCATCGATCAAATCCAACACACGACCGAACGGGGTAAAATACAGCCCCAATTTAGCCTTATTCGGCAATTTTTCATGCAGATATTTAATCGGTGACGGTACATTGAGCAACAATAAGCGGCGCAAACCTTGCTGCATCTCCACCGCTTGCTCAAACTCTGTTTCAAACAGTTTGATACCAACCGCATCTTTTTCATCTACAATGGCTGGGAACGCTTTGACGCTAAAACCACGTTGTTTTTGTTCGTAACATTGTGGTAAATCTGCAAAGCTCCAAATATGTAGCCCGCTTTGCTCAATGCCATCATCTGCCACAGCAGAAATACTTTCTTGCACACGATCTTTTAAGCTAAATTTCAGCTCATCCAAATTCATGGATTCGGCAATTTTCTTGCCATTTTCATCCACCACGCGGAACGTCATTTTCAAATGGCTTGGAATTTGTTCCCAATTCCAATGTTCTGCTTCTACGGTAACGCCCGTCATACGACGCAATTCATAAATCAGCGTATCTAATAACGGTTTTTCCAACGGCACGGCTCGGCTTAAAAATGCTTGGGCATAATTAGGTGCAGGCACAAAATTACGACGATAAGATTTCGGCAGAGATTTAATCAGCGCAATCACCAATTCTTCACGCAAGCCTGGAATTTGCCAGTCAAAACCTGTCATTTCCACTTGGTTGAGCAATGGCAACGGAATATGCACGGTCACCCCATCTGCATCGGTGCCTGGTTCAAATTGATAGGTCAGTTTGAGCTTTAAATTTCCTTGATGCCAGAAATTCGGGAAATCCAGCTTGCTCACTTGTTCCGCATCATCATTAATCAAGAATGAGCGTTCAAAATTAAGCAATTCAGGATCTTTTTGCTGCGCCTTTTTCCACCAGGTATCAAAATGTTTTTGAGAGACGACTTCTGTGCCAATACGCTGATCGTAAAATTCAAAAAGCGTACGGTCGTCCACCAAAATATCGCGTCGGCGGCTTTTGTGTTCCAACTCTTCCACTTCTCGAACGAGTCGTTGATTTTCTTTGAAGAATTTATGTTTGGTATTCCAATCCCCTTCCACTAAGGCTGATTGAATAAAGATCTCGCGGCTTACGGTTGGATCGATAGAGCCGTAATTCACTGGTCGCGCAGCCACAATCGGCACACCGTAAAGCGTGACTTTTTCATCGGCAATCACGGCGCCACGGGATTTCGACCAACGCGGTTCGGAATAGGATTTTTTAATTAGATGATCGGCAAGTGGCTCAATCCATTCTGGCTCGATTTCCGCCACCATACGCCCCCAAAGCTTGGAGGTTTCCACTAACTCTGCCGCCATCACCCATTTCGGCTGTTTTTTGAAAAGCACAGAATTGGGGAAAATTGCAAAATGGGCATTACGTGCGCCAAGATATTGTTGTTTCTCCGCTTCTTTTAAACCGATATGAGAAAGTAAACCGCTTAAAAGTGCGGTATGAATTTGCTGATATTCTGCTTTTTCGGAATTAATCGGCAAGCCCATTTCACGCACGGTTAAACGAATTTGATGATAAATATCTTGCCATTCACGAATACGTAAATAATTTAAGAAATCCTTTTGACATTGGCGACGGAATTGGTTTTTACTCAATTCTTTTTGTTGTTCTTGTAGATAACGCCAAAGATTGAGGAAAGCCAAGAAATCTGATTTTTTATCGGCAAAACGACGATGTTTTTCATCTGACGCTTGTTGTTTTTCTTGTGGACGCTCGCGCGGATCTTGAATGGATAACGCGGCAACAATAATCATCACTTCATGCAACGCACCTTGTGAGACAGCACTCAGCAACATCTTCGCCAAACGAGGATCCACTGGGAGTTGAGCTAATTGACGGCCTGTGACTGTTAATTGACGTTTCTCGCCCGCTTTAGTGCGAACCATTTCAAACGCGCCCAATTCTTCCAACAGTTTTATACCATCTTGAATATGGCGTTTATCTGGTGCATCAACAAATGGGAACGCTTCAATATCATCCAAGCCCAATGCTGTCATTTGCAAAATAACGGAGGCTAAATTAGTGCGGAGAATTTCTGGATCGGTAAACTCCGGACGAGAATTAAAATCCTCTTCCGAATATAAACGAATACAAATCCCTTCACTCACACGACCACAACGACCTTTACGCTGATTAGCAGATGCCTGTGAAATGGGTTCAATCGGTAAACGTTGTACTTTGGTGCGATAGCTATAACGGGAAATTCGCGCAGTACCTGGGTCAATCACATATTTAATGCCTGGCACGGTCAATGAAGTTTCCGCGACGTTGGTCGCCAACACGATGCGATTTAATCCGCTCGGATGGAAGATTTTATTTTGCTCTTGCGCAGACAAGCGTGCAAAGAGCGGTAGAATTTCCGTGCGTTTTAGATTTTGTTTTTGTAAAGCTTCGGCGGTATCACGAATTTCTCGCTCACCGTTCATAAAGATCAAAATATCGCCTCGACCTTCAGCTTGCAGTTCATCCACTGCGTTGAGAATGCCTTGTAGCTGATCTTGATCGTCTTCTTCCACTACGGGACGATAACGCACTTCAACAGGATAGGTTCTGCCCGAGACTTCAATGATTGGTGCATTATTGAAATGTTTGGAAAAGCGTTCTACATCAATGGTTGCGGATGTGATGATGAGTTTTAAATCACGACGACGTGGCAAAAGCTGTTTCAGATAACCGAGAATAAAATCGTTGTTCAGGCTTCGTTCGTGGGCTTCATCGATAATCAAACAAGAATATTGGTTGAGAAAACGATCGTTTTGAATTTCTGCTAACAGGATCCCGTCAGTCATCAACTTGATTTGCGTATCATCACTGATTTGATCGTTAAAACGAACCTTATAACCAACTAAACCGCCAAGTTCTGTTTCCAGTTCTTCCGCAATACGTGCAGCCACTGAACGCGCGGCTATACGGCGTGGTTGAGTATGACCAATCATGCCTAAATTGCCGAAACCTAATTCCAAACACATTTTTGGCAATTGGGTGGTTTTACCTGAACCGGTTTCCCCTGCCACCACAATGATCTGATGTTCAGAAAGCAGTTTTTGAATTTCTGCTTTGCGTTGGCTAACGGGCAGGCTTTCTGGAAAAACAATCGGATTTTTAACCGCACTTTTACGATTTTCTACTCGTAATTGAGCCTGTTCAATCTGCAGCTGGATTTCTGCGGCAACAGCTTGTTGAGCCTCTTGGCTTTTAATTTTTCCAATACCATGAATGCGGGCGGATAAACGACGTTGATCCACCAGCATGATGTCATTTAATTGAGAAAAAAGAGATTGTTGTAAAGGAGTTAATGCGTGTTTTACCGATCTGTTTTTCATAGCGATTTACTTTTGAAACTTCCGTAAGCTAAGCTAATCCATCCGATTAAAAATAAAGTGCCGCCAATAGGCGTAATCCACACTATTACATTGCTTGCTCCAAAAGCGAGTGCGTATAAACTTCCACTAAATAATAAGGTTCCAATTAACCAAGAAGACATGGATAATCGGGCGAATTTGTTGTTACTTAAAGTAGATAATGCAACGGCAAGTACTGCAATCGTATGGAACATTTGATATTTTAAACCCGTATCAATCCATGATAATGCTTTAGCCTCTAATATATGGCTTAAGCCATGAGCCGCAAATGCGCCTAATGCGACACAGAAGAATCCGCTTAAAGCAGCAAGAGTAAGGTATTTGTTTTTCATTTAAATTTTCCCTAAAAGTAAAGCTAATATACCTGCAGCAATAAGTGGGCCAACGGGAATTCCACCTAAAAATGCTACACCAATAATTGTGCCGATAAGCAAGCCAGTGACTAAAATTGGTTGTTCGCCCATTAAAGGAACGCCCTTGCCTGCAAGCCATGCCACAAGCACACCAACGGAAATGGAAAGTGCCATTTTCCAACTAAGAAAACCTGATAAATCAGGCAACTGAATTTTTCCTGAAACTAAGGGGCTTAAAACCCCAATGGTTAAAATAATGATACCAATTTTAACGCCATATTTTTCGAGCAAAGGAATGTGTGAAGATAAAAAAGTTTGCTGCATGATAAGTAATATGGCTGCTGAAATGGTAATTGCGCTGTTATGACTGAGTAGCCCGAGAATAATTAAAATCACCAGCAATAAGGCGATTATATTGAATTGTAACGACATACTTAAAAAGTGCGGTGAAAAAAATTTTAAGCAGCATTCTATCATGAAAATACATGGAATGACTGTACACGCCGTTTATTTAGAAAATTGTATTTAGAATCAACAAATATTAATAGTTCTTATTTGTTTTTTTGTTTATCATACTGGGCGTTTTTATTGAAATTCATTGTTAATGAGGCATCATGTAGTCAGTATGATTTCAATGAAAGCGTTAGTCTATATCTTTATATTAAAGGAAAAGTTATGAAACCAACGTTAAAAACAACCGCATTAGCGATGTGTATTGCACTAAGTTTGACTGCTTGTAAATCTACTTCAAATTTTGCAGATGCTCGTCCAACACCAGTTCAACCAAAAGATGCTAAACCAGGCGCAACTCAACCAGAAGCAGCTCAACCAGAAGCAGCTCAACCAGGCGCAATTCAACCAGAAGCAGCTCAACCAGGCGCAGCTCAACCAGAAGCAGCTCAACCAGAAGCAGCTCAACCAGAAGCAGCTCAACCAGAAGCAGCTCAACCAGGCACAACTCAACCAGAAGCAGCTCAACCAGAAGCAGCTCAACCAGACGCAGCTCAACCAGGCGCAGCTCAACCAGAAGCAGCTCAACCAGGCGCAGCTCAACCAGGCGCAGCTCAACCAGGCGCAGCTCAACCAGGCGCAGCTCAACCAGGCGCAGCTCAACCAGGCGCAGCTCAACCAGGCGCAACTCAACCAGACGCAGCTCAACCAGGCGCAGCTCAACCAGAAGCAGCTCAACCAGAAGCAGCTCAACCAGACGCAACTCAACCAGCAGCAACTCAACCAGCAGCAACTCAACCAGACACAACTAAGCTAGCGGAATCTTCATACAAAGATTTTGAAAACCTGTTTTATCGAGCTGTAGTAGATGGTAAATCTAGCGATTTAGTTGATGCAACTTATAAAGGTAAAGTATTTGCAAAAGTTAAGCTTGATACCAATGACGAGAAACTCAAAGCACCAACGACGATAGATGAAGACGGTGATGTTACACTTGATGTTCAAAAAAATTCTTCTGATAAATTTAAAATGTCGGGAACTATCGATAGTAAAACCGTAGGTAGAATTGAGTTGGGAGAAAAAGAGATTATAGAAAATAAAGTGAAAGATGGTCATGTAGGGTTTTCGGATGAGGATATGGTAGGTGGTAAGTATTCTGCTACTATTTCAAAAAATGGTGACATAGTTGGACGTGTGGAGTATGATTCTGATAGTTACGCAAGAGAGAATGGTTTTTATCCACGCGTTCAAGGCAAAGATGGTGCAACAAAAAATCTTTTTCGCTATGAAGCCTTTTTTGATGCAACCAAACAACCTAAATAATTGTTATAAAACAATATTTGGCGGATTTTTGTCCGCCATTTTTCAACTTATTGTTTGTTTATAAATATTTATTTAAAGTTACTCATTTTATGAAAAATATTGCTCTCTTTTTTACTGCACTTTTCCCCGCTCTTGCTTTAGCAGAAACAACGGCACTAGATATTCGTCAAACACCAATTAAAACCGAACTTGAACCACAAATTAATGTCGCTAAACTTGAAAAACGCGAACAAAATTTACCGCCCTTAGGCACAGAGCAAGTCGAACAAATTCAAATTACCCTTGAGCAACTTAAACAAAACCCCGCTTTAACCCACGAATTATTAAGCCGTGCCATTTACGCACGCAATCCAGAAATGATAAAAAAATTGCTGGAAATTTACCGCACTTTTCCAAATCGTGACCCGATTATGGAACGCTTTGCGGAAGGAAAATTGGCTGCGATAACGGAAAACTATACTGTAGCTATTGATAAATATCGCGAAATTTTAGCCAAAAATCCAAATTTAAACCCTGTACGAATTGAACTGGCTATTGCTTTATTTAATCAAAAACAAGATGGAGCCGCTAAAGATCAATTTGAAAAAGCGCAAACCGCAGAGGATTTACCGCCTCAAGTTAAGCATTTAATGGATGCTTATTTAGAGGCTTTAAAAGAACGTGACAGTTGGAATGTAGATTTTTCTTTTAATTATGTGCGTGATACCAATGTCAATAATGTCGGTGAGGGCAAAACGGTCGCATTAAATAATGGTGGCACCTTAATACGTTCGGAATCTATGATGCCACAAACAGCACACGGTTTGGCGTATTCACTCGATATTTCGAGAGATTTTAATTTATGGAGCTCTAATTACCTCACGGTGGGCAATGAGTTTGGGGGAAAGAGCTACTGGGATAATCATAAATTTGATGATATTTCCAACCGCACTTTTGTTGGCTATGCACATAAAACCGCAAAGCAAAATTTCCGTATTAAACCCTTTTATGAAAAACGTTGGTATGGCGGCGAAAGTTACCGTTGGTCTAATGGGGCAAGGGTGGAATTTTCTCGCTGGTTAAGTCCAAACTGGCAACTTTTTACGGCGGGAGAGTTTTCAAAACAACGTTATTTAGACAGTACATCACAAAACGGTAATAACAAACTGATTTCCGCAACCTTACTGTGGGCAAGAACACCGAAACAGTTTTTCTACCTCGGTTCCGATTTCATGGCAGAAAGAACGAAGGTTCGTCAATATGGTTCAGACAGTAAAAGCTTACGTTTAGGTTGGGGGCAAGAATGGAATTGGGGCATTTCCTCACGTCTCGGCTTATCCATAATGAAACGTGAATTTAAAGATATTGCCAAACTTGGTAATCTCAATTTGTTTTCTTTTGGAAAACGTCGAGAAGATAAAATTTACGGCATAAATTTATCCCTATGGAAACGCGATTGGCATATTTGGGGAATTACACCAAAACTCCAATTAAGCTGGCGTAAACAAGATAGTAATATCCCAGAAATGTATTCTTATACACAGAAGAATGTGAATATGTTGTTTGAAAAGACATTCTGAGTTAATTAATTGAACTTAGGTTTATCCATTTCTAAAGTGAGCATAATATGAGATATGCTCACTTTTTTATTTAAAGGAAACTAGTTAGAATACAATTATATTCCATTTCATCATTGGAGCTATTAATGTCCCATCTTGCCGATTCAGATCTGATTAAAACCGTAATTTTGCTTGCGTCGAGCGTGACTATTGTACCGTTATTTAAACGCCTAGGGCTTGGTAGCGTGCTTGGGTATTTAGTGGCGGGCTGTATGATTGGTCCTTCAGTATTTGGTGTTATTCAAGATCCGGCTTCAGTCGTGCATTTGGCTGAATTGGGTGTAGTGATGTTCTTGTTCATTATTGGACTTGAAATGCACCCTGAACGTCTATGGTCTATGAAAAAAGCGATTTTTGGGCGGGGATTGTTACAAGTTGGGTTGTGTGGTGTATTGCTTACTTTGGCAGGGATTTATTTACTTGATTTACCGAAAGAAGTCGCGTTTATCGCAGGCATGGGATTTACACTTTCTTCAACTGCGATTGTGATGCAAACTTTGGAAGAACGTTGTATTACCAGCACATCTAAAGGTCAGCGAATTATTTCGACTTTAATTTTTGAAGATATTGCTATTGTGCCATTATTGGCATCAGTGGCGTTTCTTGCGCCTCATTCTGAAGAAAGCACTCATACCGATTGGATGTCAATCGGCATCGCATTAGGTGCAGTAATCGGCTTGATTGTCGCAGGTAAATGGTTAATGAATCCGTTATTCCGATTAATTTCTAAAGCACATATTCGCGAGATGATGACAGCGGCTGCTTTATTAGTTGTACTTGGCGCAGCATTAGCCATGGAAATAGGCGGACTTTCAATGGCAATGGGGGCATTTGTAGCAGGCGTTATGCTGTCAGAGTCTTCGTTCCGCCATCAATTAGAAGCTGATATCGAGCCATTTCGAGGCCTATTGCTTGGCCTGTTTTTTATGGGCGTGGGCATGTCGTTGGATTTACGTTTAGTTTTCAATCACTGGTTATTACTACTTGGAATTGTATTCCTTTACATTATTGGCAAAGGACTTTCTGTGTATGTTGTTGCTCGAATCACTCGCTTAGAACATCGGGAAGCAGTGGGAAGAATGTCACTCTTGGCGCACGGTGGTGAATTTGCTTTCGTACTTTTCTCTGCCGCAACAACAGCTGGCGTAATGAGCAACCATGAAAACGCCACTTTTACTGCTGCAGTAATTATTTCTATGTTATTTTCTCCATTTATTACACAAATTACGCGTAAATTAGCGCAATCTGGAGAGAGAAAATCGCCGAATCAACCGGATACGAGTGATCTGTCTCCTATTGATGATTTAGAAGATAACGTGCTTGTAATTGGTTTTGGTCGTTTTAGTCAAATCGTATGTCAAACATTATTAATCCGCGGCATCAGCGTTTCAGTGATTGATCGTAATATAGAAAATATCCGTGCTGCGGCAAAATTTGGTTTTAAAGTCTATTATGGTGACGGTATTCGTTTAGATGTGCTTTACGCCGCGGGAATTGAAAAAGCTAAATGTGTGGTGATTGGTATTAATGATACAGATCGAATTGAAACAATTGTGAGCCAACTTAAAGAGGCTTATCCAAACTTGCCGATTTTAACCCGTACTTATGATAGAAAAACGACGGTGAGCCTAATTAAGCAAGATGTGGATTTTATTGTGCGTGAAACTTTTGAATCCGCCATTGCACTTAGCCAAGCAACATTGATGAAACTTGGTATTGATAAGATTGAGGCTGATGAAGTCATTAAAGAAGTTCGCGCATTGGATCAAGAACGTCTAAATGAGGAAGTTCTGCATGGTTTTTCTAATGAAATCTTGAAAAAATATTGGACGCCAAAACCATTCATTAAACCTCATGTCGATGCTCAGGCATTAAATGATGAAACCGCAGGAATATTGATTGAGGAATCTGAAGAAACGTCAAACAATAATTCTTAAAATTCTTTCAATACATTTCAACTACAAAAGGAAGCAAATTGCTTCCTTTTTGTTTTGAGTTCGTTTGAATTAAAACGGAATATCGTCATCAAATCCGTCCATTGGTGGCTCAGCCTGTGGTGCAGCTTGTTGTGGTGCTGGGCGAGATGATTGATAACTACCACCATTGTTAGTTTGACGAGCTTGGTAAGAGGGTTGTGGTGCAGCTCCCATATCACTAGAGTAACTACCTGCGTTTTGATTGCGTCCACCAAGCATTTGCATTACATCGCCTTGAATTTCTGTGGTATAGCGATCTTGACCGTTTTGATCTTGCCATTTACGGGTACGTAAACGACCTTCCACATACACTTGAGAGCCTTTGCGTAAATATTCACCGCAAATCTCCGCTTGGCGACGATAGAATACAATACGATGCCATTCAGTTATTTCACGGCGTTCGCCAGTATTACGGTCGTTCCAGCTTTCGCTAGTTGCTACACTAATATTTGCTACTGCATCGCCATTTGGCATAGTACGAATTTCAGGATCATTACCTAGATGACCCACAATAATGACTTTATTAACTCCAGCCATAAAAAACCTCATTTTTTATCTTAAAAAGTGCGGTTATTTTGCCTGAAATTTTTCAAAAGATCTATATATTTTAACTGGATATTTGCACAGATGTTAAAATATGCGATAATGATCGCAGAATTTAAACTTATTTCATCCTTATTGAGTTATTTTATGGAAAATATCGATATTCGCGGGGCTCGAACCCATAACCTGAAAAATATTAATCTAACTATTCCACGCAATAAACTTGTGGTGATCACTGGGCTTTCAGGTTCGGGAAAATCCTCTTTAGCGTTTGATACACTTTATGCGGAAGGGCAGCGTCGCTATGTTGAATCTCTTTCGGCGTATGCACGCCAGTTTTTATCTTTAATGGAAAAGCCGGATGTAGATTCTATTGAAGGGCTTTCCCCTGCGATTTCGATTGAACAAAAATCTACCTCACACAATCCACGTTCTACGGTGGGGACTATTACGGAAATTTACGATTATTTACGTTTATTGTTTGCCCGTGTAGGTGAGCCGTGTTGTCCAGATCATGATGTTCCATTAACGGCACAAACGATTAGTCAAATGGTGGACAAAGTATTAAGTTTGCCAGAAGACAGCAAGATGATGTTACTTGCGCCAGTTGTCAAAAATCGAAAAGGCGAACATGTTAAGATTTTAGAGAATATTGCTGCACAAGGTTACATTCGTGCGCGTATTGATGGCGAAATTTGCGATTTATCTGATCCACCAAAATTAGAGTTACAGAAAAAACATACTATTGAAGTGGTAGTGGATCGCTTTAAAGTGCGGTCAGATTTAGCAACACGTTTAGCGGAGTCTTTTGAAACCGCATTAGAGCTTTCAGGTGGCACCGCGATTGTGGCAGATATGGATAATCCGAAAGCGGAAGAATTAGTTTTTTCGGCAAATTTTGCTTGTCCGCATTGTGGTTATTCTGTACCAGAATTAGAGCCTCGTTTATTTTCCTTTAATAATCCTGCAGGTGCTTGCCCAACTTGTGATGGCTTAGGTGTGCAACAATATTTTGATGAAGATCGTGTGGTGCAAAATCCAACTATTTCCCTTGCTGGTGGCGCGGTGAAAGGTTGGGATCGTCGTAATTTCTATTATTATCAAATGCTCACCTCATTGGCGAAACATTATAATTTTGATGTTGAAGCGCCCTATGAATCTTTGTCAAAGAAAATTCAACACATCATTATGCATGGTTCAGGCAAAGAGGAAATTGAATTCCAATATATGAATGATCGTGGCGATGTGGTTATTCGCAAGCATCCTTTTGAAGGTATTTTGAATAATATGGCTCGCCGATATAAAGAAACGGAATCAATGTCGGTGCGAGAAGAATTGGCGAAAAATATTAGCAATCGACCTTGCGCAGATTGTGGCGGATCTCGTTTACGACCAGAAGCGCGTAATGTGTATATTGGAAAAACGAATTTACCAATGATCGCGGAAAAAAGTATTGGCGAAACGCTGGAATTTTTCACCGCACTTTCTCTCACTGGTCAAAAAGCGCAAATTGCAGAAAAAATTCTTAAAGAAATTCGCGAGCGTTTGCAGTTCTTAGTCAATGTTGGTTTGAATTATCTTTCTCTTTCTCGTTCTGCTGAAACTCTTTCAGGCGGTGAAGCACAACGTATTCGCCTTGCTAGCCAAATTGGTGCGGGGCTTGTTGGTGTGATGTACGTATTAGATGAACCTTCGATTGGCTTGCACCAACGTGATAATGAACGCTTACTTAACACGTTAATTCATTTGCGTAATCTTGGTAATACGGTAATTGTCGTGGAACACGATGAAGACGCGATTCGTGCGGCTGATCATATTATTGATATTGGTCCTGGTGCTGGCGTGCATGGCGGACAAGTTATTGCGCAAGGAAACGCTGATGAAATTATGCTGAATCCAAATTCCATCACGGGAAAATTTTTATCAGGTGCAGATAAAATCGAAATTCCTAAAAAACGCACCGCACTTGATAAGAAAAAATGGCTCAAACTTAAAGGGGCATCAGGTAATAACTTAAAAAATGTGAATTTAGATATTCCCGTCGGTTTGTTTACTTGCGTAACTGGTGTATCAGGCTCAGGAAAATCAACACTCATTAATGATACTTTATTTCCACTTGCGCAAAATGCATTAAATCGAGCGGAAAAGACGGATTACGCACCTTATCAATCTATCGAGGGATTAGAGCATTTCGATAAAGTTATTGATATTAACCAAAGCCCGATTGGGCGCACGCCACGTTCAAATCCAGCCACTTATACAGGCTTATTTACCCCAATTCGCGAGCTTTTTGCAGGCGTGCCAGAGGCGCGTGCGCGTGGTTATAATCCAGGACGTTTTAGTTTTAACGTGCGAGGTGGACGCTGTGAAGCCTGTCAGGGCGATGGTGTACTTAAAGTTGAAATGCACTTTTTACCCGATGTTTATGTTCCTTGCGACCAATGTAAAGGCAAACGCTATAATCGCGAAACCTTAGAAATTCGTTATAAAGGCAAAACCATCCATCAAGTTTTAGATATGACGGTGGAAGAAGCACGCGAGTTTTTTGATGCGATTCCAATGATTGCAAGAAAATTACAAACTTTGATGGATGTGGGATTATCCTATATTCGATTAGGTCAATCTTCTACAACACTTTCAGGCGGTGAAGCGCAGCGCGTTAAGCTAGCGACGGAGCTTTCTAAACGTGATACAGGTAAAACTTTATATATTCTAGATGAGCCGACTACTGGTTTGCATTTCGCTGACATTAAGCAATTACTTGAAGTACTGCATCGATTACGCGACCAAGGAAATACTATTGTCGTCATTGAACACAATCTTGATGTGATTAAAACGGCAGACTGGATTGTCGATCTTGGCCCTGAAGGCGGAAGCGGTGGCGGACAAATTATTGCTACTGGAACGCCTGAAGAAGTCGCTAAAGTCGAAGGATCTCATACGGCCAGATTCCTTAAACCAATTTTGGAAAAACGTTAAAAATTATCGCACTTTATATAACGTGGATATAAAGTGCGGTGATTTTATTTGCTATATGTAGGTTTAATTTAATCTGCATTTGTAAAAATTATTCCCAATATTATATAGGGCGATAATATTACCTATCAATCGGTAACCAAAGTTCCTGGCGATTGCTTATTTAATGATGTACAATTTTTAACCTTCATTTTCTCCTAAACCTTTCAGTTTTTATCTGAAATCTTTTCAGATAATTACCGCACTTTTGATGTTTAACTATAAGTTTTATACATAACAAATTGTTTATTGAGTAAGTCTTATGAAAAAAACTATATTTCGTTTTAATTTTTTAACTGTTTGCATTTCATTAGGGATAGTATCGCAAGTCTGGGCAGGGCATACTTATTTTGGAATCAATTATCAATACTATCGTGACTTTGCTGAAAACAAAGGCAAGTTTACGGTTGGTGCGCAAAATATTGACATTTATAACAAGAAAGGTGAAATGATTGGTACTATGATGAAAGGTGTGCCAATGCCTGATTTATCTTCGCTTGCAAAAGGTGGTTATGCCACACTAGTAGGCGATCAACATTTAGTGAGTGTGGCGCACAACGTGGGATATCAAGATGTCGATTTTGGTGAGTTTGGACGCAATCCCGATCGACATAACTATAAATATCTAGTTGTTAAACGATATAACTATGTCAATGATGCTCGACATCCATTTATGACGGATTACCAACATCCTCGTCTTGCTAAGTTTGTAACAGAAGTCGCACCGATTGAGATGGTAACAAACACTCACGGTAATGTTTACACTGACTTAAAAAAATATCCTATGCGAGTACGCGCAGGAAGCGGACACCAATATTGGAAGAATGATAATAATGAAACCAATGGTGACTTAGCTTATGGTGGTACATGGCTGACAGGAGGTAATACCTTTATGGATGGCGGTACAAGAAACGGCGATCTTTATCTTAATGGACGTGTACAAAACCCTAATGAATATGGACCATTACCGATTGCGGGGGCGCAAGGCGATAGCGGCTCCCCTATGTTTATTTATGATAAAGATAAAGGCAAGTGGTTATTAAATGGAGTGTTGCGTGAAGGAAACCCTTACGCAGCGGTAGGCAATGGATACCAAGTTGCTCGCCAAGAGTACCTTGAAGAAGTGCAAAATAATGACACAACGGTAAGAGAATTTGCCAATAATGCCCATTACGTCTTTAAAACCGTAGAGGACGGGAAAGGTACCATCTCTCAAAATGGAAGAAAGCCTAAAGAAGTGGGGCTGTATAAGAGCACTCTTCTCGAGAAAGCCCGGGATCAAAATGGCGATATATCCCCAAGTTATGGTGGACCGAATCCCTGGTCTCCTGCGTTACATAATGGTAAAACTATTTATTTAGGCGACATGGGGAAAGGCATACTTACTATTGCAAATAATGTCAATCAAGGTGCCGGCGGGATTTACTTTGAAGGTGATTTCACCGTTAAACCAAGTGAAAATAATATAACTTGGCAGGGCGCAGGTGTTTCTATTGGGGAAGACGCCACCGTTGAATGGCAGGTAAAAAACCCTGAAGGTGATCGTCTCTCTAAGCTTGGGATCGGCACACTACTTGTAAACGGCACAGGGAAAAATTTGGGTGACATTAGTGTTGGTAACGGAACCGTTATTTTAGATCAGAAAGCAGATACAAATGGTCAGAAACAAGCCTTCAAAGAAGTGGGGATTGTGAGTGGTCGAGCAACCGTAAAACTTAATAGTGCAGATCAGGTCGATCCAAATAATATCTACTTCGGGTTCCGAGGTGGACGTTTGGATTTAAATGGGAATGACCTTACCTTTACTCGTATTCAAAACGTTGATGAAGGTGCAATGTTAGTCAATCATAATGCCAACAAAGAATCCAATATTACTATTACGGGAAGCAACATCATTAATAATAAAGAGAATGATCTTACTAATAAACGCGACATTGCCTTTAATGGTTGGTTTGGCGATAAAGATGATGCAAAAAACACGGGGCGTTTAAATGTTAATTATTCTCCAACCAATCAAGAAAATCATCTTTTACTTTCTGGTGGCACCAATCTAAAAGGTAATATCACCCAAAACGGGGGCAACTTAATTTTCAGCGGTCGCCCTACTCCACACGCTTATAACCATTTAAATCCGCACCATGCCAAAATGGAAGGCACAAAACGCGGTGAAGTGGTAATGGATGATGATTGGATTAATCGTTCTTTCGTTGCTGGAAATTTTAACATTCAGAATGGTAATACATTTGTTTCTCGCAATGTTTCTTCTATTAAAGGCGGATGGAATATTAGCAATAATGCATCGGTTACTTTTGGCGTGATCCCAAATCAAGAAAACACAATTTGTACTCGCTCTGATTGGACGGGCGCAACAACTTGTCAATCCGTTAATCTTACCGAATCATCTGTGATTAAATCTATTCCTACTACACAAGTTAATGGACATATTTCACTATCCGCTCATGCTCGATTAAATGTGAATGGATTAGTTTCTCTTAATGGGGCTGTTTACGCCCACTCTGATAGTGAATATCACTTAACACATAAAGCTAACCAAGCAGGCGATATTCATCTTGATGGTAATGCTCAAGCAAGCATTAATGATGCCACTATGACTGGAGATATGCTTTCCTATAATGATACCAACATTAATATTACTAACCACGCCACTACAACTGGTTCTATTCATCTTGAAGATAATGCGAATTTAAATATCGATTCTTCTACCGTTAATGGAAATATTCAAGCGACGAAGGACAATGAATTAACCGCGACAAATAGCGCACGGGTGAATGGTAGCGTCACTTTAAGCCAAAATGCCTCCTACACTCTTAAAGATCAATCGGCACATTCAGGTAGTTTGAGTTCTTTAGGAAACAATAGAATCACTCTTTCCAATAATGCTCGTTTGGATGGATTACTTGACCTTACCACAGAAAGATCGGCTGCAGATATTACCAGATCAATTATTAATGGTAATGTTCGCTCAACTGGACGAGTGAATGTTAATGACGCGTCTCAAATCAATGGTTCAGTTAGTTTATCGAATATTGGTGAAATGACGATGGATCATTCTCAATTAACGGGTAATCTAACCGCACAAGAATATTCGACTTACCGTTTAATCAATAAAGCCACTCATCAAGGTAATTTAATTTTGCGAGATCAAGCTGACTCTATCGTAGATGATGCTAATTTAATAGGTGATGCACAATTAACTCATTCTGCACAGCTTAAATTTAATAATGCAAGATTTGATCATCAAATTACAGGTGAGAATGGCACACATGTGTCTTTAAAGCAATCACAATGGACAATGCCGACGAGCACAATATTAGGTAATCTTACTTTAAATAATAGTGAAGTCACATTAAATCCTGATTTTGCGAAAGAAACTAACCGTAACCAATTTAATACATTAACGATTAATGGAGATTTAAATGGTTCTGGAACATTTAATTATCTTACTCATTTGAATCAATATTTAGGCGATAAGTTGCAGGTCAATGGGCAAGCACAAGGGACATTTAAACTCAATGTTCGTAACACAGGTGCAGAACCAACGAGACTCGATCACCTTACTCTCATCTCACTAAGAACAATGCCTACGACTGGATTAGATGTTTCATTAACCAATCAATATGTTGATGCGGGGGCATGGCGTTACGAGTTAATTAAAGACGGTAATCAATATCGACTTTACAGCCCAATTAAAGAAGCAGAATTAAAACAAGCGGAAGCTGATCGTATTGAAGCCGAGAAACGTAAAGCTCAAGAAGAAGCAGAGCGTATTGAAGCCGAGAAACGTAAAGCTCAAGAAGAAGCAGAGCGTATTGAAGCCGAGAAACGCAAAGCTCAAGAAGAAGCAGAGCGTATTGAAGCCGAGAAACGTAAAGCTCAAGAAGAAGCAGAGCGTATTGAAGCCGAGAAACGTAAAGCTCAAGAAGAAGCAGAGCGCATTGAAGCCGAGAAACGTAAAGCTCAAGAAGAGCAAGAACGTATTGAAGCCGAGAAACGCAAAGCTCAAGAAGAGCAAGAACGTATTGAAGCCGAGAAACGCAAAGCTCAAGAAGAGCAAGAACGTATTGAAGCTGAGAAACGTAAAGCTCAAGAAGAGCAGGAACGTATTGAGGCAGAAAAACGCAAAGCTCAGGAAGAGCAAGCAAGAATAGAAGCTAAAAAACAGCTCAAACAAAAAAATTTAATTAGTAAATACTCAAACAATGCGTTATCGGAATTGTCTGCTACAGTAAATAGTATGCTTTCCATTCAAGATGAATTGGATCGTCTTTTTGTGGAGCAAACGCAGCCTATGGTGTGGACAAATATCGCACAGGATAAAAGACACTATGATTCTGATGCGTTCCGTGCTTATAAGCAGAAAACTAACTTGCGTCAAATTGGGATGCAAAAAGCGTTAGGTAATGGACGAATTGGGGCAGTTTTCTCACATAGCCGTTCGGATAATACCTTTGATGAACAAGTTAAAAATTATACTACACTGATGATGCTATCGGGATTTGCTCAATATCAATGGAAGGATTTCCAGTTCGGTGTAAGCGTAGGAATGGGGAGCAGTGTAAGTAAAACAGCAGGAGAACAAAGCCGAAAAATTTATCGTAAAGTGGTAAATTATGGTGTAAATGCAAGTTATCAGTTCCGCTTAGGGCAATTAGGTATTCAGCCTTATTTGGGGGGGAATCGCTATTTTATTGAACGTGAAAACTATCAATCGGAAGGCGTGAGAGTTCAAACACCTAGCCTTGTATTTAATCGCTATAATACAGGTGTACGGATCGATTATACTTTTACACCAACTAATAACATCACGGTTAAGCCTTATTTCTCAGTGAATTATGTTGATGCATCTAATGCCAATATGCAAATCAAAGTGAATAGTGCTACATTACAACAGCCATTTGTACGTTATTGGCAAAAAGAGGTTGGATTAAGTACGGAAATTTTACATTTCCAATTTTCTGCTGCTATCTCACAATCGAAAGGTTCGCAATTAGATAAACAGCAAAATATAGGCTTGAAATTAGGCTATCGTTGGTAAAACATCATTCGTAGATAGGTTGATTTGTTTGACGAGTTGTTTAGTTTTTATCTCAACAAATTTTTACTTTAAAATAGAACTTTATTTTATTTAACGTATCTAAGTAGCGCCTCAGATTGGGGCTTAATTAAGAGGATTTAATAATGAACTTCACTAAAGTTTTACCTGCATTTGCTGCCGCTGTTGTATTATCTGCATGTGCAAAAGAAGCGCCAGTAATGGAAAAAGCATCGGCTCAAATGGCTGCTCAAACTGCGTCAACTATTACTGACAAAACAGTAGTTTATTCTTGTAATAAAAAAACTGTGACTGCAGTATATCAATTTGAAAACCAAGAGCCAGTTGCGGCAATGGTTAGTTTAGGTAACAAAATTATTGCAAAAGATTTTGCTCGTGATAAATCACAAAAGGATTTTACAAGTTTCACTTCTGATGACTATGTTTGGAATGTAGATAGTGGTTTAACTTTAGATAAATTTGATTCTGTTGTACCTGTGAATTTAATTCAGAAAGGTAAAACTAGCGATAAGATCATCATCAAAAACTGTGATGTAAACGCAAAAGCAACTAAAAAAGCAAATTTATAATTCATCAAATGGCTAGCGTAATTGCTAGCCATTTTTTCTTGTCAAAATATAAGAAGATATTGGGAATAAAAAGCCCATAAAAATGAGTATTTCGTGTTTTTTTATTCAAAAAGTATTAGAATATGTAGTTGAAAGTTCCCTGGTGTAAGATTGTAGAGAATTTTGGTTATGCAATCAAAAATAAAGAAAATGGAGTTTCTTATGAAATCACAGCTTATCAAACTATCTTTAATTCCTCTGGTTCCTTTGGCGCTTTTTTCTGGAAATGCCTTTGCTGGTAACACTAGTGGTATTATTACTCGTAATATTGATATTCCTGTATTCCCACCTCAAAAACATGAAGCTCTAGTAAAACGACATAATGCATTAGAAAGTCGAGTTGATAGAGGTTTAGCACAGCAAGCTGCCTTAGCTGGTCTATTTCAACCCTACAATATAAAACATTTTAATGTTACTGCTGCTGTTGGAGGATATGGGCCTAAGCATGCTATTGCAGTAGGAACTTGATATCGCTTTAATGAGAAATTTGCTGCAAAAGTAGGGATAGCTTTGAGTGAGCGTAATTCTGCAGCTTATAATGCAGCTGTTGACTTTGAATGGTAATTAGACTTTATAAAAGAAAATCTAGCCATTTTTTACTGGCTAGATTTTTTATTTAGCCTCGTCTTAAGCTAAACTAGACTTACTACCTATTTTATTTAACCTAAACTTTATTATGCGTGTTTCAGATTTTAATTTCGATTTACCTGATGAACTTATTGCTCGCTATCCAAAGGAGGATAGAGCATCTTGCCGTTTATTACATTTGAATGGGGAAAATGGCGCGGTAATTGACCGCACTTTTTCAGATGTATTGGATTTAATTGATGAAGGCGATTTATTGATTTTCAATAATACTCGAGTCATTCCTGCAAGAATGTTTGGGCGTAAAGCCAGTGGTGGAAAAATTGAAGTTTTAGTTGAACGCATGCTAGATGAGTATCGTTTCTTAGCCCACATCCGTTCATCAAAATCACCAAAAGAAGGGGCTGAATTATTTTTAGGTGAAGATAAATTAGGCGAAAATAATGGAATTAAAGCGGTAATGACAGCGCGTCATGGTGCATTGTTTGAAGTGGAATTAAGTGATAAATCAACCGCTCTTTTAGATGTGTTGCAAACCATTGGACATATGCCATTGCCGCCTTATATCGACCGTCCAGATGAAGAAGCCGATCAAGAATGTTATCAAACCGTTTACAGTAAAGTCCCAGGTGCTGTAGCAGCACCAACAGCAGGCTTACATTTTGATGATCCTTTACTTGAAAAACTTAAAGCGAAAGGCGTGAATTTTGAGTTTGTTACATTACACGTAGGCGCGGGCACATTTCAGCCAGTTCGTGTCGAAAATATTGAAGATCATGTGATGCATGCAGAATACGTAGAAGTTTCTCAAGAAGTTTGCAATGCGATTATTGCAACAAAGAAAGTGGGTAAACGTGTTATTGCAGTAGGAACCACTTCTGTTCGTTCTATTGAAAGTGCGGCGCTTTCTGCGGAAGAATTTGGCAATCCAGATTTAATTGAGCCTTATTTTTCTGATACATCTATTTTTATTTATCCAGGAAAAAAATTCCGAGTGGTGGATTGCTTAATTACTAATTTCCACTTACCTGAAAGCACGTTGATTATGTTAGTTTCAGCTTTTGCTGGTTATAAAAATACCATGAATGCGTACAAGCATGCAGTACAAGAAAAATATCGTTTCTTTAGTTATGGCGATGCGATGTTTATTAATAAAAATTCTAATGTGAGAGGATTGGAATAAGTTGTTTGACTTGTAATTAGTCAGCACCTACAATAAAGAACAAGAGATGGCGGTAACCATCCCTTGTCGGAGAATCTACCTAGCCAGCGCTACCTTTCAATAGTAGGCAAAGTAGAATAACAATGATTAGTTTAATAATGAGATTAATCATAGTTTTTATCCTCAATTTGATTACAAATGAAGGATCTACTCAAACAGCCCGTCAGGTGCATACTGGCGGACTGATTTTAGCAGATCCGCCTCTGCTCAAAGAGCATTGGAAATATGATAGCACAAAGCCTGTATTTTTTAACAGGCTTTTTTGTTCAAAAAAATCTTCGAACTGTTTATTCGTTGGAGCAAAAATGAAGTATGAATTAGATAAAACAAGCGGCAATGCTCGTCGTGGTCGTTTGGTATTTGAACGTCCACAAGGTACGTTCAGTGTAGAAACCCCTGCATTTATGCCGGTGGGTACTTATGGCACGGTAAAAGGCATGACGCCAGAAGAAGTGCGTGCGACAGGTGCAGAAATTTTACTGGGTAACACCTTCCATCTATGGCTTCGTCCTGGACAGGAAGTGATGCGTAAACACGGTGATTTACATGACTTTATGCAATGGCATCGTCCGATTTTGACTGACAGTGGCGGTTTCCAAGTATTTAGTTTAGGTAAATTACGTAAAATCACCGAAGAAGGCGTGAAATTCCAAAACCCAATTAACGGTGAGCGCATTTTCCTTTCGCCTGAAAAATCCATGGAAATTCAATATGATTTGGGTTCTGACATCGTGATGATTTTCGATGAATGTACGCCTTATCCAGCGACTTTCGATTATGCGAAAAAATCCATGGAAATGTCTCTTCGTTGGGCAAAACGTAGCCGCGATCGCTTTGATGAATTAGGCAATAAAAATGCCCTATTCGGTATTATTCAAGGTGGCGTATTTGAAGAATTACGCAAAGTATCACTAGAAGGTTTAGTGAATATTGGCTTTGACGGTTACGCGGTAGGCGGTTTAGCGGTAGGCGAACCAAAAGAAGACATGCACCGCATTTTAGAATACATCTGTCCACAAATCCCAGCTGATAAACCGCGTTATTTAATGGGCGTAGGTAAACCGGAAGATTTAGTGGAAGGCGTGCGTCGTGGTATTGATATGTTCGACTGCGTGATGCCAACCCGTAATGCACGTAATGGTCATTTATTTGTGACTGATGGTATTGTTAAAATCCGTAATGCAAAATATCGCGATGATACCAGCCCATTGGATCCTGAATGTGATTGCTATACCTGTAAAAACTACACCAAAGCGTATTTATATCATTTAGATAAATGCGGTGAAATTTTAGGTGCACGCTTAAATACCATTCACAATTTACGCTATTATCAACGTTTAATGGCGGAAATTCGTCAAGCGATTGAAGACGATCGTTTTGATGATTTTGTGGTGGAATTTTATGCTCGCATGGGCAAACCAGTTCCACCATTACAATTAGCGGATAAATCATAATTGATGAAAGTGCGGTAGAAAAATGAAGCGTTTTTTGACCGCACTTTTTAACAAAGGAAATCTTATGCAAATTCTTGAACCTCAACAATTCGCCACCTGGAATGAACCTATTGAAATGCTTTATGCCTGTCATAGTAAGGTAAAACGTTTTTGTCGCCAGTTAAGCATTTTGCCTGATTATCTAGAAAAACATGGCTATACTCAGGCTGTATTAAATGATGTTGAGCAGATTTTAACTTATTTCAATCGTGCAGCACCGTTACATCATGAGGATGAAGAATTAGATTTTTTCCCTCAATTAGTCAAAGTGGCTCCGCAAGCACAAAGCTCCATTGATGAATTAGAAAAACAGCACGACTATTTGCATGAAAATTGGAATGCACTATCTGTGCAGTTAGAAGAGCTTATTTCTGAACAACGTCAGAATATTGATGCACATTTAATTGAACGCTTTATTCAAGGTTATGATCGTCATATTGCATTAGAAGAACCGCTATTTGAAATGGGGCGTGAATGCTTAAGTGCGGATATTTTGGCTGAAATGGGCAAGAGCATGAGTGCTCGTCGTCAAGTGAAAGAATGAAATATCAGCTCAATTTAACCGCACTTCGATGTCCAATTCCTCTTTTAAGTGCCAAAAAAGCCTTAAAAAATTTGGATAAAAATGATGAGCTAATGTTGATCTTAAACCTTGAAAGTGCGGTTGAAAATTTTTCTATTTTTGCAGAAGAAAATTCTGTTGCCTTGGTCGAGCAATATTACGCTTCGGAAAAAGAATTTATCGTTATCTTGAAAAAATAAAATTAATCGCCATAACGTAGGATATTGGGCGTGGTTCACCTTTCCCAATGAGCCAATTTATGGTATTTTAAGCGCAATTTTTAACTTAAATTAACAAGGAAAACATACAATGGAAGCACAAAACCCGATGTCCACGTTATTTATTTTCGTGATCTTTGGTTTAATTTTTTACTTTATGATTTATCGCCCTCAAGCTAAACGCAATAAAGAACATAAAAAATTGATGTCTGAGCTTGCAAAAGGTACTGAAGTTTTAACCGCTGGTGGTTTAATCGGCAAAATTACTAAAGTAACCGAAGGTAGCGATAGCATCGTGATTGCGTTAAACGACACGACAGAAATTACGATTAATCGTAACTACATTGTGAGCGTTCTTCCTAAAGGTTCATTAAAATCACTTTAAGAGTAACGTTAAATTATTTTCCAGAGCCACGAATTGTGGCTCTGTGCGTTAGAAAAGAAAAGGAAAACTATGTTAAACCGTTATCCATTATGGAAGAATTTGATGGTGATTTTTATTGTGGCCATCGGGATTTTATACTCTCTTCCAAATATTTATGGTGAAGATCCTGCGGTTCAAATTTCCGGTACGCGCGGTCAAGAAGCGAATACTAGCGTGCTTGGACAAGTTCAAGATGTGCTTAAAACCAACAATCTTCCAACTAAATCTATCGTGCTTGAGAACGGCTCAATTCTAGCTCGTTTCACTAATACCGATGATCAACTCCTCGCTAAAGATAAAATTGCTGAACGTCTTGGCAATAATTACACCACTGCATTAAACCTTGCGCCTGCCACTCCTACTTGGTTAAGTATGTTTGGTGCTAATCCAATGAAATGGGGATTAGACTTACGTGGTGGAGTTCGTTTTTTGATGGAAGTTGATATGAATGCTGCACTTGTAAAACGCCAAGAGCAATTACAAGACAGTTTACGTAATGAACTTCGCAAAGAAAAAATTCAATATACGGCAATTAAAAATACTGAGCATTTTGGTACTTCTGTCACATTGGCCGATGCAAGTCAACGCTCTAAAGCGGAACGTATTATTCATCAGTTGCATCCAACCTTAGATATCACAGAGTTGGATAACGATAGTATCAATTTAGGTCTTTCAACTTCAGCATTAAATGAAGCACGCGACTTAGCAATTGAGCAAAACTTAACGATTTTGCGTAAACGTGTTGCTGAATTAGGTGTATCTGAGGCGGTTATTCAACGTCAAGGTGCTGAACGTATTGTAATTGAATTACCAGGTGTTCAAGATACTGCTCGCGCAAAAGAAATTTTAGGGGCAACTGCAACGCTTGAGTTTCGTATCGTAAATCAAAATGTTACGGCCGATGCAATTTCTCGTAATATGTTGCCAGCTGATTCGGAAGTTAAATATGATCGCCAAGGTCATCCTGTTGCATTATTTAAACGCGCGGTCTTAGGTGGTGAGCATATTATTAATTCAAGTTCTGGTTTAGATCAGCATTCAAGTACCCCGCAAGTGAGTGTAACCTTGGATGGTGAAGGTGGTGAGATTATGTCTCAAACTACCAAAAAATATTACAAGAAACCAATGGCAACGCTTTATGTTGAATATAAAGATAACGGTAAAAAAGACGAAAATGGTAAAACTATTTTAGAAAAACATGAGGAAGTCATTAATGTGGCGACGATCCAAGGTCGTTTCAGTTCTAATTTCCAAATTACTGGTGTTGATAGTATCGCGGAAGCGCATAACCTTTCTACCTTACTGAAATCTGGCGCATTAATTGCACCAATTCAAATTGTTGAAGAACGTACAATTGGCCCATCTTTGGGGGCACAAAATGTGGAGCAAGGGATTAATGCGAGCTTTTGGGGACTCATCGCTGTGATTTTATTTATGCTGTTCTACTACAAAATGTTCGGTATTATCGCAAGTTTTGCTTTGGTCATTAATATCGTGTTGTTAGTGGGTTTAATGTCTATTTTACCTGGTGCGACACTTTCCATGCCAGGGATTGCTGGTATCGTATTAACCTTAGGTATGTCGGTGGATGCAAACGTGTTGATTTTTGAACGTATTAAAGAAGAAATTCGCAATGGTCGTCCAATTCAACAAGCAATCAATGAAGGTTACAACGGGGCGTTTAGCTCAATTTTTGATGCGAACTTAACGACAATTTTAACTGCAATTATCTTGTATGCAGTGGGGACAGGCCCAATTCAAGGATTTGCGATTACGCTTTCACTTGGTGTGGCAATTTCAATGTTTACCGCAATTACAGGAACTCGAGCATTAGTTAATGCGCTTTATGGCGGTAAACAACTTAAGAAATTATCAATTTAGGTAGGGAACGATGAAAATTTTTGCAAAAGATAAAGACGGATATTTTATCCGTGAAATCAATGGGATTAAACTCCCGTTCCCATTGACCGAATTTATGAAAGTGCGTAAATGGGGCTATGTTTTTTCCGCACTTTTAATGGCCGTTTCGCTATTTTTTATCGTATCAAAAGGCTTTAACTGGGGATTGGATTTTACCGGCGGGGTTGTTTTTGATACCCATTTTTCACAATCTGCAGACTTAGAAAAAATCCGTGGTAAGCTCCATGAAAATGGTATTGAAAGCCCAATTGTGCAGACAACAGGTTCTGTTCAAGATGTCATGATTCGTTTACCAGCGACGGATAATGATTCAGGCATTGGCGATCGCGTAAAAGGAATGCTCCAAGAAGTAGATTCTGGTATAAAGATTCGTAGTGTTGAATTCGTTGGACCAAACGTAGGGGAAGAATTGGCACAAGGTGCTGTGTATGCGACATTAGCGACATTAGCCATGATGCTAGTTTATGTAGGTTCTCGCTTTGAATGGCGTTTAGGTTTCGGCGGTATCGCATCCCTTGCGCATGACGTAATTATTACTCTTGGCGTGTTTTCAGCGTTACAAATCGAAATTGATTTAACCTTCGTTGCAGCGATTTTATCTGTTGTGGGTTATTCTATTAACGATAGTATCGTGGTCTTTGACCGTGTGCGTGAAAACTTTAGAAAAATAAGACGTCTAGATACGATTGATATTATTGATGTTTCTTTAACGCAAACTTTATCAAGAACCATCATGACCTCTGCTACAACATTAATTGTTGTTATTGCATTGTTCTTTTTTGGTGGTCCATCAATTCATAACTTCTCTTTAGCGTTACTTGTGGGTATTGGGTTTGGTACATATTCTTCAATCTTTATTGCAATCGCAATTGCATACGATGTTGGATTACGCCGTGAACATATGATCCCGCCTAAAGTAGATAAGGAAATTGATGAATTACCTTAGTTAAATTCTATTCTTAGAATAAACTTCAATAAAAAATAGTTAACCAAAAATTCATGGTTAACTATTTTTTTATTTGTATAGCTTTTTAATTTAGACTTTTAATCTTGAGGTAACGCATTTATCACGGCTTTCACTAAAGTCGCTAAGGGAATGGCAAAGAATACGCCCCAAAATCCCCATAAACCGCCGAAAATTAATACTGAAATGATAATAATCAATGGATGTAAATTCACAGCTTCAGAAAATAAATAAGGAACGAGTAAGTTTCCATCTAAGAGCTGGCTCACAGCAAAAGCGATGATGATATACCAAAATGTTGGGCTGATTCCAAATTGGAATAACGCAACCAATGCAACAGGAATCGTGACAATTACTGCGCCAATATAAGGGACCAGAACAGAAAGACCCACCGCAAAAGCTAATAAGAGCGGGTAATTTAGTCCGAATATTAAGAAAATAATGTAGGTGATGAGCGTGACAATCAGTATTTCTAACAATTTTCCATGAATGTAGTTGGAAATTTGCTGTTGCATTTCTTTCCATACTTTGAAAGCTAAGTTTCTATTTTTCGGTAAGAAACGGCTCACCCCTTGTAAAAGTTCTGATTTATCCTTCAGCATAAAAAACATCATTAATGGCACTAAAAAGGCATAAATCCCTAAAGAAACCAAGTTCATAATGGAGGCTAAAGAAAGTTTTACCGCAGATTCACCAAAACCAAGGATTTTTTCTCGCACAGAATTGAAAATAGAATCGACCATTGAATAGTCGATGAGTTCAGGATAATGCTCAGGTAAGTTTAGTAACCATTCATTGAGCTTATTAAACATTGCAGGCAAATCACTTAATAAGGAAATAGTTTGATTCCATAACATTGGCATGAGGATTAAAAAGAAGATTGTCGCTAGTCCAATAAAGCCACCAAAAATGATGATTGTAGCTAGCATTCTTGGGCATTTTAAATGTTGATGCAAAAAATTGATCGGCATTTCTAGTAAATAGGATAGTACTAGAGCAATCAACAACGGCGCGATTAAATCTCCAAAAAAATAAATGGAGATAAAGCCAAATAATAATATTGCTAATAGTCCCATCGCTTGTGGATCGCTTAAGCGACGTGAGTACCAGCTTTTCAACATTTCTAGCATAATTTCTTTTCCTATAAGTATTTTTTGCCATTATAAGTTAAAATTTATAGTGTTTATAGCTACTAAGAGGAAATCCTATGTCTGTTATTATTTATCACAACCCACGTTGCTCAAAAAGCCGTGAAACGCTAGCATTATTAGAAACTCAAGGAGTTCAGCCAATAGTTGAATTGTATTTGCAAAAGCAGTATTCCATTGATGAATTACAAAGTATTGCCCAAAAATTAGGAATTGATGATGTGCGTCAAATGATGCGTACGAAAGATGATTTATACAAAAGCTTAAATTTAGATAATTTAGAGCTCTCTCAAGCTGAATTATTAAAAGCCATGAGTGAACATTCAGCACTCATTGAACGCCCAATTGTGATCAATGGTAATCAGGCTAAAATCGGGCGCCCGCCAGAAAGTGTACTTGAGATTTTGTAATTTAAACGTTTGCGCGTATAATACTCCAGCCGTGGAAATCCTTCCGCGGCTTTTTTAAGGAAAAATTATGGCAAAGAAACAAAAAAGTGCGGTTGAAAATGAAACCGTTTATTTGCACACTCGAGGAGTGATAAAAGATAATGCAGTGATGGCATTATTGCATGATAAATTATTTCGCCAGCGTGTTGAGAAAAAACGCAAAGGGAAAGGTAGTTACCAACGTAAAGCGAAACACGCAGGGAAAATGTTTGAAAAGCCCGATTATAAATTTTTTGATTACAGAAACTTTATAATCGGGTTTTTCTTAGGCTAAAAATAGTAAAAAGGAGTATAAAAATGTCAAATCAGCCTCAAGTCCTATTTAATAATACATGGAATGTACGCATTAGTGATCCTGGTGAAGAGGGGGCTAAAAGCCATTTTTTTGAAACTATTTACCTAACTTTAACGGCATATTTTGAAGAAAATAGAGTACGTTATGAGTTCGTTCGCAAAGTAGAAGATCAAATAAAAATTCAACGCTCTTTTACAGAACTAAATGAATTATTCAAATTTCTGGGTGATTATTTCGATCCTGTTTTTATTGGATTATTAGGCGTAAAAATAGGGAATCTTGGTGTGAAATCAGAATAATAACTTGACTAATCCATAAAACATTCTAGTATTCTACCCATATTTTGTTATATCGACAAAATAGGGATCGCACTTTAAATTGTATAAATAATGGCATAAAAGTGCGGTTATTTTTTCTTTACTTTTATTGGAGAGCAAAATATGTCAGGTATTTTTACTCAAAGTCCAGCAAACCGTCGTCGTTATGGCGTGGCAGTATTTGTTGGTATCGTTGCAGGGATTATTTCCGCTTTTGTTAAATGGGGCGCAGAGCATCCATTTCCACCGCGTAGTCCAATTGATTTCTTTGCGGCTGCTTGTAAAGTGGATATTACAGGTTTAACACAGGATCAAGTGCTGGCAGTATGTTCCCGTGCGTTTTTAAATCCACCACATGTGTTCTTACGTGATTATTTAGGTATTGATCCAACAGATGCTGCATTTACCTTTGCTGATCATGCATTCAATTGGATTGGTGTTACCCATATGATCTTTTCTTTAGTTTTTGCGGTTGGTTATTGCTTAGTCGCAGAACGTTTTCCAAAAATTAAATTTTGGCAAGGTATTGGCGCAGGGATTATTGCTAATATTTGCGTGCACTATATTACTTTCCCAGCACTAGGTTTAACCCCACCGGTTGCAGAATGGCCGCTATATGAACATATTTCAGAATTAGTTGGGCATATTTTCTGGTTCTGGACTATTGAGGTTATTCGTCGCGATTTACGTAATCGCTTAACTGGCGAGCCAGATGCAGAGATTCCTTTAGCTTAAGCTAAACAGTATAAATTTTGATAAGAAACGGGTTAAGACTAATAAGTTTTAACCCGTTTTTTTGTTGGATAGAGATGCTTTAATTAGCAACAAATTTCTTGTACGACAAATTGTAATGAATGTCTCGCAAATTGCTGTTGTTTTCGGTGTTTCAAGCGTCTCAAACGTAGATTACGTGATAAAGAGGTTTGTTGTAAATTGGTTTTCTTTTTAAGAAAAGTTTTGCGTTTTAACATTTTATTTATCCTTTTTTTCTTTTATTTCTTCTGAATTCCCAACCGCACTTTCGTTGTTTGCATTATCATTCGTTGTTTGATTTTCTTGGACCCGATGATAATTCACTATGCTATTCATATAGCGGCGAATATTTTCTACATATTGGTGCGCTTCATAGCCTCGCGCATAGCCGTATTTCAGTTGGGAATAATAGCGTTTTTCTGCTAATAAAGGCAGATTTTTTTTCACATCTAGCCAATTATCTGGATTTCCGCCAAGATTTTTAGTTAAACGACGTGCATCAATTAAGTGTCCCAGCCCCATGTTATAGGCGGCTAAGGCAAACCAAATTCTTTCTTCTTTTTCAATGGTTTCTGGAATTTGACTAATCAGCCAGTGTAAATATTCTGATCCCGCTTTAATGCTTTGTTCAGGATCTGTTCTATCGCTGATTTTCATATGTTGCGCAGTATCTTTAGTTAACATCATTATGCCACGCACGCCCGTAGGTGATGTTGCATCTGGATTCCAATGAGACTCTTGATAAGCGACTGCTGCGAGTAATCGCCAATCTAATTCACCTTTATATTTTTCAAAGAGCGGTGAGAATTGTGGCAATATATTTTCAATCGCGTTCATATAAGAGCGCGTATCCACGTAATCAAATTGTGAAATATGCCCTAAATATTTTTCTTTTAAATTATCGACTAGCCCAGTTTCTTGTGCATTATTCATAAAATTGAGTAAGGCAGCTTGCAGATCGTTGTAGGGATTATTTGGTAAATACCAGTGAATGTTTGCTTCATCAGTAATATCAAAGGCAATGGCTAATTCTGGTTTGATTTGTTGGATCGCCGCGATATCAATGGAATTAGCAATAACGTAAGGAATTTTTCCTTCAGACAGTTGTAGCAATAGTTCTTCTTGAGTAAACGCTTGATTTCTTTTCCAAGTTAATTGTGGATATTGTTTTTGTAATTCTTTTAGTGTTTCTTCCAATGATGAGTTATTAGAAATATAAATTTCTTTCTTGATATCGCCTAGATTTTTAGGGCGTTGTTCATTTTTTCGATAAGCTAATTGCCATGAAGCTGAATGATACGCTGGGCCAATTTGGAAACGTTCTGCATTATTGGGATGATATAAAAGGTGAGCCGCAGCTAAATCAATATTATGCTTATCTAACTCATTAAATAATTGTTCTTGATTACCGAAAGTTTTAATTTCGAGTTCTACACCCAATGAATCAGCAAATGCTTTAGTCAATTCATATTCAAAGCCTCGTTCACCGTCTTTATTTATAAAATAAGAAATAGGGTTGTTCATTGTGCCCACAATGAGTGAGCCGCGTTCTTGAATTGCTGTATAGTGGTTTTCTTCAGCATGGCGTAAAAATTGCCATGGGAATACCATATCAATAGCCCAAAGCAACAAAGCCAAGGCAGTAATAATACGTAAAAAGAGACCTTTCAATGATTTTTCCTATATAAAAAGCTTGCGGGATTGTAGCTAGAATTTAACCAATAGACAATAAAAAGCCCCTTGAGGTTCAAGGGGCTAAGTTTTGTTCACCGAGTAGTGCTAAATTTTAAATGATGCAAAACATTAGGAAATAACACTATTCTTTATATCGTAAGGATATTATCCTCGGCGATCACGGCGTGGTTTATCGCTAAAAGTGCGGTTACTTTTTTCATTAAATTTACGATTTCCACGATTGTCACCAGTGCGTTCATTACGTCCGCGTTCTCCACGGAAATCGCCACCACGACCTTTGCGTTTACCGTTAAAATTATCGCCGCCACGGGAACTATCAGACTTCACAGCACCTAAGAAAGACATTTGCATTTGTTTATTCAATACGCGTGTTTTACCGAATTGTTGCAATAATTCTTTCGGCATACCTTGTGGCAATTCAACGGTAGTGTAGTCATCATAAAGTTTGATATGACCAATATAGCGGCTATTGATATCACCTTCGTTAGCAATCGCACCCACGATATGGCGAACTTCTACACCATCTGCACGACCGACTTCGATACGATATAAATCCATTGGTTGTGGATTTCCGTAGCCTTTACGTTCGCCACGACGTTCAGCTGAACGTGGATTTTCACGGCGATCACCTCGTTCATTACGTTCACGACGACGTTTCTCCATTGGTGGATCAGGAGGAAGAATTAATTTTTGTTTACCTTGTAACAACATTAACATTGCAGCAGCAATATCTTCTTGATCTTGATCGGCAGTGAATAAGTCTTCTAATAAACTACGATATTGTTCTAAATCGTGATGCTCGAGTTGTTTCGTAATTTTGGCAACGAATTTTTTGCGGCGGCATTCTTGTAACACAAGATGATTTGGCAATTCTACTTCATTGATACCTTTTTTCATTAGGTGTTCAATATTACGAAGTAAACGACGCTCACGAGGTTCAACGAATAATAAAGCACGACCAGAACGGCCAGCACGACCAGTACGGCCAATTCTGTGTACATAAGATTCTGCATCAAGCGGAATGTCGTAGTTCACCACAAGGCTGATGCGTTCAATATCAATACCGCGTGCGGCCACATCGGTTGCCACAACAATATCTAAACTGCCGTTACGTAAGCGATCGAGTGTTTGTTCGCGTAATTGTTGTGTCATATCACCATTAAGTGCGGCAGAACGGAAACCATTTTTTTCAAGTAGTTCTGTAATGTCTAAAGTTCCAGTTTTAGTGCGAGCAAAGATAATCGCCGCATCAAAATCTTCCACTTCTAAGAAACGAAGAAGGGCTTCATTTTTACGCACGCCGTGCACATACCAACAACTTTGGTTGATATCTGGGGCATTTTCGTTATTAACTTTGATCTTCACTTCTTTCGGATCATTCATAAAACGTTTTGTAATACGACGGATCGGTTCAGGCATTGTTGCAGAGAATAACGCTGTTTGGTGATTTTCTGGTAATTCTGCCATGACGGTTTCTACATCATCAATGAAACCCATGCGTAGCATTTCATCTGCTTCATCTAATACGATAAAACGAAGTTCTGAAAGATTTAATGTTCCGCGACGAATATGGTCAAGAATACGACCTGGTGTACCCACAACCACTTGTGCGCCTTGTTTTAATGCACGAAGTTGGATGTCATAACGTTGGCCACCATATAAAGTAACAATGCGAGTGCCATGAGCATATTTAACAAATTGTTCGCACGCATCGGCAACTTGAATAGCAAGTTCGCGAGTTGGAGCCATCACTAACATTTGTGGATGTTTTTCACTTGGATCGATTTGCGCTAATAAAGGCAGTGCAAAAGCAGCGGTTTTACCACTACCCGTTTGTGCCATACCTAGCACATCATTGCCACTGAGCAAATGCGGGATACAAGCTTGTTGAATTGGAGAAGGGGTTTCAAAACCTAAGTCAGAAACAGCTTTTAAGATGAACTCAGGTAAACCTAAGTCATTAAAAGTAATTTTGTCAGTCATTAAAATACTCGAATATAAATAAGGAAGCTCAAAGAGGCCTTCGGTTTATTAAGTTGAGCAGAGCGAATGAATTTTTCTATTCGTTCTACTGTAAAGAGCGGTGAGTTTTGATTGATTTTTAGAAAACAATCGCTTTTGTTACCGCACTTTTCTCTTCTTTTTCGTCTTCTGTTTGAACCGGTTTTAATTTCATTAGTTCAAACGCGGCAAAACGATACTCAACAAAGTTATAAACCTGATTTGCCATAGCTAGTTTAAATAAAGCTGCCGCTTCATCTACTAGCCCTACATTGAGTTTTTGTTTTGCTAGATAAAAATAGGTTTCTGTGAGAATTTCAGCATATTGTTGTGAATTTTCAGCAAATTCACTTGCACGTTGTTGTAATTCTTCTACAGAGATGTGTCCTAAGTAATATTGAACGATGTTTGTACCCCAGAAGTCCTCTGATAGCCCTTTTGCTCGTTCAACAAGGTTTGTTTGGGCTTCTTGTGGTTTTAATTTTTGTTCGTTCAAATATAGCCATAAGACACGATAGGGATCTTTTGTATCGGCTTGGTAGAACTGTAAGAAATCTTGCTGAGCAAGATGGTAGCGCCCTACATAATAAAAATTTAAACCACGATTAAGGTGGGTATAGTCATAACCTGAATCTAATTCAAACACCGTATTGAATGCTTCCAATGCACCGTCGTAATCTTCTTCAAGCAATAAATAAAGCCCTAAGTAATTGTATACAGATGCCATTTTAGGCTGTAATGCAAGGGCTTGAGTAAAATCGTAACGAGCAAGTCCCCATAATCCAAGGGAATCATAGAGTACGCCACGTTCAAAATGTAGCGATGCACGTTCTTCATTACTCATTTTTCCAACCAGTAGTACTTGGCTTAATCGTACGATCATCACTTCTTGTTCAAAGTGAGTATTTGGATTTTGTTCAGCCAACACGACATGATTTTTAGACACAAAACCGCCCCTAGACTGAACACAGCCAGCAAGAAGTAAGATCGCACATAAGCTAAATAAATAGACTATAAAATGGCGAGATAAGCGAAAACACCGCATTTGCTTTCTTTATGCCTAAAAGTTGGAAAACAACAAAACTTGGCAGCGAGTGCTACCAAGTTTTGATTCGATATTCCAAGATTATTCTTGTTCTTCTACAGAATCTTCTTGGTTAATTTCAGTTTCTTGTTTTGGAGCCAAGTCTTTCATTGTTAAACGAATACGACCTTGACGATCGATTTCAACAACTTTTACGTTTACTTCTTGACCCACTTGGAGGTAATCGCTAACTTTTTCTACGCGCTCTTCAGCAATTTGAGAAATATGAACTAAACCTTCTTTATTTCCAACGATTGCTACGAATGCGCCAAAATCAGCAAGACGAGTGACTTTACCTTTGTAAATTGCACCAGCTTCAACTTCTGCAACGATTTCCTCAATACGTCCCATTACGTTTTTCGCTGCATTGCTATCTACTGCGGCAATTTTCACTGTACCATCGTCATCAATATCAATCGATGTACCAGTTTCTTCAGTTAGTGAACGAATTGTTGCGCCACCTTTACCAATGACATCTTTGATTTTCTTAGGATCAATTTTCATTGTGTAGATGCGTGGTGCGTAATCGGAAATATCCGCGCGTGGAGCAGGGATTGCTTGTTCCATTACACCAAGAATATGCATACGTGCACTTTTCGCTTGGTTTAATGCAATTTGCATAATTTCAGGGGTGATACCTTCAATTTTGATGTCCATTTGAAGGGCGGTTACACCTTCACGTGTACCAGCCACTTTAAAGTCCATATCACCTAAGTGGTCTTCATCCCCTAAGATATCTGAAAGCACCACGAATTTATCTTCTTCTTTCACTAAGCCCATTGCGATACCTGCAACAGCGGCTTTGATTGGTACACCTGCATCCATTAATGCTAAAGACGCACCACATACAGACGCCATAGAAGAAGAACCGTTAGATTCAGTGATTTCAGATACAACACGCACCACATACGGGAATTCCGCAAGGCTTGGCATAACTGCTGCTACACCACGTTTTGCTAAACGACCGTGACCGATCTCACGACGTTTTGGTGAGCCAATCATACCGGTTTCACCTACAGAGTATGGAGGGAAGTTGTAGTGGAATAAGAAGTGATCTTGACGTTCACCGGTTAATTCATCAATGATTTGTGCATCACGTTCAGTACCTAACGTTGCAACAGCTAATGCTTGCGTTTCACCACGGGTGAAAATCGCAGAACCATGAGTACGTGGTAATACACCAGTACAAATGTCTAATGCACGAACAGTATCAACGGTACGGCCATCAATACGTGGCTCACCTGCAATGATACGGCCACGAACGATTTGACTTTCAAGTGCGGTGAAAATATCTACGATTTTACCTTCGCTGATTTCTTCATCTTCTGCTGTGATTTGTGCAATCACATCTGCCTTAATCGCATCGATTTGTTCGTAACGAGCTTGTTTTTCAGTAATGCGGTATGCATTGCCTAAACGTGCTTCAGCAATCGCTTTTACTTTATTGATTAAATCTGTGTTTGGTTGTGGTGCAACCCAATCCCAACGTGGTTTGCCTGCTTCTTTTGCAAATTCTTTGATAGCTTCAATCACGACTTGTTGTTGTTGATGACCGAATACGACCGCCGCTAACATTTGTTCTTCAGTTAAAATGTCTGCTTCAGATTCAACCATTAATACTGCTTTGTCCGTACCCGCAACCACTAAGTCTAAACGGCTTTGTTTTTGTTCAGCCATAGTTGGGTTTAATACGAATTGGTTGTCGATAAAACCAACACGTGCTGCACCGATAGGACCATTGAAAGGCACGCCAGATAAGGTTAATGCTGCAGAAGCACCGATCATTGCCACTAAGTCAGGGCTGATTTGTGGGTTTACAGAAACTACAGTTGCCACAACTTGGATTTCGTTGAAGAAACCTTCTGGGAATAATGGACGAATTGGACGGTCGATTAAACGTGCAATTAAAGTTTCGCCTTCAGATGGACGACCTTCACGTTTGAAGAAACCACCAGGGATTTTACCTGCCGCATAAGTACGCTCTTGATAGTTTACGGTTAATGGGAAGAAGTCTTGACCTTCTTTTACATCTTTTTTAGCAACAACAGTCACGAATACCGTGGTATCGTCCATGCTTGCCATAACCGCAGCCGTTGCTTGACGTGCAATCGCGCCGGTTTCTAGAGTAACGGTGTGTTGACCGTATTTAAATTGTTTAACAATTGGATTCACAATGTTTTCCTTAAAATTTATATTAAAAACAATGCCTTATTTTCCAGATTGCGACTAGCAAAAGAAATCTTTTGTAAAAATAACCGCACTTTCGAGCGCTTAAAATTGCTTTTGATAGCCGCACGCTAATGTAGAAAATAAAGCTCGCTTATTATACAGAGTTTTAAATTTATTGGTAACTTTATTTAATATAAGCAACTTGTTATCATATTCTCATACAAATACATACGTAAGGAGACACTATGATTATCAGTGCATTAAATAACCCAAATTTCAAAGTGGGTTTACCAAAAGTTATCGCGGACATTTGCGATCATCTCAACACGTTAGATTTTGAAACATTAGAAAATGGCCGTCATGATTTAAGCGATCAAGTTTATATGAATGTCATGGAATTTGATACGGTTGAAGCGGATAGCAAACAAGCTGAACTTCACCACAAATATCTAGATATTCAATTACTTATTCGTGGCGAAGAAAATGTTGAAGTAAGCGCGACTTATCCAAATCTCAGCTTATACGATGAATATCGTGATGCCGATGATTACCAACTTACCCCACAAATTGAAGATAAAAGCACGGTAACACTTTTACCAAAAATGTTCGCCGTCTTTTTCCCTTATGAACCCCATAAACCGGGCTGTACTGTAAACGGTAAATCAAGTTTCGTGAAAAAACTGGTGGTGAAAGTACCGGTAGAATTAATTTAATTATTTCGATTTATTAAAGCAAAAGTGCGGTTAAAACTATTCCGTTTTTAACCGTATTTTTTTAGCTTTACATTTTGATAAGGAAAATTTAATGGCGATTATTGATGAGTTTATTAAAAAAACTAGAGAGTTTTATGAGGAACTTAAAGTACAAGATAGACATCGATACCGTTCTTGGGAACATTGTTATGCTCAGTTTTATGAAGCTAGACAAAATCCTGAAAAAGATAATGTTGATAATTTAAGTTTACATCTGGCGTTCTATTTAGCCAGTTGGGGGATGTATAGAGGTTCGTCCTTTTTATTGCAATATGATTACACTATCCATACTTCTGTTGTGGAAGAAATTTTAAAACAAAAATATGACAAATTATTGGGTTTAGAATGTAATGAATTAAATAATGAAGAAATTTGCTCTTTACTGGATGAATTAAATACGGAAATAAAGAAGATTTATGATCCGTTTCGTTCGAAGGTAAAGAAACCAAAAGGAAAAAAAGATATTTCACAAGATAATTCAAAAGATAATCCACAAGATATTTCAAGTATTTTAGTTTCTAAGATTTTATTGGGAACTTTAGGTTGTGTACCGGCTTATGATCGTTTCTTTGTTGATGCAGTTAAAAAGAATAACGTGACGACAGGAAATTACAATATAGCGTCTTTGCAGAAATTAATTAAATTTTATGAAGATGAAGAGCATCAAGAAAAACTGGAAAAGTTAAGAAGTGAATTTTTAATTAAATATGAATTTGATGGGGAAGAAAAAACTCTTGATTATCCTCAAATGAAGCTACTTGATATGGGTTTTTGGAAAATTGGTTTTGATTTGTCGAAATAGGCAAAATAGGTTTCCAAACTTAATAGCAAAAGTGCGGTCAGAAATTTATATATTTTTCTGACCGCACTTTTTTATTATTTAATCACTGTAATTGACCATTTTGCATCATCAATTTGTTCGAAGTTTGTCACTTCATAACCTTCTTCAGCAGCCCAAGCAGGAATAGCCTCTGTGGCTTGTGTGCAGTCGAATTCAATTTCTAGGCCATCGCCTTTATTTAACTTAGCCATGGCTTCCTTGGCTTCAACGAGAGGAAATGGGCAAACAAGTCCGAGTGTTGGTAATTTAACGATCATATAAACTCCTTATGATGCTTTTGTTAATTTTAAACGTTGTGGACGGATAATGGTGAAGTAGGCGGCCACCCAAGTGCCGAGAATCATCAATGGCAATGAGACCCAACCTTGCCAAGAGAAAAAGGCGGTTTCGACTAAGCCATTACCGATAGAGCAGCCACCTGCAAGGGTTGCACCAATACCCATAAGAATACCGCCGAGTCCGCTGCGTAGAATCGTGGTGGCATCCGGTACGCGAACACGAAATTCATTACTTACTTTAGCGCCGATGAATGACCCAATAAAAATCCCTAAGACTAAGAATACGCCCCAGTTAATAAATTTACCGTCGCCCGTAACAAGGAATTGCATGATATTAGCTGATGGACCAGTGATCCCAAGTCCAAACTCACGGCCAGTAGCGACACTGAGTGGCCAAGCGGCAAGTGCGATTAATCCGATTAACACGGCTGAGAAAAATGGGTGCCAGCGTTTCTCAAATAATAAGTGGGTAAGTCCCGTTTTCTTTGGTTTTAATGCCGCGACTTTTGCGCTTGGTTTGCTGAGATGTTTGTACACATAGAAAGCCGTCACTAAAGTTAATAATGCGACTAACCACCAAGGTGAAATACCGAATGTATCGTAAATATTGCGTTGTTCAATATTGATACTGCGTAAAGTTTTATTGAATTCGCCTAATGGGCCAGTACGCATGATGGCACTTAATAACATATAAGTGAATAACGCGATCCAACTGCCGACTAGGCCTTCCGCAGCACGATACCACGTACCTGTCGCACAACCGCCAGCAAGAACAATGCCGATACCAAACACAAAGGCACCGATAATTACCGCTAAAAAGGCAAAATTTTCAGCTGGATCGACATTTAATACACCGATTTCTTTTAAAAGAAAGAAACCAATAGATTGCACAGTAATCGCCAATAGAAGAGCTACAAACATTTTGTTATTTTTGGTGACATACATATCGCGAAATGCGCCAGTAATACAAAAGCGCCCACGCTGCATCACAAATCCGAGTAAAATTCCGCAAAGTAATCCGGTTAAAAGCATAAATATTCCTTCTATTTTAGAACTAAGTAGGTCGGTATTTTCTAAAAAAATAAGAAGGTAGCGCCAATAACTTTTAGCTAGAAAATATGTTTTTTTGATATAAAAAAGTGCGGTTATAAATTTATACTTTTTTACCGAGCTATTTTAGCAATGTAAGTGTAGAGAATATAATGGGGCGGTTTTATTGCGCTCTCAAGCGATTTAATGAGTTTCTTAATAATTAACCCCACTCAAAAGAGCGGAGTTAATTGTTTTATATGCGCCAGAAATTTGGTTTATGCAGGAACGCGTTCTGCTACGAGCATTTGTAGTTTTCGTAAAATAACATTTAATACTACGCCATAGGCTGGGACGAACAAGATAATTCCTATAAATAATTTAAATAGATAATCTACAAAGCCGAGTTGTGCCCAGTGTTCAGCCATGAACGGATCTGCACTTTGATAGAAGGCTACACTGAAGAAAACGAATGTATCCGCCATTGAGCCAAATGTCATTGAGCTAGTTGGCGCCACCCACCATGTTTTTAACTGGCGTAAGCGGTTAAATACGATCACATCAAGCAATTGTCCTACAACATAAGCTGCAAAGCTCGCAATAGCAATACGGAATACAAACAGATCAAAATGCGTTAATGATTCGAAACCTTGGAATTTGCTTTCAGAGAATAAAACTGATATGACGTAACTTACAATAAGTGAAGGAAACATCACCACGAAGATGATTTTTCTCGCATCTTCCGCACCGAAAATGCGTACGGTTAAATCTGTAGCTAAAAAGATAAATGGGAACGTTAGCGTACCCCAAGTGCTGTGGAAAGAAAAATCGTTTGCTGCACCAAGTGCGGTTAATTTTAGCGTGATTTCAAAAGGGATTTGTACAAAGTAATTGCTCGCTGCAATGATGAATATATGGAAAAAGCTGAGCCAGATGATTGCACGACGTTTTTGTTGATCATTAAAGATCGGAGAGTTTAATTTCATGTTGTACCTTTTTAGTTTAAATAAATCGGGGTTAGGGAACCCGAGGTTGAATATAGGGGGCTAGATAATACGCATATTTCAAATAATTGCAAGATTCGATGTCATTTGAGTTTTATTTTATGAAAATTGACGAACGATTTCACAGACTTTATTCTATTTGCATTTTTCATCAAATTTGAAAGGAGAGAAAATGGAGTTACACAATATTCGCGATGAATATACTAAACGCGTGCTTTCACAACATGATTGCCATGAAAATCCAATCTCGCAATTTGAACAGTGGCAGAAAGAGGCAATTCATGCGCAAGTTAACGAGCCTACTGCAATGAATATTGCGACTGTTGATGAACAAGGTCGCCCAAATAGCCGAATGGTATTGCTAAAAGAAGTCAATGAGCAAGGATTTGTCTTTTTTACGAATTATCTTAGCCGAAAGGGCTGCTGTATTGAGCGCAATCCTTATGTCGCGCTGACTTTCTTTTGGCCTGAATTGGAACGCCAAGTACGAATTGAAGGTAAGGCGGTTAAAATCCCAGCAGAACAATCCGATAAATATTTTGCTACCCGACCTTACACCAGTCGTATAGGGGCTTGGGCAAGTGAGCAAAGTGCGGTGATTTCTAATTATAAATCTTTGCTAGCAAAAGCCGCATTAGTTGCTGCTAAACATCCGTTAAAGGTGCCTCGACCAGATTATTGGGGCGGCTATTTAGTTGTGCCAGAAACCGTGGAATTTTGGCAGGGGCGTCCAAGCCGTTTACATGATCGCATTCGTTATCGCAAAGAAAGTGATAATTGGATTAGAGAAAGACTTTCTCCTTAGTAAATTGAGCATAAAAATAACCGCACTTTAGTTGTATTCCAAAGTGCGGTTAATTTTTACAAATTTTCGTGCTAGCGTTGTTTATTAATGCGTGCTAGTACTTGTCGTTGTACGATTTGCACGTTTACGATCGTTTTCCGTTAAAAGTTTTTTACGGATACGAATCGACTCAGGTGTCACTTCTACTAATTCATCGTCGTCGATAAATTCAATCGCTTGTTCAAGACTGAATTTTACAGGTGTAGTCAGCACAATCGCATCGTCTTTACCTGAAGCACGCATATTGGTTAGTTTTTTACCTTGTAAGCAGTTCACGGTTAAGTCATTTGAACGGCTATGAATACCGATAATTTGACCTTCGTAAACTTCTACGTTTGCATCAATCATTAACTTACCACGTTCTTGTAAGCCAAATAATGCGTAACCCAGTGCTTTACCTGTTGCATTAGAAATCAACACACCATTTTTACGTTGACCGATATCTCCACCTTTGATTTCATCATAGTGGCTAAAGCTTGAGTAAAGTAAGCCTGTACCAGAAGTCATGGTCATAAAGTCACCACGGAAGCCAATTAATCCACGGCTAGGAATGATGTATTCTAAGCGAACACGGCCTTTACCGTCTGGTAACATATCTCGAACTTCACCTTTACGGATACCCAATGCCTCCATCACAGAACCTTGATGTTGTTCTTCCACATCAATAGTTACTTGTTCGTACGGCTCTTGTTTTTTACCGTCAATATCACGATAGATTACTTTAGGGCGAGAAACGGCAAGTTCATAACCTTCACGACGCATATTTTCAATTAATACAGAAAGATGTAATTCGCCACGACCAGAAACACGGAATTCATCTGGGTTTGGGGTTTCTTCTACGCGTAACGCCACGTTGTGAACCAATTCTTTATTTAAACGTTCAAGAATTTGACGCGATGTGACGTATTTACCTTCTTGTCCCGCGAATGGAGAGGTATTTACACAGAAGAACATGGTGACTGTTGGTTCATCAACCGTTAATGATGGCAGTGCTTCAACTGCGTTGATATCACAAATCGTATCAGAAATATTTAATTCTCCTAAACCAGTGATAGCAACAATATCGCCAGCATAAGCAACGTCTTCTTCATAACGTTGTAAACCAAGATGTCCAAGTACTTGACCGATACGACCTTGACGAGTTTTTCCTTCACTATTGATGATAGTAACCGGTTGGTTTGGTTTAATCGAACCACGCTTAATACGACCAATGCCGATAACACCTACATAGTTGTTGTAGTCTAATTGTGAAATTTGCATTTGGAATGGCGCATCAAGTTCTACTTTTGGCGGTTCTACATGTTTCACAATAGCTTCAAATAACGGGGTCATATCTTCTGCTAATTCTTCATGCTCAAGACCTGCGACACCATTTAATGCTGAAGCATAGATAATTGGGAAGTCTAACTGTTCATCTGTTGCACCAAGATTTACGAATAAGTCAAATACTTGATCCACAACCCAGTCAGGGCGCGCACCAGGGCGGTCAACTTTATTAATTACTACGATAGGTTTTAAACCATGAGCGAACGCTTTTTGTGTTACGAAACGCGTTTGTGGCATTGGGCCATCAAAAGCATCAACAACTAATAGAACAGAATCTACCATAGAAAGTACGCGTTCAACTTCACCACCGAAGTCTGCGTGCCCTGGAGTGTCCACGATGTTAATGCGGTAGTCATTCCAGTTAATCGCGGTATTTTTTGCAAGAATGGTAATGCCACGTTCTTTTTCAAGATCGTTTGAGTCCATAACGCGTTCATCTACATCACCACGTGCAGATTCAAAAGTACCAGATTGTTGAAGAAGTTTATCTACAAGAGTGGTTTTACCATGGTCAACGTGCGCAATAATTGCGATGTTACGGAGTTTTTTAATATCAATTTCGTTTTTCATTGTTTAATGCTTTGATTAGATGAGATGCAATTTTTATTACATCGTTACATAAAAAATGGTGCAACGAGTTGCACCCTACGTTTCTACATTTGTCGAAAGGGCAAAAATTATACATGCATTTTTCTTTTTCTGCTATGACTAGAATAAGAAAAATAAATCTCATGAAAAAATAGTATGGTTACGTTATAATGCGTACTTATTTTAATCGAACTAATTATAGAGGACTCCCTAATGCCAAACGCAAATGCAATCGCCAATGTATTTAAGCTAATTGAAGAAAATAATGTGAAATTTGTACTTCTTCGATTCACCGATATTAAAGGCAAAGAGCATGGTGTATCCATTCCTGTAAGCCTTGTGGATGAAGAAATGTTTGAAGACGGCAAGATGTTTGATGGTTCCTCTGTAGAAGGATGGAAGACCATTAATAAAGCCGATATGTTACTTATGCCAATGGCTGAAACGGCAGTTGTCGATCCATTCGCTCAAATTCCAACGCTTTCTATTCGTTGCAGTGTTTATGAGCCAACAACCATGCAAAGCTATGATCGTGATCCGCGTTCAATTGCTATTCGTGCTGAAAACTATATGCGTTCAACCAGTATTGCGGATCAAGCATTCTTTGGTCCTGAGCCAGAGTTCTTCTTATTTGATGATGTGCGTTTTAATGTATCAATGAACAAAGCGTCTTTTTCTATTGATGATATAGAAGCTGCTTGGAATACGAATAAAAAATATGAAGAAGGCAATAATGCTTATCGCCCGTTGAAAAAAGGTGGATATTGTGCCGTTGCACCGATTGATAGTGCGCACGATATTCGTTCTGAAATGTGCTTGATTTTAGAAGAAATGGGATTAGTCATCGAAGCTCATCACCATGAAGTGGCAACCGCAGGTCAAAACGAAATTGCAACGAAATTCAACAGCTTAACCTTGAAAGCGGATGAAACACAAATCTATAAATATGTGGTACAAAATGTGGCATTAGAGCATGGCAAAACAGCATGTTTTATGCCAAAACCAATTACTGGAGATAATGGTTCAGGCATGCACTGTAATATGTCGTTAAGTAAAGACGGAAAAAATATTTTCCAAGGTGATAAATATGCCGGCCTTTCAGAAACCGCACTTTACTACATCGGCGGTATCATTAAGCACGCTAAAGCATTAAATGCGTTCACTAACCCAAGTACTAATTCATATAAACGTTTAGTGCCTGGTTATGAAGCGCCAGTATTGCTTGCTTACTCGGCAAGTAACCGTTCTGCCTCAATCCGTATCCCAGCAGTAACCAACCCGAAAGCGATTCGAATAGAAGCGCGTTTTCCTGATCCTTTAGCAAACCCATACTTAGCATTTGCTGCATTATTAATGGCAGGTCTTGATGGCGTGGTAAATAAAATCCATCCAGGCGATGCAATGGATAAAAATCTTTATGATCTTCCACCAGAAGAATTAAAAGATATTCCAGCAGTTGCAGGTTCACTAGAAGAAGCATTGAATTCATTAGAAAAAGACTATGAATTTTTAACCCAAGGTGGCGTATTTGCTAAAGATTTTATTGATGCGTTTATCAGTATCAAACGTAAAGAAGTGGAACGTTTAAATATGGCACCACATCCAGTTGAGTTTGAGATGTATTATGCTTAATGGAAGTTTTAATAAGGATTAAATTGACATGAAAAGTGCGGCGAATATGATCTGACCCCAAAAAGTTAGACTGTTATTTAAAGGATTGTTTTCGATATTGTATCGGACTCAGTCCTTTTAATTTTAGTTGAATCCGTCGATGATTATAGTAATCCAAATAATCTCTGACAGCA
>NZ_QQGY01000002.1:0-242134 GCF_003490595.1 Haemophilus haemolyticus
ATGCTGTCAGAGATTATTTGGATTACTATAATCATCGACGGATTCAACTAAAATTAAAAGGACTGAGTCCGATACAATATCGAAAACAATCCTTTAAATAACAGTCTAACTTTTTGGGGTCAGATCAAAATCACCGCACTTTTTCTTTTATATCATTGAGATTAAAGCCGAAAAAGAGTAAAGTAAACGGCTGTTCATTTGACTAATTTAACCGAATAAAAGGCGGAAATTATGGGAAAAAGTGTTGTTATCTTAGGCGCTCAATGGGGCGATGAAGGTAAAGGGAAAATCGTCGATCTTCTAACGGATCGCGTAAAATACGTAGTTCGTTACCAAGGCGGTCACAACGCAGGCCATACACTTATCATTAATGGAGAGAAAACCGTATTACGTTTAATTCCATCTGGTATGTTACATCCAAACGTAACTTGCTTAATTGGTAATGGCGTTGTGGTTTCACCTGAAGCATTAATGAAAGAAATGAGCGAACTTGAAAGCCGTGGTATTAAAGTGCGTGAACGTTTGTTAATTTCTGAAGCGTGCCCTTTAATCTTGCCTTATCATGTGGCGATGGATCACGCCCGTGAAGCAGCACTCGGTAAAAAAGCTATCGGTACAACTGGTCGTGGCATTGGCCCAGCTTATGAAGATAAAGTAGCTCGTCGTGGTTTACGCGTAGGCGATTTATTTGATAAAGAATCTTTTGCCGAAAAACTCAAAAATATCCTTGAATACTATAATTTCCAATTGGTGAACTACTACAAAGTTGAACCGGTCGATTATCAAAAAACCTTAGATGATGTAATGGCAATTGCCGATGTAATCACAGGTATGGTGGCAGATATCACTACAATTCTTGATACAGCACGCAAAAATGGCGAGCACATTTTATTTGAAGGTGCGCAAGGTACCATGTTAGATATCGACCACGGTACTTATCCGTATGTAACCAGCTCAAACACAACGGCTGGTGGTGTTGCAACAGGTTCTGGTTTTGGCCCGCGTAATCTTGATTATGTGCTTGGTATCATCAAAGCTTACTGTACTCGTGTAGGCGGTGGCCCATTCACAACGGAATTATTTGATGATGTGGGGGCTGAAATTGCGCGTAAGGGTAACGAATTTGGTGCAGTAACAGGCCGTCCACGTCGTTGTGGTTGGTTCGATGCCGTCGCCATTCGTCGTGCAATCCAACTTAACTCTATTTCTGGCTTCTGCATGACCAAACTGGACGTGTTAGATGGTTTTGACGAAGTAAAAATCTGTGTTGCATACAAAATGCCAAATGGTGAAATCGTTGAATATGCTCCATTAGCAGCGAAAGATTGGGAAGGTGTAGAACCAATTTATGAAACATTACCGGGTTGGAAAGAAAATACTTTCCGCGTCACAGATGTAAATAAATTGCCACAAAACTGCATTAACTATATTAAACGTATTGAAGAAGTAACTGGGGTACCAATTGATATTCTTTCAACAGGCCCTGATCGTGTAGAAACCATGATTTTACGTGATCCGTTCGCAGCTTAATTTCTTTTAGATTTTCGACCGCACTTTTAAAAGTGCGGTCTTTTTTTTATTATTTTTTACTATTCTTCGATAGAACGTAATAATTCGTTAATGCCAACTTTACCTAAAGTTTTTGCATCCACTTTTTTCACGATTACTGCGCAGTATAAGCTGTATTTTCCACATTTTGATGGAAGGCTACCAGATACTACCACAGAACCTGCTGGTACACGGCCGTAGTGAATTTCACCGGTTTCACGATCATAAATTTTGGTTGATTGACCGATGAATACGCCCATTGAAATAACACAGCCATCTTCTACGATAACGCCTTCCACCACTTCTGAACGTGCGCCGATAAAGCAGTTATCACCGATAATGGTTGGGTTAGCTTGTAATGGTTCTAATACGCCGCCGATGCCTACACCACCAGATAAGTGAACGTTTTTACCGATTTGTGCGCATGAGCCTACCGTTGCCCAAGTATCTACCATTGTGCCTTCGCCAACGTAAGCACCAATGTTTACATAAGATGGCATTAATACGCAGTTTTTAGAAATGTATGCACCTTTACGCACCGTTGCAGAAGGCACAACACGGAAACCTTCTTGAGCAAAACGCTCTTCGGTGTAATCCGTAAATTTTAATGCTACTTTGTCGTAATATTTTGTTTCTGCGCCGTCAATGATTTGATTGTCATTAATACGGAATGAAAGTAAAACCGCTTTTTTTAACCATTGATGTGTTACCCATTCGCCATCAATTTTTTCGGCTACACGATATTTTCCAGAATCTAATCCTTCGATCACTTCTTCAATTGCCGCACGCGTTTCTGCATCAACGGTTTTTGGTGTAATTTCTGCACGTTTTTCAAATGCAGCTTCAATAATTGCTTGTAAGTTTGACATTGTATTTCCTATGTTTTGTGTGAATAAGATGGAATCTGTTTTATCATATTTTCGCTTGCTGCGCAAAAACACCTAAAAAAATCACCGCACTTTGTTAAAACAAACTGCGGTGATCCTAAAACATAATTGATTAAAAAATTGAAAGCGCTAAACCACAAACGACTGACATACTCAATACAACTGCAATCATTGCATAACCAAAATCACTCATGTTTTTCTCCTCACTAAAAATGATGCCACATTGTAACAAGATTGTTTTAAGAAAATCACCTCTTTTACAAAAAAATTTCAATAAAAGTAACGAAATTTTCTACAAACCTTTATAATAGGCAAAAATTTTTGGGGTTCGAAATATGGCAACAATTAAAGATGTCGCAAAAATGGCTGGCGTGTCCACCACAACCGTATCTCATGTTATTAATAAAACCCGCTTCGTTGCAAAAGATACGGAAGAAGCGGTGTTATTAGCAATTAAGCAACTTAACTATTCACCCAGTGCCGTGGCGCGCAGTTTGAAAGTCAATACCACAAAATCCATTGGAATGATTGTGACGACCAGTGAAGCGCCGTATTTTGCCGAAATCATTCATTCTGTTGAAGAACATTGCTATCGACAAGGTTATTCTTTATTTTTGTGTAACACACAAAATGATCCTGAAAAAGTCAAAAATCATTTGGAAATGTTGGCGAAAAAACGGGTAGATGGTTTGCTGGTGATGTGTTCTGAATATACGCAAGACTCCTTGGATTTACTTTCGTCATTTTCCACTATTCCAATGGTTGTAATGGATTGGGGCCCAAATGCTAATACCGATGTAATTGATGATCATAGTTTTGATGGCGGTTATTTAGCAACCAAACACCTCATTGAGTGCGGTCATAAAAAAATCGGGATTATCTGTGGTGAACTCAATAAAACTACGGCAAAAACTCGTTATGAAGGCTTTTTAAAAGCGATGGTAGATGCGAATCTTGAAGTGCATAAACCTTGGATTTTCGAAGGTGCCTTTGAACCTGAAGACGGTTATGAATGTATGAATCGTTTACTGGCTCAAGAAGAATTACCAACAGCCCTATTCTGTTGTAACGATGTGATGGCGTTAGGTGCAATTTCTGCACTGACAGAAAAAGGATTGCGCGTACCCGATGATATGTCCATTATCGGCTATGATGATATTCATGCTTCACGTTTCTATGCGCCACCATTAACCACTATTCACCAATCGAAACTACGATTAGGCAGACAGGCGGTGAATATTTTATTAGAGCGTATTAGTAAAAAAGATCAAGGTGTTCAGCAATATAGTCGTATTGACATTGGCCCTGAGCTTATTATTCGAAAATCCGTTAAATCAATTTTATAAAACTTATTAAAAAAGAACCGCACTTTTTAAATAATCTATAAAAAGTGCGGTTCTTTTTTAGCTATTTTTTAGCTTTTCTTGATTATCTTCAAGGTTTCCTTGAATAGCATTTGCCCTATCTTCCGTTTTTAGCTATATCTATCACCAACTTACGAAGTTTATTTTTTACTTTTAGGAGTTCCCATGACACAAGAGTACGCCACTCTGCGCAATAACATTAGTATGTTAGGGCGTTTTCTCGGAGAAACAATCAACGATGCCCAAGGTGCCGATATTCTCGAATTAATCGAAAATATTCGTAAACTTTCTCGTAATTCTCGTGCAGGTGATGATAAAGCAAGACAAGAATTGCTCGACACGCTCGGTAGTATTTCTAATGAAAATATTATTCCCGTCGCACGTGCTTTCAGCCAATTTTTAAACCTCACGAATATTGCGGAACAATATCAAACGATTTCTCGTGAACATTCTCTTGCACAAAGTTCTTCTCAATCCTTAAGCGAACTTTTCAAACGCTTAAAAGAACAAAATGCCTCAGTGGAAGAGGTGCATAAAACCGTCGAAAAATTATTAATTGAGCTTGTTCTTACCGCACACCCAACAGAAACAACACGTCGCTCACTCATTCATAAACATATTGAAATCAATAAATGTTTAAGCAAGCTGGAACATCATGATTTAACTGAAAAAGAACGCAATATTATTGAGCGTCTATTACTTCGTTTAATCGCTGAAGCATGGCATACCAACGAAATTCGTACTGTTCGTCCAACACCATTTGATGAAGCAAAATGGGGCTTTGCGATGTTGGAAAATAGTTTGTGGCAAGCTGTGCCAGAGTTTTTACGCCAACTCAACGAAACCGCTCGTGAATTTTTAGGTTACGATTTGCCAGTAGGATTAAAACCTGTGCGTATTTCCTCTTGGATGGGTGGCGACCGTGATGGAAATCCATTTGTCACCGCACAAATCACCAAAAAAGTGCTTTATTTTGCCCGTTGGAAAGCGGCGGATTTATTCTTACAAGACATCAGCAAATTAGTCGATGAACTTTCAATGGTGAAATGTAGCGATGAATTTCGTGCTAAATACGGTGAGCATTTAGAACCCTATCGTTTCGTGGTGAAAAATTTACGCAATCAGCTTACGGCAACATTAGCTTATTTTGATGATCATCTATCAGATCGCACACCGCGCGTATCCGAAAGCGAAATTATTTTGGAAGATAATCAACTTTGGGAGCCGCTTTACGATTGTTATCAATCTTTAATTCAATGCGGCATGCGTATTATTGCCAATGGTTCATTGTTGGATATTTTGCACCGTATTAGTTGTTTTGGCGTGACACTTTCTCAAATGGATATTCGCCAAGAAAGCACACGTCACACCGATGCCATTGCTGAAATCACACGCTATATTGGTTTAGGTGATTACGCTCAATGGACGGAAGACGATAAACAGGCTTTCTTAATTCGGGAATTAAGCTCACGTCGCCCATTAATTCCGCAAAACTGGACGCCATCGTCTGAAACCAAAGAAATTTTAGATACTTGTAAAGTCATTGCTCAACAAAAACAAGGTGTCATTGCGTGTTATGTTATTTCGATGGCACGCAGTGCCTCTGATGTTTTAGCCGTTCATTTACTCTTGAAAGAAGCGGGTGTGCCATATCACATTCCTGTTGTGCCGCTATTTGAAACCTTAGACGATTTAGATGCAGCCGAAAAAGTCATGACTCAACTTTTCAATGTGGGTTGGTATCGTGGCGTTATCAATAATCGTCAAATGGTGATGATTGGCTATTCGGATTCAGCAAAAGATGCGGGAATGATGGCTGCCTCTTGGGCGCAATACCGTGCACAAGAAGCCTTAGTGAATTTAACGGAAAAACTTGGCATTGAACTCACTTTATTCCACGGACGTGGTGGCACGATTGGTCGTGGCGGTGCGCCAGCACATGCGGCATTACTTTCTCAACCACCTCGTTCACTAAAAAATGGTTTACGTGTAACAGAACAAGGCGAAATGATTCGCTTTAAACTGGGTTTGCCCGCTGTGGCGGTAGAAACCTTTGATCTCTACGCCAGCGCTATTTTAGAAGCAAATCTTTTACCACCACCAGAACCGAAACCAGAATGGCGCACTATAATGGACGAGCTTTCCTCTATTTCTTGCGATATTTATCGTGGTGTGGTGCGTGGTGATAAAGATTTCGTTCCTTATTTCCGTAGTGCTACACCAGAACAGGAACTCTCCAAATTGCCGCTTGGCTCTCGTCCAGCAAAACGTAATCCAAATGGCGGTGTAGAAAGTTTACGCGCCATTCCTTGGATTTTTGCATGGATGCAAAATCGCTTAATGCTGCCCGCTTGGCTAGGTGCGGGTGCCTCTATCCGTCAAATTATTGAACAAGGCAAAGGCAATATCATTCATGAAATGTGCGAAAACTGGCCGTTCTTTTCAACTCGAATCGGTATGTTGGAAATGGTCTTTAGTAAATCGGATGCTTGGTTTTCTCAACAGTATGATCAACGATTAGTAAAAAAAGAACTTTGGTATTTAGGAGAAAATTTACGTAAGCAACTTGAAGATGATATTCAAACGGTGCTTTCACTTTCTCACCAAAGTGAATTGATGTCTGATTTACCTTGGATTGCAGATTCAATCGCATTGCGTAATATCTACACGGATCCCCTCAATCTACTGCAAGTGGAATTGCTCCACCGTTTCCGTGAAAATCCAGAGCAAGTCAATCCCGATGTGGAACAAGCATTGATGATTACTATCACAGGTATCGCAGCTGGGATGCGCAATACGGGCTAGAAGGATGAAAAAAGTGCGGAAAATTTTCCGCACTTTTTTATTCAAATCGATCACTTAATAAAAATTGTAAAACCGCATCCATTCTCAAATGAGGAATACTCTCCCCTTGTTCTAAAGGCTGAGGTTCAAAACTATCAAAATCAAAGTGCGGTTGTTTTTGCCAAAATTCTGTTCTTGGTAATTTACTCGGCACCGTTCCTGGATAAAGCGTAATCGGTTGTTTATCAATAGAACGAATCCCTTGAATTGCTTTAATTTCTTTTCCTTGCTGATTCACAATCACTTGCTTTGTGGTACGAACAGCCGCAATGGCGGTATATTCCGTATCAATTCCTTCAAATTCTACATGGCGACCGCCCTCTTGCACAATTTGGCGCATTAAACTCACTAAATTAGGAATTTGATCACGAGTAATATGATCAGCCTTTGTCGTAACAAATATTAATCGATCAATTCTCGGGGAAAACAAACGATGAAGAAAATTTCTGCTGCCATAATGGAAATTATTAAATAACTGATTTAAGCCCATTTTCATATCTAAAAAGGCTTGCTGGCTATGATTTAAAGGCGTTAAACAATCCACCAAAATCACTTGACGATCAAAGGTAGAAAAATAATTTTCGTAAAAACCTTTCACAATTTTATTTCGATAATAATCATAACGTTTTGTCAGCACAGCAAAATAGCTATTCGATTTGGCTGTTTTTTTCAAGGTTTTCCACTGTTCTTCCGAAAGATGAATCAATGGGAAAAATTGCAATGCTGGCGCGCCCTCTAAATCACTCGGTAATACAAATCGCCCAGGCTGAATAAATTGCATACCTTGCGACTTACATTGGTGTAAATAATCCGTATAACTTTTCGCTATCTTGGCTAAAACATCTTCATTTGCGACCGCACTTAAATCCAAATCCTGCAACATGGAAAACCAATTCTGCGCCAATTCTTCTCGAATGCCAGTTGTAACCTTGATTTGCTCTTGTGACCATTGTTGAAAATCTAGATTTAACAACGGCAAATCGAGCAGCCACTCCCCTGGATAATCAAAAATATCCAGATAAAGCGTGCCTCGTTCTTTCAAATGGCGTAGCAAGCCAGATTGACGTTGAAAACGAATTGCTAAACGCGTTTCACTCACGCCACGAGTAGATTGAAACCACTGAGGCGGATTTTGTGACAAATCATTTAAATTACGTTCATAATCAAAACGTGGCACGCTGAGATCTTGTTGGGATACGCGTTTCACCGCCAAGATTGCACCATTTCTAGCCGCTTCAAACAAGGGCAAATGCTGTGATGAATGTTGATTAATAGAGAGAAGTTGATTGATTAAACTTGTAATAAACGCCGTTTTTCCACTCCGACTTAACCCTGTTACCGCCAAGCGCAAAGTGCGGTCAAAACCACGATTAATAATTTGATTGATTTCGTTTTGAACCCTATTAAACATTCAATATCCTAGCCATTTTTACTAATATGCCTTACAATTTGGCACATAATTTATCACAATGCATTTGTTATGTTACGCAAAAATCTTACGTTTTTCTGTTTTCTATTTGGTATTAGCTTGAATTCTCAACTTCAAGCGGCTCCGCGCGTACCAGAACACCTAACAGAAAACGGACTAACTTATTGTACTAATGCCTCTGGATTTTCTTTTAATCCACAAACTGCGGATGCTGGCACCAGTATGAATGTCGTCACAGAGCAAATTTATAACAAACTTTTTGAAATAAAAAACCATAGCGCAAATGTTACGCCTGTGCTCGCGCAATCCTATTCAATTTCACCAGATAACAAAGAAATTTTAATTAATTTACGCCGTGGGGTGAAATTTCATCATACGCCTTGGTTTACCCCAACTCGTGATTTTAATGCGGAAGATGTAATATTTTCAATCAATCGTGTGTTGGGTCATGATACTTACTTGCCCACCTTAGCAGAAACAGCAATTACCTATAAAAACCCACAATATAAAGTGTTTCACGAGCAAGCAAGAAAAGTTCGCTTTCCTTATTTTGATAGCATTAAGCTTAATGAAAAAATTAAATCAGTGACCGCACTTTCGCCTTACCAAGTGAAAATTGAATTATTTGAGCCTGATTCATCGATCTTGTCGCATCTTGCCAGCCAATATGCGATTATTTTTTCACAAGAATATGCCTATCAATTAAGCGCTGACGATAATCTCACTCAATTAGATACTCACCCCGTGGGCACTGGACCATATCAAGTAAAGGATTATGTGTATAACCAATATGTTCGCTTAGTGCGTAACGAAAACTATTGGAAAAAAGAAGAAAAAATTGAAAATATTATCGTAGATTTATCTACTGATAGAAATGGGCGGCTCGTCAAGTTTTTCAATAATGAATGTCAAATAGCCTCTTATCCTGAAGTGAGCCAAATTGGCTTATTAAAGAGCAACGATAAGCACTACTATATGCAATCTACTGACGGAATGAATTTAGCATATCTTGCTTTCAATTTTGAAAAACCATTGATGCAGGATCGCACCATTCGAGAAGCTATCTCACAAAGTTTGAACCGCGCACGTATTATTCACAACATCTATCACAATACTGCGACAGTAGCGAATAACATTATTCCTGAAGTATCTTGGGCTTCTAGCGTAAACACGCCAGAATTTGATTTTGATTACAGTCCAAAAATCGCGAAGAAAAAATTAGAAAATAAACATCTTTCGCTCAATTTATGGGTGATTAATGAAGAACAAATGTATAACCCAGCCCCTTTTAAAATGGCGGAAATGATTAAATCCGATTTGGATCAAGTCGGCGTAAAAGTGAAAGTGCGGACAGTAACACGCACATTTTTGAGTGAGCAACTTCGCAATAAATCAGAAAATTACGATTTAATTTTAGCGGGATGGTTAGCAGGAAATCTTGATCCTGATGGATTTATGCGCCCTATTTTGAGCTGTAATACGCAAAATGAAATCACAAATTTATCTAACTGGTGTAACGAAGAATTTAATCATTTAATGGATCGCGCGATTGCCACCTCTAATTTATCTGAACGGGCGCGTGCTTATAATGATGCTCAAGAACTGATTCTACATGAATTGCCGATTATCCCTATTGCGAATGTAAAACGCATTTTGGTGGCAAATAGCCAAGTAAAAGGCGTGGAAATGACACCGTTCGGTAGCCTTAACTTTTCGGACTTACGCTTACACAAGGAGAAACCCTAATGTTGTGGTCTGTTATTCGCCATACCCTTTGGGTAACCTTGCTTTTGCTTGTGTTATCTTTGCTAAGTTTCGTCATTTTATTGCGAGATCCGCTTAATGCCGATCTTGTCACGCACAATATTTATACTAGTTATTTTAATTATTTAAGCACCTTATTACATGGCGATTTTGGGATTACTTATAACGGTGGGAAATCGCTCATAGATCTGATTCTAACGGTGCTTCCACCTACATTAGAGCTTTGTTTTACCGCACTTTTATTGGCGTTCATTCTCGGCGTACCACTTGGTATTATAAGTGCGGTAAATTCTCAGCATATTTTTGCAAAGAGCTTAAAAAGCTTATCTTATCTAGGCTTATCAATCCCAATATTTTGGCTTGCACCTATTTTACTTTATGTGGCGGCAGTGAATCATTGGGAAATTGCCTCTATTGGGCAATACAATTTACTCTATGAAATAAAACCGATTACTGGTTTTCCTGTCATTGATGTTTGGTTTATAGATGTGCCTTATCGCACCAAAATTGTACAAAATGTTTTACAACATTTAGCCTTACCAACACTGGTGCTTTGCATTTTGCCAACAATGGAAATTATCAGAATTATTCAACAACGAGCAGAATATGTTTTGAACCAAAATTTTGCCAAAGTTGCCACAACACGGGGTTGGTCAAAATGGAAAATTCTCCACCAATATGTATTCCGTAATACGTTTCCTCTGCTTGTTCCACAAGTACCTCGCGTGTTTACCCTAGTATTAACTCAATGTATGTTGGTAGAAACAGCTTTAGGTTGGCCTGGAATTGGTCGCTGGCTGATCGATGCCGTAACGCAACAAGATTACAATAGTATTTCTGCGGGTGTAGTTGTCATTGGCGTTTGCATTATTTTAATCGACACATTTATTAAAGCGCTTGCTTTCGTGCTCGATCCATTTAAAAAGAAAGGTTGGTATGCAAGATAAAGAACCTGAAGAATTTCGAGAAAATACTTCAATATTCCAAATCTGGCTGCTATTTCGCAAAAATACCATTGCGTTGTTCAGCTTTTATTTATTAACGTTGTTAATTCTAACCGCACTTTTCAGCGGTTGGATCGCACCTTATGCTCATAATATGCAGTTTGTTGGGCAAGAATTAATGCCGCCATCTTGGGTCGAAAAAGGGCAAATTGCCTTTTTCTTTGGTACTGATGATTTAGGTCGTGATGTGCTGAGTAGATTAATTATGGGCACAAGTTACACGATTGGATCATCGTTGCTAGTCGTACTTGTAGTTGCCTTAATTGGTGGAACCCTTGGTATTGTTGCCGGTATGTTGAAAGGCTTAAAAGCGCGTTTTGTTGGTCATATTTTCGATGCCTTTTTATCGCTCCCTATTTTGCTCATTGCCATCGTGATTTCCACTCTGATGGAACCGAGTTTATTAAATGCAATGTTCGCAACACTTTTAGCGATATTGCCCTATTTCATCCATGCAATTTATCGAGCCATTCAACAAGAATTGAAAAAAGATTATGTGCTGATGTTAAAACTTGAGGGCATTTCTAACTGGGAATTATTAAAAAGTACCATTTTGCCTAATATCACCGTAATCTATGTTCAAGAAATTGCACGCGCATTTGTTGTCGCTATATTGGATATTAGCGCCTTGAGTTTTATTTCCCTTGGCGCACAACGACCAACCCCAGAATGGGGCGCAATGATTCGAGATTCTTTAGAACTCCTCTATCTTGCACCCTGGACGGTATTACTCCCTGGCTTTGCAATTATTTTTACTATTTTATTAAGCATTATTTTTAGCAATGGCTTAACTAAAGCTATCAACCAATATTACGAATAATTTATGGCACTACTAGACATCCGTAACCTAAATATCGAAATACAAACCTCAAACGGCCTCGTTAAGATTGTGGACGGCGTAAGCTTATCGATCAATGAAGGGGAAATTTGTGGGCTTGTTGGCGAATCAGGTTCTGGTAAAAGTTTAATCGCCAAAGTAATTTGTAATGCTATCAAAGAAAACTGGATTATTACCGCAGATCGCTTTCGCTTTCATGATGTAGAGTTACTAAAACTCAGTCCTAATAAACGTCGAAAGTTAGTGGGTAAAGAAATATCCATGATTTTCCAAGATCCCCTTTCTTGTCTTGATCCAAGTCGGAAAATTGGTAAACAATTAATCCAAAATATCCCGAATTGGACATTTAAAGGAAAATGGTGGCAATGGTTTGGTTGGAAAAAACGCCGTGCCATTGAATTATTGCATCGTGTAGGGATAAAAGAACACAAAGATATCATGGCAAGCTATCCTAATGAATTAACGGAAGGCGAAGGACAAAAAGTCATGATTGCTATCGCAGTGGCAAATCAGCCCCGCTTGCTCATTGCCGATGAACCGACTAATGCATTAGAAGCAACAACAGCATTACAGGTATTTCGATTACTTTCGAGTATGAACCAAAACCAAGGCACAACCGTTTTATTGGCTAGCAATGACATCAGAAGTATTAGTGAATGGTGCGATCAGATTTCTGTACTCTATTGCGGGCAAAATACGGAATCAGGTCCAACGCAAATGTTGCTTGAAAGTCCTCATCATCCTTACACACAGGCGTTGATTAATGCCGTACCTGATTTTACGCAGCCTTTGGGATTTAAAACAAAACTAAGCACCTTAGAAGGCACTGTGCCAATTTTAGAACAAATGCCTATTGGTTGCCGTCTTGGTCCTCGTTGCCCTTTTGCGCAGAAAAAATGTATTGAAAAACCAACTCGATTCAAAATAAAACAACATGAATTTTCTTGCCATTATCCAATTAATTTACGCGAGAAAACCTTCAAAGAAAAAGCTACGAGTACACCATTAACACTTGCAAGCAAAGGAAATGAATAATGCCGTTATTACAAGTAGAAGATTTAACGAAAACCTTCAAAGGTCGCAAGCGTTTATTTGGTACGAGTGACTTTAATGCGGTAGAAAATGTAAGTTTTTCTCTTGAGCGCCAACAAACTTTGGCGATTATCGGCAAAAATGGTTCTGGGAAATCAACGTTAGTAAAAATGATTGCGGGCATTACTCAGCCCACTTCTGGCAGAATTTTATTTAACGATCATGAATTGCAATTCGAGGATTTTCAATACCGCGCGCAACATATTCGAATGGTGTTCCAAGATGCGAATTCAGCGTTTAATCCTCGCTTAAATATCGGTGAGGCATTAGATGCGCCGCTACGTTTAGCAACAGACTGGGATGAAGAACGTCGCAATCAAAAAATCTTTGAAACACTGTTACTTGTAGGGCTTTACCCCGATTACACAAATCTAAAAATCAAACATCTTTCTATCAGCCAAAAACAGCGTGTCGCTTTGGCTCGCGCGCTGATTTTAGAACCTGAAATAATTATTATAGATGATGCACTTGGTAATTTAGATGCCTCGGTGCGCATTCAATTACTAAATTTAACTCTTGATCTGCAGCAACGTTTAGGCATCTCTTACATTTATGTAGGGCAAGACCTCGGCGTGATTAAACATATTGCAGACACTGTCATAGTGATGGATAAAGGGAAAATGATAAAGAGCGGTACGCCTAAAACGCTATTTACCGATCCTCAAACAGATGTAACTGGCCGTTTAGTGGAAAGTTATTTTGGAAAAATTTTGGATGAAAGTGCCTGGGTAAAGGAAACTCATACTAACTAAGGAAAGAAAAAATGAACACTCGTCCCTTTTATTTCGGACTTATATTTATCGCGATTATCGCTGTACTTGCCAGCTACTTAGGGAGTACCGACTTTTCTCATCACTATCATGTCAGTGCCTTAATTATTGCCATCTTGCTGGGAATGGCAATCGGCAATACCATTTACCCGCAATTTTCTGCACAAGTGGAAAAAGGCGTATTATTTGCGAAAGGTCCTCTTCTTCGCACTGGCATTGTGCTATATGGTTTTCGACTCACCTTTAGCGATATCGCCGATGTTGGATTAAATGCTGTCGTCACTGATGCAATCATGCTAATTTCAACGTTCTTTTTTACCGCACTTTTGGGCATTCGTTATCTAAAAATGGATAAACAATTGGTTTATCTGACTGGGGCTGGATGTAGTATTTGTGGTGCGGCAGCGGTTATGGCGGCAGAGCCTGTTACCAAAGCAGAATCTCATAAAGTTTCAGTGGCGATTGCCGTAGTGGTCATTTTCGGGACGCTTTCTATTTTTACTTATCCATTTCTCTACACTTGGTCACAAAATTTAATTAACGCTCATCAATTCGGTATTTATATTGGTTCTAGCGTGCATGAGGTAGCTCAAGTTTATGCGATTGGGGGAAATATTGATCCTATCGTGGCAAATACCGCCGTCATTACCAAAATGATCCGAGTAATGATGCTCGCACCATTTTTATTAATGCTTTCTTGGTTATTAACACGTAGTAATGGGGTATCAGAAAATACATCGCACAAAATTACAATTCCTTGGTTTGCCGTACTTTTTATTGGCGTTGCCATTTTTAATTCTTTTGATTTATTACCAAAAGAACTCGTGAAATTATTCGTTGAAATCGATTCTTTCTTATTAATTTCAGCGATGGCTGCGCTTGGCTTAACTACGCAAGCAAGCGCAATCAAGAAAGCTGGACTAAAACCTCTGATTTTAGGGATACTGATTTATTTATGGCTAGTGATTGGTGGATTTTTAGTGAACTATGGAATATCAAAATTAATATAAAATTTACTTAAGATTGACCGCACTTTTGAAGTGCGGTCTTTTTTTATGAAAAATATTTTCAGATATAGTGATTTAAAACATGAAATTACGCTTTATTTCAAAGTGCGATTTAATAAACCATCCTCTAAAAATAAAGGGCCAATGGGGCGTTTAGGAATATCAAACTTTTGTGGATAAATCACATCCACCAAATACAATCCATCGGGTTTTGCTGTTGGTGCAGCAAGCTGACGATTTTTCTGCTCAAGTAGCCATTGCATCCATTCAATCGGCTGATTTCCAGCACCGACCTCAATCAAACTTCCCACAATATTGCGCACCATATGATGCACAAAAGCATTCGCCTGAATATCCACAATAATATATTTTCCGATACGAGACACATTCAAATGATGCACATTACGCCAAGGCGTATGAGACTGGCATTGTGCAGCGCGAAAAGAGGAAAAATCATGTTCCCCTAATAAACATTGCCCTGCTTGATGCATTTTTTCGGCATCTAAATCTAAATGACAGTGAGTCATTCCTCCCGCTAAAATCGCAGAGCGTAATTTATTACAATAAAGAATATAGCGATAACGGCGTGCTGTTGCAGAAAATCTAGCATGGAATTCATCATCGACTTGTTTTGCCCAACTCACTGCAATGTCATCAGGTAAATGAGCATTCGTACCAAAAGCCCAAGCCTTATCTGGGCGAACTGAATTGGTTTCAAAATGAACAACCTGCCCCGTTCCACTCACACCAGAATCCGTTCGCCCCGCACAAAATATTTCAATTTTTTCATTCGCAATACAAGAAAGCGCCTTTTCTAATTCTTCTTGTACACTGCGGACTTTTTCTTGTCTCTGCCAACCATAATAATTTTGCCCGTTATACTCAATGCCTAATGCGATTTTCATTTTTTACCTTTTGGCTTAATAAAGTGCGGTTATGGTAGCTCAAGTTTATTTGGAGCGCAAATTCACAAAATCGCTCCAGAATTAATTAACAAATAAGCGATAGCTTCTAAAAATTACAGCAATAAATGTGAAATTTTTGTGATAAAGATCTCATTCTGATAATCTATCATTAGAGTTTACACTCCAAAATCCCTATAATTAATCAATATATTATGAAAAACTAAAAGGAAAATTATGAAAACATTGAGTGAATTTATCGTTGAACGCCAAGCAGAATACCCAAATGCAAAAGGGGAATTGAGCGGTATTTTGTCATCAATTCGTCTTTTAGCGAAAATTATTCACCGAGATATTAATAAAGCAGGCTTAACAAATATTCTCGGCCAATCTGGTGTTGAAAACGTACAAGGCGAAAGTCAAATGAAACTTGATTTATTCGCCCATAACACGATGAAAGCGGCATTAATGGCGCGTGAAGAAGTGGCTGGGTTTGCATCTGAAGAAGAAGAAAGTTTTATCGCATTTGATACGGAACGTGGACGCAATGCAAAATACATTATTTTAACGGATCCCCTTGATGGTTCTTCAAATATTGATGTAAACGTATCCGTCGGTACAATTTTCTCTATTTACCGTCGCGTATCTCCAATTGGAACGCCTGTAACTTTAGAAGATTTCTTACAACCAGGGAATAAACAAGTTGCCGCAGGTTATATTGTTTATGGTTCATCAACTATGTTGGTATATACCACTGGTCATGGGGTTAATGGTTTTACTTATGATCCATCAATCGGTACATTCTGTCTGTCACACGAAAATATGCAAATGCCAAAAACTGGCCGCATTTATTCCATCAATGAAGGGCAATACCTCAAATTCCCACAAGGTGTGAAAAAATATATTAAATATTGCCAAGAAGAAGATAAATCGACTAATCGTCCTTACGCCTCTCGCTATATTGGTTCACTTGTAGCAGACTTCCACCGCAACTTATTAAAAGGCGGTATTTATATTTACCCAAGTGCAACCAACTATCCAAATGGAAAACTCCGTTTATTATATGAAGGCAATCCAATTGCATTTTTAGCGGAGCAAGCGGGTGGTGTCGCAACGGATGGTTATCGTCGAATTTTAGATATCGAACCAACCGCACTTCATGAGCGCGTTCCACTATTTGTTGGTTCACAAGATATGGTGAAAAAAGCACAAGAAATGATGGAAGAATTTAAAGAATAATAAAAATCTCCTCGATTAAAAGAGGAGATTTTTATCAATAAACTGATCAAAAAAACCGAACTTAATGTTCGGTTTTCTTTTTCATTACATGATACGACGCGATTGAGTGTAAGTTCTAGCCCAGTATTCTTCATCAAGGGAACTTATCGTCACACCTTGCCCTGTACTTGCGTGCATAAATTGGTTGTTACCAATATAAACACCGACATGGTTATTTTTACGGAAGAAAACTAAATCGCCTTTTTTCAACTCTGATTTACTAATTTGTTTACCTAAATAACGCTGTTCAGCCGTAGAACGAGGCAATTCAATACCAAAAACTTCAGAAAAAGTAGTTTGCATAAATGCTGAACAATCAATACCACGTTTAGTCGTACCGCCCATACGATAACGAGTTCCAACCCATTCATTATAAACACTAGCGAGAGCCTTATCGCCCATCAAAGCAGAGGAGCGGTTTGTTCTCACTTTGTGAAAAATGCCTGTTCGATTATCTTTTTCTAAATTATTAATTAAACCAGTTAATTGAACATCATCATTTTCTGAAATAATCTGATGATTTGCCGTTCGTGGACCATTAGAACAAGCGGTTGCGAGGGTCGCTAAACCGATAATAACTAAAATTCTTTTCAGCATAATTTCAAATAATTAAAAGAAATAAAATTTTGTAGAGGCTATCAAAATTTGAATAAAATTGCCAGTAAAAATCCAATTTTAATGGGATTTTTGTGATCTTTTGCACAATTTTGGTTTAATTTGTACCACCAACAGTAATTTCATCAATTTTTAGTGCGGGCTGTCCAACACCAACTGGCACACTTTGCCCCTCTTTGCCACAAACCCCGATACCTAAATCAAGTTCTGATTTATCTGCAACCATAGAAATTTTTTGCATCACTTCAATGCCACTGCCAATTAAAGTTGCGCCCTTAACTGGTTTCGTAATTTTTCCTTTTTCAATTAAATAAGCTTCTGAAGTGGAAAATACAAATTTACCAGACGTAATATCCACTTGACCACCACCAAAGTGCGGTGCATAAATCCCCTGTTCTACAGAAGCAATTAAATCATCAAACTGACTTTGTCCCGCAAGCATATAGGTGTTGGTCATTCTAGGCATTGGTAAATGAGCATAAGACTCGCGACGACCATTCCCCGTAGGTGCTACGCCCATCAAACGGGCATTCATTTTATCTTGCATATAACCTTGCAAGATCCCATCTTTGATGAGTACATTGCACTGACTTGGCACTCCTTCATCATCAATAGTTAATGAACCTCGACGATTTTCAATCGTGCCATCATCCACAATCGTACATAACGGTGAAGTCACTTGTTCACCAATCTTGCCTGTGAAAAGTGAACTTTCTTTACGATTAAAATCTCCTTCTAAACCGTGCCCTACCGCCTCGTGTAACAACACGCCTGGCCAACCAGCACCTAATACAACTGGCATTAATCCAGCAGGTGCCGCAACTGCACTAAGGTTTACTAAAGCTTGACGAACCGCTTCTTTAGCAAATCGGACTGCTCTAATATCGCCATCAATCACTTCAAAGAACCAATCTAAACCAAAACGCCCACCAGAACCACAACTGCCTCGTTCACGTTTTCCATTTTCCTCTACTAACACAGAAATAGATAAGCGAACTAAAGGACGAATATCTGCGGCTAGCGTAGCATCCGTCGCCATGACTAATACTTCTTCATAAACCGAACTAAGACTTGCTGATACGCGAGTTACGCGATGATCTTCTGCGCGTGCTGTACGATCAACCAAATGTAATAGCTCAATTTTTTTCTCTTTAGTCAAACTCTCCAAAGGATTAATCGCTGCATAACGAGCAATAGGATTTACCACATTAAAAGCGGATGGCGAAATCAAATTTCCTTGTTTTACTTGCGCAATCCCCTTTACCGCCTCCGCACATTGCTGCAAAGAGGCAAGATTAATTTGATCGGCATAAGCAAAGCCTGTTTTCTCACCAGAAACTGCTCGCACGCCAACTCCACGATCAATATGAAAACCGCCTTCTTTTATAATGCCATCTTCCAATACCCAACTTTCATCTTGGCTAAGTTGAAAATACAAATCAGCATAGTCAATATTACGATGCGACATCATGTCGAAAATATTGAGCAATGCTTTAGTTGAAAGATTACTTGGCGTCAGTAATGTATTTGAAACTTGGTTTAACATATTTTTTCCAGTCTAAAAGTAAATATCTTGTAAGAGCTTGTGTCCCTTTGGTGCAACAGCAAAGATTAAAATTGGATGAATAAAGTGCAGTTAATTTTGAGGTTATTTTTCCAAATGCGCTAATCCAAATTGATACAAAGCATTCTTCTTATAACCATACAACTCAGCAACAATAGAGGCCGCTTTTTTTAGCGGTAATTCTTCTGCAATTAATTCAAGTGCCTTCACCGCTTGTGGGGAGATTTCATCGTTATTGTCAGACTTTGGTTTGCCTTCAACAATCAAAACCATCTCGCCTTTTGTACGATTTGCATCTTCTAAAAGCCATTCTCGTAAATTTTTAATCGTATTACCCGTAATCGTTTCCCAAGTTTTAGTAATTTCGCGGGCTAACACAATATATCGTTCTTCTCCTAGCACAAATTGCATATCTTCTAGCGTATCTAAAATACGGTGAGTGGATTCATAAAAAATCAAAGTGCGGTCTTCTTCTGCGATATTTTCTAATTTATCTATGCGGGCTTTACTTTTTGCGGGCAAAAACCCCTCAAAACAAAATCTATCAGAAGCAATCCCCGATGCGCAAAGTGCGGTAATTGCTGCGCATGCCCCAGGCAAAGGAACAACGCAAATGCTAGCCTCACGGCATTGGCGTACTAAATGAAAACCAGGATCACTAATTAATGGCGTGCCCGCATCAGAAATCAAAGCAATATTGCTACCTTGCTTGAGTTTTTCCACCAAAATATGGGCTTTTTCTTGTTCATTGTGATCATGCAAAGCAAAAAAGGGCTTTTTGATACCGTAATGACTTAATAAAAGGCCACTATGACGGGTATCTTCTGCTGCAATTAAATCCACTTGCGCAAAAGTATCTAAAGCACGCTGGGTAATATCCTGTAAATTGCCAATCGGCGTGGCAACAATGTATAAAATTCCGGTTAAATCAGTCATTTTTGTTTGCTTTTAAGTTATGAGATAAGTAAGATCTGCCACAACTATTGTCTGTTCATGATGGAGCAAGAATGTCTATTCTATTACAAGGCGGGCGTTTTAAAAAACGTTTAATGCCAATTTTATTGTCAATGGCCTTAGCTGGCTGTTCAAATCTACTTGGTAGCAGTTTTACGCAAACTTTACAACAAGATGCGAATGCAAGTTCTGAATTTTATATGAATAAATTAGGACAAGCACAAGAACTTGAAGATCAACAAACCTATAAATTGCTCGCGGCTCGCGTGTTAATCAGTGAAAATAAAGTTGAACAATCAGAAGCTTTATTAAGTGAATTAGGTGAATTAAATGATGCGCAAAAATTAGATCGTGCATTAATTGAAGCGAGAATTTCTGCTGCAAAAAATGCTAATGAAGTCGCGCAAAATCAATTGCGTGCATTGGATTTAAATAAATTAAGCCCGTCACAAAAATCTCGTTATTACGAAACCTTAGCTATTGTTGCTGAAAACCGTAAAGACATCATTGAAGCCGTAAAAGCGCGGGTAAAAATTGATGAGAATTTAGCGGATGTACAACGTCGCCAAGATAATGTTGATAAAACTTGGGCATTGTTACGTTCAGCAAATACTGGTGTAATCAATAATGCTTCAGATGAAGGCAACGCGGCTTTAGGCGGTTGGTTAACGTTAATCAAAACCTACAATGATTATATTCGTCAGCCTGTACAATTAAGCCAAGCATTACAAAGCTGGAAAAATGCTTATCCAAATCATGCAGCCGCAACGTTGTTCCCAAAAGAATTGCTTACATTGCTTAATTTCCAACAAACGAATGTGTCACAAATTGGTTTACTCTTGCCATTAAGTGGAGATGGACAAATTCTTGGTACAACCATTCAATCGGGTTTCAACGACGCGAAAGGTAACTCAACTATTCCAGTGCAAGTATTTGATACCTCAATAAATTCGGTACAAGATATCATTGCGCAAGCGAAACAAGCGGGGATTAAAACATTAGTGGGTCCATTACTAAAACAAAATCTTGATGTGATTTTAGCGGATCCTGCACAAATTCAAGGTATGGATGTGCTTGCATTAAATGCAACACCAAATTCTCGTGCGATTCCTCAACTTTGTTATTACGGACTTTCTCCAGAAGATGAAGCTGAATCTGCCGCCAATAAAATGTGGAACGATGGCGTGCGTAATCCACTTGTCGCAATGCCACAAAATGATTTAGGGCAACGCGTAGGCAATGCCTTTAATGTACGTTGGCAACAATTAGCAGGTACTGATGCGAATATCCGTTACTACAATTTGCCTGCGGATGTCACTTATTTCCTTCAAGAAAATGGTTCAAATTCAACCGCACTTTATGTCGTAGCAAGTCCAACTGAGCTAGCAGAAATGAAAGGTTATTTAACAAATATCGCGCCTAATTTAGCGATTTATGCCAGCTCTCGAGCAAGCGCAAATGCGACAAATACTAACGCGGATTTCATTACACAGATGAATGGCGTACAGTTTAGTGATATTCCATTTTTTAAAGAAACCAATTCACCACAATATCAAAAACTAGCCAAAACAACTGGCGGTGAATATCAATTAATGCGTTTATACGCAATGGGTGCAGATGCTTGGTTACTCATCAATCAATTTAATGAATTGCGCCAAGTACCAGGATATCGCTTAAGTGGTTTAACTGGTATTTTAAGTGCGGGTACAAATTGTAATGTTGAACGCGATATGACTTGGTATCAATATCAAGATGGTGCAGTTGTACCGGTCGCAAACTAATGTTTTCTTTAAAACGTCAACAAGGGGCGAGCTTTGAGCATCAAGCTCGCCTTTTTTTAGAATCAAAAGGCTTAAAATTTATTGCGGCTAATCAAAATTTCAAATGTGGTGAACTTGATCTTATTATGAGTGACAAAGAAACCATCGTTTTTGTTGAAGTTCGCCAACGTTCTCATAATACCTTTGGCTCGGCAATAGAAAGCGTAGATTGGCAAAAACAACAAAAATGGTTGGATGCGGCAAATTTATGGCTAATGAAACAAAATATGAGTTTAGAAGACGCCGATTGTCGTTTTGATTTAATCGCCTTTGGCAAAACGCCCCAAGATATTCAATGGATTCCTAATTTTCTCGATTAATGGCTTTTTATGATGTTACAAAAAGTAAAAGATATTTATAGCGAAAGTATTCAAATTCAAATTGCTGCGTCTAGCATGCTTTCGGAAAATATTGCTAACGCCACCCAAATGGTGATGCAATGTTTGCTAGGCGGCAATAAAGTGATCGCTTGTGGCGTCTCGCGTTCTTATGCCAATGCACAGTTTCTCGTATCTAACTTGCTTAATCGATACGATTTAGCAAGACCAAGTTTTCCCTCTGTTCTATTAAGTTTAGAAAGTGCGGTGGGTTCTTCTCTTGTTTTTGAACACTCGCCTGAAGAATTGTATTGTCACCAATTTAATGCTGTTGCCAAACCGGGCGACTTACTTATCGCTTTTTCGCCTTTGGGAACAGAGAAAATCGTGCTAAACATTATTTCTCATGCAGTAAATAAAGAAGTTAATGTTATTGCACTCACTGGCTCTAATAACGATGCAATTCAAGGAATTTTAGCCGATAGTGATTTAGAAATATCGATTCCAGCAACCAAAGAAAGTCGAGTCCTAGAAAACCATCTTTTTGTTATCAATGCCCTTTGTGAATTAGTTGACCATGCGTTGTTCCCAAGTGCTTGACAGAAAAATAAATTACTTTCAAACTACCAGTAGTTCAATCTCAAAAGGAGTTAATATGAAATTATCCCCATTAAAAAAACTGGCTATCGTACTTGGAACAACAATCTTTTTACAGGGATGTGTTGCAGCTGTGATTGGAGGTGGCGCTGTAGCGGCTAAAGTAGGTACCGATCCTCGAACAACTGGGGCACAAATTGATGACGAAACACTCGAATTCAAAGTAGAAAATGCCGTTGAAAAAGATGCCCAAATTAAGGCTGAAGGCCGTGTAAATGCAGTGTCTTACAATGGTCGAGTACTTTTAATCGGTCAAGTGCCTAATAGTGGTGTAAAAGACACTGCCGCAGATCTTGCAAAAGGCGTTGAAGGTGTCAATGATATTTATAACGAACTGACTGTTGGCCCGAAAATCTCTTTTACACAAATCAGCAAAGACAGTTGGATTACTACGCAAGTCAAATCAAAAATGTTAGTCGATGATCGAGTTAAAGCAACCGATGTTAAAGTTATTAGCGAAAATGGAGAAGTTTTCCTACTTGGTACCCTAACACACGCTCAAGCTGATGCAGCTGCAGATATTGCAAGTAAAATCAGTGGCGTACAAAAAGTAATTAAAGTTTTCAAATATCTCAACTAATCTTCAAAGTGCGGTAAAAATTCAACGAATTTCAACCGCACTTTTCTCATTTTTACAAGTAAAAAATTTGATTTTTTTGCTCTTCGAAAAAACTGTTTATTTTTAAATAAGTTACCTATTGTCAATAATTTAAGCAAAAAATTTATTGCTTGATCTCAAGCAAAAAACACATTACCTTGTGCGTAATTTTATTACAAACACTATATCTTGTGTTTAACATCGCATAATAACAAGGGTCGTATAATGAATAAAAGCTTAATGGTAACCAAGCGTGATGGCACGCAGGAACAAATCAATCTTGATAAAATCCACCGTGTTATTACATGGGCAGCAGAAGGTCTAGACAATGTGTCTGTTTCCCAAGTTGAGCTTCGCTCACACATTCAATTTTATGAAGGCATTCGAACTTCAGACATTCACGAAACCATTATTAAAGCAGCCGCAGATTTAATCAGCAAAGATACGCCAGATTATCAATTTTTAGCTGCTCGCTTAGCGATTTTCCATTTACGTAAAAAAGCCTACGGTCATTTTGATCCCCCTCGTTTATACGATCACGTCAAAAAATTAGTGCGCATGGGTAAATACGATCATGCGTTATTGGATGATTACACCCGTGAAGAATGGGACACAATGGATGGGTTTATCGACCATTGGCGTGATATGACGTTCTCTTATGCTGCCGTAAAACAATTAGAAGGTAAGTATTTAGTTCAAAACCGTGTGACAGGAGAAATCTACGAATCAGCACAATTCCTCTATTTACTGGTTGCAGCGAGTTTATTCTCTAAATATCCAAAAGAAACGCGTTTGGATTATGTAAAACGTTTCTACGATGCAACATCCACCTTCAAAATTTCCTTACCAACGCCAATTATGGCGGGAGTGCGCACACCTACTCGTCAGTTCAGCTCTTGCGTATTAATTGAATGTGATGATAGCTTAGATTCAATCAATGCAACGGCATCAGCTATTGTGAAATATGTTTCACAACGCGCGGGAATTGGTATTAATGCAGGTGCAATTCGTGCATTAGGTAGTGAGATTCGTGGCGGTGAAGCATTCCATACGGGTTGTATTCCATTCTATAAATATTTCCAAACCGCGGTGAAATCTTGCTCACAAGGTGGTGTTCGTGGCGGTGCGGCGACACTTTATTACCCTATTTGGCACTTAGAAGCAGAAAGCTTACTTGTATTAAAAAATAACCGTGGTGTAGAAGACAACCGCGTTCGTCATATGGATTATGGCGTCCAATTAAATAAATTAATGTATCAACGTCTAATTAAAGGCGGCGAGATTACTTTATTTAGTCCATCAGATGTACCTGGACTTTATGAAGCATTCTTTGCAGATCAAGACAAATTTGAAGAACTGTACATAAAATACGAACAAGATCCAACTATCCGTAAACGCACCGTCAAAGCCGTTGAGATTTTCTCTTTATTAATGCAAGAACGTGCATCAACAGGCCGTATCTACATTCAAAACGTAGACCACTGTAATACTCACTCTCCGTTTGATCCACAAGTTGCACCAGTTCGCCAATCTAACTTATGTTTAGAAATCGCGTTACCTACGAAGCCTCTTGAGCACATTAATGATGAAAATGGAGAAATCGCACTTTGTACCCTTTCCGCATTTAACTTAGGTAAAATTGAAAACTTAGATGAATTAGAAGAACTTGCCGATCTTGCGGTTCGTTCGCTTGATGCATTATTAGATTATCAAGATTACCCTGTTGTGGCGGCAAAACGTAGTTCACTTGCTCGTCGTTCATTAGGTATCGGTGTAATTAACTATGCTTATTATCTTGCGAAAAATGGTGTTCGTTATTCTGATGGTTCAGCTAATGATTTAACTCACCGCACTTTTGAAGCCATTCAATACTATTTATTGAAAGCCTCTATGAACTTAGCAAAAGAGCAAGGTGCTTGCGAATACTTCAATGAAACCACTTATGCAAAAGGCATTTTACCTATTGATACCTATAAGAAAGATTTAGATGCCTTAACGCAAGAGCCATTACATTATGATTGGGAAAGTTTGCGTAAAGATATTCAAGAATTTGGTTTACGTAACTCAACATTAACCGCCTTAATGCCATCAGAAACATCATCACAAATTTCCAATGCGACTAATGGTATTGAGCCACCGCGTGGTCATGTAAGTATTAAAGCCTCAAAAGATGGCATCCTAAAACAAGTTGTACCTGAGTACGAAAACTTAAGCGACAACTACGAATTACTTTGGGATATCCCAAGCAATGATGGTTACTTACACTTAGTCGGTATTATGCAAAAATTCGTAGACCAAGCGATCTCCGCCAACACTAACTACGATCCAAAACGTTTTGAAGATGGTAAAGTACCAATGAAAGTGTTGTTAAAAGATCTTTTAACCGCTTACAAATACGGCTTAAAAACCCTTTACTACCAAAACACTCGCGACGGTGCTGAAGATGCTCAAGAAGATCTTGATGAGGGCTGTGCTGGTGGGGCTTGTAAAATCTAACTATTTACTTTCAAATTATTAGCGGGCTTTAGCCCGCTACTTGTAACCTATTAATTACTATCGGCAAAATTAAGGTTGCCAAAACGGGGAACAATATATGGCATACACCACTTTCTCACAAACTAAAAACGACCAATTAAAAGAGCCAATGTTCTTTGGTCAAAACGTTAACGTTGCGCGTTACGATCAACAAAAATATGAGACGTTTGAAAAGCTCATTGAAAAACAACTTTCTTTCTTCTGGCGTCCAGAAGAAGTGGATGTGTCACAAGACCGTATTGATTATGCTGCGTTACCTGAGCATGAAAAACACATTTTCATCAGTAACTTAAAATATCAAACCTTATTAGATTCTATTCAAGGCCGTAGCCCGAACGTTGCATTATTACCGTTGGTATCTATTCCAGAATTAGAAACTTGGATCGAGACTTGGACATTCTCTGAAACCATCCACTCTCGTTCTTACACGCACATTATTCGTAACATTGTGAACGATCCATCTATCGTATTTGATGACATCGTAACTAACGAAGAAATCATCAAACGTGCACGTGATATTTCTTCTTATTACGATGATTTAATCCGCGACAGCCAACTTTATAGCCTATACGGCGAAGGTACTTACACGGTAGATGGTAAAGAATGTGTTGTGACATTGCGTAATTTGAAAAAACAACTTTACCTTTGCCTAATGAGCGTGAACGCGCTTGAAGCCATTCGTTTCTATGTGTCTTTCGCATGCTCGTTTGCTTTTGCTGAACGTCAATTAATGGAAGGTAATGCGAAAATTATTAAATTTATCGCACGTGATGAAGCCCTACACTTAACTGGTACGCAGCACATTTTAAATATTATGGCTGCAGGTCAAGACGACCCGGAAATGGCAGAAATTGCAGAAGAATGTAAACAAGAAGCCTATGATTTATTCTTAGCCGCTGCAGAACAAGAAAAAGACTGGGCAGATTATTTGTTTAAAGACGGTTCGATGATTGGTTTGAACAAAGACATTTTGGTGCAATATGTGGAATATATCACTAATATCCGTATGCAAGCTGTTGGTCTTCCATTGCCATTTGGTGCGCGTTCTAACCCAATTCCATGGATTAACGCATGGCTTGTTTCTGATAATGTACAAGTAGCACCACAAGAAGTGGAAGTGAGTTCTTACCTTGTTGGTCAAATTGACTCAAAAGTTGATACGAATGATTTTGGGGATTTCGATCTATAATTAAAAACACATAAGAAAATAACCGCACTTTGAAATATTCTTTTTAAATATTTAAAGTGCTGTTAATTTTTTGTTCATTTTAAAAGGCTTTCTAACACAGAAAGCCTTTTATTTCTTAGATTTCTAATAATAATCTTGTTGGGTCTTCCAATAATTCTTTAATCGTTACCAAGAAACCAACAGATTCACGGCCATCAATTAAGCGATGATCGTAAGATAAAGCAAGATACATCATCGGACGAATCACAACTTGACCATTAAGCGCAATCGGACGTTCTTTAATTGCATGCATTCCTAAAATCGCACTTTGTGGTGGATTGATAATTGGGGTGGACATAAGAGAACCAAACACGCCGCCATTTGTAATGGTAAAATTTCCGCCAGTAAGATCTTCTACTGTCAATTTGCCATCACGACCTTTTTCAGCTAATACTTTAATTTGTTTTTCGATCTCTGCCATACTGAGCTTATCGCAATCGCGAAGCACTGGGGTGACTAATCCACGAGGAGTAGAAACCGCAATACTAATATCAAAATAGTTATGGTAAACAACATCATCCCCATCAATAGAAGCATTAACTTCAGGATAACGTTTTAATGCTTCCACAACCGCTTTAATATAAAAAGACATAAATCCTAAACGCACACCATGTTGTTTTTCAAATTTTTCACCGTAGGTTTTACGCAAAGTTATTATCGGCTGCATATCTACTTCATTGAAAGTAGTAAGCATTGCTGTACTATTTTTGGCTTCAAGTAAACGTTCAGCAATACGTTTACGCAAACGGGTCATTGGCACACGTTTTTCAGAACGTGCGCTATAAGCTACCGTACTAATTGTATTTTGCTCAGTGGCAGCTTCTTGTTTCGCTTGCAGTGCTTGTCGTTTTGCGATTTCACGCTCAATGTCTTCACGTGTTAAACGGCCACCCACACCCGAACCTTGAATTTGCTCTGCTTGTAAATCATGTTCTGCTAATAAACGACGAATCGCAGGGCCTTGATCCGCATTGTGATTATGACTATTTTCAATCGCTGCATTTTGACGATCAGAAGGTGTGGGTTCATTCGTTGCTTTTAATGTCGCGGAACTAATATCCCCTTCTTGAGCCGTAGAAATTTTGCCTAGCAGTTGTTTACTCACCACAGTTTCGCCCTCAGCTTGAACAACTTCTGCCAGTACGCCATCAGAAAGTGCGGGCACTTCTAGCACGACTTTATCCGTTTCAATTTCTACAATAACTTCATCACGTTTAACAGTATCACCTACTTTTTTATGCCAAGTAGCCACGGTTGCATCCGCAACTGATTCAGGTAGGTCTGGAACAAGAATTTCAATGGTCATTTTATTTTCCTTATCTCTTAAAGTGCAACTTATTGCACTGAATTACTCTTTTACTTTTTATCCAGGATGCAACAAGTACACCTGTAAATTTATAAAAATATCTTAATTTTTAACCGCACTTTATAGGGTTAACGCATCTTCCACTAACTGTTTTTGCTGTTTAGTGTGAAGCGACATATAACCCACAGCAGGCGAAGCCGAAGCTGGACGCCCCGCATATTTGAGTTTAACGGATTCTGGAATTGCGGATTCAAAATTATGTTTACTGCAATACCAAGCCCCTTGGTTAAGTGGTTCTTCTTGGCACCATACATAATCCGTGACATGTGCATAAGGCGCAAGCGCGTTCTTCACATCCTCATGTGGGAATGGATAAAGCTGCTCAATACGAATAATCGCCACATCTTTCTGATTATTCGCACGACGTTGTTCAAGTAAATCGTAATAAACTTTACCTGAACACATTACCACACGTTTTACATCTTTAGGAGCAAGCTCATCAATTTCTCCGATTACTGTTTGGAAAGCCCCATTAATCAACTCATCTAAACTGGATACTGCTAATGGGTGACGTAGCAAAGATTTTGGAGAAATAGCAATTAATGGACGACGCATCTTACGCAACGATTGACGACGAAGCATGTGATACACCTGTGCTGGCGTTGATGGCACGCAGACTTGCATATTTTGTTCAGCACAAAGTTGCAAATAACGTTCAAGGCGGGCAGAAGAATGTTCTGGGCCTTGTCCCTCATAGCCATGAGGCAATAACATAACTAAACCACACATTCTGCCCCATTTTTGTTCGCCGGAGCTAATAAATTGGTCGATAACAATTTGTGCACCATTAGCAAAATCGCCAAATTGCGCTTCCCAAATGGTTAAAGTTTTTGGATCTGTTGTTGCATAGCCATATTCAAAAGCAAGTACTGATTCTTCTGAAAGTACTGAATCCCATACTTCAAAACGACCTTGGTTAGCATGTAGATGTGTCAATGGTACATACCCCGTACCATCATTTTGATTATGCACTACGGCATGACGATGGAAAAAGGTTCCGCGCCCTGCATCTTCACCTGATAAACGGACATTAACACCTTCATCAAGTAAGGTTGCATAAGCCATGGTTTCAGCCATCCCCCAGTCGAGCAATTTTTCGCCTTGATACATTGCTTTACGATCATTATAGATTTTTTCTACACGAGGATGCGCACGTAAACTTTCTGGATATTCACACACACGTTTAGCAAGCGTTAAAAAACGTTCCTGTAAAAACTTGCTTTCATACGGAGCAGTCCAATCATAGTTGAGATATTGCAACCAATCCATTTTTGCCGTATCCATTTCTCGCCATTCTGATACGACTCGATCACCATTATCTAGCGCATCGCGATAATCATTCGCCATCTCGGTGACTTGTTCTTCAGTCATCACGCCTTCTGCAACTAAGCGATCTGCATAAACTTTACGAGGTGTAGGATGTTTTTTGATGATGCTATACATCATTGGCTGAGTAGCTAATGGCTCATCAGCTTCGTTATGACCATGACGACGATAAGAAATCAAATCAATAAAAATATCTCGTTTGAATAAATTACGATATTCCACCGCCATACGCGCAGCAAAAGCAACCGCTTCAGGATCATCACCATTAACGTGAATAATCGGCGCTTGAATCATTTTCGCAATATCGGTGCAATACTCTGTGGAACGCGTGTCATTCGGGTTAGATGTCGTAAAACCAATTTGGTTATTAATCACGATACGAATAGTACCGCCCACACTGTAACCACGGGCATTTGACATATTCAATGTTTCTTGAACAACACCCTGCCCAGCTACAGCGGAATCACCATGTACTGTAATCGCTAAAACTTGACTACGCGTTGTATCATTAATACGAGTCTGTCTTGAACGCACAGAGCCCACCACTACTGGGCTTACAATTTCCAAATGAGATGGATTGAATGCCAAAGTTAAGTGGACTCGCTTATCATCCACTGCGAAATCAGAGGAAAAACCTTGATGATATTTCACATCCCCTGTACGTTCACTCGAATGTTTACCCGCAAATTCATCAAATAAATCCTCAGGCTTTTTACCTAATACATTCACGAGCATATTCAAACGCCCACGGTGTGCCATTCCCATTACCACATCATTTACCCCTTGGCGACTAGCATGACGGATAATTTCTTTCATTAATGGAATAAATGCATCACTTCCTTCTAAAGAAAAGCGTTTCGCCCCCGGGAATTTTGCACCCAGATAACGTTCTAAACCGTCTGCAGCGGTAAGTTCACGAAGAAAATTAACACGTTCCTCAGATGTAAAAAGCGGTTTATCTAACACACTTTCCATTTTGCTCTGAAGCCAAGTTTTCTGTGCCATATCTTGCACATGCATAAACTCCAAACCAATTGAGCCACAATAAGTCTCTTTCAACATTTGAGCTAACTCACCAAGCTTAATGGTATCGCGTTTGTAAACATAATGATTAATATTAAAGGTTTCATTGAGATCTTGTTCAGTAAAACCGTGATGACGATAATCTAATTCAGGGACGGAAGATACTTTCCAACGATAATAATTGAGGGGATCGAGATTAGCCTCTAAATGGCCACGAAAACGATAGGCATTGATAAATTGTAGAACTTTCACCAATTTTGCACCAGCAGCAGGATCTATCACTGTCACCGCTTCATTATGATTTTCTCGCGCCAAACGACGAAAATAATCTCGCACTGGTGTATGAGGCTGTTCAAGTGCGGTCATTTTTGGTAAAGAATCAAAAGTGGCTCGCCAGCTTTCCTCCACCGACTGCGGATCACTCAAATAGCTTTCATAAAGTTCTTCTATATAAGATTGATTTGCACCGCCTAATGCTGTGCTAGCTAACCAATCATCAAATGCCTTGTTTTGCTGCATAATTACCTCTTTATTATGATTATTTGGAACGATATTTTTCGCTCCATTTTTTATCCATTATACATAGGATTGAAAAGGAAATAAGCCTCTTATCAGAAATTGTTACAGATTTGTGATCTGACTCAAACTCTTTCCTTTTTCAGATAAAAAGAGCCAATAAAAAATCAGCTCTTTTAGAAAATAAGAATAAAATTCACCGCACTTTTAACTTTAACGATTTAAAAATGGGTTTGTCTGTTTTTCTCGGCCAATGGTTGTATAAGGCCCATGCCCAGCAATAATAATCAGATCATCATTCAAGGGTAATAGTTTTGTTCGAATTGAAGAAATCAATGTTTCATAGTCGCCTCGAGGGAAATCGGTACGACCAATTCCGCCTTGAAATAATACATCGCCTGTAAATGCCACTTTTTTATCATGTTCAATAAAACCGATATGCCCAGGTGTATGCCCTGGTAAATGTAAAATCTCGAAATTAAAGCCATCTAATTTTAAGATTTCACCTTCTTGATTAAACCAACGATCAGGTAAAAAGGCTTCAATATTTGGCAAACCAAAACGTTGTGCTTGTTCTGGCAAACTCTCAAATAAAAATTTATCTTCTTCATGAGAACCCCAAATTTCAACACCAAAGTGTTGTTTTAACTGCATCGCTGCGCCAACATGATCTAAATGACCATGGGTAAGCAAAATCACTTTAAGATTTAAATCCAGTTCTTCAATACGTTGAATTAGACGTTCGACTTCGCCACCTGGGTCAATAATTGCTGCATTTTTGTCATCATCCCAAATCAAAGAACAGTTTTGTTGAAATGCGGTGACTGGGATAATTTCGATATTCATGTTTGCTCCTTATAATCGATAAAATTGTTGAGTATTCAAAAGAATTTGCTCTTGAACATAATGTAATGGCAAAGATTTTAATTCAGCTACTTTCTTCGCTACTGCGAATAATTGCTCAGAAATTACCGCACTTTCAAATCCTTCGTGTGGCCATGGACTATCCGTTTCAATCATCAAACGGTTCAACGACAAATGTTGAGCAACATATTGCGTTTTAGGATTCCATAAAATATCAGGCGTTAGACTAGCAAAATATGGTGTAGATAAAAATTTCTGAAAAGATTTTTCATCTGTCTTAAACCAATGAAAATGGGCTAGTTGGATATTATGTTTCTGCAATAATTCAAGCGCAATATCCACATCATTATGCACAATATGTAAATTTAACGGCAAATCCCATTTTTTCGCTATCAGAATAAATCGTTCCAGTAATTCAATGTAAGGTGCGTAATCCAAATTTGCATTTTCACGTTTAGAATAATGTGGCAACCCCACCTCGCCAATCGCAGAAATCGATGAATGATATTCATCAATCCATTGAAATAATTCATCTTGCTCTTCGAAATTAAATAATGGCTGTTCCGGATGAAAACCAGCTGCAATATAAAGTTTCTCGGGATAACCCTGTTTTAAATTCAATAGTTTTTTAGCACTTTTTAGATTCGTACTTACCGCAAGCATACCAGTAAGCTTTGGATCACCAAGTGTTTTCTGAATATTCTCATCAGAGAGTTGATCCAAATGAAGATGGCAGTCAAATAGCATAGTATTTCCCAATGAAAAACCGCACAAAAGTGCGGTCAATTTTAAATCTATTTTATACCCCTTTCCAGGTTCTAACAGGGCCTGTATCCACATGAATAAAATTACTTGTCGGATAATACCCTACCCCACCATTTCGAAGATTTTCTGCGGAAGATTTCACTTTAATCAAAGGTACACCAGCAATACGAAAATCAATGGCCTTTCCTTTAATATGATAACTATTACTTGCTACTCCGCTACTTTGACGATGACGCATTGCATTAGTTGCAGCAGAACGGTACCCACAAATAACTTCAATTTCCGCATTGCGTAGCCCCAAATTGCTTTGAATGTTATAAAACTTGTGGAATAAATTTGGATCCATTTTACAAACTTGGTTTGTTCGTTTATCGCGCATAAAATGGTCTAATTTTTTTAATGTGGTACTTGCGAAACCTTTTTGAGCAGAAAACTCACCGCTTAATCGCTCTCCCGTATTAATGTTACGGAACGTCAAAATACGAGGCTTAGGTGTTGAAACCATTGCTAATACAGAATTCGGTAAAACTGATGCACCTAAAACAATACCGCCGAGCGACAACCATTTACGTTTCTGTTTATCAACTTTGTGCATCATCTCTCCTTTCTATTTTTTAATGGATTATTAGAGATATTTTTTAACGACATTCCAGTTAATTCCACTGAAATTCATCAATCCATCATATTTATAAATATCTGGCAATGCCTGAATATTTCCATTCTCAACCCAAGATGTCACATAGTATATAAACACTGGGTTTTCCGAACGAATTGGGGCAGAAACCGTTTTTTTACTCTCTAAAACATTCTTTTTACGTTCATCAGACCACCCTGCTTCCTTCAATAAAATACTAGCAAGTTGATCGGATTTTTCCACACGCACACAACCAGAGCTTAATGCGCGATCTTTACGGCTAAACAGCCCATGATTTGGCGTGTCATGTAAATAAATGGCATCTGAGCTTGGCATATTAAATTTATAATTACCCAGGGCACTATCGCCCGCAGCTTGTCGAACTCGATAAGGGAATTTATTACCAATAGATGCCCAATCAATAGAAGCTGGATCAACAACATTTCCCTGACTATCTAAAATTGAATAATTATGTTCTGCAATATAATTTGGATCCGCTTTCATTTTTGGCAATAAATCTTCATTAATTAAGCGAGTAGGGGCATTCCAAGGTGGATTAACAACAACATTACTCAATTTGCTATACATCACTGGCGTACGCCGTTGATCCTTACCAACAATAACACGAGACTCCAAAATTAAATTACCATCACGATAATACTGCAATTTATAACTTGGAATATTTACAAAGATGCCGTTATGAAAATCAGGAATTACTCGCAAACGCTGAGCATTAATTGCAAGTTTCTGCCCAACCTCTGATAAGCCTGATGCAGATACCATTGATGATAATGCTTTAACAGTTTGATGATATAAGTGATTATCACCCGATAAACTTTGTACAAAACCTAAAAGTTGACTATTGTCTACCGCACTTAACCAACGTTGAATATGCTCATCTGCAGGTTGTTGGACTTGATAAGCGCTAGATGAATACAACCAACGTTGAGCTTGTACACCTACATTTTGAGTATAATACAAGTAATCTAGCAATATATCGCTCAATAAAACATCATAAGCTAACCCGCCTTGCTGCTCAATCAATTCAAAGGATTCTAAGGATTTTGCTGAACGTTTAGAAATACCACTAGCCACCATTGCTGCGTAATCCTGTAATAATTGGCGAGCCGCAGCGTTATCTTTCCATAATGGTGCATATTTACGCTCTGCATATAAACGAGCCAACAAAGGCTTAAACTGTAAAGCATGCTCACCTATTTCATGGGTGAGAGACATTTCTAAAATCGCTTGCTTTTCCTGTGCTAAGCGGGCTTGATCTAATTTTATTTCCTCTTCAAGCTTTTGTTTTTCTTCTGGAGATAAATGCGAAACATCAACGCCATGAAGTTGTGCCGATTGTCCATTCTTTACAAAATCTGCTAAAGCGCATCCTGATGTCATCATTGACAATGACAACACAAATACTGAGAGCTTTGCAGTGCTTTTAAACATAGCCATTCCTTAAACATTTCCTAAAAACAACCGCACTTTATCTAAGTTCTAAAACAAAGTGCGATTAAAATAATTTTATTTTTTCTCTTCTACTTTTTCTGTTGGTTTCTGAGCTTCTTTACCAACATCTTGCGCACTTGAATTCAACATGACAAAATCCGCAGCCATTTTTTCTGCTTCTTTTAAGAAGAAATCTGGCGCTTCATAATCTTTCGGTAAATCATCAATATCATTTAATGCTTTTTTACCTTCACGTTTAAAACGTTCATTAATATCTTTTAAGCGTCTTGCATCATCCTTATCATTTTCAGCTTTACGCGTTTGATAATTCAACGATAAGAATTTGCGATCACGGCGCTCATTACGGATTTTTAAATCTTCATTCAATGCAACAAATTCAGGATCTTTAGCAATACGCTCAAGATGTTTTTTATTTAATACATCAACGTCTTTGCGCGCATTACCAACTTCTTTATAAGTTGCGGATGGAATTTTATCCCACGGCAATGCATTATCTTCTTTATCTTCACCGTACTCTTTCGCATCGATAATTTCAGGGAAATTAATATCTGCCGCCACACCTTTTAACTGAGTTGACCCACCATTAATTCGATAGAATTTTTGGATGGTATATTGCAATAAACCTAACGGCGTCTGATCCAAATCATACACAAAATTTAAAGGACGACTTTGCTGAACGGTACCTTTACCATAAGTATTTTGCCCAATAACAATACCGCGATTGTAATCCTGCATTGCCGCTGCAAAAATTTCTGATGCAGAAGCGCTGTAACGGTTAATCATGGCCAACAAAGGGCCTTTATATTGTTGTTCGGCATCATCGTCTTCATGTACACGAATTCGTTGGTAAGCATCACGTACTTGCACAACAGGACCATTAGTAATAAACAAACCACTTAAAGCAACCGCTTCTGTTAATGCGCCACCACCATTCTCACGCAAATCAATAATTAACGCATCGGCTTTTTGTTTCTCTGCTTTAACCAATAATTTTTTAACATCGTCAGTTAAACCAATATAGAAACTTGGCACTTTGATTACCGCAATATTTTTACCATCTGCTTTATCCATGGTTAATTTTGCAGCTTGATCTTCAATACGCACTTTATCGCGCACTAAAGTAATAATACGGGATTTTCCACCTTTAGACGGCTCAATTTCTAACCGCACTTTTGTGCCTTTTTTACCTTTGATTTTCTCAACGATATCTTCTAAACGCCAGCCAACGATATCTTCAATCTCGCCAGTAGCTTGTCCCACACCGATAATTTTATCTCCGGGATGTAATCTTTTACTTTTCTCCGCTGGTGCGCCAGGAACAAGTGATTTAATGCTTGTTTCATCATCTTCTGATTGTAACGTTGCTCCAATCCCCTCAAGCGAAAGATTCATGCTTTCATTAAAACTTTTCGCGGTTCTTGGTGCAAGATAGCTTGTATGAGGATCAATTTCGCGAGCAAATGCATTCAAATAAGTTTGAAGAATATCATCTGCCTTCGTTTGAGTTAAACGGCGAATTGCCAAATTATAACGTTTGGTGAGTTTTGTTTTAATTTCTGACCATTTTTTATCTTTTAATTTAAGATTGATAATGTCATTTTTTACTCGTTCTTCCCAAAGTTTATTGGCTTCCTCTTCGTTTTTCGGAAATGTCGCTTTTTCACGATCAATTTCAATTTGATCCTGGCCATTCAAATTAGGCTCTTTATCTAATAAAGACAACGCATAAGCATAACGTTCATAACGACGCTTCATCATTACACCATAAATATCAAAAGCAGCAGAAAGATCACCTTGATTTAACTGGTCATCCAACTTAGCGCCATATTTTTGACGAAGTTCATCTACATCAGATTGCAAAAAGGTGTTATGGCTAAAATCAATATTTTTAATATAACGATCAAAAATCTTTTCAGAAAAAGCATCATCCAATGAGATCTTTCGATAATGCGATTGGGTTAATCGAGTCGTTGCACGCTTAGTTGCCAACTGATTCTCTTCGCTTGCTGTTGGAATAGTAATATCGCTCAGTTTTAATTTAGGCTGCACAGCAAAAGCAGGCACAGAGCCGATTAACAATGCCGATAACAATGCGCGAGTAATCACATTTTTTGAAATATTAGATCTCATAACCTTTCCCGAGTAGAATTAAATCATTATGCAAATAAACGATCTGCAGCTACGCTCATAACCAAACCGTTTTCAAGCTGAACACGTGCTGAATCTTTTAGCACTTCCACTACTGTTGCTTTTTTCGCATGATCGCCAGCTTTTACTTTCACCACAGAACCAACAGAAATTTGTGAAAAATCAACCGCACTTAATGACGGCTTATTGAAATGTTTAGCATTTTTATTTGCAGGTTTACGTGGGCGTTGTTTCTGCTGTGCTTTTTTCGCTGCAGCCTCTGCCTTACGTTTTTCAGCAACACGAGCTTTAGCATCAGCAAGCTGTTGAGCTGCATGGACTACATGTTCCGCTTCTAATACTCCGGCTGGATTACCTTGTAAATCTACGCGCACCGCGCCTTCTCGACAGCCATGTAAATAACGCCAATTTGATGTGTATTGACGAAGAGCCTGACGCAACTGAGTTTTGCTTACACGCTCATCATCTTCTAATGCTTCCGCTAAATCTTGGAATAAACCAATTTTTAATGGTTTTGCTTCGCCTTCTAAAATAAAGCAAAGAGGGAATTTTTCAGCCAAATACGCAATAATATCTTTTGTATTGGTTAATTTTTGTGAATTTACTTGCGCATCAGTGGTCTGAACGCCAGATTGAGAATCAGTCATGTTAGTTATCCTAGGGTAAATATAAACCGAGTTAGTTTATCGCACTTTTTACAAAATTTACAATTAATCACAACATTGTGAATAAATTTTACACAAAAATAGTCAAAATCACTTCCCATATATACTTAAACAAGGCTAAAATGCGCCGTTTTTAACAACCGAATAAAAGATAATCCTTCGTGCAAGAATCAAACCTCACACAAAAATCATTTCAAATTATAAAATGCGAAGAATGTGATGCTAGCGTAGAAACACCTTTAATATTAAATAAAAATGAACAAGCTGAATGTCCACGTTGCCATCATCATTTAGCGACAGGTGGGCGTTGGTCTGTTCATCGTTGCGCTATGGTTGCTTTATCAATCCTTATTTTGATGCCATTTGCCTTGAGTTATCCCCTATTAAGTCTTCATTTATTAGGTGTCAAAATTGACGCATCTATTTGGGAAGGTATTTGGAAAATGTCAGTGGCAGGCTATGAATACACTGCCTTTATGGTGTTTATTTGTGCCGTTGTCATGCCAATTACCTTTGCAATTTTAGTCATCATGCTCTGGATTGCAAAAATTTTGCATATAAAACCACGCAGTGTTTTACTTTTTTTAGGTTACATAAAACCCTGGGTGATGTTTGATGTATATTTAGTCGCACTAGGTGTAACAATGTTCAAAGTACGTGAATATGCAACACTGGAAATTAATGTTTATTTAATTCCCTTTATTTTCACCGCACTTTTGACAACCTTACTTTTTATCAAATTAAACCTTAAAGCGCTATGGAAAGAGTTTTATCCCGAAAATGAACCAGCTTATGATGCAAACAATATTGAATTATGTGATGCTTGTAACTATACATTTTCAAAAAATGGTATTCATTACGATAAAAAGAACAACCCACGATGTCCGCGCTGTTTATCGCCTGTTCATATTTCAGATAATATTAAGTTACAACGCACTTGGGCAAGTTTAATTGCAGGGATTATTATGCTTTTCCCAGCAAATTTATTACCCATATCAGGCATTTATTTAACAGGTTCGCTCTCTGAAGATACATTAATATCTGGTGTAATTTCTTTTGTGAACATGGGCAGTTATTTTGTTGCTTTCGTGGTATTCTTTGCGAGTATTTTTGTCCCAATCAGTAAAGCTGTAATTTTACTTTATTTACTAAGTTGTGTTCATTTTAAATGGCGACACTCTATTAAATGGCAAATACGTTTATTGCATATTGTGCATTTCGTTGGGCGCTGGTCGATGCTCGATTTATTTGTATTAGCCTTAATGATGTCACTCGTAACACGTGGTGAAATTATTAATTTTACCGTTGGTCCTGGTGCTTTTTACTTCGGTGCTGCCGTATTTTGCAGCATGATTTCAACCTCACAATTTGATAGTCGATTAATTTGGAAAATTTATGACAGAGAAAAATAGTTCTTCAATGAAAGATCAACATACAGAAATGACAGCGGCAGTTCGAAAAACTCGTCGTATTTCTCCATTTTGGTTACTTCCCTTTATTGCATTATGTATTGGGGCAATTTTATTCTTCCAAATAGTTAAGGAACGCGGCACAAGCATCACGATTACCTTTACCAATGGTTCAGGTATCGTTGCGGATAAAACACAAGTTCGCTACCAAGGTTTACAAATTGGTGTGGTGAAAAAAGTAAATTTCACAGATAACATGCAAAAAGTGGAAGTTGTTGCCAATATCAATCCTGAAGCGTCAAGTATTTTGCGTGAAAATACAAAATTCTGGCTTGTCCAACCAAATGTTTCACTTGCAGGCATTTCAGGTTTAGATTCTCTCGTGTCAGGTAATTACATCACTCTTCAACCGGGTGATGGCGATCGCGAAGATGAATTTATTGCGGAAGAACAAGGCCCTATTGCACAAGTTTCCGCAGGAGATTTATTGATTCACTTAATTTCTGATGATTTAGGCTCAATTTCTATTGGTGCATCCGTCTATTTTAAAAAATTACCTGTAGGAAAAATTTACGATTACCGCATTAATAAAGACAATAAAGTAGAAATAGATGTGGTGATTGATAAAGCCTATGCACAATTTGTGAAAAAAGATTCACGTTTTTGGAATATTAGTGGCATTAACGCTAACATTAGCCCATCAGGCTTAAATCTAAATGTAGAAAGTTTAAATGCAGTTGTACAAGGTGCTGTTTCTTTTGACTCTCCAGCTGACAGCCCAAAGGCAGATGAAAATAGTCATTTCACGCTCTATACCAATTTAAAAGCCGCAAAACGTGGAATTGAAATCAACGTAAATATCCCAGCTTCTGCTGGTCTCGTTGCAGGACAGACCGAAGTTTATTCTCAAGATAATCCTATCGGGATTCTTTCTAAAATAAGTGCGGTTGAAAATAACGATGAAATTTTAGAAGGCAGTTTATTGATAGATCCAAACCAAGCCTCTTTATTTAAAGCGAATAGCAAAATCGTACTTCGCAATAAAAAAACGGATCTTGGTAATTTAGCAGATCCCAAAAAATTCTTTCGTGGCGAATATTTTGATGTCATTGCTGGAGATGGTGAAACTAAGCATCAGTTTGATGTCATTAAAGAAAATGAGTTATTACTCAATGCACCTAATACATTGGTTTTAACACTCACTGCACCAGAAAATTATGGTGTAAGTGAAGGGCAAAATGTGTTTTATAACAACATGCCAATCGGACAAATTGTTTCACAAAAAGTGGATGTAAATGGCGTGCAATTTAAAGCAGCGATTGCATCCGAATATCGCAATTTAATTCACGAAAATACACAATTTGTCGCAGCAACCAACTTTGATATCAGAGTTGGATTAGACGGATTGCGTTTTGAATCCGCGACACCAGAAAAATGGTTACAAGGTGGCGTACGAATACTAACGAAACAAGGTCAGGGAAAAGCTAAAGATAGCTATCCGCTTTATCAAAATATCAGCAATGCTGAACATGGCATCACAGGAAATATTCTTACGCCAACGATAACCTTACAAACCCAAACGTTACCAAGCATTGATAAAGGCTCTCTCGTACTATATCGTCAATTTGAAGTGGGAAAAGTGTTAAATATCAAACCTCAAACTAATAGCTTTGATGTAGAAGTTTATATTTACCCTGCCTATCAGCATTTGTTGACAGATAAAAGCCGATTTTGGGTGGAAAGTGCGGCGAAAATTGATATCACACCTAAAGGAATTAGCATTCAAGCAATGCCACTTGCGCGTTCCTTAAAAGGTGCGATTAGCTTTGATAATAGTGGTTCGGGCAATAATCGAATACTTTACGCAAATGAAAGTTATGCAAAATCCATCGGACTTGCCATCACCTTAACGGCAGATGATGCAACCAATCTGAGTAAAGGGATGAATCTGCGCTATTTAGGTTTAGATGTGGGGCAAATTGACAGTATTCAGCTTGATGCAAAATCTAAACGCATCACAGCAAAAGCGTTAATCAACCCTAATTATATAAATATGATTGCAAAAGAAGGTTCTAACTTTACGATTATCTCTCCACAAATTTCAGCAAGTGGAATAGATAACCTTGATAGCTTATTACAGCCTTATATCGATATTGAAATTGGGAATGGTAAACCAAAAACACAATTCAATTTAGCGCAAACAGCGCCACAACGTAATAAATTTAGTAATGGTACGCCATTTATTTTAGAAACACGTGATGCCATGAATTTAAGTGAAGGTTCACCAATTCTTTATCGAGGCGTAGAAGTGGGGACCGTGAAAAAATTTGAGCTTAACAGTCTTGGTGATCGCGTCTTAGTGCATATTGCAATTATGCCAAAATATAGTCATCTTGTTCGACAAAATACAGAATTTTGGATTGCATCGGGTTATGACTTTACCTTAGGCTGGAAAGGTGCGATATTTAATACAGGAAGTGTTCAACAGTTGCTAAAAGGTGGTATTTCTTTCTCCACACCAGCAGAAAAAGAAATTCAACCACAGGCGCAGCCAAACAAACGTTTCTTACTTCAAATAAAACGCCCTGAAGAAGTACAAACCTGGGGAAGCGGCGCGTTACCACAATAAATAAAAAATGGATTAAACGGTAAAAGGTTTAATCCATTTTTTATTATCGATTTAAATAACCCAATAAATTTTTCCACTGTAATTGCATATCTTTTATACCCAACTCATACATTGCCTGCAATTTATTGGGATCTTTTTCAATACGCTTAATCTTCAAATCAACTGAAGGTCGAATAACAAAAATATCGCCTTTTTCTGCTAGCTTAATCACATTTTCAACTTGTCGATTATACATGGCATAACGCTGATTTACGGCATCTGCAAAATGTGGATAACGTCGATAAAACCATTTGGCAATCCAAGCCATTGGCTTAGATTTTCTATAATCTAAAGTGCGGGTAAGAATAACAATGATTTTATCGTATCCTAGCTTCTGCATTTGTTCGACAGGAATAGAATCCGCAATAGCGCCATCCAAATAAGGAATCCCGTCTATCTCAACAGGACGAGAAACATAAGGCATAGCGGAAGTGGCGCGCAACACTTCCATTTGCGTCAAAGGATCTGTTAATTTGACATACTCTGCTTGTGCAGTTTGTAAATTAGTCACAGCTACATAAAAATCGATATCTGATTCTTTAAACGTTTTATTATCAAACACATCATATTTGAAAGGTACTTCATAAAAAGCAAAGTCTTTATTCACGATATTTCCAGTGTTCACCAAACTTTTAAAACTGATATAACGCTTATCTGATATAAATTTCTTGTTATAACGAATTGCCCGCCCTTTTTGCCGAGAAGGATAATTAACGCCAAACAATGCACCTGCTGAAACGGAAATAATTCCATCCACCCAAAAATCTTTATCTAAGAAGGTATCTAGCACTCCCGCGGTGTACATACCTCGCATCGCTCCACCTTCTAATACTAAGCCAATTTTCATTGATTTTTTAACTTCTTCCATTTGAAAACAACACATAAAAATATTGCGTGCCATTTCTGAACACGCAATTATTTGAACAATCTGGATTAATCCCGTTTCCGACTCAGCAACCACCAAATCATCACAATAAATAGTAAACTTGGCATTAATGCACCAAAAACAGCAGGCATGTTATAAACAATGCTCATTTGCCCGAAAATTTCATTTACGACATAGAACAAAAAGCCAAAACAGATGCCCGTTACAATTCTTGCCCCCGCAGTCACACTGCGTAGTGATCCAAAAATAAAAGATAATGCCAATAACATCATTACGCCAACAGATACAGGTTGGAAAATTTTCCGCCAGAATGTGAGTTCAAAGCGACTCACATCCTGACCTGTTTCACGTAAAAATGAAATGTAATTATACAAACCTGAAATAGACAGTGATGTAGGACGCAAAGAAACCGCGCCTAATTTATCTGGCGTTAAATTTGTTTCCCATTTTTCTGATAAGCGATTACTTGTCGTGATTTCATCTTTGCTAATCATAGAATGGTTCACTTGACGTAAAGTCCATTTACTTTCATCTTCCGAATAACTTGCTTGGTTAGCATGTTTCAACTCCGTCAAATTGCGATGCTGATCAAAAGTATAAATATAAATATCGTTTAATTTTGCGTCATCGGTAACACGTCGAACAAACACAAAATTATTACCATCTTTTGCCCAAACCCCATTTTTCATGGAAAGCATTGAACCACCAGAAAGCGCTCGAGCACGCATATCACGTGCGAACTGTTCTGTTTGCGGAATCCCCCACTCACCAATCACCATGGTTAACAACACTAATGGTAATGCGGTTTTCATCACAGCCATTCCGATTTTAAAACGAGAAAATCCTGCGGCTTGCATCACAACAAGTTCGCTTCGACTCGCAAGGTTGCCCAAAGCCATTAGGGCACCAAGCAATGCAGCCATAGGAAAGAAAGTTTCGATATCTTTTGGAATGGTTAAGCCAGTAAAAGCCACCGCTTGCCAAATATCATAAGTACCTTTACCTACGCTACGAAATTGTTCCACAAATTTGATAATAGCAGAGAGCCCAACCAATGTAAGCAAAGTGGCAAAAATCGAGCCAAGAATACTTTTTCCAATATAACGATCGAGGGTATTCATCATTTGCTTATCCTTTTCTACTGAATAAATGGCGGAATTTATACATCGCAGCGCTATCCCAACCGTTTAACACGATACCAAGCAACAAAAAGCCAATATTAACAAGAGGCATAAAAATAGCAGCATCTAATTTTCCTGCTGCCCCCGCAGATTTAAAGGAACTTTGTAATAAAAAATAAATTAAATAGAGTAAAAGTGCGGGTAAAATTTTGGCAAATCTACCTTGTCGAGGATTTACACGACTTAACGGTACAGCAATTAACGCCATGAGTGGAACCGCAAGGATTAATGTAATACGCCAATGCAATTCCGACTTCGCAGAAGGAGAATCTAAACCGATAAGTTGCGATAACGTTAATTCCGCGACTTCATCATTCGTATTTTCTGTTTCCTGATGCCCTAAATAGGCTTGATATTCATCAAAATGCGTAATGCGGAAATCAGGCAAAACAGACGTACCTTCAACTCGTTGCGTATTTTGTAAATTCAAAATTTGATCGCCATTTGGCAGCGCTTTTAATTCGCCTTTTTCAGCAGTTACGACGGATGGTTTTGTTTGTCCTTTTGGCGCAGTTTGGAACAAATACACGTCATTAATTTGATTTTCCTTGATACTATCAATAAATAAAACAAAATTGTTGTTATTTGTTGATATAAACTGACCAGAAGCAAGCCCCCCCATTGTAGGATTCGCTTTGGCATCTTCCACAATTGCAGCTTGTTTTTGAATTGACCAAGGCGAAAGCCACAAGATGTTATAAGCAGCAAGTCCCGCTGTAATCAATGAAAGCATTAACGCCACACGCACTAAAACACGTTGCCCGACACCACAAGCTCGCATCACCGTTATTTCACTTTCAGCGTAAAGACGACCAAAAGTGAGTAAAATCGCAATAAACAAACATAATGGCAACATTAATTGTGCCATAGCAGGCATGCCTAGCCCAAGTAAGGAAAATACCAAGTCAGCTGGCACTTTACCATTAGCCGCAGATCCAAGTACGCGCACTAACTGCTGAGAGAAAAATATCAGTAATAAAATGAACAAAATGGCGACTTGGCTCTTAAATACTTCTTTCGTTAAATATCGAATTAAAATCATCTTATTTCGTTTGTTTTTCTAAATCTAAAACGGGGGAAAACTGGATAAAATCGGTCGCGTATGATACCTTATTTTCGCTGAATTAAACAGAAATTTAAGGACATCAAATGAAATATCAAGCAAAAAACACCGCACTTTCTCAAGCCACTGATTGCATTGTTTTAGGCATCTATGAAAACAATGAATTTTCAAAATGTTTTAATGAAATCGATCAATTAACACAAGGCTATTTAAACAACTTGGTTAAATCTGGTGAACTGACGGGAAAATTAGCGCAAACCGTTTTACTTCGTGATCTTCAAGGTTTGGCTGCAAAACGCCTATTAATCGTTGGCTGTGGCAAAAAAGGAGAACTCACGGAGCGTCAATATAAACAAATCATCCAAGCTGTATTAAAAACGCTAAAAGAAACCAACGCGCGCGAAGTCATTTCTTATTTGACTGAAATTGAATTAAAAGATCGCGATCTTTATTGGAATATCCGCTTTGCCATTGAAACGATTGAACACACCAATTATCAATTTGATCATTTCAAATCTCAAAAAGCAGAAGCTTCTGTTTTAGAATCTTTCATCTTCAATACAGATTGTGATCAAGCACAACAAGCCATTGCTCATGCCAATGCGATTAGCTCAGGCATAAAAGCAGCACGCGACATCGCAAATATGCCACCAAATATCTGCAACCCCGCTTATCTTGCTGAGCAAGCAAAAAATTTAGCAGAAAATTCTACCGCACTTTCATTGAAAGTTGTGGATGAAGAAGAAATGGCAAAACTTGGAATGAACGCTTATCTTGCCGTCTCAAAAGGCTCTGAAAACCGTGCTTATATGTCTATTTTAACATTCAATAATGCACCAGATAAAAACGCCAAACCAATTGTACTTGTAGGCAAAGGATTAACCTTTGATGCAGGCGGTATTTCACTTAAACCTGCCGCTGACATGGATGAAATGAAATATGATATGTGCGGTGCAGCCTCTGTCTTCGGCACAATGAAAGCCATTGCCGAGTTGAACTTGCCATTAAACGTTATTGGTGTTTTAGCAGGTTGTGAAAATCTGCCAGATGGTAATGCTTATCGCCCAGGCGATATTCTTACTACTATGAACGGTTTAACCGTAGAAGTGCTGAATACCGATGCAGAAGGTCGCTTAGTCCTTTGTGATGCCCTTACTTATGTTGAACGTTTTGAACCTGAGCTTGTTATTGATGTTGCAACCTTGACGGGGGCTTGTGTGGTTGCCCTTGGGCAACACAATAGCGGCTTAGTTTCTACAGATAACGATCTTGCCAATGCACTACTCCAAGCGGCAACAGAAACCACAGACAAAGCGTGGCGTTTACCATTAAGCGAAGAATATCAAGAGCAACTGAAATCACCTTTTGCCGATCTTGCCAACATTGGCGGTCGCTGGGGTGGCGCAATTACAGCGGGTGCATTTTTGTCTAACTTCACGAAAAAATATCGCTGGGCACATTTAGACATTGCTGGTACGGCTTGGCTACAAGGCACCAATAAAGGTGCAACTGGCCGCCCAGTTTCGCTATTAACCCAATTTTTGATTAATCAAACAAAATAAACCAACGAAAAACAGATAGCGCACGCTAGAAAGCCTGTGCTATCTTGTCGTTTTACGACACAATTAAATAAATTAAAATACGCTTGTTTTTATCGTTATTTAATTAAAAAAATTTGATCAAAAATCACATAATCTTTAGAATACTCAGAACTAAGGTTGTATTATAAATTAATCTGTTACAATTTAAGGAGAAAATCAATACAATGATACACAGCACAGCACAGCACAGCACAGCACAGCACAGCACAGCACAAATAATATTCTTTCTCTATATTATTTCCAGTAGATTTTTCTTATCCTATTTTGTTCCATAAAGAAATACTTTTCACTGTTTACTTTCTTTATAGAACAATTCCTTTCCCATAAATCCCACTATATCTTAATAAAATAAAGGAGATTATATATGAATAAAATCTTTAAGCTTAAATGGAATCATACCAGTCAAAGTTGGATTGTATGTTCTGAATTAACCAAAGCCAAAGGAAAATCAAAGTATTATGTATCTATTTTTCTTGTTTTAGGTTCTTTATTATCCTTTTCTAAGCAAACTATAGCAACTGAATGTACAAATAATAATGGTATTGTGAACACCAATACAACTTGTGAAATCACTGGTAAAAAAACCGTTGCAAGCGTTGGCTGGCAAAGTTATTTACTTGCTCGTGATGGGGGGAAAATCACTGTCACTGGTGAAGGATTAGATCTTGATTTAACTGCCAATTCAACAAAATATAATATATTCAATTCTGATGGTTTTAACGCACAACGAAATTCAAAGCTTACCGCTAAAAACCTCTCGGTTACCCTACAATCCACACCAGGTAAAAATGTAACAATGCGAGGTGTTGTTGCGTTTGCTAATTCTATGATCTCGGCAGATACAATTAATGCAAAGATTGTCTATCAAAATGATATTAAAACGGACCATGGAGCAAAAGAAAGCTATGGTATCCAAGTGGGAACTGCAATAAAAAATGAAGATACTATAGCGGATGGACAATCTAAAGTTAGTGTACGTGATGCTAATATCACTATTACTAATACACCGACAACGACAACTGAAAGTAATCGTTGGTGGGCTACTGCGCCCTATCAACTAACAGGTATTCGAGTTGTTCGTAATGAGGCAAAAATAGGATCGACGCCGATATTTGAATCGACGGGAGAAGTCGTTATCAATGCCTACGATAGTAGTACAAATAACAGTGGCGATTATGTGAATGGAATTTATGTATCAGGACCAGATTCCAAGGTCATTTTAAACGATTCGAAAATTACTGTAGGGAAATCAGGCAAACATTCTGCTGCACTCAAAATTGGTAAGGCAAGGAGTGTTGGTACCGGTAATGGTATTGTTGAATCAAAGGGGCAAATGATATTAGATACTTCTGCGGAAGATAAAGCACCGACTGTACGTTTAGTTGGTTCAGGTTCATCACTTATTGCCAATTTTGAGAACAGTAGGAGTGAAATAAAATCTGCTAATACAGCTATACTCTTTGGTGGCAGTGACTATTTTTCCTCCGGTAGTGGAAAAAACCAAAAAGTACTATTAAATAATGCTGTTATAGGCACAACCGCTACAAAGGCGAATTTAATTCAAGTAAATGCCAATACTACAGGAGAATTTACGCTAAGTGGTAATAAAACTGAAGTTAGTGCTGCAGAAAATGGTTGGTTAATTAACGTTGAGAATAACAGCAACCTCGATATTTCGGCTAAAGAGGGGAAAATGACGGGTTTGGTTAATAAAGTTGATTCATCAATATTAAATATTAATCTCTCTGATAAATTTAATTGGATTTTACGTGAACATACTGATACGACAAAGCAAGCTTATTTTAATAAAACAAACTTATCCTCTGGTGCAACAATTACGGCAGCCAAACAAGGTACAGCAAAGTTTATCCTTAAAGGTGATGTAAGTTCTAATGAAGGAATTATAACTACTGTTGATGGTAAAGCGGGAGATATTTTGACTATTGAGGGGAATTATGAGGGTAATAATTCATTAGTGCGTATGGATACTATTTGGAATTCATTAGGTGATGAAAATGGCGCAAATTCGACCTCAGATGTATTAAAAATCACAGGCTCAGCAATAGGTAGTACAACAGTTAGTCCAATTAGTCATAGCGGTAAAAGTAATATTATTGAAGGCAATGTTAAGCAACTTACTAAAGTGATTAATACTATTCCTGTTATTGAAGTTGCCACCCCAGGAGAACGAGCATTCTCAGGAACTGCACAAACACGTGGAGGAGTGGAAGTGCAACTGGCTAAGAAAACAGAAGCGGGTAAAGATTTATACTATTGGACAATGGAAGCTAAATCCCAACCAGATACCCCAACCTATAATCCGATAGTTTCTGCTTATGTACAAATGCATAAAGTCAATATAGAGCAAGGCTATACTAGTTTACGTACATTACACGAACGTCGCGGTGAAAACCAAATATTGGCTTGGGATTATTATGGAGATAGTGACAAACAGACTCAAGTTCAAACTTGGGGGAAAATTCTTGGTCATCATTTGGCTATTCAGGGAAAAAACCGTTTTGGTTTTAGCACTAATATATATGGCTTTCAACTTGGTCATGATTTTAATATAAAACGAACAGATAAAGGAGCTTATCGTTTAACGGGGATTTATATTACTTATAATCAAGCTAATACAAAATTTACAGATCTTTATCGAACAGAAAATGCTGAAATTAGTAACGATAAATTTACAGGAAAGGGCAAAAGTAAATTATTCAGCTTAGGTATTACCCATACTCGCTATTCTTTAAATGGGAGCTATCTTGATATTGTAGGACAACTTTCTTATTTGAAAAATAGCTACATACCAAGAGACAATAATCCTACAGCTAAACAACATGGTTATGGTTTAATCTTATCAGCAGAAGTTGGTCGCCCTTATAGTCTAACCAAACACAATAATAAAGAAGTGGGCTGGTTAATTGAACCTCAAGTACAACTCATTTACCAAACCATTAAATTAAATAAATTTAATGACGGAATAAGAATGGTACAACAATCAAGAGAACATAATTCTCGAGGAAGAATGGGTGTAAGATTAGCTTACAATAATAAAACCCAAAACTACCGCACTAATACTTTCTATTTCATTGCAAACCTATGGTCAGATCTTAGCAAACAACAAAGTGTTAAAATTGCTCAAGATAGTATCGCGACTGAAAAATATCATCGTTTTTGGGGAGAAATAGGCTTAGGAATGCAAATTCCTGTCTCTAAACAAACTTATTTGTACTCAGATGCGAGATATGAATTTCAAATAAACACACCTAAACGGGAAGGCTATCATGGCACGATTGGGATAAAATATACTTGGAAATAATAAATAATCTGCACCTTAATCAGTTAGCGATTTTTTCTAACTTTTAGGGTGCAGATTAAGTTAGGTCATTCTTACTACATCACCGACACCGCTTTAATCTGAACATAAACATCCTGCCCAACAGCAAAACGCAGTTCATTTTGCGCCCATTTACTAATGCTTGCCCAAATCTTATGCCCTTCCACTAATACAGCAATATCCACTCGAGAATCTTGTATCTCAATTTGTGTAATTTTGCCACGTAAAATATTACGAATGCTTGTTTGTTCTGGCTTTTGCAGTGTAATAGAAACATCTGAACTATAAATACAAACTCGCACTCGTTCGCCTACATTAGTCCTTTGTGATGCACTTACTTATGTTGAGCGTTTTGAACCTGAGCTTGTTATTGATGTTGCAACCTTGACTGGTGCTTGTGTGGTTGCACTAGGGCAACACAATAGCGGCTTAGTTTCTACAGATAACAATCTTGCCAATGCACTACTCCAAGCCGCAACAGAAACCACTGACAAAGCGTGGCGTTTACCATTAGGCGAAGAATATCAAGAGCAACTTAAATCGCCTTTCGCCGACCTTGCCAGCATTGGCGGTCGCTGGGGTGGCGCAATTACTGCTGGTGCATTTTTGTCTAACTTCACGAAAAAATATCGCTGGGCACATTTAGACATTGCAGGTACAGCTTGGTTACAAGGCGCAAATAAAGGCGCAACTGGCCGCCCTGTTTCTTTATTAACCCAATTTTTGATTAATCAGGTTAAATAACCACAAAACTGGCACACGTTGCACCTTTAAATCGATTACTCTGCTAGTTCGGTTTGCTCGTGTGCCATCAGTTCCTGACCCACATCATCAAGCAAACTTAGATAACGTTCATATTGTTTCAACATATCGGCAATCAATTCATCTTGATCCATATATTGAACATCGTAACCGACTCGTCCATCAAAGAAATAAGTGTAAGGCTCGTAAGTAACACTATGCTGAATGTGCGGTAGATTTTCATCGTTAATTAATTGCTCTGACACTTCTCGCCCAACAGATTTAATACCATACATAAAATCTCGCATTGATTCTTTATGAATTACCAATTCCAAAGCTGGCTCTTCTTGTTCAAATAATGTATTGATTTCTACACTTAAATTATATTTTCCTGTTAATTCTTGACGTAATTCTCGCATAGCAGGTAACGCCGTATTTTTAAGGAAACGTAAAATATCTTTCTCTTGTGTTTGGTTCATCATTTGCTCTAAATGTGATTTCCATTTATCGCCGCTCCAGAAAATACTAGTTGGATTGACTTTAGTAGAAAAATATTTTTTATCTGCAATTAAGCCTTTCCATAAACTAAAACACATTACCAACATCAATAAAGCAAAAGGCAAGGCAACAATTAATGTCATTGTTTGCAAATTAGCAAGTCCACCAGACTGCATAAGCACAATTGCAACAACTGACATCAAAGTGCCCCACATTATCGCTTGCCATGCAGGCGAAGCTAAACTTTTATCTCGAGATGCAATGTTATTTAACACATAAATACCTGAATCCGCTGAAGTGATAAAAAACAATGAAATCACTAATAAGCTCACAAAGCCTGTTATTGTTGGTAAAGGCAGATAATTTAAAAATTTAAATAATAAAATTTCTGGAGAAGAAATAAATTCGCCAAGCCCGCCCGCAGCAATGCCATCATTTAGCCATACTGCTGTATTACCAAAAACAGTAAACCATAGAATTCCAAATAAACTTGGAATAACTAACACCCCAAAGATAAATTCACGAATAGTTCGTCCTTTGGAAATTCTAGCAATAAATAAGCCAACAAACGGAGCCCAAGAGCACCACCATGCCCAATAAAGAATCGTCCATCCACTAAACCAACTTGTGTGTTCTTGCTCATAAGCATAAGTTTTAAAGCTGAGTTGCACTAAATTGCTGAAATAATTCCCCATATTGTCGCTAAATGCAGATAAAAGGTATAACGTAGGGCCGGCAATTAAAACAAAAAGAAGTAAACAAAATGCTAAAGTTAAGTTAATTTCACTTAATATTTTCACACCTTTTCCAACACCAGAAATAGCAGAAAACACCGCTAAACACATTACCACAACAATAACGCCAACTTGTAAAGCAAAGCTGTTCTGACTTATCCAACCTATTTGTTCAAGCCCTGCACCAAGCTGTGATGAACCGAAACCTAATGTAGTAATAATCCCAAATAACGTAGCAAGTAACGCCATAACATCAATCGCATCGCCGATTTTGCCATTAATACGCTCTTTTAATAAAGGATAAAAACAAGAGCGCAATGCTAAAGGTAATTTATAACGAAACCCAAAATAAGCTAATGCTAAAGCAATGGTACCATATACTGCCCAAGCGTGAATGCCCCAGTGGAACAGGGTGTGAAGTAAAGCCTCTTGTTGTTTATGTTCAGCTGAACCTGTTGTAATGTCAGAAAGATAATGGGTTAATGGTTCTGCTACGCCAAAAAACATCAGCCCAACCCCCATTCCAGCGGCAAATAACATCGCAAGCCAAGATAAGAAACTAAATTCAGGTTCTTCTTCATCCTGCCCTAGTTTTATATTGCCAAGACTACTTACTGATAAAATTAATAAAAATCCTAAAAACACTGAAAAAGTGAGAACATAAAACCAACTAAAATTGGCAAAAATGCTGGTTTTAGCTTGATTCAATAATGCTTGAGTTTGTGCTGGGACAATTAAAATCATCGCCATAAGTAACAACACAAAAAATAATGTAACGCCAATTACCAAAGGATTAAATGACGTTCGCTTTGTCATAAATTGAAATAAAGACAAACTTTTCCCCTTAACGATTAAGTGAATAGATTAAAAAATAGATTTAATAAACATTGCCTAGAAGCAAAAATGTGTAATGGAACCACTACAAAGGACAGCACATAGAAGTGCGATTTTGAAGGAAACGTTCAGTAGGAATTGAAGGTTTGTTTCCAAAAAGTGAGAACATAATAACAAAATGTGATTATTATTTCAAATTAGTGAAGACTAAAGCTATAAAAATGCGGTGAAAATTCACCGCACTTTATGCTTGTTTCAATCTGAATTATTAATATGACAACATATAATCCAATGTAGGGTGGGCGTAAGCCCACGCGTTTAACCCAAATCCTTAGGCATATTTATTTTTCGTGGGCTTACGCCCACTCTACGGGCTTGGTTATTGATAAGAAAGCGTATAGGTTGCTAAACCTTCTAAAATGCCGCCATCTACGTTTGCACTGCTATTCTTTTTAATTAACTCAGGGGTAAACGTAACGGAAAAATGATTATTCCCGATAGGGGTCATTTTAAATTGGTTCGTTATCCCCTTTTTAGAACTATCAGGGCCGAATTTAATGTAGGTTGAATCCGTTTTTTTACGTAATTTTACGCCAACGTTAGATGCTACGCCACCAGTGTAAAACATACTTAATATATCACTTGTGTTGTTAGGTGTGTTTGCATCGCTAAACACAATATGGGGATCGATCTGATAGCGCCCACAGTTTACGATGATGCTCATCTCTGGTCCTTGTTTTGGCGTCTTCAAATCGATACTTCTTATTTTACCGAAATTATGGGCATGATTTTTAGTACCAGTAATATCACAAGTTGTGGCATTAATTTTAATGGTTACATTACTACCAATAATTGATGCCCCCCCTCGTCTTCTACGTCTACTCGCCAAGTGTTTCCAGTAGATGCATCTCGACCTTGCAAATAGAAACGCCCGAATGTAATGTTACTCAAATTAATATCGACTTTCCCATCCTCAAATTTGAGGTCTGTTGGAATGTTGTTTAGTACTATAGGTTCGATTTCCATCTTAGGGGTTATCCTCATTGCTGCAGAACCTGTACAGCTAGTAGGAAACGTGAACTCCGCTGAATTAACATCATGCCATTGATCGTAATTTTGCCCTATACCTGCATTTCTTTGAGTATGTGTTCTTACTCTTATCTTAAAACCTAAATACGGGAAACTTTTAACTTGCCACACCGTTCCAAAAGCAGTTGAGATAGGTGTTAAATTCTGATTATCAATGAAATAACGAGCTTGGAAACAGCCTAAAGTATTTACCCCTGAAACAGGAATCCTATAAGTTGCCATGTTATATTCTTTTTTTGGTAATCGTGTTGTTAGATTACTCATGTCAAGAGAAGAGGGGGGATTATCTCGAGGAAAGGTATAAACGTTACTGACAACAGGTCCTTCAGGATAATGTGATACTTCAAGCCTATTATCAAAAACAAGATATGGACGCTGGGCTGCTGTACGGGGTTCCCATCTACCTATCTTATCAGCTGCCCATAATGAGGAACTACCAAATATAGCAATTATCCCAATAGCCATAATTGGCGATAGAGCTGTTATTTTTTTATTTACTTTAACTAGGGTGCTATTCATACCATACCTCAAAGTTCATTTCGCTAGTTACTTGCCCTGGTTTATCAGCAGTACCATTTGTTACAGAATAAAATTTAGCACTGAGATCAATATTAACATCAGCATTAACTCCTGTGCCAGTAACGGTTGCACCTAATTCTCGTCCAGTGTATCCACCCCCGTCTCTGTTAGTATTCGGCAACGCCCGATTTGTCACCTGAAGCACATTTCCTGCATTGGTGCCATTTTTAATAAAGACTTGTACTCCCACGCTATTCTGGTTAGGTGATGTCGCTGTATTTTTTAAATAATAGTCATAGCCCCCAGCACGAGGATTTATTGTAGCAGCAGGAGACACAAAGTAATAAGTTAAACGGTGGTTGTTAGCGTTAGAAACATCTATGCCACAGTCGGTTACCGAAAGTGTGAATTCTGAATTACCTGCAGTAGCTCCCGCTGTAGGAAGTTGAGCTCTTGAGATAGTCCCTAGTGGCACGATTTTATTTACTGAATCAGCTTTTACCGTGCACAATTTCCCAGCAATAACTTCACCAGTAAATTTAACCTTTCCCGAGGTTACTGCTTGTCCGTAAGAAAAGAGCGATGTGCCCAGTAATAAAAAAAATATAACAGCATTATTTCTCATTTTTGATCCTTAATTATTCGTAGAATACAGCAAAAGTTACTTCTGACTCCACTTGGCCTTCTTTATTTGCACTTCCATTAGTTAGGGAATAAAAACGTGCCTTTAATGGGATTTCAAAGCCATAAGGAGGCTTTAAAACAGCGCCTAGATCGTTCCCTGATGTGCGTCGTGATTGAGTAATGGTTGGTAATCCTGATGGACTAAATCCAATTTCAATGGGCGTTCCACTATTCGAAATGAGTTGAACACCAACCGTATTCCGATTTATTGCTGTAGTGTTCTTGTTAGGTAGCACCCCTGTAGGTAAATCATCTGAAGCAGAAGTTCTAGATAGTGCAAATTTAATATATTTTGAGTCTGTTGTGTCCTCACCACACTTTTCAACATTAAGCTGAAATGATTTTTCATTGGCAGTAGAACCTTGGCTAATTAAATTTTGGGCTGAGGTTATACCGAGCTCAACCGTTTTGTTTACTGAATCTGTACTTACTTCACAGGTGCCCTTGATAATTTCTGCTTTAAAACGTATTTCACCATCATGGGCAGAGGCAAATGATGCAAAAAATAGACCGCTTGTTAGCAGGAATAAATATTGAATCTTCAATTTCTTCACAATTTATTCTTCCTATTACTTACACTGTTTCGTGTGTTGTTGCATTTGTTCGGTGGCATCTAATTTCACCTCATAATCAAAACGGCATTGTCCTGTTTCACCGCTTGCCCAGCTGACGGTAATAGTACCTTTTGGCTGTTTTAATCCGCTCGCAAAGAGCACGCCACCTTGTACAACATAGCCGACAAAATTGCCATTTTCATCAAAGGCTTCAGATGCCATTGGCAATAATTCGCCATTTGGTCGTGAAAGGTTAAACAACACAAGACTATTGCGTGTAGTACCAAAGTTCACCACATGAATGCTGTTAGCACGTGGAATAATTTTCTGCTCAGTGCTATCAAATTCCATATTAATCGGTAGATTTTGTGGGTCGATCCCGATTTCGTTAATACGATAAGGTTGTGTATAAGGCAATACCGCATTGCCGAACCAATCTAACACTTGCCCTTGACCGCTATTTACCTCTGCACCTGCTGCACCATCAGCGTGTACAATCGCAAAGCTCTCACCAACAGATTCACCGAAGGTTACGCCATAACGGTGTGCGACGATCACGCCAGATAACGCATTGCTAAATTGTTGTGAACCGTGGCTATCTTTTGAGATAGAAGAGTTAAAGTTAAAGTGTGTATTGCGGTAATTAATATTGCCCGAAATATTACGATACCCAGATTGACCTGAGTTTGTATGCAAACCATAACTCCATTGGTTATAATCACCGAAGCTGCCATTTAAACCAACGTGAGCATTTTTCTGCCCTGAACCACTTGTTTGGTTTGCTGATAATGAATGGTTGCGGCCTAATGGAATGCTGAAACCAAGATAAATTTGGTTATCACGTTGACCATTTTCACGGTGAATCGTTTGTGAAAATCCAATCTGGTAGTTTAACAGCTTAAAGTTGTTTGCATAGGAAACCTGATATTGACTATAAGTCCCTGTTCTATTCCAATAATTAAGGGTTGAACCAACTAAATAGAGGCTACCTAAACCTTTCAGATCTTGAATTAACGAGATTTGATATTGGTTTTTTGGTCGCACTCCTGTTAATGAAAATTGACTTTCGCTACCAAATTGTTCTGCGTTTACTACATCGCTCAAATTATAAAAATCGCGAGAAGAGTAGCGATAAGCTGCAAGGGTTACGTTGGTACCCGTGCGGTTAAAGTTAATACTATAAGTGCCGTGTAGGCTGTAGCCTTTACGTGCTTCACGGTATGGGTTTAATGTCTCTTGAGCAACTAATACTGTATTAGGCAAGAAGATACTTCTTGTCCAAGTGTTATCAAATGAAAATGCACCAATTGGCGTGTTTAAACCAATCCCTACAGTGCCCGCCCAATAATTTCGGGTGAACGTAACCCCCGTATTGAGGGTGAGATTGTTAAGTAAACCATATTGCAACATTGCTTGCCCAACGTTGACATCAGAAATTTGTTGTCCGTTACGATAACGCCCTGCGGTAACTTGATAGCGGAATTGCCCCATACGAATAAGGGGGGCTATGTTAGAAAAGGGCACAATAAAGGTGCGTACTTGGCCGTTAGCTTCTTTAATTTCTACTGTTAAATCGCCGTTATAACCCGTAGAGTAGAGGTCTTCAATAACAAAAGCCCCTGGGGTTACATTAGTTTGATAAACAATATTACCATTTTGGCGAATAGTGACCACTGCATTACTATTGGCTATACCTTGTATGCGTGGAGCAAACCCCATCTGGGAAGGAGAGAGCATGCGGTCATCGGATGCAAGACCGATCCCACGGAGAGCAAAGCCCTCCACAAATTGACCTGAAGTATAAAAATCACCTATTGTCATTAACCCACGAATAGGGGCAAAATCTTTTTGCAAATAGGTTTCGTAGGTTTGGTATGGCATATGAGAGGATTTCCCCTCAGATTCACTCCATACTTTTGAGCCAGAGTGACGAAATGCCCAATCGCCTAAGTTAATACCTGTACGTAAATTTAAATATGCCTGCGAAGAGTGCGTATTAAATTGGCTGGTATAACGGCTGTGGTTTACATCATAATTCACAAACGCAGCACTGCTACCCGTTTGCCAACGGCTTGGGGCAATATAATCACGTGGGCGATTGATGGTTAAGGCTTGTGCAATGGTAAATTCTAAGCGTTGTAACCCTGTATTAAACACCGCTTTACCTTCAGGAATTGCTCCTTGAATAGAGACACATTCATCTTCTTTTGGGGCAAGTTTAATAGCAGCTCGTTCAAGATCGAGTAAATCACTTAATTCTGGAGTAAAGCAGAGCTCTGCGTGTGGTTGAGCCGCATTTTCGCTATCACGAAAACGCAACGTCATTTCGCCTTTAGCTTTGTTGTTTACCCAAACTTCTGCAGGATACTCTCCAGGTAGAACACTATTTTTTTGTTGGAAACGTGCAACATCGACAGTAGAACCATTACCCCCCATTTGTAAAAAGGTGGCACTGAACTCAACATCTTCATCGTTGCTTTCTAATGGTGCTTTCTCTTCTTGTGAAATGGGTAGGGATTCTTCTGCACAAGCTGTTTCTACAAAACCTGCAAATGCCAGCCCTAATGCAAGATAAAGCGGGCTTAAGGATGTGTTTAAAGTTAATTTTGCCATAAGTAAATCGATTTTAGGTAATTATTTAATTACTGATTCTCCAGCCACATCACCACCGTAATCATTAATTAATGACCATTTTACTTTTTGACCATTACTTACGCCTTTTACGTCAAATTCTCCTTGGCTAAAGGGTGCAACCATCACCGCCGCTGAGGCATCTTTTGCACCCACTTGTGCTTGAGTAAATGTTAAATAGTAAGGTGTTGGGTTATCTGCCCAAAGTTTGCCGCCTTTGGCTTGCCAAGTTACTTTGTTATAGGCTTCTACTGGTGGATAAGGTAAGCCGCTTGGGCGATAAAACATTTTTAAACGGCTACGCACTGAAAATTGCAGATAGTTTTGGCTATCTTTAAGCTCTTTCTTGCTTGGTTTAGGTGGAATATCCAATAAATTAAAATAATAGAGCGATTCGCGATCTTCTGGGAGTGCTTGCGTGCCCGTATAAGTAATACGTAAGGTTTGCCCTTGGTTACCCTCCACACGTGTTACTGGGGGAGTAATAATAAAAGGAATATTAGCTTGGTTGCCTTGTTTGTCTTCAATCCAGCTTTGCACTAAAGCAGGGGTGCCGTTTTGGTTGTTAAGTTGAACATTGAGGCTTTTTTGGTTAGACGGGTAAATCAGACGCGTACCGAGAATGATTACACTCGCCTGAGCAGATGAGACTGCAAATGCAAGCATAAGTGGAGTGGCAGAAATAAAAGCTGATTTTTTAAAAATAGATAGCATAGATGATTCTCCCCAAGTAAACAGAATACTCAAAATAAGAGTTAAAAGCCCAAAAAAGCCCGCCAAAGACGGGCTTAATTTTATTGAATCAGTTAAGCTTACTCGTAAGCTAAGTCTAATTCAGCTTCTGCTTTTACTGCACCAGGAGTAGATTGACCAGTTGCATAGTAACGAGCGTTGAATTGAATAAGACCAGTACCATCTGTTGAAGGACGGATACCTTTTAATGCGTTAGCTGAATCGTTTGCACCAAGACGAATAGATGAACCATCTAAGTTGGAGAATTGGATGTTTACGTTTTGAGCTGCAGTTGCAGTAGGCTCTAAGTTTTTCAATGTACCGTTATTATCGTGATCAACATGGTTAGTTGAACGGAATGCAGCAGTTATACTTTTACCGCCACTACCGTTTGTTGCTGGATTACCAGCTTTGCAGTTTTCTAATTCAATTTCAATTAATTGATCTGCAGCAACATCACCTAGTCTTGTTAATTGGTTTTTACCTACATCTTTAAGTCTAACAGTTTTTTCTCTATCACCTGCTTTAATTTCACAAGTGTTATCAAGAACTCTACCTTCTACTTTGATTTTGGCGTGAGTAGCACCTGTAGTTGCTGGTGCGGTTACACCTGCAGCTTGAGTTGGGATTGGAGTACCAATTGGAGTTACAGGGGCTGCATTAGCCACACCAAACACCCCTAATGCTAATAAAGCTAAGATTGTTTTTTTCATTTTAAACATCCTATATAAAAACTTTAGAATAAATTTCATCCTAGATTGGATGACCACGTTTAAACCCGATAATTTAGAGTGAAAACTTACCTATTCTAAAAAAAAAAAAAAAAATGCAAGCTGGATAAATATCAGGATAATTTAATAAATTTCTTTATTTTTCTAGACGTTACGCAAAAAAACGCTTGTAATATACACTACAAGCGTTTTTTATATTATGTCATATTAGTGTTTTATTCAGTAAAGCGTTTACTACATCACCGACACCGCTTTAATCTGAACATAAACATCTTGCCCAACAGCAAAACGCAGTTCATTTTGTGCCCATTTACTGATACTTGCCCAAATCTTATGTCCATCCACCAGCACCGCAATATCTACCCGAGAATCTTGTATCTCAATTTGTGCAACTTGACCACGTAAAATATTACGAATGCTTGTTTGTTCTGGCTTTTGCAGTGTGATAGAAACATCTGAACTATAAATACAAACTCGCACTCGTTCGCCCACATTTTCGGGCACTTGATGAATCCAAAGCGCTTGTTCGCCTAGCGAAAGTGCGGTCATTTTATAAGGAGGATTATGCAAATGAACGGGCAAGGCAAGCACACTACTCTGTTCGCTTTCCCCTTTCCAAGGGGCAAAAATAGGGCTATTCCAAATTATTTCTACGCTATCATAGGCTTTTACAATGCCGTTTTCCATCAGTACGACCCGATCAGCTAAACGCAACAGTTCGTCCAAGCTATGTGTAACATATAAAATCGGGATATTAATTTCTTTAGAAAGACGTTCCAAATATTGCATTAGCTCGCGTTTGCGGGGAACATCAAGGGCAGAAAGTGGTTCGTCCATCAGTAAAATGTCGGGCTCAGCCAACAATGCTCGACCAATTGCTACACGCTGCTTCTCACCACCAGAAAGCGTTAGAGGATAACGCTTTAATAAATGAGTAATACCGAGAAGATCGACAATATAGTTAAAATCATCTTGCGAGACATTTTTCATGCCATAGCGCAAATTGCCTTTCACGGTGTAGTGAGGAAATAAACGCGCATCTTGGAACACATAGCCAATTTTACGCAAGTGGGTCGGCAATGATTCTTGCGTTTCCATATCCACTAAAGTGCGGTCATTTAAACGGATGAATCCTTCGTCTGGTTGTATCAAGCCACTGACAAGATTAATCAGCGATGTTTTGCCTGAGCCAGACAAACCGAAAATAGCTGTCACACCTTGATCTGGCACTTGTATATTCGCTTGCAAGGCAAGTTGCCCGAGCTGTTTTTTCACATTAATCTGCAACATTTCCTTGTCCTAATTTTTTCTGCATTCGCTTGCTCAACCACTCTGACAATAGCAAAGAAATCAATGAAAGAATGATAGCAAATAAACATAAGCGAGCGGTTTGTTCTTCTGCACCGGGTGTTTGAATAAAAGAATACATCGCAAGTGGAATAGTTTGAGTTTCGCCTACAATGTTCGATACAAAGGTTATAGTCGCACCAAATTCCCCTAATGATCGTGCAAAACCAAGCACGAGTCCAGCTAAAACCCCTGGTAAAGAAAGTGGCAAGGTTATTGTAAAAAATACACGCCAAGTGGAAGCACCCAATGTTTGCGCTGCTTGCTCCAATTTAATATCAATATTTTCTAAAGAAAGTCGAATCGCGCGAACAACCAATGGAAAGGCAACTACTGCAGAGGAAAGCACCGCCCCTTTCCAACTAAAACCAAAAGATAAGCCAAACCACTGATATAAATACTTGCCAATAAAACCATTGCGCCCCATTGCCACAAGTAATAAATAACCGATAACCACAGGTGGCAACACTAAAGGCAAATGAATTACGCCAGTAATCAGGGATTTTCCATAGAAGTTTTTACGCGCTAAGAGCCACGCGACAAAAATGGCTAACGGCAAACTCCAAAGCATGGAACTAACAGCGACACTCAAACTTAAATTAATCGCTGAGATTTCCATTGGGGTCAGATTGAAAAATGAGAAAAATTGGGTAAGCAAAATGAATCCTTATACAAATATCCTCTCTTTAAATCCCTTGTTTATGGGAATATCCCACATTAATGAGAGGTAAGATGCTCTATAATTACAAAAGGGCAGAAATATCCGCCCTTCATGACTATTAAGATTCTATCTTATTTTGCAGAGAAACCATACCCTACAAGCACTTTCTTCGCAGCATCTGACTCTAAATATTTCAAGAAATCACGAGAATCTGCATTATCATGACCTTTTACAATAGAAACGGGATAAACAACTGGTTTATGGCTATCAGCAGGGAACACTGCAACCGTTTTAACTTGTTGGCTAACTTTTGCATCAGTGCTGTACACAATACCGTAAGGTGCTTCTGCACGTTCAACTAAAGCTAATGCGCCACGAACATCTTTTGCACGAGCTAAACGGTCTTGTACTTTATCCCATAAATTTAATTTGGTTAATGCTTCTTCTGCATATTGACCTGCTGGTACGTGTGCAGGATCGCCAACAGATAAATAGCTATCTTTTAATGCATTGATCCATTCACCTTTTGCAATATCCATAGAATTTACCGCACTTTTTGCTGGTGCGATTAAGACTAAATCATTGCCCACTAAAACTTTTTCAGTTTCTTTCACGGTTAAATCTTTTTCAGAAAGATATTTCATCCATTTATTGCTTGCAGAAACAAAAATATCTGCTGGCGCACCTTCTTCAACTTGTTTTGCTAAAGTGGAAGAAGAAGCGAAAGAAAATACCACTTCATTTTTCGGATTTTGTTTTGCGTAATCTTTTGCAACTTGTTGTAAAGCATCTGTCATTGAAGCCGCTGCAAATACAGTCACTTTAGCGGATGCCGCAAAAGAAAAGCCTAATCCTGCGATTAGAAGTGCGGTTGAAATTTTAGTTAATTTTTTCATGAATCATCTCCTATGGTAGAACGTTATTTACTTTATTATATATCAATAAAAGTATATAAAGAAAGTGTGAAACACAAAAAAGAACTACCCATTTTTAGTAAAAACCTATTAAACAATGGGATGATTTTGCTTTTAAAAGATCGTTATAACGAATCTTAAGATTAGTTCCAGAAGAAATTTTATCTCATTCTATTTTTCCAGTAGAATACTCGAATCATCACTGGGGAGAACCGAAATGAAAAACACCGAAATTTTACTCACCATTAAACTTCAACAAGCACTTTTTATCGATCCAAAACGAGTACGTTTACTCAAAGAAATTCAACAATGCGGTTCGATTAATCAAGCAGCGAAAAATGCAAAAGTGAGTTATAAAAGTGCGTGGGATCATTTAGAAGCCATGAATAAAATCAGCCCTCGCTCATTGCTTGAACGAAATACAGGTGGAAAAAATGGCGGAGGTACAGCACTTACCACTTATGCCGAGCGTTTGCTACAGCTTTATGATTTATTAGAACGTACGCAAGAACACGCTTTTCATATCCTACAAGATGAATCTGTTCCGTTAGATAGTTTGCTCACGGCAACTGCACGTTTTTCTTTACAAAGTAGCGCACGCAATCAATTTTTTGGACGAGTGGCACAACAGAGAATTATTGACGCCCGTTGTGTTGTGGATGTGAATGTGCAAGGATTACCAACGCCGTTGCAAGTTTCTATTACCACAAAAAGCTCGGCTCGTTTGAAACTCATCACGGAAAAAGAAGTGATGCTGATGTTCAAAGCGCCTTGGGTGAAAATCAGTGAACAACCACTGGAGAATCAATCTAATCAGTTCCCTGTAAATATCAAATCACTAAATGAAGAAGAAGCCATCCTTCAATTTGCTGAAAACGATATTGAATTTTGTGCCACAGTCCACCAGCCGAATCAATGGCAAATCGGGCAACAGGTTTGGATTCATATTGATCAAGAGCAAATTATTTTAGCGACGCTGGGCTAATCCCAAAGTGCGGTAAATGTTGGAAGAACATTTTAATCTCATAAAAAAACAGGCTTGATGCCTGTTTTTTCTTATCGAATAAAACCCAAAACTAATTAGAAATATTTTTTACAATCAGCGTAATGCCATCCACGCGTTCAACTTCAATTAATGCACCGACTGTAAGATTATCACCTTGAATGCGCCAAGTTGTGTCGCCAAAAGCACCTCGACCAATTCCATTCGCGCCAAGTTCTTGAACAATGCCTTGTTTACCAAGTAAGGCATGATCGCGTTGATTTAATGTTGAATGAGATTGATCATGGCGATCTTTGCCATGTTGATATTTCCACCAAATCACAGAAAGTATACAAGCTAATAGCGCGTAAAAAACAGCAAGTGAGGCAAGAGAAAGGCTTGGAAAAAGAAATTGTACAAATGCCGTCACTAAAGCCGCCAATCCCCACCATAGCAAAAATATCCCTGGTGTAAGCACTTCACCAATAAGCAAAATAAAGCCTAAAATCAGCCAATGCCAAAGCGTCCAATTTATTAGCCAATCCGCCATAGATTCTCCTATTTGTTGTAAGGGCTTTTTATTACAAAAGTGCAGTGATAAACGATTAAAAAAATCACCGCACTTTATCTAAATTAAGATTTTTTATCGCCCTTTAATAACTCCGCAATACCAGCAACAGAACCAATTAAATTGCCAGCTTCTAATGGCATAAGCACGACTTTACTGTTTCCTGAACTACCGATTTCTTTCAATGCTTCCGTGTATTTTTGTGCAATAAAGTAGTTAATCGCTTTGGTATCACCACTGGTAATGGCTTCTGATACCATTTGCGTTGCTTTTGCTTCAGCTTCCGCGGCACGTTCTCGGGCTTCAGCTTGTAAAAAGGCTTCTTGTCGCTCCCCTTCCGCTTTTAAAATTCGAGCTTGTTTTTCACCTTCAGCACGGAGAATCTGAGCTTGACGAATCCCTTCAGCCTCTAATACTTCAGCACGTTTATTTCGCTCCGCTTTCATTTGAGCATTCATAGAATCAATCAGTTCACGAGGCGGACGAACATCACGAATTTCAATACGCGTTACTTTAATCCCCCATGGATTTGTCGCTTCATCCACAATAGCCAATAATCGACTATTAATAGAATCACGTTGGGAAAGCATTTCATCAAGCTCCATCGAACCAAGCACGGTTCGAATATTTGTCATGGTTAAATTTATGATAGCTTGTTCCAAATGATTCACTTCATAAGCCGCACTTCGCGCATCAATCACTTGCACAAAACAAACCGCATCAATAGAAACATTGGCGTTATCTTTAGAAATCACTTCTTGGGAAGGAATATCTAAAACTTGTTCCATCATATTAATTTTACGACCAATACGATCAACAAAAGGTACTACTAAATTTAACCCTGGCATTAACGTTCTTGTGTAACGACCAAAGCGTTCGATTGTCCAGTTATAACCTTGTGGTACGGTTTTTACTGTAGAAAACAAAATTAATGCGACTAATATCACAAAAATTAATGTGGAAATAGCGAATCCATCAAGCATATTTTTCTCCTTTATTGGGTAGATTTAATGAAAAAAGTCTATCAAATCCACCCGCACTTTTATAGCCTATTTTGTATAAAATTAAGGCAATTTTGCCACCACTGCATAGCCTTCAATTAAACCTTCCAGCTCATAAGAAGCATTCGCAGTAATGAAAGCTGCCTCGCCTTGTTTCAAAGAAAGAGCGGTCGTTTCTGAGCGTAAATTTAACTGGCCATTCATCACCAATAAAATACTCGCACTTTGTGCTTTTAAATGATGAGTTTCGCCACATTCATATTGAATATTTTGCAAAGCGAAATCTTTTGCTGGCGTGGCGTAAGTAAATATACGCGCGTCTTGAGGTGCCGACGGGATAATTTTAGGCTCCACTTCACGACAATCGACAATTTTAAGCAATTCAGGAATATCCACATATTTAGGCGTTAAACCACCGCGAATTACATTATCTGAACACGCCATCAGTTCAATATTTTGCCCACGTAAATAAGCGTGCGGAATGCCTGCATCTTGGTAAATTCCCTCGCCTTTTTTGAGGTGCACAATATTAAACAAATAGAAGCAAATTAAACCCGAATCTAATTTATCTAAAGAAATATTCATTGCATCAATGGTGTAAAGCACCCAATAATCTGGATTAGTTAAATCCAGATTATTAGCCTCATAATCTGCTTGATTCGCCAACAGAATTGGGGAAAGCCATTGGTGTAATTGAGCTTGTTCTGCTTGCATAATATCGGCATAGAAAGCATGTAAATCTTGTTCATGCAATTTTTTTGCAAGCGGGACTAAAGATGATCGTGCCTCTAAAATTTCGATAATATCCGATTTATTTTTAAAACCATGCAACAACCAGAAATCAGATAAAGCAATCATCATTTCAGGTTTATGATTGTTATCTTTATAAGTACGTGTTGATGCTTTTAACTCAATGCCTTTCGCATTTTCTTCCGCAAATCCTATTTCAGCTTGCGTTTTTGTTGGATGAAGTTGAATAGAAAGAGGTTGGGAAACATCAAGAATTTTTAATAAATAGGGTAATTCATTACCAAAACTTGCTCGGCTTTGAACACCAAGTGCGGTAGGATTTTTCTGTAAAAATTCAGTAAGTAATACATTTTTACCATCGACTTCAATGCTTGAAGGCGCAGAATGATGTGCGCCTAACCACCATTCAGCATAATATTGATTTTCTTCTGCTGGAATATTCAGTAATTGAGGAATATATTGATGCCCTCCCCATACGTAATTTTGGAGTGAGCCAGTGAGTTTGTAGATCATTGCTTTATTTTCACTTTAACTAGCGTAATTTTTAAAATTTATATTTTACCGTGGGTAGGTATACCCACGGCTAGTTATAGTAGTTCCTCTTTGAGGAACCTCAAACTACCCCAACGGGGTAGCACCGAGATTAGCCTAGGGTATACTTACCCTAGATATTGATTTTCTTCCGCTGAAATTTATGTTTTACCGTGGGTAAGTATACCCACGGTTAGTTATAATAGTTCCTCTTTGAGGAACCTTAAACTACCCCAACGGGGTAGCATTGAGATTAGCCTAGGGTATACTTACCCAGATATTGATTTTCTTCTGCTGAAATTTTTAAAATTTATATTTTACTGCGAGTAGGTATACCCACGGCTAGTTATAGTAGTTCCTCTTTGAGGAACCTCAAACTACCCCAACGGGGTAGCACCGAGATTAGCCTAGGGTATACTTACCCAGATATTGATTTTCTTCCGCTGAAATTTTTAAAATTTATATTTTACTGTGGATAGGTATACCCACGGCTAGTTATAGTAGTTCCTCTTTGAGGAACCTCAAACTACCCCAACGGGGTAGCATTGAGATTAGCCTAGGGTATACTTACCCTAGGTAACTATAATAAATAAAAAATCCGCACAAAGGCGGACTTTTTTATCGTAAAGAAATTATTTAGTTAAGGTTAATACCACTGACTCTCCTGCGACGACTTCACCTGATTTTTTCACGATGCAAGAAATTTCATCCATATTGGAAATAACAACGGGCGTTAATACTGATTTTGCTTTTGATTCTAATAAAGGAAGATCAAATTCAATCACGGTGTCACCGCGCTTAACAGATTGACCTTCTTGCGCAATACGAGTAAATCCTTCACCTTTCAGCTCAACGGTATCAATACCAAAGTGTACAAATAATTCTACACCTTCTTTTGATTCCATTGAAAAAGCATGGTTGGTTTCAAAAATTTTACCAATCACACCATCCACCGGCGCAACGATTTTGTTACCGGTAGGACGAATAGCAACACCATCACCCACGATTTTTTCAGAGAAAACCACATCAGGAACATCTTCGATATTTACAATATCACCAGAGATAGGTGCATAAATTTCAACTTCCACAGATTTGTTTTCTTTTGAACCGAATAACTTGTCAAATAAGCCCATTTTAATCTCCTATCAATTCATAGATGGCTGTTATTTTAACGTAAAATCAAACAATTTTGTTTAATTTAATGCATTTTCCGCCAAAAATTCTTCGATTAACTGCTCAATTTCCGAAGCGGTCGGTTTTTGTAATGCGGCATTAGCAAGGGCTTTTGCATCTTGGAAATTCACATTACGGATTAATTTTTTAATTCGAGGTACGGAAATAGCACTCATACTAAATTCATCTAATCCCATACCAAGCAACAATAAGGTTGCACGTTCATCACCGGCTAATTCACCGCACATTCCCGTCCATTTGCCCTCTGCATGAGAAGCATCAATTACTTGTTTTATTAAACCAAGCACAGATGGCTGCATTGGATTGTAAAGATGCGAAATTAACTCATTGCCTCGATCCACCGCCAAAGTATATTGGGTTAAATCGTTAGTACCGATACTGAAGAAATCTACTTCTTTTGCTAAGAATTTTGCATTTACGGCAGCGGATGGCGTTTCAACCATGACACCCACTTGGATATGCTCATCAAAAGCTTTGCCTTCTGCACGCAATTCCGCTTTTAATGTTTCAATAACCGATTTTAATTCTCGAATTTCCTCTACAGAAATAATCATCGGGAACATCACCGCCAATTTACCAAACGCTGAAGCACGCAACACCGCGCGTAATTGTGCATTTAAAATTTCACGACGATCTAACGCAATGCGAATCGCACGCCATCCCAAGAATGGATTCATTTCTTTTGGTAAATCTAAATATGGAAGCTCTTTATCGCCACCAATATCCATAGTACGAAGCACGGTTAAACGCCCGTTCATTGCTTCTACCACTTCTTTATAGGCAATGAATTGTTCTTCTTCTGTCGGAAGCTGTTCACGATCCATAAATAAGAATTCAGTTCGGTACAAACCAATACCTTCAGCACCATTGCGATCTGCCCCTTCACAATCACGGATTGTCCCGATATTCGCGACGACATCAACCTTGTGTCCATCCAATGTGATTGCGGGAAGATCTTTTAATTTAGCTAACTCTGCTCTTTCCTTAGAAATTTTAGCTTCAAGTGTTTTTAATTCATCAATCTGAGATTGTGTTGGATTGATATAAACTTGATTATTTATCGCATCTAAAATTAAGTAATCACCAGTATTGACTAATTCGGTCACATTATTTGTGCCTACAATCGCTGGTAATTCTAAAGAACGTGCCATAATAGAAGTATGAGAGGTTCTACCACCAATATCAGTGACAACCCCTAATACTTTTTCAAGATTAAGTTGGGCAGTTTCTGATGGAGTCAAATCATAAGCAACAAGAATTGATTCTTCTTGAATATCGCCAAGATCTACTATGTACATACCCAAAATATTTTTAATTAAACGGTTACCAATATCACGAATATCGCCAGCACGCTCTTTCAAATATTCATCATCGATCTCCGACAACATTGTGACTTGTTGATCAATAATTTTGCTCGCTGCAACTGCGGCATTGACTTTATTTGAACGAAGATAATCAAGAATTTCTTCTTCTAATTCTTCATCCTCAAGAATCATCAAGTGACCTTCAAAGATTGCAGCTTTTTCTTCGCCTAAAGAAATTAATGCACGCTCTCTGATTGAATTAAGTTGTTCCACCGCCACGCTACGTCCTTCGTAAAACCGAGCGACTTCTGCGTCAATTTGATCATCAGTAATTTTTTGTGTATCAAGAACAATCTTTTCTTCTTTAAGAACAAGTGCCTTACCAAAGGCAATACCAGGTGATGCGAGAATACCAGAAATCATAGATACCTTCCGAAATAATTAAAAAGGAATAGATAAACAATAGCCATAAAATTTCACAATTTTATGGCTAAGTAAGAATTATTCTAAAGTTGGAATCAAAGCGACTAAATGCTCAACTGCCTGCTGCTCATCTTCGCCTTCAGCAGAAATGGTGATCACCGTACCCTGTGTTAAACCTAGTGTTTGTAGCTTAAACAAACTTTTTGCACTTGCGCTCTTACCAGCAGATGTTACTGTGATATCAGAAGAAAATGCTTTGGCTTCTTTCACAAATTGTGCTGCTGGACGAGTATGTAAACCGTTTGGCGCGGTGATTTCAACATCTTTTGAGTACATAATGCTACCTCTCTACTAAATAATAGTTAAAAAAATACAAAGATAAAATCCGCCTTAGTATCCTTGTTCAAAAGCGAATAATCAAGAATAAACACTAAAAAAATTGAATTAGATCATAAAAAAACGCAGGATTTGTTTATTTATCATCCAGCTTGCGCAATCGTTAAACTACTGAAAAATGACGTTGTGATTTTGTTTCACTTAAACTTTCAATTAATCGATGATAATTATCATAACGAACAGGCGAAATTTTCCCTTGCTCGACGGCTTCACGCAACGCACATCCGGGGTCGCTCAAATGTTTACAATCACGGAATTTACAGATGCCTAATACATATTGAAATTCTCGATACCCTTTTGTGATTTGCTCCGCATCTAAATGCCAAAGCCCAAATTCTCTAATTCCCGGTGAATCAATTAAATTACCGCCTTGTGGCAAATGATAAAGACGCGATGATGTAGTCGTATGCTGACCTAAGCCTGATGTTTCACTCACATCCCCTACTTGAGCATTTACGCTAGGCAAAATATGATTAATTAAACTCGATTTACCGACACCTGATTGCCCAACAAAAATCGCTGTACCTTGTGCCAAAAGTGCGGTTAATCTTTCCATATTTTCACCGCTCTTTGCTGAAATCATTAAAATTTCATAGCCAATATCTTGGTAAATTTTAAGTTGCTCTTCAATTTCTTGACGCTGTTCTTGCGTCAATAAATCCACTTTATTCAAAACAATTAATGGCTTAATTTCGGCTATTTCACACACAACAAGATAACGATCGATAATGTTTAAGGAAAGCGTTGGCAACACCGCTGATACAATAATAATACGATCAATATTCGCCGCAATGGGTTTCAAACCATCATAATAATCTGGACGGGAAATTTCATTTTCTCGGGGATGGATCGCCTCAATCACGCCGCTCACACCTTGTAATTGTTCATTGCCTTTACGCCAAACAACTTTATCTCCTACCACCAAACTCGACAAGGTACGACGCAAATTACAACGATAAATTTCGCCTTGTTCATTTTCGACATCAGCATGAATCGAATAACGCGTGACCACAACCCCTTCTTGTGATTCGCCAAGCATTTCATCTGACCATTCAATCTCTTTTTTCTTATAGCGATGCAATGTTTTCGCATTATTTGATTGAATTCTTCTGGTTTGGTTCTGAGTTAATTTACGTTTAGCCATAAAAGTGCGGTCGTTTTTTCCCTTGTTTTTGGTAAAATGAAAAAAATTTTTGCATAGGATACCTGATATTATGCCATTCGATAAACAAAATCTTATTTGGATTGATTTAGAAATGACCGGTTTAGATCCGGAAAAAGAACGTATTATTGAAATTGCCACTATCGTAACAGATAAAAATTTAAATATTTTGGCAGAGGGCCCTGTATTAGCGGTTCATCAGTCTGATGAATTACTCAATAAAATGAATGATTGGTGCCAAAAAACACATAGTGAAAACGGCTTAATTGAACGCGTAAAAGCCAGCAAACTTACCGAACGTGCAGCAGAATTACAAACCTTAGACTTTTTAAAAAAGTGGGTGCCAAAAGGTGCATCGCCAATTTGCGGTAACAGCATTGCCCAAGATAAACGCTTTTTAGTGAAATATATGCCTGATTTAGCTGATTATTTTCATTATCGTCATTTAGACGTAAGCACATTAAAAGAACTTGCTGCACGTTGGAAACCTGAAATTTTAGAAGGCTTTAAAAAAGAGAATACGCATTTGGCGCTAGATGACATTCGAGAATCGATTAAAGAGCTGGCTTATTATCGCGAACATTTCATGAAATTAGATTGACGAAAACTTCAACAAAAAATTTCTTTTTATGAAATTGCCCTTGCAAGCCCTAAAAATATTTGTATAATGCGGGCTCATTCACTGATGTGAACTGCGGGAATAGCTCAGTTGGTAGAGCACAACCTTGCCAAGGTTGGGGTCGCGAGTTCGAGCCTCGTTTCCCGCTCCAATTTCACATTATAAAAGCATTATTGCGGGAATAGCTCAGTTGGTAGAGCACGACCTTGCCAAGGTCGGGGTCGCGAGTTCGAGCCTCGTTTCCCGCTCCAAATTTCAATCCCTAGCCAAAAGGCTAGGGATTTTTTCTATCTATAAGAATAGATCGTCAAAATGTTAAAAAGTGCGGTGAGTTTTCTCAAAAATAAAGGCTTGTGATTTAATAACACAAGCCTTTATTTTTTATGCTTTCTTCAATCGTTTTGCGCGACGTTTCATTCTTCTTACCCAACGAGTTATTCGCCATGCACGCGTAATTGAATAGACATAAAGGAAAAATAAAATGAAAAAGCCGACAAACATCGCCCACTCATTCACATAATAAACTTCCCCTAAAATACCGATAGTTGCACAAACTGCAGAAACAAACGTAATCAATAAAAAGGCTTGTCTTGATGTTAAACCCGCTCTCACCATTAAATGATGAACGTGTAAACGATCTGGGCGGAATGGGCTTTTGCCTTTACGTACACGGCGATAAATAATCGCAACCATATCAATCAAAGGAATCGCAATAATCCAAAGTGCGGTTACTGGATTCATCGGATGCCCTTTTCCTTGCGTACTCAATAACAAAATCCAAATAATGGTAAAGCCAATTAATGTACTTCCCGCATCCCCCATAAACACCTTATATTTTGGGCCAAATGGAATCCCTAGATTTAGCATCAAATAAGGTAAAATCGACACGATTAAAGCAAAACTCCAATGCGCCATATCCATTTGCCCATCTCGATACATCAAGAAACCAATCGCGGCAAAAGAAACGCAAGAAAGCCCACCGAGCAATCCATCAATACCATCAATCATATTAAAGGCATTAATAATCGCAATAGTGGCAAAGACGGTAATAATCAAACCAATTGAACCAAGCGTTAACTGGAAAGGCCCTAAAATTTGACCTAAATGATCAAGATAAACATTCCCGAGATCGATCATTAAAATCGCCAGTATTGCTTGAATCCCTGCTCTTAAGAAAGGACTGATATCAAAGCGATCATCTAAAATCCCTATCGCCAATAAAACAAAAATACTGAACAAATAGAGATAAGGTAATCGAAGTTGATCCCATTCCATCAGGTAATAGCAAAGATTTCCAACAAAAAGCGATACACCACCGATTAGCGGAATTGCGCCTTGATGACGTTTACGATAGTTTGGCTTATCAACTAATCCAATCCAATTGGCAACTGGTCGCATCACAATCAATGTTAAAAATGCGCCAATAAAAGTAACAAAAATACTCAGCATAGTGTGACCCTAAAATTTTTTTGTAAAGGATAACATAAGGCAAATTTACCTAGAAATATATTTTTCAAGAACCACTATTTTTCACTTCAACGCCCGTATTTTTATAAAAAATGCGGTCCAAATTGACCGCACTTTTACTCTTATCCTTATTTTACCAGTGGTATCCTACACTACCGCCCGCATTAACATCGCTTTGGCTATTGACACTCGCACCCAATTTAATCTCAATTTTGTTATTGGTTAAACGTCTGCCGTAACCGACCGCTAACGCGTGTTCTCCTTTATAAGTGCCAACTGCCACAGAAACCGCAGACTCTCCAGCAAAATTTCCCCCTTGCAAGAAAGCAATCGCTGTTGCCCCCGCAATCCCTGCCCGCAAGTCTTTATTCATTTTTTGCATATTGCGATCGAGTTGTTGAATAGATTGCTGATCTTTGCGGATTTGTGCTTTCAAGCTATCGTGTTCAGTACGAAGCTGTTGTAACTCTACTTTACTCGCTCCGCCACCTAACATCTCAGCAAATTCAGTTTCTGATTTACCTTGATTAGCTGGTAATTTTTTCCAACTTTCATAAGCAGATTTACCGTCAGCACCTTTTTCGCCTTGGTCACCTTTAGCACCTTTAATTGAGGTTAAGAATTCCTCTTCGGTTTTACCTTGATTACCATCTTTCGCTTTCCAAGCATCATAAGCAGATTTACCGTCAGCACCTTTTTCACCTTGGTCACCTTTAGCACCTTTAATTGAGGTTAAGAATTCCTCTTCGGTTTTACCTTGATTACCATCTTTCGCTTTCCATAGATCGTAAGCAGATTTACCGTCAACACCATTTGTACCATTTGTACCTTTAAGTGAAGTTAAGAATTCCTCTTCGGTTTTACCTTGATTACCATCTTTCGCTTTCCAAGCATCATAAGCAGATTTACCGTCAGCACCTTTTTCACCTTGGTCACCTTTAGCACCTTTAATTGAGGTTAAGAATTCCTCTTCGGTTTTACCTTGATTACCATCTTTCGCTTTCCATAGATCGTAAGCAGATTTACCGTCAACACCATTTGTACCTTTAAGTGAAATTAAGAATTCCTCTTCGGTTTTACCTTGATTGCCATCTTTCGCTTTCCAGGCATCATAAGCAGATTTACCGTCAGCGCCTTTATCACCTTTTTCGCCTTTCAATTCAGGCATTTGCTTAATGGTTTCTTTATTCAATGAAACAACGGTTTTTCCGTCTTTATCTTCTGTTTTCAAGCCACCTTCAAAAGTATAAAGTTTTGTAAAAAACATTTTAAAGTTATCTTCTGTGAAAATTGTTTTACCTCCCGCTTTTAAAACACCATCATCAGCGGTAAGTGAAACTGTTTTATCGCCCTCTCCCAATGTAACGCCAGTAAAACTTGGAGATTTCAACATTCCAATACGCAATACTCCAGCGTCGTTAAATGTCACTAAATTATCAGAAGTGTACTTAGCTTTATTAGCATCGTTATAAACTAAATCACTTTTGCCTTGAATCTGAAAAATACTGCCAATTTCTTTTGTAATTAGTTTATCTTTGGTACTATCTGCTTGATCTTTATCATAATCATTCAACGCAAATGTTAAACCTGCGTTTTTTAATGATTTCAATTGAGCAACATTTACTGCATCGGTGTCTTCCGTACCTGCGGCAACGCTAATAATCTGACGTGTTTCACCATATTGTGTATCACCAATAGAAACAGCACCTAATGTGCCTTTCCAAGTAGAGCGAATTTTATTTTTTTCCACTTGTTTCTTATTTAGTTCTTTCTTTTTTTCCGCTATTTCTTGTCTATTCTGTGTAATTTTATTTTCAACAACGCCTAACTCAGTTGTATTATTTTCATTTTTTAGTTGTTTCTTTTTATCTTCTAATTGTGAAAGTTCAGCTTGAAGTTCATTAATTTTCTCTTCCAAAGGAGAAATTTCTCCATTAACTCTATCTATTTCAGTTTTTATATCTCCAACGAAACTCCCATTTTTAGTATTTATTTCTGAAAAATCATAACCAATCGTATCTATAGAACGATTACTTACAGAATCAAATCCTAAAGCAACCGAGGTTTCAATGTTAGAAGAGGAGCTTGTCCCGATTGACACACTGTTTACTGCATTTTCTTTAGAAGAGGCTCCTGTACCGATTGACACACTGTTTACGGCATTTGCTTTAGCTGCAAAACCGATGGCTAATGCTCCCTCTTGTTTAGCTTTCGCCGCAGGTCCTAATGCTGTAGCCTTTGAAGCTGTAGTTTCGCTTTGAACACCCAAAGCAACTGAATAATCAAATGCAGTCGTTTTATCAAAACTATTAGCCATTGGGCCAATAGAAGTATTATTAATTCCCTTAATATTTTTACCTGAATTTATCCCCAAGGCGACATTATTATTACCACTTACCGCAAGACTAGAATTAAAACCAATACCGATATTATGATCTCCTTTTATGCCTTTTCCCGCAGTATTACCATAAGCTAAATTATTATGTCCTGAAGCATTAGAGCCAGCAGAATAACCTATATAAACATTGATAGAGTTCTTACTATTCTCACCAGCACCATAACCTAAAAAAATGTTTCCAATCTGCCTATCTCCAGATGAACCTTTTCCAGCATTTTTACCGATTGAAATACTATTATCTATATTTGCTAATGCGCCATCGCCAATAGCAATTGAACCAGATTTTTCCGCACCATCATTATTAACATTACTTCCTTCCGATGTATTATCTGATTTCACACTAACATATTTAATTTTTTGTGTTTTAAGTGTATTAATTTCTTGTTTTAAAGCATCAATATCTTGTTTTAACTGATCAATTTCAGAACCATCCGCAAAACTATTTGTTGAAAATAAGAGAAGAGAAGAAAATGTTAAGGCAGGCAGGCAGGCAGGCAGGCAGGCAGGCAGATGGTGCATCAGAAACTTGTTGCTTGCAACGTCTTGATTTAGATTTTCCTTTTGCTAATTCAGATACAACTTGGAACATTTGAGTTCCAGCGTTCCACACGACTTTATAAATATTATTCATATAAACTCCGATATTTAAGATTTAAGTACAACAGTTATGAGCAAACAATACAAAACTCGTTGTACACCTACAAACAGAAAAGTATCTTATTTGTATCACACAAAAAAATCAATCAAATCGAAAAAAACAAGAAAAAGTGCAATTGGATGTTTTTTGTTCTTTATTTTATTAGAGCGTATAAATATTCACCTAATTCGCTGAATAATAACACTGTTCAATCTTTCCCTTTCCTCTCTCGCAAGAGCTTGCCCCAATTGGTTCGTCAAAATAAAAAAATCCTCGGCTTTTTCGCCTACAGTAGTAATTTTCGCATTCAATAAATTGAGATTTAACTCAGTAAAAATCTGGCTCACTTGGGCTAATAAACCTGGTTTATCCAACGCAACCAGTTCCATTTCAGTATGCTCTTTTTTATTTTCGTGTAAAAAACGCACGTCAGTTTGCACAGTAAAATGTTGAAGCTGACGATTCGGCGTAATAGAAAGTGCGGGTAATTTTTCACTTTGAAGGGCTACTGTTAGAGCTTGCTCTAGTTCTCGGCGACGATCAAATTCAACCAATTCACCGTTAAGTTCTGTGATGATAAAGCTATCAAAAACATAACCATCTTGTGTCGTAATAATCTGCGCATCGTGGATACTGAATTTTTTTGCGCCAATGGTACTCACCACTTTATTAAATAAGTGCGGTTGATCTTGGCAATAAATAAACACTTCCGTACCGCCAAGTGAAAAGCGATTACTAATTTTCACTAATAATGCCTCAGCGAAATCCACTAGCAAACTAGTATGCCACGCGATTTGTTTTGGCGTATTACGCACAAAATAATCTTCAGGACAACGAGCCCATAATTGCTCAATCGAGATTGGTGCAATATCGGAATAATCCTGAGTTAAAATTTGTTGTGCAAGTTTTCGGTTTTCTTCCGATTTTTCTGAATAATCAAGCAATTCTTTCATGCCTTGTGCAAATTGCTGTTCGGTAAATTCATATAAAGAGGCAAAAAGCGAACGTTTCCAGCTATTCCATAAATTACCATTAGTTGCACAAATATCCGCCACCGTTAAACAAGTGAGATAATCTAATCGAACTTGATTTTGCACGGCTTCCGCAAAATTCATGACGACTTCAGGATCATGAATATCACGGCGTTGCGCCGTAATTGACATCAGCAAATGGGATTTTACGAGCCAAGCAAGGGTATCAATTTCTCGACGATCTAAACCATGTAATTGCGCAAAATTTGCCACATCTTTTGCGCCAAGCTCTGCGTGATCACCGCCCCGCCCTTTTGCAATGTCGTGGAATAACGCCGCAATATAAAGCAAAGTGCGGTCAGAAAGTTGACTAAAAATTCGATGAGCAATGGGATGTTCTTGCGCACTTTCCTGTGACAAAAAACTTTCCAATTTCAACATCACGCGCAATGTATGCTCATCCACCGTATAAATATGGAATAAATCAAATTGCATTAATCCCTCAATGGCTTGCCATTGGGGAAGATACGCAGTTAATACGCCATATTGGTGCATCGGCATAAACGCACGCTTAATTGCATTAGGTTGATTAAACAAACGTAGAAATTTTTCTCGAGCTTCAGGAATTTCGCATAATTTTTGTGATAATTGCTCCAAGGAAATTTGTAATTGACGCAAGGTATCAGAATGAATATTGGCCTGTTCATACTGCGTTAAATAAAAGAATAGATCTAACATTCGCTCTGGTTTTTCTTGAAAAACAAAGCTATTACGCAAACATAAGCATTGGTTAATCAGTTGGAAATCATCGTCTAACTGATGAATCACGCTATCCTGATTTGATGAAAGCACATTTTCTCTATAATGCTGAATCAGCAAATTACTAATCAGCGAAATTCGGTGCAATGCTTGAAAAAAACATTTCATCATTTTTTCCACAGCTTGATTGCCTTCACCTCGGAAACCCAACAATTCACTGACTTTAATTTGACGATCAAACAACAGACGATTATCGTAACGTTTCAAAATCAAATGCAAAGCGAACCGCACTTTAAATAAAAATGCACGACTTTCTTGTAGTTGCTGATATTCTTGAGGATAAATAAAACCACTTTGTAAAATGGCCTCAAGGGTCAAAGCCCCAGAATGGCGCAACGCCACCCAATACAACAAATGCAAATCACGCAAACCTCCAGGACTATACTTAATATCTGGCTCAAGGTTATAAGCCGTATTGTGATAACGCTGATAACGTTCCATTTGCTCTTGCACTTTGGCGTTAAAAAAATCCTCTTTCGACCAAAAATCATCACGTTTTAGCAATTCATTTAGCGCATCAAAGTGCGGTCGATTTCCAGCAAGAAATCTTGCTTCTAATAAATTGGTGGCAATCGTAATATCTTGTTTTCCTTCCGATTCGCATTGTGCTAAGGTTCGAACACTATTTCCCACCTCAAAACCACAATCCCATAAAAATTGGATAAATTGAGTAATTTTTTCTTCAATTTCTGGGCTAGGTATTTGCTCGACTAAAATCAAAAAATCTAAATCTGACAAAGGAAACATCTCACGCCGTCCATAACCGCCCACCGCAATTAAAGAAATGCCTTGCTGTTCACTTAATCCTATTTCCTGCCAAAGTTGAATCAATAAGGCATCATAAAAATCACAGCGATTTTCAATAAGCTCAAAAATGGAATAACAAGAAAAATTCTCGAGCTCAAATTGCTTGAGATTTTCTCGTTCAATTTTGACCGCACTTGGCGTTAAAGGAGAAGATAGTGTCGGAGAAAATAGCATATGAATTGCCTTTTGTTAAATCGAAGTCACTTTATTATAAAGAAAAATAAAAAGGGCGTATATCTACGCCCTTATCTTATAATTTTATGCGATTACACATTCACCATAATCCGTGAGATTCGACCTTCTGCAATTTCTTCATCGCGGATAGTCATTACTTCACAACCAGTTTCTGTCACAACAAGTTGATGTTCATATTGTGCTGAATGACTACGATCTTTGGTTTTTACTGTCCAACCATCTCCCATAAGACGCACTTCTTTTTTGCCCGCGTTAATCATTGGCTCAATCGTAAACACCATGCCTGGTTTTAAAATCACGCCACCATCATCGGCATAATAATGCAATACTTGAGGTTCGCAGTGAAATTCTGTACCGACACCATGTCCGCAATATTCGCGCACAACGCTGAAAGTTTGACTTTCAGTATATTTTTGCACAGCTTTACCTATTTCATTTAAACGAATACCTGGTTTTACCGTGCGCAATCCCACGTATAGGGCTTCTTGTGCCGCTTCCACTAATTTTTTACTACGAATATTCGTTTCACCGCCCACGATATACATTTTTGAGTTATCGCCAAAATAACCGTCTTTAATCACCGTGACATCAATGTTCACAATATCGCCATTTTTTAGCACTTTATCGTCACTTGGAATACCGTGACAGACAACTTCGTTAATGGAAATACAAGTAGCCTTTGGGAAACCATGATAATTCAAACAAGCGGGAATAACTTTTTGTTCATTCACCATATATTCATGGCAAATTCGATCAAGTTCACCTGTAGTTACACCTGCTTTTACGTAAGGTTCAATCATCACCAGCACATCTGAAGCCAATTTGCAGGCCTCACGTAGTTTTACAATTTCTTTTTCTGTTCTAATTGGAATAGCCATTTTATTTCACCCTTTTTGAAAAAATTTTTGCCAGATTATAGCATGATTTCTAGGAAAAAACTGGATTACACTTGAATGGAGTAAATGGTTATTAGATAATAACGAAATTCAAATTTTCGGGAAGCGGGAAATAATTATGACAGATAACATTGCAGTACCATTGATATTTACTGATGCAGCAGCGAATAAAGTAAAAAGTTTAATCAGCGAAGAAGAAAATACTAATTTGAAATTACGCGTGTATATCACGGGTGGTGGCTGTAGCGGTTTCCAATATGGTTTTACTTTTGATGAAAAAGTGAATGAAGGCGATTTAACGATTGAAAAATCAGGGGTTCAACTTGTAATTGACCCAATGAGTTTACAGTATTTAATCGGTGGTACCGTCGATTACACTGAAGGTTTAGAAGGCTCACGCTTTACTGTAAATAATCCAAATGCTACCAGCACTTGTGGCTGTGGTTCATCCTTTAGTATCTAAGATGGATTTTCAATTTACACATTATCAAGGCAATGTATCCGTAAAATGTTCGATGGAACACATTGCCCTTGCTAACTGGTTCAATACAGAAGTGCGGTCAAATCCAAAGGCGATTTTGACCGCACTTTCTACTGCGCAATCACTCTCTGAAAATCAAGAAGAGATCTTAATCGGCGCAGAATATACATTGTTTTTAGATGCTGATGAAGTAATGGTACGAGCGAATAATCTCGCCATTGAAACAGATGAAATTTTGGAAGACGATTTTCATTATTATGATGAAGAAAGCATTGCTTTTTGTGGCACGCAAGATTTTATCCATTTCCTCGAAGCTTATGTTGATTTTATCTCTTAACCGACTATGACCATCGAAAACGTTCAAAAAAATCCCGAAGAAAAAACACCTAAAAAACGCCGTTCTTTCAAAAGCTTTCTATTAAAAGTAGCGTTTAGTGGTGCGGTATTAACCGTATTTTATGGCGGATATTTAGATTGGCAAATCCGTTCAAAAATGGATGGGCAAATTTGGCGTTTGCCCGCTGAAGTGTATAGCCGCATTGAAAGTGTGAAAATTTCAGATAATCTCGCTTTCGATGAAGTGATTCAAATTTTATTAGATAACGAATATCGCCAAACTACCATGGTAGCGGCACCAGGCGATTTCAAATTAGAAGATGATACCATTGTGGTTCTTCGTCGAGCTTTCCCTTTCCCTGATAAACCAGAACCACAACGAGTTTTACGTTTACGTTTTGTCGATAACAAACTTAATCGAATTGAAGATCTCGTTGCCGTAAAAGCAATCGATGAATTTCGCCTTGCACCAAAATTGATTGCAATGTTGGAATCTGATAATGAAGATCGCCTTGCAATTCCTTTACAAAATTACCCGCGCTTATTGATTGATGCCTTAATTTTAACGGAAGATCGCCGTTTTTATGATCATCACGGTATAAATCCAGTGGGGATTATACGCGCATTAATTACCAATATTCGTGCAGGACAAACCGTACAAGGTGGGAGTACGCTCACTCAACAACTCGTGAAAAATTTATTTTTATCAAGTGAACGTACGATCACACGTAAAGCGAACGAAGCCTTAATGTCATTACTATTAGATTGGCGTTATGATAAAAATCGTATTCTCGAGACCTATCTCAATGAAATTTATCTCGGACAAAATGGCGATACGCAAATTCATGGTTTTGAATTAGCCAGCCAATTCTATTTTGGTCGTTCAATTCGTGAAATTAGCTTGGATCAAATTGCACTTTTAGTCGGGATGGTCAAAGGCCCTTCACTTTATAATCCTTGGCGTAATCCTCAAAATGCCTTAGAACGTCGTAATGTTGTTTTAAAGCTCATGCTTGAACATAAAATGATCGGTGATGAACTTTACCAATTATTAAGCCAACGACCTTTAGGTGTTCAACAAAAAGGACAAATCTCCCGTAAATATCCGTCATTTATTCAAACTTTACAGGCGGATTTACGTCGTGAACTAGGCGAACATAAAATATCCAGTTTACTTGGCGCACGGATTTTCACCACAATGGATTTAAAACAGCAAGCCCAAGCAGAAAATGCAGTGGTGAATACAGTTTCACAACTACAACTGAAAACGAAAAATCCATATTTAGAAGGCGCCATGATTGTTGCGGATTACCGTGTGGGTGAAATTCGTGCGGTAGTGGGTGGTTTGCAAACGCAATATGCAGGCTTTAATCGTGCATTAATGGCAAAACGTCAGATTGGTTCTTTAGTCAAACCATCAATTTATTTGACCGCACTTTCGAATCCAGAACAGTTCCGTTTAAATACCCCAATTAACAACCAACCAATTACGATTAATGTCAAAGGTAGCCCGCCGTGGCAGCCGCGCAACTATGACAAAAAATATAGTGGTTCAGTGATGTTAATGGATGCCTTAGCGCGTTCTTTAAATATTCCGACTGTGAATATTGGGATGAAAGTCGGCTTGAGCAAAGTCATTGATACACAAAAAGCGATGGGATGGGATAATGTGGAAATTCCAAAAGTGCCTGCGATGTTGCTCGGGGCTTATACCATCTCACCTTATGATGTAACTAAACTTTATCAAACTATTGCGAATCAAGGTGGGCGGATTGAACTCACAACTGTCGATACCATTGCGGATCGTCAAGGAAATATCATTTATCAACATGATAAAACCGCAAAACAAGTGGTTCCACAAGAAGCCGCATTCCAAACGTTATTTGCGATGCAACAAACTGTTGAACGTGGTACAGCTCGTAGCTTACAAAATGATTATGCGGATTTACGTTTAGCTGGTAAAACAGGGACAACAAATGATGCGCGTGATACTTGGTTTGTGGGCATCGATGGAAAAAATATCAGCACGGTTTGGCTTGGTCGCGATGATAATGGCGAAACAAAACTTACCGGTGCATCGGGTGCATTACAGATTTATAAAGATTATTTAAGCCATACTTATATTGAAAAATTGAAGCTAAATAAACCCTCAAATATGAAATGGGTTGGTATTACCCAACATGGTAGCTGGGATTGTGACAGTAATCGAGTGATCCCAGTTTGGGTGAATAATGGGCAGAATTTCTGCGGAGGCACATCAACGACTTCTCCATCGCCAGCTACTCCACCAGCTGAAACAGAAATCGCCCCTCGACAGGAAAGCGTCTGGGATGTATTGGATAACCCAAATCCACCCGCACAATAATTAATCTCGGTATATTTCTAATAGTAAGCAAATATTTTGAAGCAAAAAAACTACACATCCCCTGAAATTTTAGGGGATTTTTTATTTCTTTTAAAAAATAGCAAACGTTTGCTTTAAAAGTGCGGTACAATACGCACCAGTTTTTACTTTCATACAGGTGCAAAACGATGACACAACAACTCCCCACTCTAAGTCTAAAAAAAATCTATTCAGGTAAAGTACGCGATCTCTATGAAATCGATGATAAACGTATGCTAATGGTTGCTTCTGACCGCTTATCTGCGTTTGATATTATTTTAGATGATCCCATTCCACGAAAAGGCGAAATCCTGACTCAAATATCCAATTTTTGGTTTAACAAACTTACTCACATTATGCCGAATCATTTCACTGACGAGAGTGTTTATGATGTGTTGCCAAAAGAAGAAGCCGATTTAATCAAAGATCGCGCTGTAGTGTGTAAACGTTTGAATCCCATTAAAATTGAATCTATCGTACGTGGCTATTTAACTGGCAGTGGTTTAAAAGATTACAAACAAACTGGAACCATCTGCGGATTAAAATTACCTGAAGGCTTAGTTGAAGCCAGTAAATTACCAGAACCTATTTTCACCCCATCAAGTAAAGAAGCCGTAGGCAATCACGATATAAATATCAGCTATGCAGAATGTGAAAAACTCATCGGGGCTGATTTAGCCGCACAAGTAAAAGAAAAAGCGATCGCACTTTATACTGCTGCTGCAGAATATGCACTGACTAAAGGCATTATTATTTGCGACACAAAATTTGAATTCGGTTTAGATGAAAATGGCACACTCACCTTAATGGATGAAGTATTAACACCTGACTCTAGCCGTTTTTGGTCTATCGATACTTATCAAGAAGGGATTAATCCTCCATCATTCGATAAACAATTTGTACGCGATTGGTTAGAAAATAGCAGCTGGAATAAACAAGCGCCAGCACCGAAAGTGCCAGAAAATATTATTCAGAAAACTGTTGATAAATACCAGGAAGCGCTGGATTTATTAACAAAATAGAGATCAAAATCCCTGCTATTTAGAGCGGGGATTTTTATGCATGATGACAACTAAAGATTTTTAGTCTTAATACATAAAAGGCTAGACAAACATAAAAAGTGCGGTTATATTTAAATGACTTTTTATTCAAATAAAATGATTAATTATTCAATCTAAATTATAAACAAGGAAAAGATATGTCAAATACAATTCTACAACATTTACCTGAAGGGCAAAAAGTCGGTATCGCGTTCTCTGGCGGGTTAGACACCAGCGCAGCATTACTTTGGATGCGTCAAAAAGGCGCGGTGCCTTATGCCTACACCGCCAATTTAGGGCAACCCGATGAAGACGATTACAACGCAATCCCTAAAAAAGCAATGGCGTATGGTGCAGAAAATGCTCGCTTAATTGATTGTCGTGCTCAACTTGCTCACGAAGGTATTGCAGCGATTCAATGTGGCGCATTCCATATTTCGACAGGCGGCATTCCTTACTTCAATACAACGCCTCTTGGTCGCGCAGTAACAGGCACAATGCTTGTTGCAGCAATGAAAGAAGATGATGTAAACATTTGGGGCGACGGCTCAACTTTCAAAGGTAATGATATTGAGCGTTTCTATCGTTATGGCTTATTAACAAACCCGAATTTAAAAATCTATAAACCTTGGTTAGATGCACAATTTATTGAAGAACTTGGCGGTCGTTTAGAAATGTCTCAATTCCTTATCGAAAATGGTTTTGACTACAAGATGTCCGTTGAAAAAGCCTATTCCACCGATTCCAATATGCTGGGTGCAACCCATGAAGCAAAAGACTTAGAGCAATTAAGCACTGGCATGAAAATTGTTAAACCAATCATGGGGGTAGCATTTTGGGATGAGAAGGTAGAAATTAAACCTGAAACAGTAACCGTCACTTTTGAAGAAGGCGTCCCTGTGGCATTAAACGGCAAACATTTTGATAATGCAGTTGATCTTATTTTAGAAGCAAATCGTATTGGCGGACGTCATGGTTTAGGAATGTCAGACCAAATCGAAAACCGTATTATTGAAGCCAAATCTCGCGGTATTTATGAAGCACCAGGGATGGCATTATTGCATATTGCTTACGAACGTTTAGTCACAGGTATTCACAATGAAGATACCATCGAACAATATCGTATTAATGGTATCCGTTTAGGCCGTTTGTTATATCAAGGTCGTTGGTTTGATCCACAAGCATTAATGCTGCGTGAAACAGCACAACGTTGGGTGGCAAAAGCAATTACAGGCACAGTAACCCTTGAGCTTCGTCGTGGTAATGACTTCACAATTTTAAATACCGAATCACCAAACTTAACCTACGAAGCAGAACGTTTAAGTATGGAAAAAGTGGAAGATGCGCCATTTGATCCAATTGATCGTATCGGTCAATTAACTATGCGCAATTTAGATGTATCTGACACCCGAGGCAAACTTGGCATCTATGCACAAACAGGCTTATTAAGCGCAATTAAAGATTCCGTATTGCCACAATTAGGCAAGAAATAAGATAAAAGAGCGGTGAAAACCAACCGCACTTTTCCGCTTATAAAAATGGTTACTTCATGTAGCCATTTTTTATTCACTCATCTTTTCTAATTCACCTTGAGAAAATGCTTGTAGCTTATGGATTTCATTTTTTGCTTTGTCAGAAAGCACTTTATTATCCTTTAGCATCTGTTCTGAACGCGCCATAATAAAACGTAAATAATCATAGTTTTGCGTTTTTTCAAATAAAGACTGTGCTTGATACATATCTGCAAAATCCTTATTTGCTTGGGTAAGCAACATTTTTTGTCCAATTAAAACAATTAGTGCTAATGCCAATGCAATTACAGTGCCATAGCCATTTGTTAGGTAATAAAGTAATCCGCCTATAATAAATAAACCATAAACCAAGCGTGCGCTATTTTTGATATAGGTTTCACTTGGGATGGGGGAAACAGCGACTTTGAGCAATTCAGATAATTTCATAGTTTTACCGTAATCTTATCGTGGTAAAAAGCAAAAAACCGCTAGATTAGCGGTTTTTATATGTTAGAATAATCAGTAGTTGGTCAGGTTAGTTATTGCCTGACTGGCAGGTCAGGCAACAACGCAATCTCGATCAGCTTTGTTTAACAACTCTGAATGGAGATAAACCAATGAAAACTATCATTTATATGATTATCATTTGTTTAGTTTTGTTGTCTTATAGCTCGCCAGCTTGGTAACAAAACTAAGACCAACTTTATAACTAAGGCAACAAAGGAAATCTTGTTGCCTTTTTAATATAAGCCTTTCGGCATTAAATTTCAAGCTGAATTAAGCCAAAATACCAGCCCAGTAACCTAAAATCCCTACGCCAAATAAACCAAAAATAATCACCATTGCATTCACTTTTTTACGTAATAAATACATACATAAGAAAGTCAGTAATAAGGCTAATAAACCTGGAAGTAGGTCATTTAATACGCCTTGCAAGGTGACCACAACCTCTTCGCCTAATTGGTTTTTATAACGAGTAAGTTCTAATGGGACATTAATACTTGTCCATTTGGAAACAAGTGAGCCCATGACAAAGAGACCAAGAATAGAAGCCCCTTGAGTGATTTTTTGCAAACGTCCACCACCCATATCAGAGACGATTTCTGTGCCTTTTTCATAACCATATTTGAAACCATACCAGCGCGTAACAGCACGGATCACATTGATTAAGATAAAAAACAATAATGGACCTAAAATGCTACCTGTTAAGGCAATTCCAGCACCAAGTGCGGCTAAAACTGGACGTAAAGTTCCCCAGAAAATAGGATCGCCCACACCAGCTAATGGCCCCATAAGTCCGACTTTTACACCGCTGATTGCCGCATCATCTACATCTTTGGCGCCATTCGCACGTTCTTGCTCCATTGCAGCAGTCACGCCCATAATTGCAGATCCAACCCAAGGTTGAGTATTAAAAAATTCAAGATGGCGTTTGAGTGCCGCAGCCTGATCTTCTTTTTTGCTATATAGGCGTTTGATTGTTGGGATCATCGAAACACAAAATCCCATTGATTGCATACGTTCAAAGTTAAATGAACCTAAAAGGAACGTTGAACGGAAATAAGTACTTAAAATATCGCCCTTTGTGAGAGTTACTTTTTGTTCTGACATAATACGCTCCTTATAGGCCTTCTAATTCGTTATCAGCAAGTTTTCTTTTGCTTGCCACTGGCATTGCGACTTGGTTAAAACGCGGATTTAATTGGATATAAAGCATTGCCAAGCAAGTGCCCAGAATACCCAATCCAACTAAGTTGTAATTAGTAAAGGAAGCAATAACAAAACCAAGGAAGAAGAATGGCATTAATGCACCCGCACGCATCATATTAATCACCATTGCATAACCCACTACGACGATAAATCCACCCGCAATTTGTAAGCCACGAGTAATCACTTCAGGAATTGCATCTAATGCGCTAGTTATAGCATCAGTACCTGCGACTAAACCAACCGCTAATGCAGGAATTGCAACACGCAATGCTTGTAAGGAAAGCCCTGCAAAATGGCAAAGTTCAATCCCACGGAAATTAGCTTGCTCAGCAAATTTATCAGCCTTATGTTGTAAGAAGATCGTTAGTGTACGTACGAAAATAGTAAGCACTTGACCTGCAGCAGCAACTGGCACCGCGATAGCAATCGCTGTACCCACAGATTGACCGCCTTTAATAACAAGAATCGCGGAGATCACACTAGCAAGTGCCGCATCTGGCGCCATAGCAGCGCCAACGTTCATCCAACCAAGTGCGATCATTTCTAATGTACCGCCAAGGATAATACCGGTTTCAAGATCGCCTAATACCAAGCCAATCATAGTACAAGCAAAAAGTGGACGATGGGTTTGACGTTCATCTAATACGCTCCCCATACCGCAAATTGCCGCGACAAGCACGACTAAAATGAGTTCCATTGTTGACATAAAATGCGCTCCTAGAATTTAATTGAATCAAGTTTTTCGCGAGTAAGTTCAACAGGCTTATTCGCTGCCACTTTTTGAAGGGAAAGTTTCACGCCCATATCAAGTAATTTTTTGAATGCAGCGACATTAGATGGATTCACTGTGACAGCATCAGAAAGCTGTTTATTGCCTTCTTTATGCGTCATACCACCTACATTAATAGTATCAATACGTAAACCACCTTCGATTAAACGCACCGCATCTTCAGGCTTTGTTACAAGCATTAAAATATTACGGCTCGCATATTTTGGATTGTTGTAAACCTTAATCGCTTTATCCACAGGAATTACATAGGCTTTCAAATGTGGCGGAGCAATTTGAAGAAGCAATTCCTTACGCAACTCATCATTTGCCACTTCATCACTAATAGCAAAAATAGCTTCGCATTTCACTGCTTTTGCCCAAGAAGTAGCGACTTGACCATGAATTAAACGATCATCAATACGCAGTAAGTTGACACTCATACGTCCATTAGGATCGTATTGAGTATTATCTTCTTCGCTTTCTTGTTCTTCTTTTGCTTCCTCTTTTGGAGTTTCAGGTTGAGCGAAAGAGGCAACGTCATCTGGTTTCCGATAACTTTTCACTGCCATTACGCCAACTTCCTTGGCGACATCAGCAAGTGCTTCCGCTGATTTTGCATCATCCTTGGCATCTAATACTTCCAATAACATTGGTAAACTTACGCCAGTGACAATATCATCTTGAGGACGTTTTGCCGCTACTCGGGCTGCCGCGTTATACGGACTTCCACCAAATAAATCTACCAAAAATAACACGCTATCTGATGGCGAGCATTCAGCAATAATAGCCTCATACTTTTCCACCAAGGTGTCTTGCCCTTCTCCTGGAACGAATGTTACACCGTGGAGTCCATCCACCTCACCGAACACCATTTCAGAAGAATTGACCAACTCAGCAGCAAGCTTGCCGTGAGCTGCAACGATTACTTGAATCATTGGATACTCCTAAGGTTGAAATAAATCGTCAAGAGCATAGAGTAAACGGTTGCCTAACTCAAGATAATTATAAGTGCTTGTACCATTAAAATTGACATACATCAATTTTTCAGAACACAAAAAGGCATTGCAAACGGAATAATTTGGCTTGCATTATGCTTAATTACACTTCAGAACTTTTGGATAAAAAGTGCGGTATAAACTAAGAAAGTTTTTAAAAATAAGAAAAAAGTGCGGTGAAATTTCACCGCACTTTTTTATGCCTAATTACCCGCCAAACCATCTCTAATCCGTTTTTCAAACTGATCATAATCCACTAAAAACGCATCGTGTCCGTAGTCTGATGGAAATTCATAAAAATGTAGATCGACGCCGCTTTGTTCTAAAAGCTGTTTACTTTTATAAAGATCCACTGGTTTAAAAAGTTGATCCGTTGTCACAGAAACCAACGTATAGCGCGCTTTAATGCGTGATAATGCCTCTTTGATATTTTCATATCCCAAACTGGGATCATACATATCTAACGCACGCAATAAATGCAAATAACTATTTGCATCAAAACGTTCTAAGAATTTTTTGCCTTGGTAAGAAAGGTAGGATTCCACTTGAAAGTAATCGCCCCAAAAACTACCATCTGATTTTGTTGCTCGTCCAAAGGCTTTCGCAAGTTGTAAATCGGTGCGGTAAGTCAGCATACCTAGCATACGCGCAATAGATAACCCTTGATCTGGCGGTGCACCCTCGTAATAATCACCGCCATTAAAATTAGGGTCATTAATGACTGCTTGACGCATAACATGGTTAAAGCCTATGGCTTCCGCACTAAAATAAATGGATGAACAAAGATTTACGATATTATCCATAAAATCAGGATAATCAATCGCCCATTGATTCGCTTGCATACCGCCAAAAGATCCACCAATAATCGCTTTTAAATGGCTAACGCCAAGATGATCAAGCAAGGCTTTTTGTACTTTGACAATATCTTGCACAACAATATTAGGAAATTGACTACCATAAGGTTTACCCGTTTGCGGATTAATTGATGAAGGCCCCGTTGTTCCCTTGCAACCGCCTAATACGTTCGAGCTAATAAAAAAATAACGATCCGTATCCAACGCTAAACCTGCGCCCATAAAATTCTGCCACCAACCATCGCGACCATCATCGAAATAAGGCTCAGCATCGCCAGTCAAAGCGTGGCAAATTAATACCGCATTATTTTTTTCGGCATTAAGCGTACCATAAGTTTGATACGCGACATTGATATGGGAAAGCTTGCCGCCAAGCATCAGAGTTAAAGGCTGTGTGTCAAAAAGCACTACATTTTGCACAGACATTGAAAACCTATCGTAATAATCAGAATGGCGTTTAAACTATCAGTAAGTCGATTAGCTTGTCAAGAAATTTTAGCCGTCTAAACGGCTAAATTATCGCACATCAATGCGATTCACAAAATCCATCAAATTCCCCTTGAAGTGCGGTCGATTTTTCATTATGTTTACCGCTATGCTAGTAAAAAAATTCTCCCCAAAATTCACCGCACTTTTTCGCGCCTTACTCTACGCAATCTTTGCATTGATTATACTTTGCTTGCTAGTTGATCGAGGCGTAAGTTTTTATGTTCGCGATAAAATATTCACAAATATTGATGAACTGCCCTTTCGCCCTTACGCCCTTGTGCTTGGCACATCAAAATACACCGTCAGCGGAAAACCGAACGTTTATTACGATAGCCGCTTAATGGCAGCTAAAAGCCTAATCGAACAACAAAAAGTGAATTATCTTTTATTAAGTGGCGACAACCGAACGTTGCAATATAACGAACCAAGAGCAATGTTTCGCGATTTACGCAAAATGGGCGTGCCAGAAACTTTAATGTTCCGTGATTTTGCAGGTTTTCGCACCCTTGATTCTGTTGTTCGTGCCAATAAAATTTTCCAAGTGCAAGCATTTACGATTGTCAGCCAAAAATTTCATTGCGAACGCGCACTATTAATTGCTAAAGCACATAATATTGATGCCATTTGCTTTGTAGCAAAACAGCCAGAATTACATTTTTCCACACAAATAAGAGAAGTTTTTGCCCGCATAAAAGCGGTTTTGGATTTGATATTAGGTGTTGAGCCTTATTTTTTAGGCGAGCCAGAACCACTTCCAACAGAAAAATTTTCAGTGAAATAATTGTGAAATCCAATCAGCATTTCTTCCCAAAAATTTCCGCTAAAAATTTGCAAGCCCACTTCAAATTGGTTAAAATCCAGACGCTATGTATGGATAATTTCATATAAGGCATTTCATACTAAAATTATTTAAACTTACAAAACTTATCAGGTGAATTTATGAAATACTCACAAGCAAGCAAACAAAATTGTAAAAAAAAACTTCTTAGTATTCTAATCTCTTCTGCGCTTTCTACTACTGCTTTTGCTGATACAACTCTCCAATCTATTTCTGAAAATAAAACTAACTCAGGTGAACCTATTGGTTTTGAGTTTAGTGATACCAATACTATCGTTACTGGAAATGCTGATATTACTGTGATACCAGCAGATTCAACAAAACACACTCGTCCAAAAGGTCTAATTATTCGTAAAGATCGCTCTGCTGAAATTCAAGGAGAAACCAATATTGCTGTCACTTTAGCCAGTGAAGGAAATCCTGGTATATCTCCAGACTCTAATGCAGCTTATGGCATTGCTGTAGGTTATGACTACGACGGAAATGGGACAAAAGAAAGCATTTTAACACTAAAAGAAAATGCAACAATCAAGGTAGATAATACCCCAGGGACTATTCTTGGTTCCATGAGCTATAGCGGTGCCACAGCTAAAACCGGTCATCAACTTTCAGGGATTAGGATTTATCGAAAATCATCCGCTCATTCAACCCCTATTTTAAATTCTGAAAAATTATTAACTATCAACGTTGAAGATAAATCAACCGCAAAAATTGGCGATTATTTAGTGGGTATCTACATTGCAGGTGATGGTGCTGAAGCCAATCTAAAAGATAGTAACATTACTGTAAAAGCCAACGGCAAATTCTCTGCTGCATTAAAAATCGGCAAACCGGAATTACCTAACACAGATAAACCTAATGATTACAAAGGTGCGGCAATCAACTCGACAGGCAATATGGTGCTTGATACGTCAGAAACAAAAGATTCAGCTACGGTGCGCTTATTTGGCACAAAATCCCGCTTAATCGCAGATAGTGAAACCAGCACAGGAACAATTACATCAGGTAATTCGGCTGTTGTATTTGATACAGGGGATTACGCTACTGATGTAACCTATTATCTCACTGTACCCGTTTCCCGTAACGAACCAAACAAAGATCAAGAAGTGCGGTTGAACAATACCAAGATTTCAACCACTTCTGAAAATGCCTCATTGATTGTCGCTAATGCTGAGAATGTGAACAGCCTTGCGGTATCTTATGCGGGAAACAAAGTCGCCAACTGGTTTAACAATGGGGAATTTGTTGCTGAAAATGCAAAATTCTTATTAAAAGGCGCGCAATCTGAAGCAAGGGCGGCAAACAAAGGTTGGCTGGCTGAAACAAAATTAGCAAAAACCAAAGCCTCAGATCTCACTTTTACGCTGGATAATCAAGCCAAAGCGATTGGCTTAATGCATCAACAAAGTGAAGGTCTCATCAGCTCTAAACTTAATGTTGCAATCAAAAATGGTGCTATTTGGGAACTTGCACCCAAAACCGATGAGTCAGTTCAACGTGCGACAGCTTATGATGTGGAGCTTGCTGATGGCGGTGTATTAGATGCTTCAAAATATTCCCTAGGAGATGGAACGGATTATAAAATAAGTTTAAATCACGCGGTGATTCCGCAAAATATTCAAAAGAATATTACTAGTGGCATAATAAACGCTAAAGGTCTATTCAAGATAAAATCAGGTACGCTATTAAAAGCAGATGGAACAGAACAACCATATGATAATGAGGTTAAATTTGTTACGAAGCCATTAAGAATTGTAAACGGTGTAATAGAAATAGAAGATAAGGCAGGAACAATTAAAATCAAAGATGGTAGTTTTAAAATTACAAAAGGTGTATTAGAAACCCCAGAGGGTAATATACAACTTGCTGGCAGTACATTTACCCAATCAAACACAGGTGTTGCTTTATCAGGTACAAGTTATGAAGCTGAAAAAGGAACATTCACCAACGGCGGTATCATCACCCTCGCCAATCAATCCTATGCAGACAAACTTACCATTGAAGGGAATTATGTTGGTAAAGATGGTGTGTTAGAAGTAAACACCAAATGGAATACCCCGGGCGATTATTCTGGCGCAAATTCAGAATCAGATTTATTAACGATTACGGGCGATGCCTCTGGTAATACGACTGTCAAAGCTATTAAAACAGATGGAACTGAAGATGTTATTGATGGCTCAATCGGCGAACTTGCCGATCGCTACAAACGTAGTGTCCCTGTTATTAAAGTTTTAGGTGATGACAAAGGAACAGCAAACGGTGAAATAAATTCTACGGATGCAACTAAACCTTACGCTTACAATACACGTTCAACCTTTACTGGTACAGCAAAAACCACAGGGGCGGGAGAATTACAATTAGTTTCACATAAAGATGACAATGGTGTAACAGAATACTTCTGGACGTTAACCACTCCAAATCAAGATAAAACCATCATCACGCCAAGCGCACCGGCTTATACACTCGTTCCCCGCCAAAACTTGGAATTAGGCTATACAATGTTGGATACGCTTCACCAACGTCGTGGCGAAAACCAAACCCTTTCTTGGGATAAACAAGGCAGTTATTGGCAAGATGTAGAAAAACAATCTTGGGGGCGCGTAATCGGCAAACACCTCAAACTCGATGGAAAAGAACGTTTTGGTTTAAAAACCAATATGTACGGTTTCCAAGTTGGGCACGACTTTGATGTTAAAACCAAACAAGATGATGAGGGCAAACTCACTCGTCGTTTTACTGGCTTGTATTTCGGCGCGTTACGTTCTCACAGCAAATTCTATGATGAATACCGTGCGAAAAACGGCATCGTGATTGCAGATAAATTAACTTCTCGTGTAAAAACTACCGCACTTAATCTTGGTGTAACCGATACGCGTTACAATGAAAATGGCACTTACATTGACTGGGTGGGACAACTCTCTTGGTTAAATAACCGTTATTCATCCGTTGATGGCACACAAGCGAAAAATCACGGCTGGGGTGCTGCCCTTTCAGTGGAAACTGGTCGTCCTTACGCCTTAGGTAAAGATAAAACCAACAACGGAGATAGCTGGATTTTAGAGCCGCAAGCACAACTTATTGCTCAATACTTGCGTTTAGGCAACTTTAACGACGGCACTCGTGCAGTTTCACAAAAAGGTTATGGCTTGCGTGGTCGTGTTGGTTTCCGTTTGGCATATAACAAACCAAATGATAAACAACGCACTCGCACCTATTATTTCATCGGTAATATTTGGCACGATTTTAAAGCAACTGGCAATGCATTAATTGGTCGTGATAAATTAACCGAGAAATTTGACCGCACTTGGTGGGAATTAGGCTTAGGCTCTCAATTCTCATTAAGTGAAAACACTTACCTTTATGCGGATGCTCGCTACGAAAAATCCTTCGATAGCAACCGACATAAAGGCTACCAAGGCACCGTGGGTGTGAAATATTCTTGGAAATAATGAATAACAAAGAGAATAATCAGGGCGTGTAAACGCCCTGTAGTACTACAGGGGGATGTGTAACATAGTTACACATCGAAAAATTAAAATCCGAATCTCTCACTAAGATTCAATGTAGTACTTCTCTTTTCCTGTTATTTGGTGACAGAAAAGATAAGGATCTATCTATTCGATCTAGTTAATTTTCTTCTGTCGTAATAAATTCTTCTTTTATACGATTTTTTATTATGAATACAAAAACTTCTTTTTCTTATTCTCTAATTGCTTTGGCTTTGTGGAGTAATTATTCGTTTGGGGTAATAACACAGATTGGTGACACAAATACGATTATTGCAGGCACTGCAACAAACTGGAATGCTAATAATACTCTTGTACTCGGTAATGCAGGTGTTGTTGGTGGCACACATCGAATAGTTATTGGAGAAGGCGATCATCACTATTGGGATTATGGCATAGCTATCGGCAGAAATGCAGGGCAAGAGTCTTATGGTGGTAAATATATTTTTACTTTTGGTGATACAGCTGGTTACAACTCCGCTGGAACTTCTGAATATAACTTTATTTTTGGTGGAGACTTATCTGGTAGAAGAACTCATGGGAAATATAATTTTACATTTGGTTCTAACGCAGGAGATGGTAACTCTGGAAACTATAACTTTACTTATGGAGAACAAGCTGGTCATCAATTAACTGGAACAAGTAACTTTGCCTTTGGTAAGTTATCTGGATTTAAGGTTTCAGGTTCACATAACGTTGCTTTTGGAGAAAGTGCAGGGCGAACTATTTCAGGAGATCACAACTTTGCCACTGGTTTAAACGCAGGACAAGATATAAGTGGTAGTCATAACATTTCTTTAATAGAAGGAGCTGGTTCAAATACTAAAGGAAATTATAACTTCTTTTCAGGCTACAAGGCTGGTCAATACACAACAGGCTCCCACAACTACGCTTTAGGACCTAGTGCAGGATGGCGCGTATCTGGTAATAATAACTTTATGGCTGGGCAAGATTCAGGCCATGATACAACGGGCAGTTATAACGTCGCAATCGGTCAAAACGCAGGTCAAAGAGTAGGTGGGAATTACAACTATGCTTTTGGTCTAGATGCAGGACAAGATGTTGATGGCTTTATAAAAAATGCGAGTGCAACAAACGCTGATGACAAATATGGTCAATCTAAAGGATGGAACAATATGGCCTTTGGCAAGGCTGCAGGTAGCAACGTGGTTGGTAACTTCAACCTTGCCTTTGCTGAAAATGCTGGGAATTATGTCGGTCATGATTGGGAAAATATCTATGATGCCGATGGCAAGTTTATTAATACAAAAGATAAAGGTACTGTAGATGGTGCAGAGCACAATATCGCTTTTGGATTTAGTGCGGGAAGATGGATTGCTGGTCAAGATAACTTTGCGGCTGGCGTCAATTCTGGTAGTTGGATAAAAGGTGAAAGCAACGTTGTTTTAGGTAAAGAATCAGGAAAAGAAGTAGAAGGAAACTTCAATACATCCTTGGGTCATGAAAGCGGCAATAAAGTAACGGGCAGCAATAACTTTGTAGCAGGTGCCGAAGCGGGTAAAAAAGTAACAGGTAGCAGTAACTATGCGGCAGGTCATGAAGCTGGAAATGAAGTTACAGGTAATAACAATGTTGCTATGGGTAAATCTGCGGGTCAGAAAGTTACTGGCAATAGCAACTTTGCTGGCGGTGAAGATGCCGGAAAAGATGTTGAAGGCAATAACAACATTGCGCTTGGTAAAAAATCAGGTAATAAACTCAAAGGCAATGAAAATATTTCTATTGGTGAAGAAGCCAATTCTGAAGATGATGTATTAGAAGTCAGTAATGCAATTGCTATAGGTAAAAAATCTAAAGCCAAGAAAGCCAATGCAGCAGCATTCGGGAATGAAAGTAAAGCTTTAGCAGATAATGCTTTTGCTTTGGGTTATAAGGCTGAGGCAAATGCCGCGAATAGTGTAGCAATAGGCAGTAATGCAACCACCGTTGCGACTTTAACCACACCAAATCCTTATACAAAGGGTACTGAAACTTACAATTCTATGGAAATTGATAAGCACACATTTGATTTTGCAGGTGGCACAAATGTTGTAGGTGTATTTAGCGTAGGTAATGGAACAGAAACTCGCCGAATCCAACATGTTGCGCCAGGCTTAATTTCAGCGGACAGTACCGATGCTATCAATGGTTCACAACTCTTTAGCTTTATTCCGCGAGTATCTTTCTACAGCGGTGGTGCGAAAGCGCCTGCAGGTGCAACCACATCTCCAGCAATTGGTACAACAGAAGTTGCAAAAGATCTTTTAGTCAATGGCTTGCGCATGGATTTTGGAGATGGTTTATATGCAGAAAAACGTACTGATTCCAAAGGTGACTTTATTTTTGTAGGCTCTAGTGTGAAAAATACAACGGGTGATGCAGGAGTTGCGGGCTCTACGGGTCCTACTGGTCCTACTGGTCCTAAGGGAGACACTGGAGCTACTGGTTCTACGGGTCCTACTGGTCCTAAGGGAGACACTGGAGCTACTGGTTCTACAGGTCCTACTGGTCCTAAGGGAGACACTGGAGCTACTGGTTCTACGGGTCCTACTGGTCCTAAGGGAGACACTGGAGCTACTGGTTCTACGGGTCCTACTGGTCCTAAGGGAGACACTGGAGCTACTGGTTCTACGGGTCCTACTGGTCCTAAGGGAGACACTGGAGCTACTGGTTCTACGGGTCCTACTGGTCCTAAGGGAGACACTGGAGCTACTGGTTCTACGGGTCCTACTGGTCCTAAGGGAGACACTGGAGCTACTGGTTCTACGGGTCCTACTGGTCCTAAGGGAGACACTGGAGCTACTGGTTCTACGGGCCCTAAAGGCGATACTGGTGCAACAGGCCCTAAAGGCGAGCAAGGTATCCAAGGCACCAAAGGTGATAAGGGTGATAAAGGTGATAAAGGCGATAAAGGAGATACGGGTCCTATTGGTCCTCAAGGTCCAACTGGAATGAAACCACAAGAAATCCGTATTATGGACCAACGCATTCATCATCTTGAAAATCGCGTTAATAAACTTGATAAACGCGTAAATGGATTAAGTGCAACAATCGCCGCTGCGGCTGCATTACCACAATCGACTATTCCAGGTAAATCAATGTTTGCTGCGGGTAGTGGTATTTCTGCGGGCTCTTCAGCTGTGGCCGTTAGCTATTCAAGAATGTCTGATAATGGGAAAACCGTTGTAAAATTTGTCGGTACGGCAAATACCAGTAAGGATTATTCAGCGGGTGTCGGCGTTGGCTATCATTGGTAATCATTAATCTGGGGAGATAATCCCCTTTTAAAAAGCAAGGGCTGATTTTAAATATCAGCCCTTTGTTTTAATGATAAATTTTATTCCACCACAGCCCAAAATTCGGCTACGGTGTGGAAAGATCCAAAGACTAAAACCACATCATTTTTTACCGCACTTTTGAGTGCTGTACGCACGCCATCCATAACAGAATTATCTGATGTAGCTTGAATATTTGGGAAATGGCTTTTCAATTTCTCTGCTAATTCATCGCCTGACTGCCCGCGATAGCCACCTAAGGTGACACAATGCCATTCATCAATAATAGGCGTTAAATGCGCAAATACCCCATTTGCATCTTTGTCTTTGAGCATCCCACATACGGCAATCATTTTGCCTTCTATGCTATGTTTAAGTGCGGTCAATTTTTCAGATAAATATTTTGCGGCATGAGGATTATGCCCCACATCAACGATAATTGTTGGCAAGGTTTCAACTGGTACGCCAAGGTAATCCGCTAATTTTTCGCGTCTATCTGCTTTTATTGCTTGAAAACGACCAACCAGTTCAACCTCTTGCAAAGATTTTCGCAAAGTCTGTTCTGAAATATCAAAAGGTAAACATTGAACAGCAGCAAGAGCCGTTGTGGCATTCGCCAATGGAATTTGACAAAACGGCAAATTTTCTAACCGCACTTTTTTATTTTGCCATTGCCAATTTTCAGCATTTTGCTCAAACGACCAATCCACATCACGACGAGTAACTTGGCAATGTAATTTTTCAGCCTGATCTAACATTGTTTGCGGAACATTAGGTTCGCCAATCACGACAGGGCAATTTTTGCGGAAAACTCCTGCTTTTTCAAAAGCAATAGCCTCTCTGGTATCCCCAAGAAAATCAGTGTGATCAATATCGATGCTAGTAATCACCGCAAGATGGCTATCCACAATATTGGTCGCATCTAAACGTCCGCCCAGCCCCACTTCTAAAATCACCACATCTAATTTTGCTTGCTTAAATAAATGCAAGGCAGAAAGGGTGCTAAATTCAAAATAAGTCAGCGATTCTGTTTTGTTTTCATCAATAAAAGCAAAAGAAGCTGTATGTGCTTCATCAGGTAAATCTTGATTTTGAATACGTACTCGCTCGTTATAACGTAGTAAATGAGGCGAAGAATATACGCCTACACGTAATCCGTGATTAAGCAAAATCGTTTCTAATAAGCGGCAAGTGGTGCCTTTACCATTCGTCCCCCCCACAGTTATCACATAAGGAGCGGGATGAAGTAAATCCAATTTTTCAGCCACGGATTTAATACGATCTAAACCAAGATCAATGGGTTTAAAATGGCTTTTTTCTAAATAAGAAAGCCACTCAGCGAGTGGCGAAGTGGCTTTAAGTTGCATATTATTCATCTTCTGAAATGAGTTCAGGTTCTACAAAAGGAGAAGGTTGATTCGTTAATTTACTTAGTACACTTGCCAAAGTTTTACGCATTTCTGAACGTTTCACAATCATATCAATTGCTCCTTTCTCAAGTAAAAACTCACTGCGTTGGAAACCTTCTGGGAGTTTTTCACGTACGGTTTGTTCAATAACACGAGGGCCAGCAAAACCAATTAAGGCTTTTGGTTCAGCAATATTTAAATCCCCTAACATCGCAAAACTGGCTGATACGCCGCCTAAGGTCGGATCCGTTAATACTGAAATAAATGGCACGCCTTTCTCACGCATTTGGGCAAGCACCGCGCTAGTTTTTGCCATTTGCATTAAAGAAAACAAGGCTTCTTGCATACGTGCACCGCCACTCGCAGAGAAACACACAAACGGACAATTCATTTCCATTGCCTTTTCCGCCGCTTTAACAAATTTTGCACCAACTACAGAACCCATTGAACCGCCCATAAAAGCAAAGTTCGATGCAGCCACAACGATTGGCATATTATAAAGTGTACCTGTCATAGTAATTAGCGCATCTTTCTCGCCTGTTTCTTTTTGCGCCGCACTGATACGATCTTTATATTTCTTTAGATCTTTAAATTTTAAAATATCTTTTGGTTCTAAATCTGCCGCTATTTCTTGGCTTGAACCTTCGTCCAATAATTTTAATAAACGCTCACGTGCGTCAATACGCATATGATGGCCACATTTAGGGCAAACATAAAGATTACGTTTAAGTTCTTCACTATAAAGTACTTGTTCACAAGAAGTACATTTTGTCCACACGCCTTCCGGCACATTGGCTTTTCGACTAGAAGAAGACGGACTTTTACTAAAAATTCGGTTAATCCAGCTCATTTTTCGACCTTTTTATTGACTAGAAAATTGGGCGTATTAGAACATAAATTTATAGAATTTTCTACTTGTAAGGCCGTTTTTATACTGCTCCGATTTCCTTTTAAACAAGATAATTTGCTCTCCTCTTATTGAACATTTTTTCTATTTTTTTGTCTTATAGACCACGTTGTCTAAAATCTATTTTGGAGTATTTTATGAAAAAAACACGTTTTGTATTAAATAGTATTGCACTTGGATTAAGTGTATTAAGCACATCATTTGTTGCTCAAGCCACTTTGCCAAGTTTTATTTCGGAACAAAACAGTCTTGCACCAATGTTAGAAAAAGTTCAACCTGCGGTGGTGACGCTTTCCGTTGAAGGGAAAGCCAAAGTTGATTCACGTTCTCCTTTTCAAGACGATATTCCTGAAGAATTTAAATTCTTCTTTGGGGATCGTTTTGCCGAACAATTTGGTGGACGTAGTGAATCAAAGCGTAACTTCCGTGGTTTAGGTTCTGGTGTCATTATCAATGCAAGCAAAGGTTATGTTTTAACCAATAATCATGTTATTGATGGTGCCGATAAAATTACCGTGCAATTGCAAGATGGGCGTGAATTTAAAGCGAAATTAGTGGGGAAAGATGAACAATCAGATATTGCATTAGTACAGCTTGAAAAACCAAGTAATTTAACAGAAATCAAATTTGCTGATTCCGACAAATTACGTGTAGGCGATTTCACTGTTGCAATCGGTAATCCATTTGGTTTAGGTCAAACTGTGACATCAGGTATTGTTTCTGCATTAGGTCGTTCAACAGGTTCTGACAGTGGCACTTATGAAAACTATATTCAAACCGATGCAGCCGTAAACCGCGGTAATTCGGGTGGTGCATTAGTCAATCTAAATGGCGAACTTATTGGAATTAATACCGCAATTATTTCGCCAAGCGGTGGCAATGCAGGAATTGCCTTTGCGATTCCAAGTAATCAAGCAAGCAATTTAGTGCAACAAATTTTAGAATTTGGTCAAGTGCGTCGCGGATTGCTTGGTATTAAAGGTGGCGAACTCAATGCTGATTTAGCCAAAGCCTTTAATGTAAGCGCGCAACAAGGCGCATTTGTGAGTGAAGTATTACCTAAATCAGCCGCTGAAAAAGCTGGCATTAAAGCCGGGGATATTATCACGGCAATGAACGGTCAAAAAATCTCAAGTTTTGCTGAAATGCGTGCAAAAATTGCAACCACTGGTGCAGGCAAAGAGATTAGCTTAACTTACTTACGTGATGGCAAATCCCACGACGTTAAAGTGAAATTACAAGCAGATGATGGAAATCAACTTTCCTCTAAAACGGAATTGCCTGCATTAGATGGCGCGACATTGAAAAACTATGATGCAAAAGGCATCAAAGGGATTGAAATCACCAAAGTTCAACCGAACTCGCTTGCTGCGCAACGAGGTTTAAAAGCTGGCGATATTATTATTGGTATAAACCGTCAACTGGTTGAAAACACGGCTGAATTAAGTAAAGCGCTTGATGATGAACCATCGGCTGTAGCCTTAAATATTTTACGTGGAGACAACAATTTTTACTTATTAGTACAATAATTCTTCCACCAAAGATATAAACAAAAAGTCCGATCATGATGATCGGACTTCTTTTTTATGAAGCAATTGCTTTCAACAAATCTACCACAAATTCTAACCGCACTTTGTTATCAGATAGGTCTTTCATAAACTTAAATTTCAATGGACCATCAAATCGATACACAATAGGTTCTTTTTGAATTAATTGAATAAATTTATCTGGATTCACTTGTGCTTTTGGTGAAAACTCAATAAAACCGCCTTGCGTTCCTGCATCAATGCGCACAACTTTCAACGGTTCAACCAACAAACGTAACTCTGCAATTTGCAGTAGATTTTTTGTCGCATCTGGCAATAATCCGAATCTGTCAATCAACTCAACTTTTAACTCATCCAACTCTGATTTACTCTCTGCGGCGGCAATACGTTTATAAAAGGATAAACGCATATTCACATCACCTAAATAATCATCTGGCAATAAAGCAGGCACGCGCAATTCAATATCCGCTTGTTGTTGCGTCAATTCTTCTAATGATGGCTCACGCCCTTCTTTTAACGCTTTAACCGCTGCATCCAATAATTCCATATAAAGCGAAAAACCAATGCTTTCAATTTGTCCGCTTTGTTCGTTTCCAAGTAATTCGCCGGCACCACGAATCTCTAAATCGTGAGTTGCTAAAATAAAGCCAGCACCAAGGTTATCAAGATTTTCCAATGCATCTAGACGGAGTTCAGCATCTTTTGTCATCATTTTAGGTGGAGGCGTAAGTAAATAAGCATAAGCCTGATGATGTGAACGCCCTACTCGTCCACGTAATTGATGCAACTGAGCTAATCCAAAATGATCCGCGCGTTCAATAATAATGGTATTTGCCGTTGGCACATCAATACCCGTTTCGATAATGGTTGAACAAACTAAGACGTTATAACGCTGATGATAAAAATCACTCATCACACGTTCTAACTCACGTTCTCGCATTTGTCCATGCCCTACAATCACTCGTGCTTCAGGCACAAGTGCGGTGAGTTTTTCTGCTGTATTTTCAATGCTTGCAACATCATTGTGGAGATAATAAACCTGCCCGCCACGTAAGATTTCACGCAAAATCGCTTCTCGTACAACAAGATCGTCATTCTGGCGGACGAAGGTTTTAATACTTAATCGGCGCGCAGGTGGCGTAGAAATAATGGAAAGATCACGAATACCATTCATCGCCATATTAAGCGTACGCGGAATTGGTGTTGCTGTTAGGGTAAGAATATCAATATTTGCACGAAGCTGCTTGATTTTCTCTTTTTGCCCTACACCAAAACGGTGCTCTTCATCAATAATCAACAAGCCAAGATCATTAAATTTGACATCTGATTGAATTAATTTATGGGTACCAATTAGGATATCGACTTTTCCTTCTGCAAGATTTTCCAGAATTTGTTTTTGTTCTTTTGCAGTTTTAAAACGGGATAACACTTCTACGTTCACCGGCAAATTCGCAAAACGATCTTTAAAATTCTCATAGTGCTGTTGGGCTAATAGTGTGGTTGGCACTAGCACTGCTACTTGCTTATGATTCATCACAGCCAAAAAGGCAGCGCGCATTGCCACTTCAGTTTTACCAAAACCTACATCGCCGCAAACAAGGCGATCCATTGCTTTTGGTTGGCACATATCCGAAATCACCGCATTAATTGCCATTTCTTGATCGTAGGTTTCTTCAAAAGGAAAAGTTGCGGCAAATTGTTGAAATTCTTCACGATCATATTTAAAAGCAAAGCCTTTCTTCGCTTCACGTTGTGCATAAACATCTAATAATTCAGCCGCCACATCACGAATTTTCTCCGCTGCTTTTTGGCGCGATTTCGCCCAAGCCTCGTTACCCAGTTTATGTAATGGCGCACTTTCATCAGAACCACCAACATAACGGCTAATGAGATGTAATGAAGTAACGGGAACATAAAGTTTCGATTCATTTGCATAATTTAGTAGCAAATATTCTGCTTTAATGCCACCTGTATCTAAGGTGACCAAACCGCCATAACGCCCCACACCGTGATCAAGATGCACAACTGGTTGCCCTATTTTCAGTTCGGCAAGATTGCGCACAAGCGTGTCAGGATTAATCGTTTTACGTTTATCTCTAGAACGTTGTTGAACACGTTCGCCAAGCAAATTAGCTTCACCAATAATCGCAACAGGAAGCGATTGTTCAATAATAAAACCTTGTTCAAGAGAGCTGACTAACAAGCTAAATTTTTCATTTTCAGCCTGTTCCAAGGATTGAATTTGTTTTGGTTTAAGTTTTAACGCTGAAAGCAAATCAAGCAAAGTCTCTCGGCGACCTTCCGTCTCCACCGAAAACAGTACGTTTCCTTTAAAATGCTCAATAAATTGACGTAATTGTCCCAATGGTTCTTTTTGCTGGGATTGAATAGTCACTTCTGGTAAAGCGTCAACAGATAAATTTTTCTGGCGTACCGATGACCGCACTTTTTCCGCTTTAAATGTAATGCGTGGATAAGATTTCAATCGGCGATTGACTTCATCAACATTAAGCCATAATTTTTCAGGCGATAAAAGCGGACGCATGGGATCCACTTTACGTTGTTCATAACGCTGTTTGGCATCTTGATAAAAACGCTCGCCTTGCGTTTGATTGTTTTCCATATCCACAAACAGCGTTTGTTCTGGCAAATAATCAAACAACGTCGCCATTTCAGAAAAGAAAAGAGGCTGCCAATATTCAATGCCAGAAATCAAGGTACCTTTACTGATTTGCTGATAAATATGTTCGGGATCTCGACGAATTTCACCAAAAGTTTCACGAAATTGCGCACGGAAAAATTCAATCCCTTTGTCATCCGTTGGAAATTCGTGCGCTGGTAAAAGGTTAATTGAGTTAATTTCATCAAGAGTACGTTGCGTATCCACATCAAAAGTGCGAATCGAATCAATTTCATCATCAAAAAAATCAAGACGAAAAGGCACCGCACTTCCCATTGGGAAAAGATCCAACAAGGCTCCACGAACAGCGTATTCACCGTGTTCTAATACTTGCTCCACCGTGCGATAGCCCGCTGCTTCTAATTGTAAGCGCATTTTATCGATGACCAAGCGATCGCCTTTTTTAATCAGAAGCACATTGTGTTGTAAATATTGTGGCGGGCAAAGGCGTTGCATTAATGTCGAAATCGGCAATAAGAAAATGCCTTTTTTCGCATTTTGTAAATGGAAAAGCGCACTTAAACGAGAGGAAATAATTTCTTGATGGGGAGAAAAGGTATCGTAAGGTAAGGTTTCCCAATCAGGAAAAAGGCATACATTTTGGCTGCTTAATTCCGATAAAACACGTGATAAACGCACCGCACTTCGCGTATCTGGTGTCACCACTACGGTTAAATTTTGATTTTGCTCTGCAATTTCACTAATCGCCAATGCATCAGCGCCTAGTAATACATTGCCTAAAATTTTGTGATCATTGGGTTGGGTTGGAATATCAGGTTGGAAAAAAGCCGTTTTCATAAATATAAATAATGCGCCAATCTTGTATAAAAATTGGCGCATAGTGTACTGGAATTTGAATTATCTTTCAATAAATTTACTGTTTAAAAAAACAGTTAATATTTATTTCTTTAAAAGAGATTCCTCTTTCTTCAAATTACCATTTTCATCTTCTGTTGCTGACATAGGCACGCAGCTACAATTAGGTTGATCTAATCCCCACTCTTTAATGAAATTATCATATTTTTCAAGTGCGCGTTTAAACCAGCCTTTTGATTTTGCGGTTTGTTCTGTCATAAAGTTCCTCGCTCTAAATATTGTTTAATTTCTAAACGCAAACATTCTACGCCTTTTTTCTTGTTAATGAGAAGTTGTTTTTTTGTTAAATAAGCGGAAATTAATGGGAAATTTTCTTTGCCTGCTAATTTTAATAAACGCCTCATCGCAGGAACGCTCGAAAATAAAGTGCGGTGAAAATTAGCGAAGTTTTTTAAGCTCATCCAATCGAATTCATCAAGCTGCCAATCAAGCTGATTTTGCTCAAAATTTATGGCGAACGGATGAAAAGATAAAGGGATATCACGCTGAAATTGTTTGTGCGCAGTATCAACTAAAGCCAAGCCTTCTTTGGAAATACCTTTAAGGGCAATCGCTGAATAACAACCACTACTCGCTTCTTGGTGTTCACCTAAATGCACCAAAACAAAACCGCACTTTTGCCAAAATTTGGCCAGTTCGTCAGTGTAGCCAAAACTCACTGAAAGAAAATCAACTTCTGAATTTTCCATAAATTTCATTAGATTTTGACCAATACCCTTTCTTTGCCAATTTGGTTGAACCGCGATACGAGAAATGCGTAAAGATAGTAATTTACAGGCTTGAGGTAAGTTTTCATAGAAACATAACGCTTGTGGAACAAGATTCCCTTTCGGACGGCGTTTGCCTTGTTGAATTTGAATAATCAACTCATCATCTGCCATATTTCCTTCTTCTAATGCCCAAATTGCACCGAGCAAATTCTGTTGATATTCGGCAAAATAAAAACGTTGATGTTCCCCATCAAGTAAACGACGAAGGTCAAGTGGCGACGTTCGATAATGTGCCAATGTCATTAAGCCATAAAACTCTACAATATGCTGTGGTTTTTGCACTTCTCGAATTTGATAAGGGAGATGAGGCTGAAAAGGAAATCGCTGAAACTCATCTTCGGCATTTAGCAACAAAAGATCATCAATAAAATGTTCTAACGGATCATTTTCTTGCCAACGTAGGGGCTGTTTAAGCTCAAAATGCTGAAAAGTGCGGTGGATTTTCCGTTTAAATTTTAATTCGAAACCACGCCCCGTTCCTTCGTAGCTATGAATTGTAGTACTGAAGACAATATGTTGAAAATATTGAGAATATTCTTGCAATAAGGGCAATGGGATCATCGCTGCTTCATCTACGAGCAACCAAGCAGATTGACTAAATTCTGGTTCATTTTGTAACCTAATAGACAGTTCATCGGGGGCGATAAATTCTATCTCTCGTTCTGAAAATTCAATAACCGAATGTACCGCACTTTTATTTGGTGCGGTGAGGTAAACGGGCGCTTGAATTTGGTTAGCAAGCATCCCCAATAAGGCGGATTTTCCTCTTCCGCGCTTAGCGGTTAGAAAATAAATATCCTGCTCGGCCTGTAAAATAGTCTCGATAATTTGTTGTTGAGCTAACGTGGCATTTTTGTGATGCTCGTTAGAATAAAAAACTGCAGAAAATTCAAGCGCACTTTTATCTCTTAAAATAGGGAAATGATAGCGTTCAATGCACTGTTTGAAATGATCAATAAAATTAGGCGTGGAAATTGCTGACTGATTTCCATTCCAACGTAAACTATCTTGATCAGGCTGCTGAGATAAATTTTCCCAATCAGACAACACTAAACAAAGCGTGCCGCCCATTTTCAGTGTTCCAGCTGCAATAGCTAGTGCTTCAAGATGAATGCCATTTCGCGCATCAAATAAAATATGTTCAAATTCTTGTCCAAGCAAATTCGTTGCTTTAGAAAAAGCAATGCCGCTTTCACCGATAATTAATACGTTATCAGGCACAAGTGGCAAAGTTTTGCAGATTAAAATTTGAAGATGGCGAGATGGCATCGTGTTATTTCAAATAAGCAATTAACATCGCACCAATAAAACTTACGCAAGCAAGCCAAAAGAAAATGCTTTTAGGTTGAGAAACTTTTTTACTGAAAAATTTTGCAGCAAACACAATATACAAAATCAGTAATGCGAATTTCGCTATCAACCACCATTCAATATCAAAAGCAAAGAGATATAAAATGACGACACCAGAAACAATCAACAAGGTATCTGATAAGTGCGGTAAAATTTTTAATAATTTTATCGAACGCCAGTTTTTGCCAGTAAGCTGCATTGCGCCACGAATCACCAACAAGGCAAAACTTAAAAAGGCGAAAAAAATATGTAAATAAACTAGCATAATCACTCCCAAAAAAGCAAGAAAAGTGCGGTCAACATCAACCGCACTTTCTCAATATAAATTACTTCGCAATACGTTTATATTTAATACGATGTGGCTGAGTCGCTGCATCGCCTAAGGTTTTCTTTTTCCACTCTTCGTAGTCAGAGAAGTTACCTTCATAGAACGTAACTTTACCTTCATCACCATAATCTAAAATATGCGTCGCGATACGGTCTAAGAACCAACGGTCATGGGAAATCACCATTGCACAGCCTGGGAATTCTAAAATCGCATTTTCTAAGGCACGCAAGGTTTCAACGTCTAAATCATTGGTCGGTTCGTCCAATAACAATACGTTGCCACCGCGTTGTAAAAGTTTAGCTAAATGTAAACGACCACGTTCACCACCGGATAATTCACCCACGCGTTTTTGTTGATCTACGCCTTTGAAGTTGAAACGGCCCACATAGGCACGGCTTGGAATTTCAAAGTTACCAATCGTCAGAATATCTTGTCCGTTAGACACTTCTTCCCATACGGTTTTCTTATCATCCATTGAGTCACGGAACTGATCTACCGAAGCAAGCACAACGGTTTCGCCCATTGTCACAGATCCTGAATCTGGTTGTTCTTGACCTGATAACATGCGGAATAAAGTTGATTTACCCGCACCATTTGCCCCGATAATCCCAACGATTGCCCCTTTTGGAATACTGAAGGATAAATCATCAATTAAAGTGCGGTCGCCATAAGATTTGGTTAAGTTTTGCACTTCGATCACTTTATCACCTAAACGTGGACCAGGTGGAATAAAGAGTTCGTTAGTCTCGTTTCGTTTTTGATATTCGCCAGAGTTCAATTCATCAAAGCGCGCCATACGTGCTTTGCTTTTCGCTTGGCGACCTTTAGGATTTTGACGAACCCATTCTAACTCTTTCGCAATAGATTTTTGGCGGGCATTTTCAGCCGCTTGTTCTTGCTCTAAGCGTTTCTCTTTTTGTTCTAACCAAGAAGAATAGTTACCTTCCCAAGGAATACCCTCACCGCGGTCAAGCTCTAAGATCCAACCGGCTACGTTATCTAAGAAGTAACGGTCGTGGGTAATTGCCACAACAGTGCCTTCATAATCATGTAAAAATCGCTCTAACCATGCCACAGATTCCGCATCTAAGTGGTTAGTTGGTTCGTCTAATAAGAGCATGTCTGGTTTTTCGAGTAATAAGCGGCAAAGTGCCACCCGGCGACGCTCACCACCAGATAAATGTTCGATTTTGGCATCCCAATCAGGTAAACGTAATGCATCTGCCGCACGCTCTAATTGGTTATCTAAATTATGCCCATCATGCGCCTGAATGATGGCTTCAAGGTTCGCTTGTTCTGCCGCTAATTTATCAAAATCCACATCTGGATCCGCATAAAGCGCATACACTTCATCTAAACGAGTCAGTGCATTTTTCACTTCTGAAACCGCTTCTTCCACAGCTTCACGCACGGTTTGTTGCGGTTCTAATTTTGGTTCTTGCGGAAGATAACCGATTTTAATTCCTGGCTGTGGACGAGCCTCCCCTTCAAATTCTTTATCTACGCCCGCCATGATGCGTAAAAGGGTTGATTTACCCGCACCATTTAAGCCTAGAACCCCGATTTTTGCACCAGGGAAGAAGCTTAAAGAAATATCTTTCAAAATATGACGCTTCGGTGGCACCACTTTGCCGACACGGTGCATCGTATATACAAATTGCGTTGACATTAATTATTCCTCATTAAAAATGACGCCCTATTTTACTGGAAAATAGGGCGAAAATATAGAAAACAAGCGGTAGGATTTTACAAAAGTTTCGCGGAAATTGACCGCTTGTAAATATTCAGGGGTAAAGCAGCTCCCTAAATTAAATAGACACTTTAGGACTTAAATTACATTGCAAATGTAGAAGTACCATGCCGATGTAGAGCAGGCTTAACATTTGCAAGACTTTGTTGAAAACGTTTATTGCGTTCAAGGTCCCACAAATCAATACGTGTTTGCAGATTAAGCCAAAACTCAGGCGTAGTATCAAATGCTTTAGCAAGTTTAACTGCCATTTCTAGCGTAATTCGTGAACTATTATTAACAATATTGCTTGCCGTATTACGATGTACATCTAAAATTTGAGCTAAATCATTAATTTTAAGACTTAAAGGTTCTAAAAACTCTTCTTGTAGAATTTCACCAACAGAAGTGGGTTTTCTCGTCATCATATTATCTTCCTTATAAATTATAAGAATGTGGATCTAAATATAAATTATTTACTTCGTTATTCTCATATTTAAAAATTAGGCGATATTGTTTATTTACTCGAATGGAATAAATTTTATTTTCTTTTGGCTCAAGCAACTCTAAGTGATTAACCGGCGGAGAACGTAAATCATTGATGTTTTCTGCAGCACTTATCATATCCAATTTTCTTGCCAATACTTTAGATAAATTAGAAGGAATCTTACTATGAGCATCACCATATTGATAAAACCTATAAAGATAATCATCTCTAAAATGCTCACGCTTTAAATTAAACATCTATTATTCTCTTGGTTATACTCGAGCTGATCATAATAAGAATAAATGCACAATGCAAGAGTGCATCTTTCGACTTAGATAAAAAAAACCACCCGAAACGGGTGGCAGGAAAGTAGTTTAGCTATATTTATGATTATTTTATTTAGGAACTTTATGAATATCAAGCAATCACTTGACGGGAGCTATGTTACTGAATATTGAAAGGCAAGGGAAATGCTATTGAGAGTTTTTTTGATTTACATCAACATTTTTGACAGAAAAATTGTTTTTTGCGTGTAGAATAAACAACTTCAAATTCTAGTGTTCAAAATAATAGGATTTTTTGTGAAAACGTATTCATTATTACTCGCTCTATTCATTAGTTGTGGAGTTTTAGCTCACCCTCATGCATTTATAGATATGCAAACCACGCCTATCATAGAAAATAATCAACTCACTGGCTTTTCAATGAAATGGACGCTGGATGAGCCAAGTTCGTCCGCGGTTATTTATGATATGAAACAGGCTAGAACTAAAGCGGAGAAACAAAAACTTCTTGATGATGTAATGGGAAATATCGTCAGTGAACATTATTTCAGCTATCTATATGATGCTCAGAATAATAAAATCAAATATTCCCCTCATCCAAAAAATTACGGCATTAACATTCAAGGTTTACAACTGCAATATTATTTTGATGTGCCACTCGCCCATCCGCAAAAGTTAGAAAAAAACACTTTTAGCTTACAAACTTACGATCCTACTTATTATGTGGCGATGACTTACGCCTCAAAAAGTGCGGTAGATTTTTCCGCACTTCCGAAAAATTGCCAAGGAAAATTAATTGAACCTAATGTAGATGGAAAAATCCAAGCCTACGCATCTTCACTTGATAAATCCCAAAAGAACGAAGATGATTCATTAGGCGTGATGTTCGCGCAAAAAATAATAATTCAATGTGAGTAGAAATGAAAAAATATAAAACAGGGCTCGTGTTATTAGTGGTTTCGCTCGCCTTACTTGGCTATTTTTCCCCTTGGTTTTTCTTACATATTGCTGCATGGCAAAAAGAGTTTAATCAACTTATTTCGGAAAATTTACATCAAATTCAAAATAATAGTATCAAGGCAGGCATCACGCTTATTTTTGCCAGCTTTGTTTACGGCGTACTCCATGCCCTCGGGCCAGGACACGGCAAATTTATTATTGCCAGCTATCTTTCCACTCATGAAAGCCAATTAAAGCAAAGCACTATCTTGAGTTTACTTTCTTCCTTAATACAAGGCATTGTCGCAATTACAGCAACCACATTGCTCGTTGTGGTACTTAATCTATCATCACGTTATTTCAAATTAAGCCAGCTTTGGTTAGAACGATCTGCCTTGCTATTATTGGTATTTCTGGGCTGTTATTGGATTTGGCAAGGCTTACGTGCCTATCGTAAAAAAGCTAAATTAGCTATTAAATCCCTAAATCCCCTACCCCTACACGAAAAAAGTGCGGTGAAAAATAACCGCACTTTTCAACCAAACGCTTGTAGCTGTGGACACCAACATTTGCCAAGCCCGACGCGAACTGCACAAGCAACCAATCTAAAATCACAATTCCTCGTGATTCTAACAATTGGCATGCGCCCATGTAGCGGTGCAATTTTCGTTTTATTTTTAGCTTATATGCTTGATCTTTATGGCTGGGGAATTTTAGCTGTATTGGCCATGTCTTTCGGCACAGGACTTATGCTGTCAGCCTTCGCGGGAATTGTACGTTATGCGCGAAATACCGCAATCCACTTAGGGCGTTGGTATAGTTCAAAAAATACGAAAGGAAAAAGCGAAAGCATCGTGAAACTAATCGCAGGTGGAATAATGCTATTTTTTGCCTTGAGTTTGTTGTATGGAACGCTAAACCCAGTAAATGGAGGCTCTATTTTATTTGGAAATTAGTGAGCTATCAAAACGATTTTATTATCGAGAGATAATAGGTTGCATTGATATTTTATTAAATTATAAAACAACGGTCAGATATAAGTTTCATTAGAAATACCTCACAATCCACATATCAATAGCAAAATATATATGTTGGACATATTGAATTAATCTGGCACTTTAAACAATAAAAAATGATCAGCCTCCCAAAAGTTGGACTAAATAACCAACTAACTAAGGTGCAGATTTTTTATGAGCAAATACAATTTTCTTTTCAAACAACAAACCATAGAATTTTATCTTCAAAATAGTAAAAATCGTTCACTTACCCGCAGGCATTTTCAACTTACCAGCAGAACATTACGACATTAGATTAACCAATTTAATCATAGTGGAATCAATGGATTAGCTGTGCTGGGTAAGAAGCGAAATTACTCACCTGAATTTACACTTAACGTGATACAAGAGCTTAAAAATGGGCCATTTTCTGTAGAAGCCGCTTGCTTACATTTTGGCATTGCCAATTCAGGCGTTGTTAGTCAATGGTTTCAAGCCTTTGAAAAACAAGGTATAAACGGCTTAATCCCCAAACCTAAAGGTCGTCCAACCATGAAACTGAAATACCCTAAGATGCCACCTAAGCCCAAAACTAAAGAAGAACGTTTGAAATATCAGATTTTGAAGCTGGAAGCGGAGAATGCCATTCTAAAAAAGTTGCAAGAGTTCAACCAACAAAAAATGCAGAAAAAGCCACTATCGTAAAGGCATTACGCGTTCATTTTCCGCTTCAAATATTGCTTAATTTAATGGGATTGGCCCGTAGTGTTTTCTTTTACCATTTAAAAGTAAAAAGCGATAAAAATGTAGCAATCTCACAAAAAATTGCTGCTATTTATAACGACAATCACGGAAACTACGGTTATCGCCGTGTGACATTTAAGCTAATAGAAACCATTAAAATTAACCATAAAAAAGTGCAACGTATTATGCAATGGTTGGAGCTTAAAGGAAAATGTAAGACTCAAAAATATCGTTCTTATCAAAGTAAAGTCGGGCATATTGAGGATAATCTGTTACAACGCGATTTTACGGCAACACAACCTAATGAAAAATGGGCAACCGACATTACCGAGTTCAAGTGTGCTGAAGGCAAGCTCTATTTATCCCCTATTAAGGATTTATTTAACAATGAAATTATTGCTTATGATTTAGCGCGAAGCCCGAACTTTGAACAAATCACCCGAATGATGAAACAAGCTGTATGCTGACTTAAGCGGCTTTTTCTCATTGGTTTATTCTAACCTAAATGGGATTTTTAGTCGTTATCTAGTTCAGCCCCAAAGAATTTTATTTTTACTAACTCTTTGCAAAGATAGCTAAATTAAACGCAAATTATCAAAAACCCAGCGAATACGCTTACCTTCAACATCCAATTCTTTAGTACAAAATTGGATTTCCTCATTTGATGCTAAATCAACATAATAAAGTGATTGTAATTCAGGAGAAAACTTATATCCATTCTCACGAATAAAATATGTTGAAAGACATGATCCAAAACCAATTATTTTTTCACAGAAAAATTCTAATCTTACAGAATGATTGTGTGTATTCTTTAGTGCAAATGAACTATCTCCTGACACAGCTATCATTAAACAACCTGTTTTATAAACATCATTAGATTGAGATATAATACTTGAAAAATGTCCTCCATTTGCATTTGCTTGAGTTAATTCTAATGTGAGGTTTTCTTTAGTCGGAAGATAACATGTCAAAGAAGACTTAATTATATTGAAGGTTTTATTCTCTCTCAGGTTAAATTTTTTTCCTTCCTGATGATAATAACTTTCAAATACATAAGGATAAGCTAACATCTTATCATTACGATGATTTCTTGTTATATGTATCCCTTGAACGATTTCCTCTTTAACCCAAAAAGCAAGATTCCCCTCGCTATGTTTTAATTCAATTCCCCAAACAGGCGGGCAATTATATTTTTGATGAATAAAACTTACTTTTTCAGAATCCAGTGCATATAAATTGAATAAAGTAGTATCAACACCATAAATAAGATTTAGATAATTTTTGATATCCAATTGTTCTTCAATATACTGTTTGTATAATAACCAAGCTTCTTTATATCCTAATATTACTCCTACTTGCCATACATATCCATTTTTCGAAACTACAGCATCTATCTTGGCACTAACTGTTTTTTTAAATTTAGATTCAACACAATTATCTAAAAAGGTACAACGCCACGCATCATAAGTTGCATAAAGATTCTTTTCATTTTTAATCTGTTCAAATATATCTAGATGATGAGAAGGAAACCAAATATCACAGTCGTATACTGCAATTTGATCATAGCTATAACTCTGTGCAATATCAGCTGCAGAAATATGTCTATCTAATAACAACTCTTTACAACCATAACTAGGCTTAAAAATTTTGATACTATGCTCTTTTAAACATATTTTCTTAACTTCTGATAAACCATAGTCAATGATACCTATATCACCTGTATAATTAGTTCTTCGCAAACTGAGAATAAAAGGAATTAGATTTTCAAACCATATTTTATTATTATCATCTAGAGCAGTTAAAATTAATCGTTTCATTTTATACACCTTGTTTTTATACGATAAAAGCGTGGTTAAATAACCATAATTATATATTATTCTTCAAATAAGCGCTGAATTTCACGCTCGTAAATAGCAATGTTGATAGGATTACTTGGTAACAAAGTCTCTAAAAATGCATTTGCACGTTTTTGATATTCCTCATGGTTCTTATCATGATTATCAATCACATTTAATAAAACATTAGCACCATGAAATGCATCAAAACCTTCATAATAATATCCAACGCCTTTAGGTAATAGCGTTGAATTATGTACAAATGGATAACCGCCATACAACGCATCATTATAAGCATAATTCAAGCCATTTTCCCATTGATGAGCAAGCACTATATCCGTGTAACGAGACAAGAAATCTGGCATTTGATAACGCCCTTCTACGGTCAGAATTCCATCTTTCAATACCTTCGTTCTCCCAATAAAATTAAACATAATAGGGTGATCTTTTTTATGATAAACATTCGTAATATAAACATGCTTAATTTTATCAGGCGCTTGTCGATAAGCTTGTTCTGCAATTAAAATAGGAGTAAAACAATTTTTGAAAATAAAAATATTTGGCTCAAAGTTCGCAATTCGCCATTTTTTACGATCTTTATTCGGCTTATAGCCAAATTCAATTCCATGCTTTTCTTTTAACCTTTTAATTACAATATCACAAAATGTAGGTGCCCAAATTGCTGGAACAACATGTGCATCACACTCAAACATAATAGAAAAATAAGAGCGGCAAGTATTTTCATTTTGTGGAATTAACCAGATACTATCAAACTTACTTCCATTAAATACACGACCAGCAGGCTGATTAAAAATGAAGTTTTCAATATCCATGATGTAATCAGGCCCCATTTTATAACAAACAACTTTCCCGCCATGTTCATGCATTTTATTACTAAGCGCAGGTTCAATACTAAGAGTCCCTTCAATTAACACATCCAATTCATCAATCACATCATTAATATAAGCAAACTTTAAGTCCAGATCATTCAACATAAACCCATCTGGAGGCGTTGTTCTTTTCTCTGGCCCCCAAGATACTAAAACCACATCATCCACAATGTCGGAATGTTGAAACAAATGATAAAGATGAATGACATTTTGGTTCGCACCATTTGCCCAAATATCTGTAACTTTAGCTTCTAAATTAAATGTAATTCCAATTTTATATTTTTTCATGATATCTCCTGTTTAGGTTTACTATATAAAGAGTTTTACAAGGCATTAAGATTATTTATTTTATATGCAAAGTACATAATAAAATCACTCTGGTTTCCCAGAGTGATTTCCTCATTATGATTTAGAATAGATTACCATTGATAGCCAATTCCACCACCAACAGCATAATCTCCCGAACTGGTCGCAGAGCCGCTTACTTTAAAGTGGATACGGTTGTTATCACTTGATTTGCTCATACCAACAGCCACTGCATTTTGACCTTTAAAGTTACCGATTCCTAAGCCAATCATTGTACCTCCAGCACGGTTTACAGTAGGAATATTAGCCATTGCAACAGCACCAGCAATACCTCCACGAAGTTTCTTATCAGTTTGTTTCAATTCATTACGAACTGAATTTACTGAGTTATCAACATACTGTTTATTTACTGCATCTGTATTGTGAATAGGCGTTGCAACGTTAGTAATACGGCGATTTACAATAGGTTGACCATTTGAACCATCATTACCTACCGATACAGTATCTTTTTCGTTTGCTACAGATCCTTGTCCAATTGCAACTGAATTTTCTGCTTTCGCTTTTGCTCCTTGACCAATTGCTGTCGCATTCTGCGCTGATGCTTGAGAATTGTTTCCTAAAGCTGTTGTGTTTTCACCACTTGCTTTTGAACCGTATCCCATTGCCGTTGCATCCTTACCTTTTGCTTCAGCACTATCACGATTACTGGTGTTATCAGCAGCAAAGGCAGTTTTACCATCTTTACTGATTAAACCAGAATCCTCGATACGTTGAGCAGAGCTTTGTGCTGCTGATGCTGATGAACTTGCCGCCGTTGCAGAGCTATTTGCTGCTGAGGCTGAAGAGCTTGCTGCGGTTGCAGAGCTATTCGCTGCTGAAGCAGAAGAGCTTGCTGCCGTTGCTGAGCTGTTCGCTGCTGATGCAGAAGTGCTTGCCGCGGTTGCTGAGCTATTCGCTGCTGATGCAGATGTGCTTGCTGCTGTTGCTGAGCTGTTTGCTGCTGATGCAGACGTGCTTGCCGCTGTCGCGGAGCTATTTGCTGCTGATGCAGATGTGCTTGCCGCTGTCGCGGAGCTGTTCGCTGCTGAAGCAGAAGTTGACGCTGCGGTTGCGGAGCTATTTGCTGCTGATGCAGATGTGCTTGCTGCGGTTGCTGAGCTATTCGCTGCTGATGCAGAAGTGCTTGCTGCCGTTGCTGAGCTGTTCGCTGCTGATGCAGAAGTGCTTGCTGCGGTTGCTGAGCTGTTCGCTGCTGAAGCAGAGCTTGATGCCGCGGTTGCTGAGCTATTTGCTGCTGATGCAGAAGAACTTGCTGCCGTTGCTGAGCTGCTTGCTGCTGAAGCTGAATCACTCGCTGCGGTTGCAGAGCTGCTTGCTGCAGACGCTGAATCACTCGCTGCTGTCGCTGAGCTGCTTGCTGCAGACGCTGAAGAGCTTGCTGCGGTTGCTGAGCTGTTTGCTGCTGATGCAGACGTTGACGCTGCTGTTGCTGAGCTGTTCGCTGCTGATGCAGACGTGCTTGCCGCTGTTGCTGAGCTGTTCGCTGCTGAAGCAGACGTGCTTGCCGCCGTTGCTGAGCTATTTGCTGCTGATGCAGACGTTGACGCTGCTGTTGCTGAGCTGTTCGCTGCTGATGCAGACGTGCTTGCCGCTGTTGCTGAGCTGTTCGCTGCTGATGCAGATGTGCTTGCAGCGGTTGCGGAGCTATTTGCTGCTGATGCAGACGTTGAAGCTGCCGTTGCGGAGCTATTTGCTGCTGATGCAGACGTTGAAGCTGCTGTCGCAGATGAACCTGCTGCTGAAGCAGACGTTGAAGCTGCCGTTGCTGAACTGTTCGCTGCTGATGCAGAAGTTGAAGCTGCCGTTGCGGAGCTATTTGCTGCTGATGCAGAAGTTGAAGCTGCCGTTGCTGAGCTATTTGCTGCTGATGCAGACGTGCTTGCTGCCGTTGCGGAGCTATTTGCTGCTGATGCAGACGTGCTTGCTGCCGTTGCTGAGCTATTTGCTGCTGATGCAGAAGTTGAAGCCGCCGTTGCTGAGCTATTTGCTGCTGATGCAGACGTTGAAGCTGCGGTTGCTGAGCTATTTGCTGCTGATGCAGATGTACTTGCTGCCGTTGCTGAGCTATTTGCTGCTGATGCAGAAGTTGAAGCCGCCGTTGCAGAGCTGTCCGCTGCTGAAGCAGACGTGCTTGCTGCTGTCGCTGAGCTATTTGCTGCTGATGCAGACGTTGACGCTGCGGTTGCTGAGCTGTTCGCTGCTGAAGCAGACGTTGAAGCTGCGGTTGCTGAGCTATTTGCTGCTGATGCAGATGTGCTTGCTGCCGTTGCAGAGCTATTTGCTGCTGATGCAGAAGTTGAAGCCGCGGTTGCTGAGCTATTTGCTGCTGATGCAGACGTTGAAGCTGCGGTTGCTGAGCTGTTCGCTGCTGATGCAGATGTACTTGCTGCCGTTGCTGAGCTATTTGCTGCTGATGCAGACGTTGAAGCTGCGGTTGCTGAGCTGTTCGCTGCTGATGCAGATGTGCTTGCTGCCGTTGCTGAGCTATTTGCTGCTGATGCAGATGTGCTTGCTGCCGTTGCAGAGCTGTTCGCTGCTGATGCAGATGTGCTTGCCGCCGTTGCTGAGCTATTTGCTGCTGATGCAGACGTTGAAGCTGCGGTTGCAGAGCTGTTCGCTGCCGATGCAGATGTGCTTGCTGCTGTCGCTGAGCTATTTGCTGCTGATGCAGACGTGCTTGCTGCCGTTGCAGAGCTGTTCGCTGCTGATGCAGATGTGCTTGCCGCCGTTGCTGAGCTATTTGCTGCTGAAGCAGACGTTGAAGCTGCCGTTGCTGAACTGTTCGCTGCTGATGCAGAAGTTGATGCTGCCGTTGCTGAGCTGTTCGCTGCTGAAGCAGAGCTTGATGCCGCGGTTGCTGAGCTATTTGCTGCTGATGCAGACGTTGAAGCTGCGGTTGCTGAGCTGTTCGCTGCTGATGCAGATGTGCTTGCCGCCGTTGCTGAGCTATTTGCTGCTGATGCAGACGTTGAAGCTGCGGTTGCAGAGCTGGCCGCTGCTGATGCAGATGTGCTTGCTGCGGTTGCAGATGAGCCTGCTGCAGATGCAGATGTGCTTGCTGCCGTCGCTGAGCTATTCGCTGCTGATGCAGACGTGCTTGCTGCCGTTGCTGAGCTATTTGCTGCTGATGCAGAAGTTGAAGCTGCCGTTGCTGAGCTGGCCGCTGCCGATGCAGAAGTTGAAGCCGCTGTCGCTGAGCTATTTGCTGCTGATGCAGACGTGCTTGCTGCCGTTGCTGAGCTATTTGCTGCCGATGCAGATGTGCTTGCTGCCGTTGCTGAGCTGGCCGCTGCCGATGCAGAAGTTGAAGCCGCTGTCGCTGAGCTATTTGCTGCTGATGCAGACGTGCTTGCTGCAGTTGCTGAGCTTGCTGCTGCTGATGCAGCTGTTTCTGCTCGTGCAACAGATTGATTGATCTCTTGGAGCTTATTAGTTACGGTGGTTGCCGCGGTTTTAGCATCTGCAATTGCTTGTTTAGAATCCTCATTTAATTTGTAAGTTACTGCAGCATTTTCATATGCAACATCTAACCCATCGCCAGCTTTGAAATTAAGCACATTATTAGCATTATTAACTGCTGATGTGCCTTTGTTACTCATAGTTTTAATATCCGAGCCATTTACTTGGAACTTATATTCCGTTTTAGCAATTTCATCGGCAGCTTTGATTACATGATAAAGTTGTGAACCAGTAACTACATCACTAGATGTCTCAGAGATTTCACCAGCTCCAACATTTTGAATCTGGCGTTTAATATTGTCATTACCAAAACTTACAGTGCCATTATCGGTTGCAAGAACGCCTTTAGATAAGGTTGCATCACCAATTTTGATATCACTTACTGTATGTTTGGTCGATGTACTTGAAGATTGACCAATGGCAATATCGCCTGCATTATTTGCTTTTGCACTTTGACCTAATGCAATCCCATTTGCTGCAGACGCTACCACTTGAGCACGATCACCGATACTAATCCCTGTCGCTCCAGCTGTTTTAGCATTGTTACCTAAAGTAACAGAATATGTTGCATTATCTGTTGCTTGCGCGCCATTACCGATAACAATGGAGTAGTCTTTCTCTGCAGTCGCTTTTGCATCACCAATACCACCAATCACAATAGATCTTGAGCCATTGGCTGTTGCTTCTGGACCAATTGCTACAGTTCTATCGCCTCCTGCTGTTGCATATGCACCAATGGCGACAACCCTTTCTTTAGTTGCGCTTGCATTTTGACCAATAACAACAGAATTTTCACGTGCGACGGTTACGTTTGTACCAATACCAACAGAGTTTTCACGTGAAACTGTTGTTTCATTACCTATAGCAATACTATTATCTGAAGCCTTCCATACACCATTAGAAGAATAATTACCCCCTATACTAGCCTTATTACCTAATGCAATCGCATTACTTGCTTGATCTACTTTAGCTAAATTACCAATTGCAATAGCATTATTTGCATTAAGTGTTGTTGCGTCGCTATGTAAAATTTGTGCTCCCGACCCCATAGCAATAGAATCTTTTCCAGCATTTACTGTTGCCTCACGACCAATTGCAATAGAACGTTCAGCTGCAACCACTTGATTTCCCCAGTTATTATTTACATTAGCAAGTGAACCAATTGCAATAGAATCGTTTGCTAATGCATTAGCTCTTACGCCTGAGGTAATAGCCCTGTTTCCTTGTGCTCCAGCTGATTCATGATATGTGCCGTTGTTATTGTTAAACTGATTATCCCAATTTTTAGCTGTAATAATACGATTTTCTGTAACCTTATCCGCATCAGTTTCATTAACATGCGAATATCCCATGATATCTACTTTATCCGCTTTAATTTCATTAAAGTCATCTAATACGGATTTTACACCTGCTGTTTTTGCAACGGTCTTGTTTGCATCTGTGCCAATAGGTTCTGTTATAACAACCTTTGAAATTTTACCATTTGCCTTCTCTGTACTTAGACTAGCTGTTTTAACTTCAATACCTACCGTGCTTTGATTGGTTGAGTCTAAGGTTGTATACACATCTGTGTAGTCACCCGGTTTAAATATAACCGTATGATCATTATTAACGCGCCCTGTTGTCGTGTTAGCTTTTGTTGCATCATCATAATGCCCAATATTCCAACCAGTATAATTTCTCACATAGTAAAGTTGTGAACCGGTTACCGCATCGTTACTGTCAGAAGCAATACGACCTGCAGCCACGTTTTGAATTTGGCGATACATCGTATTATTACCATCTTTGCCACCTACAGAAAGAATAGAAACGGTTGTAGTACCAGAAGAACCATTAACTTGAGTAACTTGTTTATTTTCTATCGCAAATTTATCTGCTATAGTTGGATGATTAACATTAGATTTGATAGTCATCCCTTCTACTTTATTTAATGCAGCATTGTTTATTTTTCTTCCTGCTTCTTTAACCGCATTTAAAGTGTTTTCATTTTGGTTTTGATTGAATGCCTCAACCGCTGTAACGTAGGTATTATTTAAATTATTAATCTGAGCATCAGTATAGCTTTGTCCTAAGCCTTTTGGTGCAATACGAGAGAATGAACCAAGATAGACAGCATCATCATACCCTTGGTATCCCACTCCACTACCTGATGCAGCCCCTAACGCTAATGCATTAAGCCCGATAGATTGTGCCCCGGCACCAATTCCAACTGTATTAAAACCTTGAGTACCACCTTGTCTATAAGTTAACCCCCAAGCGTTAGCATGTCCATAATCAGTGCCAATAACGATACTGTTATTACCAGAGGCAACTAATTTATCGTGTCCAATAGAAATTTGTCTATTACCAACCGCTGCAACTCTATTTCCCTCTTTGGGCTTAGGACCAACTTGTGCACCACCATTATAACCGCCAATAGCAATCCCATAATCGCCATACTTAACAGTTCCATTTTCAGCACCTGTTGCTGCCATTGCCCAGGTTGGATATCCCAAGCAAATTGAGAGTAGAGAAAGTTTTAAAACTGGTTTAACTGATTTAATTGCATTGACCACAGAGTTAGAAGAGGATTTAGCCATGCCTCTAGCTAGTTCAGATACTACTTCTGTTCTTTGTGTTGTTTTATTCCAAATAACTTTAAATATTCGGTTCATTAATAATCCTCAATAAATTAAATTCTACGTGTTAAATACGTTTAGATATATTTATGCCATCTAAGAAAAACGCTGCATTCTGCCATATTAATGGTGATATAACCATTGTTTTTTTGTAAAGATTTGTAAAGATAAGGTGTTAAAAATATGAGAAATATTTAGTTTAAATAGATGATGTGTAAATTGGTTCTAAATTACTATAGTTTTTTGTTGACAAGAGGTTTTCTCCTCATTAAAATGCGCGCCCTGTTCCTTGTGATACAAAGTTTATTCCTCCTTAGTTCAGTCGGTAGAACGGTGGACTGTTAATCCATATGTCGCTGGTTCAAGTCCAGCAGGAGGAGCCAATTTTTCTTTTGGTTTAGAGTTTGTTTGTCTCCTTTTACAAATTCTAAATTAGCAACCAAAAGATTTTGAGCCCATCATGTTGATGGGCTTTATTTTTATCAGAATCCTCTCTTTTTTCTATCCACAGAGCCTGTGGATAACTTTGTGGATTAACTTTTTAAAATTTTGCGGATCCCTTGTTCTTACAAGGATTATTCGATCTTGATTACAGATTAGCCTAAAATTAAATTTTAATTTAAAATCAATAGGTTATATTTTGTCTAGTAAAAAATTAAAGTTTTTTTTATGAATTTGTGACATATTCCTCTTGACATCGCTAAGTCTGTGTAAAACTTAGATTTTTGCCTGATCAATTTTACACATTAAATATGCTAAAATAGACATTATTCAAAACTATGAAAAAACTGACCGCACTTTATGTCTGAAAAAATCAACACAAAACCGTTCATTCTGCATTCCGACTTTCGTCCTTCTGGCGATCAGCCACAAGCTATCGAAAAATTAGCTGAAAACTTAACAGATGGATTGGCACATCAAACTTTGCTCGGTGTAACAGGCTCGGGGAAGACATTTACTATCGCCAATGTAATTGCTCAATTAAATCGCCCCGCAATGTTACTTGCACCAAATAAAACACTTGCCGCCCAGCTTTATGCAGAAATGAAAGCCTTCTTTCCAGAAAATGCGGTGGAATATTTTGTGTCTTACTATGATTATTATCAGCCAGAAGCCTATGTGCCCAGCAGTGATACCTTTATTGAAAAAGATGCATCCATTAATGATCAAATCGAACAAATGCGTCTTTCTGCGACGAAATCTTTTTTAGAACGTCGAGATACCATCGTGGTGGCTTCCGTTTCTGCAATTTATGGTTTGGGCGATCCTGATAGCTATTTACAAATGATGTTGCATTTACAACAAGGTGCCATTATCGATCAACGCCAAATTTTAGCGAAGTTAGCGGAATTGCAATATACCCGTAATGATCAAGCATTTCAGCGTGGAACTTTCCGTGTTCGTGGCGAAATTATTGATATTTTCCCTGCGGAATCCGATGATCGTGCGGTGCGTATTGAATTATTTGATGATGAAATCGAGCGTTTAAGTTTATTTGATCCGCTCACTGGCAGTAGTTTTGGTGCTGTCCCACGTTTTACGATCTATCCTAAAACTCACTATGTGACGCCAAGAGAACGTATTTTAGATGCGATAGAAAACATCAAAAAAGAACTGGTATCACGCCGTGAATACTTCATTAAAGAACACAAACTTCTAGAAGAACAACGAATTAGCCAACGAACCCAATTTGATATTGAAATGATGAATGAATTGGGCTACTGCTCGGGCATTGAAAACTACTCTCGCTATTTATCAGGAAGAAATGAGGGCGAGCCACCACCAACATTATTTGATTATATGCCCTCTGATGCTATTTTAATTATTGATGAATCTCATGTGACGGTGCCTCAAATTGGTGGAATGTATCGTGGCGACCGTTCACGTAAAGAAACCTTAGTAGAATATGGTTTCCGTTTACCGTCCGCCTTGGATAATCGTCCGTTACGCTTTGAGGAATTTGAACGCTTAGCCCCACAAACCATTTATGTTTCCGCAACACCAGGGCCTTATGAATTAGAAAAATCAGGCAGTGAAATCATCGATCAAGTGGTTCGCCCAACTGGTTTGCTTGATCCGCTCATTGAAATTCGTCCAGTCTCAATTCAAGTGGATGATTTACTTTCCGAAGCTCGCCAAAGAGCGGATAAAAATGAGCGCGTTTTAGTGACAACACTCACCAAGAAAATGGCAGAAGATTTAACGGATTATTTAGATGAACACGGGATTAGTGTGCGTTATCTACATTCTGATATTGATACCGTGGAGCGTGTGGAAATTATCCGTGATTTGCGTTTAGGTGAATTTGATGTATTGGTTGGAATTAACTTATTGCGTGAAGGTTTGGATATTCCGGAAGTTTCTCTTGTAGCGATTTTAGATGCAGATAAGGAAGGATTTTTACGTTCTGAACGCTCTTTGATCCAAACCATCGGTCGTGCTGCACGAAACTTAAATGGTAAAGCAATTTTATATGCGGATAGCATCACAAAATCGATGGAAAAAGCTATTACTGAAACCAATCGTCGTCGTGAAAAACAAACAAAATACAATGAAGAACATGGCATTGTGCCACAAGCATTGAATAAGAAAGTCGGTGAATTGTTAGATATTGGGCAAGGTGCAAACCAAAAAGCGAAAGCCAATAAACAACGTGGAAAAATGGCAGCAGAACCAACCGCACTTTATAATGCACCGAAAAATGCCAAAGAATATCAACAACAAATCAAAAAACTGGAACAACAAATGTATAAATTTGCACAAGATTTGGAATTTGAAAAAGCCGCAGCAATTCGCGATCAATTACATCAATTGCGTGAGCAGTTTGTTTTTGAAAACTAAAAAAACGCCAGCTTAAGCTGGCGTTCCGTTTATTTGTTTTCACCTGAAGAATACAAGCGATTTTTATATAAATAACTGCCTAATAAAGCGTGAGCTAATGCCTCTTTTTTCATTGCATCAGGCACCTCTTTTGGCGTTAAAGTTTCTGAAGCTTTATCATAATGATAACCTTGCGCCGCTTTATTTGGCATTTGAATCACCACATCATTATTGCCTTTCATCATTGCTTGAGTTTGATCATATTGCATAAAGGCACGATCTGGGTTTACATCTTGCGTTAAATCAAAGCCAATCATTGGATAATTGCCACTTACGCCTGCTAAAGAAAGCAATGTAGTTGGCATATCAATTTGGCTCACAAGACGGCTATCACGGCGTGGCGTAATGCCATCACCAAGAATCAAAGCTGGAATATGGAAATGCTTAATTGGTACAAGACTTGCTCCGCCTACACGAGAATCGTGATCCGCAACAATTAAGAAAATCGTATCTTTCCAATAATTAGACTGTTTTGCCATTTTAAAGAAATGACCTAACGCATAATCCGCATATTTTGCTGCGTTATTACGAGTGGCTTTTGGTTGCTCATAAAGCTCAATTTTGCCATCTGGATATTCAAATGGATCGTGATTGCTGGAGCTAAACACTAAACTAAAAAACGGTTTACCTTCATTTTGTAATTTCGTGAAAGTTTCATTGGCTTTATCAAATAAATCCTCATCACTCACTCCCCAAGTGCCGGTAAATTTTGGATTCTGATAATCTTGTTGATCCCAAATATCTTTAAAGCCATTGCCATAGAAAAAGCTCGCCATATTGTCGAAGTGCTTTTCGCCACCATAAATAAAGGAAGTGTTATAGCCTTGTTTATGTAATAAATCCGCAATAGTAAAGAAACCACTTTGGGCATTATTAAGTTTTACCACTGCACGAGCCGGCGTTGGCGTAAAACCTGCTGTTGTTGCTTCAATACCACGTACTGAACGTGTGCCTGTTGCATAAAGATTTTCAAATAACCATCCTTCTTTTGCGAGCTGATCCACATTTGGAGAAAGTGGTTTGCCACCGAGTGTACCAATAAACTGAGCGCCGAGACTTTCTTGTAGCAAAATCACGATATTTTTAGGTTTACCCTGATAAGTCGCGACATTTTTCGTTAAAGTTGGGTATTTATCTGAAATGTAATCACTTTCTGGACGGCCACGGCTGGCTTTAACAATACGAAACATTTCATCTGCATCCATTTTTCCGTACATTTCTGAAGATTTTTCTTCATCTTTAAATTGCTGTGCCGCATAAATGACGGAATAGCCCGAATTAAGCACCAAAGAATTCACTAACGCATCAGAAGAAAATGCCACCATAGCAGGATTTATACCACGGTGTTGAAAACTTGAACGCGCCCCAAGGAAGCTCACGACAATCACAAGCAAAGCAATTACAGGGCGAAATTTCCAACTCATTGAACGTAAATTTTTGACTGCCCAACCAGAAATTTTCCAATAAATCACGGCAGCTAAGATCGTGAAAACAAGGCAAAAAATCACCGCACTTAAATGCCCTTCCGCAAGCATTGAAAAAACTTCTTTCGGATAAATCAGGTATTCAATAAATAAACGATTTGGACGGTAATCGTAGGTTTCAATAAAGGCAGGTGTGGCAATTTCCATAAAGATAATGAACACGCTACCAAGGGTTAGCCAAATGCGTAAAATTTTTACCCAAACCTTACTGCTATGGAACAACGTTGTGAGCAATGCAGGTACGCCAAATAAATAACAGAGTGCCACAACATCCATTCGTACGCCTTGCAAAAATAATTGCAACCAGCCATCTACGGCGGATACACGCTCTGATTGCCATACAGCAAGTCCCAAACGGGATAAGGAAAGGATGATGAGATTAATCAACACGAAGGTGAAGATGGGGAATAAAGGGGAATGCGCTTTTTTCATTGTAAAAACCACTAATGCAACGGCATCCAAGCCGTATTAAATTAAAGAAAGATAGGCAACTGTCTATCGGTCGGTTCCTTTTCGACATGACAAAAGTCTTAAAGTGCGGTCAATTTTCGCATAGTTTTACTTAATCTCAAATGTAAACAATATGCCAAATTCTGTGTAGTACTGTTTTAAGTAATCCGATTCAATAAAGATAAAGCCCCAAAAAATCGAGGCTTTGTTAAGTAAACGGCGGAAATTTAATAAAAATTTACCGCACTTTTTCAATTACTCTTGTTGTGCTTTCACCGCAGCATAGGCAATCATATTAATAATACGGCGAACAGACGCCCCTGGATTAAGAATATGCGCAGATTTGTTCATACCCATTAAGATCGGGCCAACAGTAATTGCCGTAGTGGTGCCGCGCAATAGGCTATAACTAATACGTGATGAACTCAAATCAGGGAACACTAATAAATTTGCGCTTCCTTTCAATGGGCTATCAGGCATAACTTCTTTTCTATGAGCTTCATTCATCGCTAAATCGCCACGCATTTCACCATCGATCATTAAGTGCGGATTACGCTCTTTGACGATCTGTAACACTTCTCGCATTTTTGGTGCACCTAATGAATTAGATGAACCAAAATTAGAATGAGAAAGCAATGCAACTGCAGGCTCAATACCGAAACGGTGAATTTCTTCCGCTGCCATTAAGGTAATTTCAGCTAATTCTTCTGTTGTTGGATTACTATTTACGTGAGTATCAGTTAAGAATACGTTACCAGTCGGTAGTACAAGGCTATTTAACGCAGCAGCAGTTTTCACACCGTCTTTTAAGCCTATAATATCGCGAATAGATGCAAGGTGTTTTCCGTATGAACCAAATAAACCACATACTAAAGCGTCTGCATAACCTAAGCTAAGCAATGTAGAAGCTAATACGGTGGTGTTAGAACGAACGACACGTTTTGCGATTGCAGGTGTAATGCCTTTACGTTTCGTAAGTTCGTAGTAATGTTTCCAACATTCTTCATAGCGAGGATTATCTTCGTTATCCACAATTTCAAAATCCACACCCGCAGTTAAACGCAAACCAAGTTTTTTAATTTTTTCTTCAATCACGCTACGGCGACCAATTAAAATTGGATTTGCCAAGCCCATTGAAATTACTTCTTGGGTGGCATGCAATGCTTTATTTTCTTCCCCTTCCGCTAAAATAATGCGTTGTTTTGCCGCTTTTGCTTGGCTGAAAATAGGACGCATAAACAAGCTCGTTTTGTAAACAAACTGAGTTAGTTTTTCAACATAAGCATCCCAATTTTGAATTGGACGAGTTGCCACACCAGATTCCATTGCAGCTTTTGCTACCGCTGGTGCGATACGCACAATTAAGCGAGGATCGAATGGGCGAGGAATCACATAATCTGTACCAAAAGTCGCGCCTTCACCACCGTAAGCTGAAGTTACAACTTCGTTTTGCTCTTCTAATGCAAGGTCAGCGATGGCATAAACTGCCGCACGCTTCATTTCTTCATTAATAGTGGTTGCGCCCACATCTAATGCGCCACGGAAAATAAATGGGAAACAAAGCACGTTATTTACTTGGTTTGGATAATCAGAACGGCCTGTACATACAATCGCATCAGGACGAACCGCTTTCGCTTCTGGCGGGGTAATTTCAGGATTTGGGTTAGCCAAAGCAAGAATAATTGGATGCGCAGCCATGGTTTTTACCATATCTTGTGTAAGCGCACCAGCCGCAGAACAACCTAAGAAAATATCTGCATTTGGAATCGCATCGCCAAGTTTACGCCAGCCATTATCTTCAATTGCATAATCTTTTTTGGTTTGATCCATTTTGTCATCACGACCTTTATATACCACGCCTTTCGAGTCGCAAACCGTGATATTTTCACGTTTCATACCTAAAGAAACCAACAAGTTCAAGCACGCAATAGATGCAGCGCCTGCACCAGATGCCACAAGTCGAACATCTTCAATTTTTTTACCTACAATACGAAGAGAATTGATGATCGCGGCAGCACTGATGATCGCTGTTCCATGTTGGTCATCATGGAATACTGGAATATTCATTCGCTCACGCAATTTTTGTTCAATATAGAAACATTCCGGTGCTTTAATATCTTCTAAATTTACCCCACCGAAAGTCGGCTCTAACGAAGCAATAATATCGACAAGTTTATCGGGATCATGTTCATTCACTTCAATATCAAATACATTGATACCCGCGAATTTTTTGAACAATACGCCCTTTCCTTCCATTACCGGTTTGCCCGCAAGCGCGCCAATATTGCCAAGTCCAAGCACCGCTGTACCATTGGAAATCACCGCCACTAAATTTCCACGTGCTGTATATTTGTAAGAGGCAGCAGGATCTTTTTCAATTTCTAAACAAGGCTCTGCCACACCTGGTGAATAAGCTAAGGCTAAATCGCGTTGTGTTGCGAGTGATTTTGTTGGGGTAACTTCAATTTTTCCAGGAATTGGAAATTCGTGGAAATCTAAGGCTGCTTGACGTAATTGTTCGGTCATAATAAGTGCTCCATTTTCTTGAGACAGGATTGAAATATTGCGTCGATTATATCTGTTTTTTATTCAAAAAATTGTGACGAACTGCAAATTTTCACAACTTTATAACAAAATTTTTTTGATGCGAGGCATTAGCCAGACTTTTCATTTTTCAGCAAAAAAGGTAGGATTTTCGCAACAAAAGCATAAAGGATGAGAAAATGAATCCATTTCAAAAAATCAAAAGTGCGGTGAATAAATACCAAAGATTTTTCATTAATCGCACTCTGCAACGTAAACTAACAAATCAAGGCATGACTGTCATTTCTGCCAATTGCGTGGGTGCTTTTATCTTACATGATTTGCACCAACCGTTTAATTCCCCTTTTGTAAATCTCTATCTCTCGCCACAGGATTTTTTGCGTTATTTACAAAATATGGATTTCTACCGTACTCAACCTCTCACATTCGTACAAACAGAAAAAAGTTATCCAGTAGGAAAACTTGCCGATCTTGAAATTCATTTTATGCACTATCATAGTGAGCAAGAAGCCAATGAAAAATGGCAACTTCGCACGTCACGAATGAATTTAGACAATCTTTTTATTATGATGACAGATCGAGATGGTGTAACCGAAAAAGACATTCAACTTTTTGATCAACTCCCTTTCAAAAATAAAGTGATTTTTACTCACAAGCCCTACCCTGCTTTTAAATCGGCTTATTATATAAAAGACTTCGAGACGCAAAATCAGGTGGGCGATATTTTTGAATTTTCTGGCTGGGATGGGAAAAAATATTACGACCAATTTGATTATGTGAAGTGGTTTAACCAAGCTTAATAGATAAAGGCTGTATTGCAGCCTTTTTTGTTTCGTTCTAAAAGCAAAAACCTGTAAAATGCCTAGCGAATTTTAATAAGAGAAAACATAATGAGATTAGATAAATTTATTGCTGAAAATACGGGCTTAACGCGTTCTCAAGCAACGAAAGCAATCCGTCAAAGTGCGGTAAAAATTAATGGCGAAATTGTCAAAAGTGGTTCAGTACAAATTTCACAAGAAGACGAAATTTATTTTGAAGATGAATTATTAACTTGGGTCGAAGAAGGTCAGTATTTTATGTTGAATAAACCACAAGGCTGTGTTTGTTCTAATGATGACGGCGACTATCCAACAATTTATCAATTTTTCGATTATCCTTTGGCTGGAAAATTACATAGCGCGGGTCGCTTAGATGTAGATACAACAGGCCTCGTATTGCTTACCGATGATGGACAATGGTCACATCGCATCACATCCCCAAAACATCATTGTGAAAAAACCTATTTGGTAACTTTAGCTGATCCCGTAGAAGAAAATTATGCAGCGGCTTGTGCGGAAGGCATTTTATTACGTGGAGAAAAAGAACCCACTAAACCAGCAAAATTAGAAATTTTAGATGATTACAATGTAAATCTAACCATTTCTGAAGGTCGCTATCATCAAGTAAAACGTATGTTTGCCGCACTTAGGAATAAAGTCGTTGGATTACATCGCTGGAAAATTGGTAATGTAGTGTTGGATCAATCCTTAGATGAAGGGGAATACCGCTCATTGACTCAAAGCGAAATTGAAAGTTTGGTAAAATAATATGAATCAACAAAAATCGACTTTCATCTTTATTCTTACCCTCGGCATTCTCTCTATGTTACCGCCTTTTGGCGTGGATATGTATTTGCCGTCTTTTTTAGAAATTGCAAAAGATCTCGAGGTAAGTCCAGAACAAGTACAACATACACTAACCTCTTTTGCCTACGGTATGGCGTTTGGTCAGCTTTTCTGGGGGCCTTTTGGTGATAGTTTCGGACGAAAACCAATTATTTTACTCGGTGTCATTGTAGGCGCACTAACAGCTTTAGTACTCACCGAAATAAATTCAGTCGGAAATTTCACCGCACTTCGTTTTGTGCAAGGTTTCTTTGGTGCCGCACCTATTGTGCTTTCCGGCGCATTATTGCGTGATTTATTTAGTAAAGATCAGCTATCTAAAGTGATGTCCACCATCACATTAGTATTTATGCTTGCACCTTTAGTTGCGCCAATTATTGGTGGTTACATCGTTAAATTTTTCCATTGGCATGCGATTTTTTACGTTATTTCGCTTGTGGGATTATTAGCCGCTGCATTGGTCTTTTTCATCATTCCAGAAACCCATAAAAAAGAAAATCGCATTCCGCTGCGCTTAAATATTATCGCTCGCAATTTCCTTCTGCTTTGGAAGCAAAAAGAAGTGCTTGGCTATATGTTTGCCGCCTCTTTTAGCTTTGGTGGGTTGTTTGCTTTTGTGACGGCAGGATCAATTGTATATATCGGCATTTATGGCGTTCCCGTCGATCAGTTCGGTTATTTCTTTATGATGAATATCGTTACGATGATCTTTGCCTCCTTTTTGAATAGCCGATTTGTCACTAAAGTGGGTGCAGAAACAATGTTACGGATAGCCCTCGCAATTCAATTCCTTTCTGGAATGTGGCTAATTTTGACCGCACTTTTAGATCTCGGTTTTTGGCCAATGGCAATTGGCGTCGCCTTTTTCGTCGGTCCAAATCCAGTGATTTCATCAAATGCAATGGCATCAGCTTTAGAAAGATGTCCTCAAATGGCGGGAACAGCAAATTCTTTGATTGGTAGCGTACGTTTTGCAGTGGGTGCAATTGTGGGAAGTTTAGTTGCGTCAATGAAAATGGATACTGCCGCACCAATGCTCTTTACGATGGGGGCATGTGTCGCGATTTCCGTATTGGCATATTACTTTCTAACCAGCCGAAATCTTAAAAAATCTGAGAGAAAATAAGCTCACAATTCATCATTGTTCCCTCAATGTTAGTGAGGGAACATTAATTTCTAACGTTTCGATCCTAAATAAATCGCAAATAAAGTGAGCAATGCACCAAGCCATTGCCAAGGATTAATTGCTTTATCCAAATAGAAATAATCAATCAACAATGCAGCTATTGGCTCCGTGAGTAACAATAATCCCGTAACACTTAGCGAAAGCAAAGGGATTGAATAAGCAATCATGCCCCAAGCAATACACTGCATTACTGCACCGTAAATGAAAACTAATCCCCAATCATGCCATGTTGTTGGATAAAGATTATTTGAATTGAAAATTAAAGATGGGACAAGCAGCACTAAAGCACCTGTCAAACTGATAATTAACATCAATGGAAATAATGCCGTTTGCTCTTCTTGATGAACTTTTTTCACCATCACCATAGAACCCGCCAACATTACCGCTGAAATTAAACCAATCACAATGCCATAAATTCCGTCAATATTATGCTGTAATTCTTCGACAGAAATGAACGCTACGCCAACTATCGCCAAAAACAAACTTAATATTTGTAGTTTGCTTTGACGTTCTGCAAAAAAGACAAAACCAATGGCAGCCAAACAAAAAATTTGCAAGCTATTTAATAAGGTAGAAATGCCAGGACCTACGGCGTAAATACTTTCATGCCAAAAGGCAAGATCAAACGCTAAAAATACTCCAGAAAGTGCGGCAAAAAATAAGGCTTTTTTACTTTTTGGAAAATGTTGGCGTTTTAGTTTCATTAAAAAATAGAAAATGCCCGATGCAATTAATAATCGCCAAAAAGCAATTGCATAAGCACCGACAGGCACAAACTTAACAATCAAACTACCTAAGCCAAATAAAATACAGCCTACCACCAACATCAAAGAGGCAATATTATTTTGCTTTTCCATTAAGCGAAGACCATCCATAAAGGTAAGCAAACAGCAATAAATAATAGGATAAATAAACTATTAGCAGATAATTTCCACTTTTGGAAACTATGCAGAATCAGAATAGCCGCAATAACAAAATGGCAAACAAAATAAATGATGTAAGCAAAAATACTGTCAGAATTAACCGCACTTTCCATGCCATTTAAAAGTAAAAATAAAAACATTGCCAAAGCATTTAAAGCGAGCAATATAATCATGGCTAAGGGCAACAATGCTATAAAACCTTGTAAACGATTTCGTGCAATAACAAGCGCAAGATTTGCCAAAATCACGCCAGATAAAATCGGTGCAAACGGGTTATATTCAGTAAAATCGTTCGTAGGAAGCACGGTAAAAATCATTAAATAACTCAAGCAACCTAAACCCGCAATTAATGCAGCCATCAATAAAAAGCTATTACGGATTTTTTCAGTTTTTGGTTGTTTCCAAATAAAATACACGACAGAAAGACCACATACGCTCATCACGTTAGTAAGCGTGTGATTATTCTGCAATAAACTTATCACCAACCACACTGCCCAATAAATGGCAAAAGTCAGATTAACTTTGATTAAACGACCACGTTGTCCTGGGCAAATTTCGCCACGATAAAACACCAACAAAGAAATTAACTGTGCAACCAACACGCCTACACCTAAATGAGGTATTGTTTGCTTTTCAGGTTGCAAAGAAAAAATAAATAGATCGATGCCAAGCACCATTGAGATCGATAATACCGCAAGCAATGCCGCGATATATTTAGAAGATTGTTCTGACATAATTTTGACGTCTGAAAAAATAATGCGCCATTATGCTAAAAATTCATTAAATTTTAAAGTAGAATGAAACCAATTATAACCGCACTTAGGTACATGAATGTTACTTAGTATTTTATATATCATCGGTATCACCGCTGAAGGAATGACTGGCGCTCTCGCGGCTGGTCGTGAAAAAATGGATATTTTTGGCGTGATAATTATCGCATCTGTAACTGCCATTGGCGGCGGCTCTGTGCGTGATGTACTACTCGGACATTACCCTCTCGGCTGGGTTAAGCATCCAGAATATTTTTTAATGGTAGCAAGTGCTGCGGTGATTACCGTATATGTCGCGCCATTCATCAATCATTTTATGCGCTACTTCCGCACTATTTTCTTGGTGCTCGATGCAATGGGATTAGTGGTGTATTCCATTATTGGCGCACAAATTGCGATGGATATGGGACATGGCCTCACCATTGTAAGCATTGCAGGCTGTATTACAGGTGCCTTTGGCGGGGTTCTACGTGATATGCTATGCAATCGAATTCCTCTCGTATTCCAAAAAGAACTCTACGCCAGCATTGCGCTATTTGCCACACTGACTTATTACGCATTAAGCACACTTCAAGTAGAACATACACTTGCCGTATTACTCACGCTTATTAGTAGCTTTACTTTACGTCTTTTAGCTATTCATTTCGAATGGGGTTTGCCAGTGTTTAATTACCAAGAACTCACATCGGAAGAACAAGATAAGCTGCCAAATAAAAAGAAATAAATACAATAAAGGGAATAACTATGTTAGAACAAATGGGTAAACAAGCCAAAGATGCAGCATTTATCTTAGCTCAACTCACCACTGCTGAAAAAAATCGTGCATTATCCATTATTGCAGAACAACTCGAACAACAAGCACCGCTTATCTTAGCGGAAAATGCAAAAGATATTGAACTTGCTAAACAAAATGGATTATCAGATGCTTTGATTGATCGCCTACTGCTCACGCAAGAACGTTTACAAAGCATTGCTAATGATGTACGCCATGTTATTTCACTTGCAGATCCCGTGGGTAAAATTATAGACGGCGGTACATTAGATAGCGGACTTAAAATCGAACGCGTACGCACTCCGCTCGGTGTCATTGGCACAATTTATGAAGCACGCCCAAATGTGACCATTGATGTGGCAAGTCTTTGCCTTAAAACGGGTAACGCAGTGATTTTACGCGGTGGTAAGGAAACACGGTTTTCTAATAAGATTTTAATCGAAGTTGTACAAAATGCTTTAGAGCAAGCAGGCTTACCAAAATTCGCAGTGCAAGCCATTACCGATCCAGACCGTGAACTCGTTATGCAATTATTAAAACTAGATCGCTATGTGGATATGATTATTCCTCGTGGTGGTGCTGGTTTACATGAATTGTGTAAACAACATTCGACTATTCCAGTTATTGTGGGTGGCGTGGGTGTTTGCCATACTTTCGTTGAAGAAAGTGCGGACCAAAATAAAGCAATTTGTGTTATTGATAACGCTAAAACCCAACGTCCAAGCACCTGTAACACATTGGAGACATTGTTAGTTCAGCGTTCTATTGCTGAAGAATTTTTACCAAAACTTGTCTCTCACCTTTCCGCCAAAAACGTAAAATATCATGCAAAATCCACCGCACTTAATATATTGAAACAAGCAGGTGCGAATGTATGCGAAGTGACAGAAAAAGAATTGCGCGAAGAATGGGGATCATTGGATTTGAATGTCATTGTTGTGGAAGATATTCATGCCGCTATTGAGCATATCCGCCAATATGGTACGCAACATTCTGAAAGTATTTTAACTTCCTCACAAAACCTAGCCCGTCAATTTATTAATCAAGTCGATGTCGCCGCCGTTTATGTGAATGCAAGCACACGCTTTACTGATGGCGGACAATTTGGATTAGGTGCAGAAGTTGCCGTTAGTACCCAAAAACTTCACGCTCGTGGCCCAATGGGATTAGAAGCATTAACAAGTTATAAATGGGTATGTGAAGGCGAATATACTGTCCGCAAATAGTGCCATTGAACAAAAGCACAAAAAGTGCGGTAATTTTTAAAAGAGATTATTTGCATATAAAAAAGTCCGCGAAATGCGGACTTTTTTATTATCTTTATTTGTCTGATTTACCCAAATTATCAAAGAATTTTTTCACACCATCCAAAAATCCTGAAGATTTTGGTGCATGTTTACTTAAATCTTTACCTTGTAAACTTTCTTCAAGTTTTTGGAGTAATTCTTTTTGCTCGCTGGTTAAATTAACGGGTGTTTCTACCACAATACGGCAAATTAAATCGCCCGCATAACCACTACGTGTAGAGGCAACACCTTTGCCTCGCATACGGAATAATTTTCCCGTTTGCGTTTCAGCTGGGATTTTAAGCTTCACTCTGCCATCTAATGTTGGCACTTCAATTTCACCGCCAAGGGCTGCAGTAGCAAAGCTAATCGGTACTTCGCAATATAAGTTATTACCATCACGTTCAAAAATGTTATGTTCTCTCACGTGAATCACAACATATAAATCTCCAGCTGGCGCGCCATTTTCACCTGCTGCACCTTTTCCAGCTAAGCGAAGTTGGTTCCCCGTATCTACGCCTGCAGGAATTTTTACTGAAAGATTTTCTTTCTTATGAACACGTCCTTCACCATGACAGCTGCGACAAGGTTTTTCAATTTTCTTACCGCTACCATGACAAGTCGGACAGATACTTTCAGATACGAAGAAACCTTGCTGACGACGAATTCGACCAGAACCGTGGCAATGCGGACAGGTTTCCACTTTAGAGCCTTTTTCAGCCCCAGAACCACCACAGCTATCACAATGTGCAAGAGTATTGATTTGAATATCTTTGGTTGTACCTTTTACAGCTTCTTCTAAAGTGATTTCTAAGTCATAACGTAAGTCTTCGCCACGAACAACGCGCTGACGACCGCGTCCACCACCGCCGAAAATGTCTCCAAAAATATCGCCGAACATATCACCAAAATCAGCACCGCCAAAGCCGCCACCGAAACCACCTGCGCCACCACCTTGTTCAAAGGCTGCGTGACCATATTGGTCGTAGGCTGCGCGTTTTTGATCGTCGCCTAATACTTCATAAGCTTCATTAATTTCTTTAAATTTTTCTTCCGCTTCTTTACTGCCTTGGTTTTTGTCGGGGTGATGTTTAGACGCTAAACGTTTATACGCACGTTTAATGTCATTCTCACTCGCCCCTTTTTGTAAGCCAAGGACTTCGTAGTAATCTTTTTTTGCCATAGTGTTTCCGTATTTTTATTTGCAAATATTTTGTCATTTCTGACCGCTTACATTCGCTATTTTTAGCAATGTGGGCAAATTGAAATGTAAATATCCACTTTTCCATTTGGATAATATTTCTCAAAATCCACTTTATAAGCACGTTTTAATAAGCCTTGCTTTTCTTTATTCCAAATGCGTTGCCACGTTTGAACTACTAATTCACAAGTCGTGGGGAAGATTTCATACCAAGTCAGATCTTCAATTTCAATGGTTGAGAAACTACCTTCAGGTTTACTTTCTTGAGCAACAGCAACATCATAATAGCCCGTAAAATCCGATTCGTAATTCAGATAAACACCATAATAAGGCTCATTTTGAGGCAATTTTGCAAAATTATTCTGCCAAAGCTGTCCAATCTTTTCTGCGGGATTTTCCTTTGTGTTATGCGTACGAATTTTAGCAAGTGGATAAAGTGTAAGTGGCATAACTATTCCTTAAATTTACAAAATTCTGGGTAAATTTGACCGCTTGTAACATACTCCCCTCTTTAGCAAAGAGGGGCGGGGGGAAATTTGGCAGAAGTAAATTTAGCTCATAAGAAAATTTAATATCGCTATCAAATCTCCCCTAACCCCTCTTTTCTAAAGAGGGGACTGTTTAATACACCAAAAGGGCGTGTTTCCACGCCCTTTGTTTATGCTAAGAAGAGCGGTGAATTATTTATTATCTTTCACTTCTTCAAATTCAGCATCTACCACACCATCATCTTTTGCTGATGATTGTTGAGGTTGCTCGCCACCAGCTTGTTGAGCTTTTGCTTGCGCTGCTTGCATTAACGGTTCAGAGGCTTTAATTACCGCTTCAATTTTCGCTTCAATTTCTGCTTTATCTTCGCCTTTTGCTGCTGTTTCAAGCTCAGAGACTGCTGCTTCAATTTTCTCTTTATCTGCAGCACTCAATGCATCGCCCGCTTCTGCAATTTGTTTACGTGTTGCGTGAGCAATACCATCTGCTTGGTTACGCGCTTGAACAACTTCTTCAAATTTACGATCTGCATCAGCATTTGCTTCTGCATCACGCACCATTTGTTGAATTTCTTCATCAGATAAACCAGAAGATGCTTGAATACGAATTTGTTGTTCTTTACCCGTATTTTTATCTTTCGCAGATACGTTGATTACGCCGTTTGCATCGATATCAAATGTTACTTCAATTTGTGGCATACCACGCGGTGCAGGATTAATACCTTCTAGGTTGAATTGACCTAAAGATTTATTATCTGCCGCACGTTTACGTTCACCTTGAAGAACGTGAATGGTTACCGCACTTTGGTTATCTTCTGCTGTTGAGAATACTTGCGATTTTTTAGTTGGAATCGTGGTATTTTTCTCAATTAAAGTGGTCATCACGCCGCCCATGGTTTCGATACCAAGTGATAACGGAGTAACGTCTAATAAAAGAACGTCTTTCACATCACCTTTTAATACACCACCTTGAACTGCCGCACCGATTGCCACCGCTTCATCAGGGTTTACATCTTTACGAGCTTCTTTACCAAAGAACTCAGCCACTTTTTGTTGTACAAGTGGCATACGAGTTTGTCCACCCACAAGAATAATATCGTGGATTTCGCTTACACCTTTACCTGCATCTTTTAATACAGTTTTGAGTGACTCAATTGAGCTTGCCACTAAATCTTCTACTAATGCCTCTAATTTTGCACGAGTGATATTTAATGCTAAGTGTTTAGGGCCTGTCGCATCTGCCGTGATGTACGGAAGGTTCACTTCAGTAGATTGCGCTGATGAAAGTTCAATTTTCGCTTTTTCAGCTGCTTCTTTCACACGTTGTAATGCCATTGGGTCGTTACGTAAATCGATGTTTTGCTCTTTTTTGAACTCATCAATAATGTAATCAATTACACGGTTATCGAAGTCTTCGCCACCTAAGTGAGTATTACCACCGGTTGCTAACACTTCGAAAGTTTGTTCGCCATCAAAGTTATCAATTTCGATGATTGAAATATCGAATGTACCACCACCTAAGTCATAAACTGCGATCACTTGGTTCTCTTTGCTTGAACCTAAACCGAATGCTAACGCAGCCGCTGTTGGTTCATTGATGATACGTTTAACATCTAAACCTGCGATTTTACCTGCATCAATAGTTGCTTGACGTTGTGCATCGTTAAAGTATGCAGGAACAGTAATTACCGCTTCTGTTACAGACTCGCCCAAGAAATCTTCTGCAGTCTTTTTCATTTTTTTCAATACTTCAGCAGAGATTTGTGGCGGTGCTAATTTATCACCTTTTACATTTACCCAAGCATCACCGTTGTCAGCACGAGTAATTTCGAAAGGCATAATTTTAATATCGCGTTGAACTTCTTCACTTTCAAAACGACGACCAATTAAACGTTTAATCGCAAACAATGTATTTTTCGGGTTAGTGATTGCTTGACGTTTTGCTGGCTGACCAACTAAGGTTTCATTATCTGTATAAGCAATAATTGAAGGGGTTGTACGTGCACCTTCTGCATTTTCAATTACGCGTGCTTTGTCGCCGTCCATTACAGCTACACAAGAGTTTGTTGTACCTAAGTCAATACCAATAATTTTTCCCATTTTGTACTCCTAGTAAAAATTTTAAAATTCAGGGTAATTTATTACGAGTTTTAAGATGTGGATATTCTTTCGCATTTCAAGAGAAAATTTTAAAAATTTTTTATTTCTCAAAGTGCGGTGATTTCCGTTCTTGTTTTCAAGATAAGTCTCAAATGATGAACTTCAAGGGGAAAACAAAAATTTTCAGGCAAGAAAAAGGGATTTGTGATAAATTTGGCGAAAATTTTTACTTTAAAATAGGAAAGAAATAAATGAAAAAATCAAAAATTGCTGCAAGTGTAGTCGTTGCCCTTGCTGCCGTTTGGTGTACAGGTGCATGGTTTACAGGGAAAAAAGCTGAAGAAGAATATTTACATCAACTAAAACAGCTAAATCAACTATTTGCCAAAACCGATGCATTAGAAGAAAGTAAAATTTTTTATAAAAATATAAAATTTGATAGAGGATTATTTGCGTCTCATATTCAAGATCAAATAGAAATCCACAAGGCAAATGAGACGATCATTATTCCTTTATCATCAACGCTTTATCACGGGCCTTTGCCACTTGATCGTGTGGCGAAACTGAATTTCGTTCCAACCATTTTTTCAAGCCAAACCTTGTTAGGAAAAAATGCAACAACTCAGGCACTCTTTGATATCACAAAATCAGAGAAACCGTTACAACTGAATTTCGCAATGAATTATTCATTAAGCGGTAATGCGGAATTAAAACTTGCATCGGGGCAATATCACAATGAGCAATATAAGGCAGATTTTGGTTGGTCAAATGTCGTATTAAATGTAGATTTAGACAAAAATGAACCAAGCAATTATACGCTATCTGTAGATGTATTTAATTCAAATAACCCAAATCATACAGCTTCAACAGCTTCATCAATTAAAGTAAAAGATCTTGTCGTACAAGGCTCACTACAAAGCACAAAATGGCCATTTATTTATAGTGGAAGCATCAATAGCAAAATAGGCTATTTTGAGCAAAATACCGAATCTGCAGAGACTGGAGAAAAACTCTCTATTATTCAGAAAAACAACCAAGCAAATTTAACTACACAAGTTGAGGGTGATACAGTAAATATTATCAATAAAACAAATCTGGATGAATTAAATATTAACGGTAACAACTTAGGTAAAGTGACCAACAATGTAGAATTGAACCATATTGATGGCAACGCATTGCAAGAACTTTTAAATATTTTAGTTGCAATCGGCAAGGCTGATTCAGATACGCCGTTACCTAAAGCATTGGTGCAAAAATTACAACAAACAGGCATGGCCATTGCGAATAATCAGCCTCAAATTAAATTTGCTCCTCTTTCTATTTCTGATGAAAAAGGCAAAGTGGCATTGGATCTGAATATTGCCTTAGTGCCAAATCCTAAATTTGATTTAATGAGTAGCGGCTTATACAAACAATTCAAAGATTTTTCGATCAATTTTGATGTAAATAAAGAAACCGCGATTTCATTGTTATCTAAATTTGTACCAGAAAACCAAAAGCAAGATTTAGTTTACAGAATAGACGAATTAATTGCTGAAGACGAAGCAAATGGCATTATCGTAAACACGGACAAAACCGTCACATTAACGCTCGCTTTAGAAAATAACGAATTAAAACTAAACGGCAAAGCAATACCAGAAGAACAGTTGAAAATGGTACTCTTTATGCTTGTGATGGGGGGCTTTGGATGATAACAAAACAGGGCGATAAATTGTCGCCCTGTTTCACTATAAAGTGCGGTAAATTTTCGTTACAGTTTAAGCTAAACGCTCTTTTAAATACCCTTCATAATCTGGTACTTCAATTTCCACATCTTGTTCAAATAAAACTGAAGTTAACATGAAATCTGCAGAGCTTTGATTAATGGCAACTGGGATATTCCACACTGTTGCAATACGCATGAGGGCTTTCACATCAGGATCATGGGGTGCGGCATTCATTGGATCCCAAAAGAAGATCATCATGTCGATTTTCTTTTCTGCGATTAATCCACCAAGTTGTTGGTCACCGCCCATCGGACCACTTAATAAAGATTGAATGCTTAAACCTGTTTCTCGTTCTAAAATATGACCTGTTGTACCTGTTGCATAAAGTATATGAGGAGCTAGGGCATCTTTGTGTTTTTGCGTCCAATTCAGTAAATTTTTTTTGCAGCTATCATGAGCCACAAGTGCAATACGTTTATGTTGAGTGAGCGTTCGAGTCGTTATATGCATGATTGATTCCTTTTTGAAATAAGTTTGAAAACTTTAAAGCAAAGCCCTACAGAATGCAATGTTTTACTTATGATTTTAATAGGCCTTACAAAAGGCTAGAAAAAATTACCGCACTTTCAAAAGATTACCGATTAACATAGTACTTAACAGGGATATTTGATGAAAATTTACTATCTTTATCTCAAAAAATCTTCTAAAATTTGCAAGATTTGTTAAATGTTTGTAAAAAGGCAAGCATTTCTGATATTCGTGTTTAGTGCTGACTAAACTAATGTTCACTTAATTAACAGATAAGGAAAACCTATGTCTGAGATTTTAAAAAATGACGTTGATCCAATCGAAACTCAAGATTGGTTACAATCATTAGATTCTTTGATTCGTGAAGAAGGCGTAGAGCGTGCACAATATATTATTGAGCAAGTTATCGGCCAAGCACGCACCAACGGTGTTTCATTGCCTACAGGTGTAACGACCGATTATGTCAATACTATCCCTGCTTCTGAACAACCTGCTTACCCAGGTGATCATGCTATTGAGCGTCGTATTCGTTCTGCTGTGCGTTGGAATGCTATTGCTATGGTATTGCGTAGTCAGAAGAAAGATCTTGATTTAGGTGGTCATATCTCAACTTTCCAATCTGCTGCAACCATGTATGAAGTTTGCTATAACCACTTCTTCAAAGCAGCAACCGAGAAAAACGGTGGCGACTTAATTTTCTTCCAAGGCCATGCTGCTCCAGGTATGTATGCGCGTGCATTCTTAGAAGGTCGTTTAACTGAAGAACAAATGGATAACTTCCGTCAAGAAGCCTTTACCGATGGTTTATCTTCATATCCACACCCTAAATTAATGCCTGAATTCTGGCAATTCTCTACGGTTTCTATGGGTTTAGGCCCTGTGAACGCAATTTACCAAGCGCGTTTCTTAAAATACTTAGATAACCGTGGCTTAAAAGACACCAAAGATCAAAAAGTCTATGCATTCTTAGGCGATGGTGAAATGGATGAAATTGAGTCTAAAGGTGCATTAACTTTTGCGGCTCGTGAAAAATTAGATAACTTAATCTTCACTATCAGCTGTAACTTACAACGTTTAGACGGTCCGGTGAATGGTAACGGTAAGATCGTTCAAGAATTAGAAGGATTATTTACTGGTGCGGGCTGGGAAGTGATTAAAGTTTTATGGGGAAGTGATTGGGATAAATTATTCGCGAAAGATACTTCAGGTAAATTAACTCAGTTAATGATGGAAGTAGTTGACGGTGATTATTTAACCTTTAAATCTAAAGATGGTGCTTATGTTCGTGAACATTTCTTCGGTCGTTATCCAGAAACTGCTGCATTAGTTGCAGATATGACTGATGATGAAATTTGGGCATTACGCCGTGGTGCACACGATAGTGAAAAATTATATGCAGCCTATGCAAAAGCACAAAATGCAACGAAACCAGTTGTGATTTTAGCGCATCAAGTTAAAGGTTATAAAATTCCCGAAGCAGAAAGTAAAAACACCGCTCACCAATCTAAAAAAATGTCTTACGAAAGCCTTAAAGGTTTCCGTGACTTCTTTGAATTATCATTAACAGATGAGCAAGTAGAAAAATTAGAATACATTAAATTTGCTGAAGGCACGCCTGAGTATGAATACTTACATGGCCACCGTAAAGCATTAAACGGCTATGTTCCTGCTCGTCGTACTAAATTTGATGTTGAATATAAAGTTCCTGCATTAGAAGAGTTTAAAGCATTATTAGAAGAACAACCTCGTGGTATTTCAACCACAATGGCGTTTACTCGTGCATTAAACATCTTATTAAAAGATAAAAACATTGGTAAAACAATTGTGCCAATGATCGCGGACGAAGCACGTACTTTCGGTATGGAAGGTTTGTTCCGTCAAGTGGGTATTTATAACCCACATGGTCAAAACTATGTTCCTTCAGACCGTGATTTAGTGGCTTACTATCGTGAAGCAAAAGATGGTCAAGTATTACAAGAAGGTATCAATGAATTAGGTGCAACCGCATCTTGGTTAGCAGCAGCGAACTCCTACTCTGTCAATAACCAACCGATGATTCCATTCTTCATCTATTACTCAATGTTTGGTTTCCAACGTGTGGGCGATATGATGTGGGCTGCTGGTGACCAATTAGCTCGTGGTTTCATGGTGGGTGGTACTTCAGGTCGTACAACCTTAAACGGCGAAGGCTTACAACACGAAGATGGCCATAGCCATATTCAAGCAGGTATCATTCCTAACTGTATCACTTATGATCCATCGTTTGCATTTGAAGTTGCTGTAATTATGCAAGACGGTATCAACCGCATGTACGGCGAAAAACAAGAAGATGTATTCTATTACATGACAACATTAAATGAAGTCATGGATCAACCTGCTATGCCTACTGGTGCGGAAGAAGGTATCCGAAAAGGTTTATACAAATTTGAAACAGTGGAAGGTAAAAAAGGCAAAGGTCACGTTCAATTGTTAGGTTCTGGTGCCATCATGCGTCATGTTCGTGAAGCGGCGCAAATTCTTGCAAATGACTACGGTGTGACTTCAGATGTATTTTCTGCGCCTTCATTCAATGAATTAGCACGCGAAGGTCATGATGCAGCACGTTGGAACTTATTACACCCAACAGAGACACAACGCGTACCATACGTTACTCAAGTATTAGCTGATTTACCAACCGTTGCTTCAACTGACTATGTTAAAGCATACGCAGATCAAATCCGTGCATTCGTACCAAGCCGTCATTATCATGTGTTAGGTACAGATGGTTTCGGTCGTTCAGACAGCCGTGCAAACTTACGTGAACACTTCGAAGTTGATGCACGTTATGTTGTGGTTGCTGCACTTTCTCAATTAGCGAAAGAAGGTACAGTATCTAACCAAGTGGTTGCAGATGCGATTGCGAAATTCGGTTTGAATGTAGATCGTATCAATCCGCTTTACGCGTAATTGATGAAAACTGCGGTCAAAAAACAGCGTGTTTTATGACCGCACTTTAAAAGGAACAAAAAATGTCAAAACAAATTCAAATTCCTGATATTGGTAGTGATGAAGTTACCGTAACAGAAGTCATGGTAAACGTAGGCGATACCATTTCTGTTGATCAATCTATCATTAACGTTGAAGGCGATAAAGCTTCAATGGAAGTGCCTGCACCAGAAGCGGGTGTTGTAAAAGAAGTTTTAGTCAAAGTGGGTGATAAAGTCACAACAGGCACCCCAATGCTCGTTTTAGAAGCTGCAGGCGCTGCGTCAGCTGCTGAAACACCGGCAGCACCAGTAGCTGCTACTGCGCCAACTGCGTCAGCTGTTGTTGAAGTAAACGTACCAGACATCGGTTCTGATGAAGTAAACGTTACTGAAATTATGGTTAAAGTGGGTGATAGTGTTGAAGTTGATCAATCAATCATCAATGTTGAAGGCGATAAAGCTTCAATGGAAGTTCCAGCACCAATCGCAGGTGTGGTAAAAGAAATTTTAATTAATGTCGGTGATAAAGTTTCAACTGGCAAACTTATCATGAAATTTGAAACTGCATCAACAGCTCCAGTTGCTGCATCAGCACCAGCTCAAACAGCGGCGCCTGTAGCTGCTACAACATCTGCAATTAAAGATGTGAATGTGCCAGATATTGGTGGCGATGAAGTCAATGTAACCGAAATTATGGTTGCCGTTGGTGATACTGTTTCAGAAGATCAATCATTAATTACCGTTGAAGGTGATAAAGCGTCAATGGAAGTTCCAGCTCCATTTGGCGGCGTAGTAAAAGAAATTCTAGTGAAATCAGGCGATAAAGTATCGACTGGTTCACTAATTATGCGCTTTGAAGTGGCGGGTGCAGCGCCAGCTGTGGCAACATTTGCTCCAGCACCACAAGTTGCATCACCTGCGCCAGCTGCACAACCTGCTCAATCTGGCAATGTATCTGGCTTAAGCCAAGAACAAGTAGTGGCAAGTGCTGGCTATGCGCACGCTACCCCAGTTATTCGTCGTTTAGCACGTGAATTTGGCGTAAACTTAGATAAAGTAAAAGGTACAGGTCGTAAAGGTCGTATTGTTAAAGAAGATATCGAAGCTTATGTGAAGACCGCCGTTAAAGCTTATGAAAGCGGTGCAACAGCACAAGCTGCTGGCAATGGTGTAGCAAATGGTGCTGGCTTAGGCTTATTACCATGGCCAAAAGTTGATTTCAGTAAATTTGGCGAAATTGAAGAAGTTGAATTAAGTCGTATCAACAAAATTTCAGGTGCTAACTTACATCGTAACTGGGTAATGATTCCACACGTTACTCACTTCGATAAAGCAGATATCACGGATTTAGAAGCATTCCGTAAAGAACAAAATGCGTTAGCAGAAAAACAAAAACTAGGCGTAAAAATCACGCCAGTTGTGTTCATTATGAAAGCTGTGGCAAAAGCATTAGAAGCGTATCCACGTTTCAACAGCTCAATTACCGAAGATGCACAACGCTTAATCCTGAAAAAATATATTAACATTGGTGTAGCAGTAGATACGCCAAATGGCTTAGTCGTGCCTGTATTCAAAAATGTGAACAAGAAAGGCATTATCGAACTTTCGCGTGAATTAATGGAAGTATCGAAAAAAGCACGTGAAGGCAAATTGACTGCATCTGATATGCAAGGTGGCTGTTTCACCATTTCAAGTCTTGGTGGCATTGGTACAACTCACTTTGCACCAATTGTAAACGCGCCAGAAGTGGCCATCCTTGGTGTCTCTAAATCATCGATGGAACCGGTATGGAATGGTAAAGAATTTGCGCCACGCTTAATTCTTCCAATGTCATTATCATTCGACCACCGTGTCATTGATGGTGCGGATGGTGCTCGTTTCATTAGCTATGTTGGCTCTGTTTTAGCGGATTTACGTCGCTTAGTAATGTAATCTGTAGGGTGGGCTTTCAGCCCACCGATTAATGAGATTTATTGATGGGCTAAAAGCCCTCCCAACAAAGATCGCAAAGTGCGGTCAATATTTTAAACGTTTTTACGAGGTAAAAATGAGTAAAGAAATTAAAACCCAAGTCGTCGTACTTGGTGCTGGCCCAGCAGGTTATTCCGCGGCGTTCCGTTGTGCGGATTTAGGCTTAGAAACTGTATTAGTTGAACGTTATTCAACTCTTGGAGGGGTATGTTTAAATGTAGGTTGTATCCCGTCTAAAGCATTGTTGCACGTAGCAAAAGTGATTGAAGAAGCAAAACACGCAAGCAAAAATGGTATTTATTTTGGCGAGCCAAAAATTGATTTAGATGAAGTTCGTGCAGGTAAAGAAGCAGTTGTCGCTAAATTAACTGATGGTTTAGCAGGTATGGCAAAAGCGCGTAAAGTCACTGTGGTTGAAGGTTTAGCAGCATTTACGGATCCTCACACTTTAGTGGCTCGCGATCGTGATGGTCACCCAACTACCATTAAATTCGATAATGCGATTATTGCAGCAGGTTCTCGCCCAATTGAATTACCATTTATTCCACATGAAGATCCACGTATTTGGAACTCAACGGATGCGCTTAAATTAAAAGAAGTACCTAAAAAACTTCTCATTATGGGCGGTGGTATCATCGGTTTAGAAATGGGTACAGTTTACCACGCATTAGGTTCAGAAATTGAAGTGGTAGAAATGTTCGACCAAGTTATCCCAGCAGCGGATAAAGATGTTGTTGCAATTTATACCAAACAAATCGAGAAAAAATTCAAGTTAATGCTTGAAACCAAAGTAACCGCTGTTGAAGCAAAAGATGATGGTATCTACGTTTCAATGGAAGGCAAAGCATGCAATGACACCAAACGTTATGATGCGGTGCTTGTCGCTATCGGTCGTGTACCAAATGGCAAATTGATTGATGCAGGTAAAGCTGGCGTTGAAGTTGATGATCGTGGTTTCATTCATGTTGATAAACAAATGCGCACCAATGTGCCACATATCTTTGCAATCGGCGATATTGTTGGTCAACCAATGTTAGCGCACAAAGGTGTTCACGAAGGCCACGTTGCTGCAGAAGTCATTGCGGGACAAAAACACTACTTTGATCCTAAAGTGATTCCATCCATTGCTTATACTGAACCAGAAGTAGCTTGGGTAGGTAAAACTGAGAAAGAATGTAAACAAGAAGGCTTAAACTACGAAGTAGCTAAATTCCCTTGGGCAGCATCAGGCCGCGCTATTGCATCCGAATGTTCAGAAGGTATGACGAAGTTAATCTTTGATAAAGATACTCATCGTGTACTTGGCGGTGCAATCGTAGGTTCTAACGGTGGTGAATTATTAGGTGAAATCGGTCTTGCCATCGAGATGGGTTGCGACGCAGAAGATATTGCATTAACTATCCACGCTCACCCAACTTTACACGAATCTGTTGGTTTAGCTGCAGAAGTATTTGAAGGCTCAATCACTGACCTTCCAAATGCAAAAGCGAAGAAAAAATAATTTCTATTTAAGAAGTTTTAATTCAGCTAAAATTATAAATCCAAACCTAAATAAAAATCCCCTATTGGGGATTTTTATTTTCCTATCTTTTTATTTTTTTATGATAAGATACCGTCCTAAAAACGTTTCTTTTTTACCGCACTTTTGAGCATTATTTATGACTACACAACTTGATTTAATTAAATCTTCTATCAAATCTATTCCTAACTATCCGAAAGAAGGCATTATCTTCCGCGACATTACTACCCTTTTAGAAGTTCCAGCAGCTTTTAAAGCAACAATAGATCTTATTGTGGAACAATATCGAGACAAAGGAATTACCAAAGTGCTTGGAACTGAATCTCGTGGTTTTATTTTTGGCGCACCCGTTGCCTTAGCACTAGGTTTACCTTTTGAATTAGTACGTAAACCTAAAAAATTACCACGCAAAACCATTTCTCAATCTTATCAACTAGAATATGGTCAAGATACTTTGGAAATGCACGTTGATGCAATTTCAGAAGGTGACAATATTTTAATCATTGATGATTTATTAGCAACAGGTGGCACCGTTGAAGCAACAGTAAAATTAGTGCAACGTTTAGGTGGAGTGGTAAAACACGCTGCATTTGTGATTAATTTACCTGAATTAGGTGGCGAAAAACGCTTAAATAATTTGGGCGTTGATTGCTATACACTCGTCAATTTTGAAGGTCATTAATTAAGGATTCGATGAGCTATCAAGTCTTAGCCAGAAAATGGCGACCAAAAACATTTGCTGATGTCGTTGGGCAAGAACACATTATCACGGCATTAGCAAATGGATTAAAAGATAATCGACTACATCACGCTTACCTCTTTTCAGGCACGCGTGGTGTAGGGAAAACCTCTATTGCCAGATTATTTGCAAAAGGATTAAATTGTGTACATGGTGTAACCGCAACGCCCTGCGGTGAATGTGAAAATTGTAAAGCCATTGAGCAAGGCAATTTCATTGATTTAATTGAAATTGATGCGGCATCCCGCACAAAAGTTGAAGACACGCGCGAATTATTGGATAACGTGCAATATAAACCTGTTGTCGGAAGATTTAAGGTTTACTTAATCGATGAAGTCCACATGCTGTCCCGTCATTCATTTAATGCATTGCTCAAGACGTTGGAAGAACCTCCAGAATATGTAAAATTCTTACTCGCGACAACGGATCCGCAAAAACTACCTATAACCATCCTTTCTCGCTGTTTACAATTTCATCTCAAAGCATTAGATGAAACCCAAATCTCCCAGCATCTTGCCCATATTTTGACACAAGAAAATATTCCTTTTGAAGAACCTGCATTAGTTAAACTTGCAAAAGCGGCGCAAGGAAGTATTCGTGATAGCTTAAGTTTAACCGATCAAGCCATTGCAATGGGCGACCGACAAGTTACGAATAGTGTTGTAAGCAATATGTTAGGGCTGCTTGACGATAACTATTCTGTTGATATTTTATATGCCTTACATCAAGGCAATGGTGAACTCTTAATGCGAACACTGCAAAGAGTTGCAGATGCAGCAGGCGATTGGGACAAATTACTTGGCGAATGTGCAGAAAAATTACATAAAATTGCACTCATGCAACTTCTTCCACAAAAATCTTCAGATGACAATGAACATTTTTCATTTTTAGCCAAACATATCTCTCCAGAAGATGTTCAGTTTTTTTATCAAGTCATTGTTTCTGGTAGAAAAGATTTATCAAATGCGCCAAATCGTCGTATTGGCGCAGAAATGACATTATTGAGGGCATTGGCATTTCACCCAAAGTTCCTTACGGCAGTACCAAAGGCTAACACGACAATTACTCCACCGCCATCAACTCCACGTGCGGTTGAAAATACAGGTAATTATGTAGATGTGCCAGTACTGTCGCAAAGTATAAAATCAGCTTATTCTCAAGCAAAACCAAATAAAACAAGCATTCCAAATTTGGCAAGCCTTTCAGCTTTAGATGCACTTGAACATTTAACACAACTGGAAAACCAAGAACGTCAAGAACACAAAGCTGAATCATTAGCTGTTGTAAGTGAAACTTTACATCATATCCAAGAACTGGATGAAGAAAAATCTCATAAAAAAATGACCGCACTTCCCGTGCGAGAAATGTCTGAACCGAAGCCCAAGCACATAGAAAAGCCAACATCACCACCAAATGCCGCACAAGCTTCACAAGAAAATAGTACAGAAGAAAATTCAAGTGGTGATAATGTAGAAATTGCTCAAGATGAGCAAGAAATCTTGAGTGCTGACACCTATCGTTGGGAATGGAGCAATCCAGAACTTGCTAAAGCCGATACAGGCGTTCGTCCTTCTGATATAAAACAGGCGATTTTGAAAGATATTACGCCTGAATTACGTTTAAAAATCATCACCCAAACTCAACAACAAGATGAGTGGGCAGATATAGTTGAGCGTTCTGGCGTAACAGGATTTAGCAAAGAATTAGCGTTAAATTGTTTCTTACAAAACAAAACCGATGATGAAATCAATCTTGGACTACATTCAGAAAAATCTCATTTACGCCAAGACAGAAGTATAAAAAATTTGGTTGAAGCTTTAAGCAAATTGCAAGGTAAAAATATTCGATTAACAATTAATATTGATGATAGCAATGTCACGACGCCAATTGAATATCGCCGCAATATTTATCAAGCATTGCGGGAAAAGGCTCAAAATGAGTTGCAAAAAGATAGTAAATTACAAATTCTACTTAATGAGTTTGATGCAAAATTAGATATAGAGAGTATTCGACCAGTTTAAAAATATTGTGTTTTCCCCTCACAATTTCCCTGTCAAATTTATAAAATCATCAGAATATTTTTATTAAGCTCTACCATTTTGTATGTTTTTAATCTAAAATTCGTCAATTTGTTTTTTAAGCGCCAAAAGGAGAGTGAAAATGAAACTGGTTGAAGTAAAACACCCACTTGTAAAACACAAACTAGGTGTGATGCGTGAAGCTGAGATTGATACAAAAAAATTCCGTGAACTAGCAACAGAAATCGGTAGCCTATTAACCTATGAAGCAACGTCTGATTTAGAAACTGAAAAAGTAACGATCAACGGTTGGAATGGCCCAGTAGAAATCGATCGAATTAAAGGTAAAAAAGTAACGGTTGTGCCAATTTTACGTGCAGGTTTAGGTATGATGGATGGTGTACTTGAACATGTACCAAGCGCACGTATCAGTGTAGTGGGTATCTACCGTAATGAAGAAACCCTTGAGCCAGTCCCTTATTTCCAAAAATTAGCCAGCGATTTAGAAGAACGTCTTGCAATTGTGGTGGATCCAATGCTTGCAACAGGCGGTTCTATGATTGCAACCCTCGATCTTTTAAAAGCAAAAGGTTGTAAACATATCAAAGTATTAGTATTAGTGGCTGCACCAGAAGGAATTAAAGCTCTTGAGGCTGCACATCCTGACATTGAACTTTACTGCGCTTCTATTGATAGCCATTTAAATGAACAAGGTTACATTATTCCGGGTCTTGGTGATGCGGGCGATAAAATTTTTGGGACAAAATAATCCCCAAAACAAGACGGCATTTAAGCCGTCTTTTTTCCGTGCGTGAAACACAAGAAAAACTGACCGCACTTTTTAAGTTAATTCAAACAGAGAGTTGAAACTAAATGACAAACCAAATCCCTCCTTCCCTAGCGGAAAATCAAAGCAAATTAAAACAATCTTTCGTTGGCCTACAAATGCTCTTCGTCGCATTTGGCGCGCTCGTTCTTGTACCATTAATTACAGGCCTTGATTCCAATACTGCATTATTAACCGCCGGCGTTGGCACTCTACTCTTCCAACTTTGCACTGGCAAACAAGTTCCTATTTTCTTGGCCTCATCTTTTGCCTTTATCGCACCGATTCAATATGGTGTTCAAACTTGGGGCATTGCGACCACTATGGGTGGTTTAGCATCCGCTGGGCTTGTATATCTAGCACTGAGCATGTTAGTAAAATTACGCGGAACAGAAGCGTTACAACGCATTTTCCCACCGATTGTAGTTGGCCCAGTAATTATTATCATTGGTATGGGACTAGCCCCTGTGGCAGTTGATATGTCATTAGGCAAAAACAGTGCTTATGCATATAACGATGCGGTATTAGTTTCAATGGTAACGCTTCTTACTACTTTATCTGTGGCAGTATTTGCCAAAGGATTGATGAAACTCATCCCAATTATGTTTGGTATTACTGCGGGCTATATTTTATGTTTATTCCTAGGTTTAATTAATTTCCAACCAGTGATTGATGCGCCTTGGTTCAGCTTACCAAAATTAACTGCGCCTGAATTTAACCTAGAAGCTATTCTTTATATGTTACCCATTGCCATTGCACCTGCAGTAGAACACGTGGGTGGCATCATGGCAATCAGCTCTGTGACAGGTAAAGACTTTTTAAAAAAACCAGGATTACACCGCACTTTATTAGGCGATGGTTTAGCGACTGCAGCAGCATCTTTAGTGGGTGGCCCACCAAATACAACCTATGCGGAAGTAACTGGTGCCGTAATGTTAACCCGAAATTTCAATCCTAATATTATGACTTGGGCTGCGGTTTGGGCTATTGCTATTTCATTCTGTGGAAAAGTAGGCGCATTCCTATCAACGATTCCAACTATTGTAATGGGTGGAATTATGATGCTTGTTTTCGGTTCAATCGCAGTCGTGGGCATGAGCACCTTAATTCGTGGCAAAGTTGATGTTACCGAAGCACGTAATCTGTGTATTATTTCTGTCGTCATGACATTTGGTATCGGCAATATGTTTGTAGATGTGGGTAACGTATCACTAAAAGGTATCAGCTTGTGCGCGATTGTTGCTATCATCTTAAACCTTGTTTTACCGAAAGCAAAAAATGAAGTAGAATAAGATTCCTTTTAAAAGGGTTAAATACCAATTTAACCCTTTTTCTTACTTATAATCTTGTAATACATAAATATTTGAATAAGCAGCTTCCCTTACCCATTCATCAAATTGATGATGCAACATTAGAAAACTTTTACGGCGATAATAATCTTTTATTGCTCGATTCTTTACGCAAAAATTCATCTGAATTAAAACAACAGTTTTTCTATATTTGGGGAAATAAAGGTTCTGGAAAAACTCACCTGCTTAGAGCATTCACTAACGAATATTTAATCAATCAACGTACTGCTATTTATGTACCGCTCAGCAAATCTCAATATTTTTCTACCGCAGTTCTTGAAAATCTAGAACAGCAAGAATTAGTGTGTCTAGATGATGTACAAAGTGTGATCGGAAATGATGAATGGGAATTAGCTATTTTTGATCTCTTCAATCGAATTAAAGCGAGCGGAAAAACGCTTTTGCTTATTAGTTCAGATAAATCGCCTTCCGCACTTTCTGTAAAATTGCCTGATTTAAACTCTCGCCTAACTTGGGGGGAAATTTATCAATTAAATTCATTAACAGACGAACAAAAAATCAAAGTACTACAACTCGCAGCTTACCAACGAGGATTCCAATTATCTGACGAAACTGCAAATTTTTTACTTACACGACTAGCGCGAGACATGCACACATTATTTGAAGCGCTTGATCTACTAGATAAAGCCTCGTTACAAGCACAACGAAATCTTACAATTCCTTTCGTTAAAGAAATTTTAAATCTTTAACAAAAAAGGCGCTAATGCGCCTTTTTAATCATCCACCTGATAATTTAACGATAAACCCTTTTTGCTCTAACAATTGCTTGAGCAAATCACGCTTTTCACCTTGAATCTCAATCATTCCATTTTTAACTGAACCGCCACATCCACAACGTTTTTTTAATTCAGCCGCTAATTTTTTCAATTCCTCATCGGATAAATCTAAACCAGTTATAACGGATACGCCCGCACCTTTTCTACCACTCGTTTGTTTTTGGATACGTACAACACCGTCTCCTTTTGGGCGAACTACAGAAGCCTTTTCCTCTTTAATTCGCCCCACATCTGTTGAATACACTAAAACAGAATTTGACATCATAATTACCCAATAGATGCATTAATAGAACGGAGAACCTCCGCAGGATTATCCGCTTGAGTTATTGGGCGTCCAATAACTAAATAATCTGAACCTGCACGAATTGCTGCAGTAGGCGTCATCACACGTCGTTGATCACCAAAATCCGCTCCAATTGGACGAATACCTGGTGTCACCAATTTAAACTCTTCTCCACAAGCGTTACGTAAAATTTCAACTTCTTGAGGGGAGCAGACTACACCATCTAAACCTGCTCGTTGGGTTAAATGAGCTAAGCGTAAAACTTGTTCCATTGGCGATGCATTAATCCCAATTTGTAATAAATCCAAATCTTCCATACTGGTTAATACCGTCACAGCAATAAGCAATGGCGCATCTTTCCCATAAGGTTCAAGAATTCTCTTAGCTTCTTCCATCATTCGTAGCCCACCACTTGCGTGCAGATCTACCATCCATACACCCAAATCAGCTGCAGAACGGACCGCTCTTGCTACAGTATTTGGAATATCATGATATTTAAGATCTAAGAAAACATCGAAATTACGTTGATGTAATTGTTTTACAAAATTAATACCAAGTGTAGTAAACATTTCTTTACCCACTTTTAATCGACACAAACTCGGATCAATTTGATCAACTAAAGCAAGAGCCTCTGCTTCTTTCTCATAGTCCAATGCCACAATAATTTTGCTTGTCATAATGTTACCTCGCTGAGTATCAATTAATTATGTTCTTGACTTGAAACTGGTTTAATACTTTCCCATTGACGGCAAGATGGGCAATTCCACAATAGCTTATGGATTTGATAACCACAATTTGTACAACGATAAGCCGATGTTTGCTTAATTCTTTCACCAACCATTTTATGTAATAAAATTAGGCTTTCTTTTCCCCGCCCTTCTTCTGCATCATCAATTTGATACTGCATAAAACGATGGAAAATTAAAGTACTTGGCTTTTTCGTGAGTTGCTGATAAAGCTTAGCTTGAGCAGCAGACTTTCCATCTTTTTCTTCAATTAATTTAACCAAAGCTAGCTCTACTTCATCATTATTAGTAATTTGGCCAGCACGAATTAGGAATAACTCAAAGTTATCTAACTGATTTAATTCTTCATAACAATGTTTTAAAGGTGACAGAATTTCACCCGTATAATCTGGATTTTGCTCTAAAACATTTTCTAGTATTTTTGCAGCTTGTTGATATTGTTCTTCAAGCATTTCTAAATTTGCGAGTAATAAAGAAGCGCGAACACAAGTAGGAGAAACCGACAAAGCTTTTTGTAAAACACTGCGTTTTTCAACCGCACTTTCAGGCTCTAAACTTTGTGAATATTCACAATAACATTGCGCAAGTTCAATATTATTCTCTTGTGGTTTTATTTTAGCGAGTTTTTCAGCAATATTAACCGCTTTTTTCCATTCTTTAGTTTTTTGATAAATCAGTAAAAGTTGCTGTAAAGCATTTTCTGCAAATTCAGGTTCATCCACTAGTAAAATATAAAGATTTTCAGCTCGGTCAAAAAAACCAACCACCATAAAATCTCTAGCAAGCTGTTGCTTTGCGAGTAATTTTTGCTCAAATGTATAATTAGGACTAAGGTCTAAAGCTTGGTGAATACGCAATGCACGATCAACTTCGCCTCTAGAGCGGAATAGATTACCAAGTGTAAGCTCAGCTTCAAATTGGGAGTGACTTTCGATTTCATTTTCAGTTTCTTGCTTCTGAAGCATGTCTAAAAACAAATCTACAGCTTTATCGGTTTGATTGGAAAGTAAGAAGTTTACCCCCGTAACATAATCTCGGGAGAGTTTATTACTAATATCATCTTGATCTTTCTTTGCACTACGCTGCCCCATGTACCAACCATAGGCTGCAGCAATAGGCAATAGTAGAAAGAGTAATTCTAGCATCAGGCGACCTTATCGCGCACAGTAGTCAACTCGTTGATTTGTAAAGTTTGGCGCTTAACTTGGCGAGCTAATGCCATATTTTTAAGTTTTAACTTAAGATAGAAAAAAGCAGTGATTAACCAGCCAAGAATCAAACCTAATCCAAATAAAATAGCAACAAGAGTGGATAGTTGGAGCTGGCTTTCCGCCACAATATAATTAAATGTAATAACTTGATCGTTATTTGCCCCAATGGTAATTGCAACCAACACGATAGCAATAAAAATAACAATACCTAAAATATATTTAATCATAACATTTCCTTAAAATATGGCTTTTTTAAATAATGGCAAACGTTGTAGTTTAAAAGGCATATTCGTGCATTTTAATTTTATTAATAAATATCTACACGCTCTTTTAATTCTTTACCAGGCTTAAAGTGCGGTACAGATTTAGCTTCTAATTTAACAGAATCACCCGTTTTGGGATTACGCCCTAAACGAGGATTACGATAATGCAGTGAAAAACTTCCAAATCCTCTCAACTCAACACGATCGCCATTTTCAAGAGATTGAGAAATAAACTCCAAAATATCTTTTACCATATTTTCGATTTCTTTTACGGGTAAAGTCGGATGTTTCGCTAATAATTTTTCTATAAGTTCTGACTTAGTCATCGTCTTCTCTCCCTTAATATTATTCAAATTAAGATTTATTGCTAATACATTATTTCAATGTATTAGCAATAAGCCCTAAAAATAAGGCTGGACATGAGCCCAGCCTTACTACGTGAATTAATTATTCACCTTTAGCTGCTTTGAAAGCTTCAGCCATTGCGTTTGGAATAGCAACTTCTTCTTGTTTGTTATTCACATTTGCAACTGCAGCAGCTTCTTCAGCTTGATCTTTTGCTTTCACTGATAAGTGAACGATACGAGATTTACGATCTACACCAGTGTATTTAGCTTCAACCACATCACCTGCAGCAACTTCATTTGTTAAATCAGCTGCGCGGATATAACCTTCAACGCCGCCCGCTAATTCAACTTTAGCACCTTTTGCATCTGCTTCAACTACTGTTGCAGATACTACAGCGCCTTTTTTATTGATCGCTACGAAGTTATTGAATGGATCTTCTTCAAGTTGTTTGATACCTAAAGAGATACGTTCTTTCACTGCATCAACAGCTAATACTACTGCAGAAACTTCGTCACCTTTTTTGTAGTTACGAACTGCTTCTTCACCTGATACATTCCAAGAAATATCAGATAAGTGAACTAAACCATCGATACCACCTTCAAGACCGATGAAGATACCGAAATCAGTGATAGACTTGATTTTACCCGTTACTTTATCGCCTTTATTGTGAGTTTCAGCAAATTGAGTCCATGGGTTAGCTTTACATTGTTTTAAGCCTAAAGAAATACGACGACGTTCTTCATCAATTTCTAATACCATTACTTCTACAGTATCGCCTAAGCTAACAACTTTAGATGGGTGGATATTTTTGTTAGTCCAATCCATTTCAGAAACGTGAACTAAACCTTCAACGCCATCTAAGATCTCAACGAAACAACCATAGTCTGTTAAGTTAGTTACTTTACCAGTTAATTTGCTGTTTACAGGGTGATTTTCAGCAATTGCAGCCCATGGATCTTGGCCTAATTGTTTTAAGCCTAAAGATACACGAGTACGATCTTTATCAAATTTTAATACTTTAACAGTAACTTCATCGCCAACATTCACGATTTCGCTTGGATGTTTAACACGTTTCCAAGCCATATCTGTGATATGTAATAAACCGTCAACACCACCAAGATCAACGAATGCACCGTACTCAGTTAAGTTTTTAACGATACCTTTAACTTCTGAACCTTCAACAAGATTTTCTAATACTTGTTCACGTTCTTGGCTGTTTTCAGATTCAATCACTGCACGACGAGAAACAACAACGTTGTTACGTTTTTGATCTAATTTGATTACTTTGAATTCTAATTCTTTACCAAGTAAGTGATCTGCTTCACGCGCTGGACGAGTATCAACTAAAGAACCTGGTAAGAATGCACGAACACCGTTTAACTCAACTGTGAAGCCACCTTTCACTTTGCCGTTGATTAAACCGATAACGGTCGCTTTTTCTTCGTAAGCTTTTTCTAATTCAATCCAAGATTCGTGACGAACAGCTTTCTCACGAGAAAGTTTAGTTTCACCGAAACCATCTTCAACTGCATCTAATGCAACATTTACAGTATCGCCAACTTGGATTTCAAGTTCGCCTTGTGCATTTAAGAATTCAGCAACTGGGATTGCAGACTCAGATTTTAAACCTGCATCAACAAGCACAAAGCCTTTTTGGATAGCTACTACAGTACCGCTAACGATTGAACCTTGACGAGTTTCAAGGCCTTTTAATGATTCTTCAAAAAGTTGAGCAAAAGATTCTGACATATAAATAATCTTCTTAATTTAAGTTAATAACATCCACATTAAAATCCATAAAATGCGGGGTTGAGGATAAATGCTTATTCTTCCTTGAACAAACAGTTAAATCGAAACTGACACCTTTTCTTGAATATAAGCTAACGCCTGATCAATAACTTCATCAATACTCAACGTTGTGCTATCCAATAATAAAGCATCATCAGCCGGTTTTAGAGGCGCGACCTCTCGATTTCTATCACGAAAATCACGCTCTTTTATCTCGGCTAAAATCTGCTCAAAGTTACCATTTATTCCTTTATTTTGCAACTGTTTATAGCGTCTTTTTGCACGCTCTTCAGCACTCGCATCTAAAAATAACTTCACTTGAGCATTCGGGAATACTACAGTCCCCATATCTCTACCATCAGCAATTAATCCATCATTTTTCGCAAAATCTTGCTGAAGTTGTAGCAAAGCTGACCGCACTTCTGGAAACACAGCTACTTTAGATGCGGCATCAGCGACTTCTTGAGTGCGAATTAAATGGCTTACATTCATGCCAGCAAGCAAAATATTCACCTCGCCATTTTGAGGAATAAATTGAATATCTAAATGACGAGCTAATTCGGCTAACGCCAATTCATTTGTTAAATCAGTTTTACGTTGTAATGCAGCTAATGCTGTAACGCGATAAATTGCTCCACTATCCAATAACGCATAACCTAGCTTTTCTGCCAAAGCGTAACAAAGCGTACCTTTCCCGGCACCGCTAGGACCATCAACGGTAATAATCGTTCCCATATAACTTATCCTTTACTTATCAAAAGTTGACGTATTATAGAGATAAACACTCTATTTCGCTATTGCCACCTTTCAAACTTAACTCAAGATCCATTAACAAAGAATAAAAAAATAACAAACACGCACCTATAAGCTTTTTTAGTTAAGGAGCTACTCTACTTATCCTCCACCTTTTAAAATTAATTTTTTTCATTTTTTCGCGGTTTTATATTAATTTTAATAAAAAACCATTGAGTTTTACAAAATATAATAAGATAATGAGAATCTTTCTCAAAAAAACAATAAGGATATGTAATGAAGAGAGTTATTAAATTAAATTTAATCACACTCTGCTTAATCAATACCCTTAGTGTTTCTATCGTTGATGCAAAAGCTGAAGAAACATTAGATCAAATTGATGTAGTAGAAAAAAATGTCGCTAACGATAAAAAACCTTTTACGGAAGCAAAAGCGAAAAGTACCCGAGAGCATATTTTTAAAGAAACCCAGACTATCGATCAAGTCATTCGAAGTATCCCTGGTGCATTTACTCAACAAGATAAAGGCTCTGGCGTAGTTTCTGTTAATATTCGTGGCGAAAATGGGTTAGGTCGTGTCAATACTATGGTCGATGGAGTCACACAAACTTTTTACTCTACAGCCATGGACTCAGGTCAATCTGGTGGTAATTCTCAATTCGGTGCATCGCTTGATCCTAACTTCATTGCTGGTGTCGATGTCAATAAAAGCAACTTTTCAGGTTCTAATGGCGTAAATACCTTATCTGGTAGTGCCAATTTTAGAACGCTAGGTGTTAATGATGTTATTACTGATGACAAACCATTTGGACTCATCGTAAAAGGAATGACGGGGAGCAATGCAACTAAATCGAATTTTATGACAATGGCTGCAGGCAGAAAATGGCTGGATAATGGTGGTTATGTTGGTGTGGTATATGGTTACAGTCAACGTGAAGTTTCACAAGATTATCTTATTGGTGGAGGAGAACGATTGTCTTCGCTTGGACAAGATATTCTTGCTAAAGAAAAAGAAGCCTATTTCCACAATGCAGGTTATGTTTTAAATTCAGCTGGACAGTGGACACCTGATTTAAACAAAAATCATTGGTCTTGTAACGCACCTAATCCAACATTTAATGGAAATACAGACCCAATTACGACAACCGATGAACTCACTGGAACTATAGAAACAAGAACACCAGGCTGTATTACTCGAATTGAACGACAAGAAGAAAATTACGATTATATTAGTGAAGAGGACACGCCAGATGAGCCACGTTACAATACATCTCGCTATCAACTTGATAACTATAAAAATGAAACAAGAAAGAAAATTTTAAAAGAATTAGCAAATGGCACTCAGCCTCAAGAAATACCTGAATTACAGGATGAAGTAAATTCTACAAATGACTCATTTGAGCGCAATAAAGATCAATATAGTGTTGCCCCTATTGAGCCAGGTAGTTTGCAATCTCGTTCTCGTAGCCATTTATTAAAATTTGAATATGGCGATGACAACCATACCTTAGGTGCACAAATACGTACCCTTGATAATAAAATTGGTTCTCGAAAAATCGAAAATCGTAATTATCAATTAAATTATAATTTTAATAATAATCGCTATCTTGATCTAAATCTAATGGTAGCACATAACTTAGGTAAAACTATTTATCCTAAAGGTGCATTCTTTTCTGGTTGGCAAGTAGAAGATAAATTAATTACAAAGAATGTGGCAAATATTATTGATATTAACAATAGCTATACTTTTTTATTGCCAAAAGAAATTGATTTAAAAACCACATTAGGCTTTAACTACTTTATTAATGAGTATAGTAAAAACCGTTTTCCTGAAGAATTAAGTTTGTTTTATAACAATGAATCACACTCCCAAGGAAACTATAGCTATTTAGGTCGCTTCCAAGGAAGCAAAAGCGGATTACCACAACGTTCAGTGATCTTACAACCTTCCGGTAAACAAAAATTTAAAACTGTTTATTTTGATACCGCACTTTCTAAAGGAATTTACCATTTAGACTATAGTGTCAATTTTACGCATTATGCATTTAATGGTGAGTATGTAGGTTACGAAAATACACCAACACAAATTAATGAACCGATTTTGCATAAATCAGGACATAAAACAGCAATAAATCACTCAGCAACACTTAGCGCAGATATCAATAATTATTTTATGCCGTTTTTCACCTATTCGCGCACACATAGAATGCCAAATATTCAAGAAATGTTCTTCTCTCAAGCATCTGACGTTGGGGTAAATACGGCATTAAAACCTGAGCGAGCTGAAACTTATCAACTTGGATTTAATACCTATAAAAAAGGCATTTTCACTAAAGAAGATATATTAGGTTTAAAACTAGTGGGCTATCGCAGCTTTATCAAAAATTATATTCATAATGTATATGGTGTATGGTGGAGAGATGGCGTTGTTCCTGACTGGGCAGCTAATAATGGATTTAGATTTACCATTGCTCATCAAAATTATAAGCCTATTGTGAAAAAGAGCGGTGTTGAGTTAGAAGTAAATTATGACATGGGACGTTTCTTTGCAAATCTATCTTATGCATACCAACGAACAAATCAACCAACCAATTATGCAGACGCAAGCCCACGTCCTAACAACGCATCAAAAGATGATATTCTGAAACAAGGTTATGGTCTATCTCGTATCTCAATGTTACCGAAAGATTATGGAAGATTAGAACTTGGCTCTCGCTGGTTTGATCAAAAATTAACTCTTGGTATCGCAGCACGTTACTATGGGAAAAGTAAACGAGCAACCATTCAAGAAGATTATATTAACGGTTCTCAATTTGAATTAAATACGAGCCATGAACGAACTTATTATGCTATAAAGAAAACAGAGGAAATTAATAAACAACCGATTATTTTAGATTTGCATGTAAGTTATGAACCTGTTAAAGATTTAATTATCAAAGCTGAAGTACAAAACCTACTAGATAAACGTTATGTTGATCCTTTAGACTCAGGCAATGATGCTGCTTCACAGCGCTATTATTCAAGCTTAAATGATTCAATTTGTAGTAAAAATAATACTTGTGAAGATGGAGGAAAAGATAAATCTGTACTTTATAACTTTGCACGTGGAAGAACTTATATTCTGAGTTTAAATTATAAATTCTAATTGGCTCATATAAAAAGGCATAGCTAATAAGCTATGCCTTTTTAAATAATGTTTATAATTCAATTTTAGAATTTATTATCTTATTAAAAGATTATTACTACAGTCTATCAATCATCCCCAACACTAACGCCGAAGACTGTTTTGCAGCTAACGGTAAGAACTCTTCAAATGACATACTCGCTTCACCATCTCCTCCATCCGAAATAGCTCGAACCACCACAAAAGGCACATTAAAAGCATAGCAAACTTGTGCAATCGCTGTGGCCTCCATTTCAACCCCCGCCACATTCGGGAAGTCTGCTTTTATTTGTGCAATTTTGTCTTCGCTATTAATAAAACTATCGCCAGAACAAATTAAACCACGTTTTACTGATTGTCCTTGCTTTTCTGCAATTTCTTGAGCAAGGTCAGCTAATTTTTTGTCGGATAAAAATGCCGCGGGATTAGCGGGCAACTGACCTTTTTCATAGCCAAAAGCTGTCACATCCGCATCGTGATAACGTGTTTCATCAGAAATCACAATATCCCCCACTTTTAAGCCTTTTGCTACTCCACCCGCAGAACCAGTATTGATCACAAAATCTGGCTTGGCTAATTGCAACAATGCCGTAGTGCCAATTGCAGCGGCCACTTTGCCAATACCTGATTGCAACAATGCAACATCTTTACCATTAATTTTGCCTTCAAAAATGACCGCACTTGCTACTCGAGTTTCAGTTCTCTCTGCCATTAAATTTTTTAAAATTTCTACTTCTTGCGCCATTGCGCCAACAATTCCGATTTTCATCACTTTTGTTCCTGTTCTATTTTATTTACCAAAAAATCTAGCACAGCCACGCTATAATCATCGTTATAAAGCGTGCTCGCCGTGAGTACATATTTTCCCCCAATGACAACGTAAGGATAGGTAAAAACACCATATTCTTCCGTCAATTCAATCGCATCTTGAATTTGTTCTTTTACTCTTTCTGAATTTTCAGTTTGAATAAATAACGGCTTATCTAGCCCTTGTTCTTCCGCCCATTGTTGAATTTTATTTGTCGCAGACAATTCTGCATAACGGGATTTTTCTGAAGTTTCAAACAATAAAACATTAGATAATTCACCCGCACTTAGTGCTTGCAAGGTATAAAAAATGCGTGCGCTAAACTGACTATCCGCAGTTGCAATAGGATATTGTTCCAACGCAACTTTATTTGTACGCATTTGACTATAAAGCTCCAAAATATCTTGCGCTGACGAACATACACGGCAATCGTAATCCCAAAAGAATTGAATACGTATTTTTTTATCCGCTCTAGGCGCTTGATCAATAGGCTCTTGATAAGAAAAATAATCCCGCCCATCTTCAAAATGCATGACATCAGAAGACGGTAAGTGCGGTGGATTTTGAGTAGAAAATTCTTTTTGATTTACTTCAGCTATAACCGATGATGTAAACCCAAATAAACCTAATACGAATAATCCATAAAATTTCAAAACATTACTCATCAATCGCTTCAATATATTCCACTAAAAGCTGTACATTTCGGTTACCACGAAACTCATTAACATCCAATTTATATGCAAATCTTGCCTGTTTAATTGAAAGATCGGGATACAATCTTGTATCAATATTAAACGCAACTGCATCTAATAAAGGTCCGCCTCGTTTTGGCTCTACTAACATTTTGAGATGGTTTTGATTTTGCCCAATTGCACGTTGGTCTAAAATTTTAAATTCACCATCAAAACAAGGCTCTGGGAAAGCTTGTCCCCAAGGGCCTGCTGATTTTATCAGTTCTGCCGTTTCAAGATTAAATTCATTTGAATTTAATTCACCATCGGTCCAGATGACACCTTGTAAATGTTCTTCATCAAGCCAAGCGGCAACGGTTTGATTAAAAATATGTTGGAAATCGTCAAAGTATTCTTCTCTGAGGCTTAATCCCGCAGCCATCGCATGACCACCAAATTTTAAAATCATATCAGGATGTTGCGAATGAATACGTTCTAAAATATCACGCATATGTAAGCCCTCAATAGAACGCGCAGAACCTTTCAAGATTCCATCACCATCTTTCGCGAAGGCAATCACAGGACGGTGATATTGCTCTTTAATCCTAGATGACACAATGCCCAACACACCTTGATGCCAATCTGGTTGATAAAGTGTAATCCCCGAAGGTAACTCTTTAAAAAGTGCGGTGAGATTTTGGCAAATTTCTAGCGCCTCAAGCTTCATGCCTGCTTCAATTTCTTTACGCATTTGGTTGAGTTGGTCAAGTTCTAACGCTAATTCTCGGGCTTTTAGCATATCGTCCGCCAGTAAAAGCTCTACCCCGATCGACATATTATCTAAACGCCCCGCTGCATTTAAACGAGGCCCGATACAAAAACCGAGATCACTTGAAGTAAATTGCTCTACATTACGGTTAGCCACTTCAGCCAACGCAATAATTCCGGGGCGACAACGTCGAGCACGGATGCGCATTAACCCTTGATAGGCAAGGATACGATTATTTTGATCTAAAGGCACCACATCAGCGACAGTACCCAATGCTACTAGATCGAGCAAGTCAGTAAAATTAGGTTGTGTTTCTGCAGTAAAAATACCGAGTTCACGAAATTTTGCTCGTACGGCTAACATCAAATAAAACGCAACACCAACGCCCGCTAAAGATTTTGAAGGAAAACCACACTGACTTAAATTAGGATTAACAATGGCATCGGCTAGCGGCAAAGTTTCGGGAGGTAAATGATGATCCGTCACTAAAACACGGACACCTTTCTCTTTCAAAAATGCAACGCCTTCAAAAGATGAAACACCGTTATCCACCGTCATTAACAGCTGTACACCCTTTTCAATCGCCATTTCAGCCACTGGAATACTCAAACCATAACCTTGTTCAAATCGATTTGGTACAAGATAATCCACGTCAGCAAAACCAAGTTGTCTTAAAGCAAGCACACTCAATGCTGTACTAGTTGCACCATCAGCATCAAAATCCCCAACAATCACTATTTTTTGCTGTTGTTGGTAAGCTTCCACTAATAAATTTACGGCTTGTTCAATACCATATAGCTGATTTGGATTCAGCATTGATTTTAAAGTGCGGTCTAATTCTTCGGTGTTTTGAATATGGCGTGCGCGATAAAGGCGATCTAATAACGGATGGTTTGAAACAGAATTTCCAATTGGAATTTCACGGCGTTTGATAAGTTTTTTCACTGGATATTAATTCATATCTAAAAGCAAAAAGCTGTTGAAATCAACAGCTCTTTTATCTATACCTTTTCCTGTCGGTCAGGGCTTTTAACCCTGAATGCTGATAGGGGTTAAAAGCCCCACTGACCATTAGTCTAACTATTGTGTCAGCTAAGGATTTTAATAATGCCTAAATTATGTATTTATATCATAGTCTTAGTATTGTTAATGCTTTTAAGCTCCCCAGCATATTAAGCATAACCGACTAAATACAAGGGGTAGGCATCTGCCCCTTGCTTTTCATTATAAAATTATTTCGCTGTTTCTTCAAGTGCGCTCAATAAATCAGCTGGTTTTAAATAACCGCCAATAAGCTCACCCGTTGAGGTAACAATACTTGGTGTGCCATTTACGCCAAATTGCGCGCCTAATTCATAATGCTTTTTCACAACATTTGGGGTTTTAACTTCTTTCGGTAAATTGCCTTTTTCTGCTTCATTTAAAGCAAAAACAGGATCTTTAGCCGTCCAAATTGCTTCCATTTGTTTTGCAGTTTGGTTATTCATGCCCGCACGAGGGAAAGCCAAATAACGCACGGTAATACCAAGATCGTTATATTCTTTTAATTGCTGATGTAATAAATGGCAATAATGGCAAGTAATATCCATAAATACCGTCACAACATGCTTTTCATTTTTAGCGGGATAAACAATCATCTCATTTTTATAAGAATTAAGTTTATCCACTAAAATTTTACCCGCTACATCAACAGGACCATTATTCGTGAGCTCGTAAAGTTTACCTTGGAAAGCATATTTTCCATCTTCAGTCACATAAAGTACGCCTTGATCTGTTACGGCAGTTTTGATACCTGAAATTGGCGAGGATTTCACATCAATATTTGATGCGCCAAGAGACTGTAATTTGCTTTTAATCGTGGCATCATCTGCCATTGCATTAGCCGCAGCCACGCACAAAAGTGCGGTAAAAATTTTCTTCATTTTTTGTTCCTAAATTAGCTTGAGTGAGAAAGTCTAAAATTATAGAGAGATTGCTAATTTCTGCAAGGTCAAACTATCCAAAAATCAGAAAATAGCATATAATTCCACACTTTATCACACAGTGAATTTATTATGTTTGAAATCAATCCTATAAAAAATAAAATCACCGACTTATCCGACCGCACTTCAGTGCTTCGGGGGTATCTTTGACTTCGATGCCAAAGTTGAGCGTTTAGAAGAAGTCAATGCGGAATTAGAACAGCCAGATGTTTGGAATGATCCAGATAAAGCCCAAGCGCTTGGTAAAGAACGCGTTTCTTTAGAACAAGTTGTAAATACCATCAAAAATTTAGAACAAGGTTTAGAAGATGTTGATGGATTATTAGAACTTGCCATCGAAGCTGAAGATGAAGACACCTTCAATGAAGCAGTTGCTGAATTAGATGAACTCGAACAACAACTCGAAAAATTAGAGTTCCGTCGAATGTTTAGTGGCGAACATGATGCTTGCGATTGCTATGTGGACTTACAAGCTGGTTCTGGCGGTACGGAAGCTCAAGATTGGACAGAAATGTTGCTCCGTATGTATCTCCGTTGGGCTGAAAGCAAAGGTTTTAAAACAGAACTGATGGAAGTATCTGACGGTGATGTGGCAGGGTTGAAATCGGCAACCATTAAAGTGAGTGGTGAATATGCCTTTGGTTGGTTACGAACAGAAACGGGGATTCATCGTTTAGTACGTAAAAGTCCATTTGATTCCAATAACCGTCGTCATACATCATTCAGCGCAGCATTTGTCTACCCTGAAATTGATGATGATATTGATATTGAAATCAATCCTGCTGATTTACGTATTGATGTTTATCGTGCATCGGGGGCAGGTGGTCAGCACGTAAACAAAACAGAAAGTGCGGTGCGAATTACCCATATGCCAAGTGGCATAGTTGTGCAATGTCAAAATGACCGTTCACAGCACAAGAACAAAGATCAAGCGATGAAACAATTAAAAGCGAAATTGTATGAGCTTGAATTACAGAAGAAAAATGCAGATAAGCAAGCAATGGAAGATAATAAATCCGACATTGGTTGGGGAAGCCAAATTCGCTCTTACATATTAGACGATTCACGCATTAAAGATTTGCGTACTGGTGTGGAAAACCGTAACACCCAAGCCGTATTAGACGGTGATTTAGATCGATTTATTGAAGCGAGTTTAAAAGCTGGGCTTTAATCATGATTTGCAGGATAAGTAAAGACGCGTTACTTATCCCATCATAGAAATAACCCAAAAGTGCGGTTATTTTTGAAGGTATTTTTAAAGTTAAAATTAAAGGTAAACAACATGTCAGAACAAGAAGTTAAAGAATTAGATCTCAGTGGCGAAATGCTCGTTCGTCGTGAAAAATTAGCCGCATTACGTGCAAAAGGTAATGCCTTTCCAAATAAGTTTCGTCGTGATGCTCTCGCACAAGATTTGCACAATCAATATGATGCAGAAGACGGTGAAATCTTAAAAGAGAAAAACGTTGAAGTACAAGTTGCTGGCCGTATTATGACTCGCCGTGCAATGGGTAAGGCGACGTTTATCACCATTCAAGATATGAGCGGTAAAATCCAGCTTTATGTTGCACGCGATAATTTGCCTGAAGGCGTTTATAAAGATGACGTTGGTACTTGGGATTTAGGGGACATCGTTGGCGTTAAAGGCACTTTATTTAAAACAAAAACAGATGAACTCACAGTGAAAACCACTGAAGTTCAACTTTTAACTAAAGCACTTCGCCCATTACCAGACAAATTCCATGGTTTAACCGACCAAGAAGTTCGTTATCGCCAACGTTATTTAGATTTAATTTCTAACGAAGAATCTCGCCGCACTTTTATTATTCGTTCTAAAGTTGTCGCGGGGATTCGTGAATATTTCATTTCTAAAGGCTTTATGGAAGTGGAAACGCCAATGTTACAAGTGATTCCAGGCGGTGCATCTGCGCGTCCTTTCGTGACTCATCACAATGCATTAGATGTGGATATGTATTTACGTATCGCACCTGAACTTTATTTAAAACGCTTAGTCGTGGGTGGATTTGAACGAGTATTTGAATTAAACCGTAACTTCCGTAATGAAGGGGTTTCTGTTCGCCATAATCCAGAATTTACCATGCTTGAATACTACCAAGCTTATGCGGATTACCATGATTTAATGGATAACACCGAAGAACTTCTTCGTAAATTAGCGATTGATATTCTTGGTACTACCATTGTGAAATACGGCGAATACGAATTTGATTTTGGTAAACCATTCGAACGTATTACGTTACACGATGCAACGATTAAATATGGTGCAGACAAAGGTATCGTAAAAGAAGATTTATATGACTTTGATCGTGCAAAAGCCACGGCAGAACGCTTAGGTATTGAAGTACAAAAATCTTGGGGTTTAGGAAGCATTGTGAACGCAATCTTTGAAGAAGTAGCTGAACATCACTTAATTCAACCAACCTTCTTAATGGCTCACCCTGCGGAAATTTCGCCACTTGCACGTCGTAATGATGAAAATCCTGATGTAACAGATCGTTTTGAGCTCTTTATCGGTGGTCGTGAAATCGGTAATGGTTTCTCAGAATTGAACGACGCAGAAGACCAAAATGAACGTTTTGATGCACAAGTGGCTGCGAAAGAAGCGGGCGATGATGAAGCGATGTTTAAAGATGAAGACTTTGTTGTTGCGCTAGAACACGGTTTACCACCAACAGCCGGCGAAGGTTTAGGTATCGACCGTCTAGCAATGCTTTATGCAAATGCACCATCAATTCGTGATGTGATCTTATTCCCTGCAATGCGTCAGAAATAATAAAGATACAAACAAAAGCCACCATTTGGTGGCTTTTTATCGAAACATGAAAAAGGGAGCTAATGCTCACTTCTTTTTTAATGATTAACCATTAATAAATTTTTCACCTAATTCAATATCTGCACGTAAAGTCGGCAACATATTTTCTAAGGCTTGTTGTTCAAAATTGCTTAATGGGCCAATTGGTAAAATTTCTTCTACACCTTCTTTGCCTAAACGAACTGGTTGAGAGAAGAAACGAGCATATTTACCATCACCTTCAACATAAGTACATTCAACAACTGTCTCTCCGCTTAATCCTTTCACTAAAGAACGAGCAAAACGCGCTGCAGCTTGCGCCATTGAAAGCGTTGCAGAACCACCACCCGCTTTTGCATTGACCACTTCTGTACCTGCATTTTGGATACGTTTTGTTAATGGTTCAATTTCATCTTCATTCCATTCAGCATATTGAACTTGAGAAAGTAATGGAAGAATAGTCACACCGGAGTGCCCACCAATAACAGGAACGCTCGTACGAGAAACATTTAAACCTTTTAATTCAGCCACAAAAGTTTCAGAACGTAACACATCTAAAGTTGTCACACCAAATAATTTTCGTTTGTCGTAAACGCCTGCTTTTTTCAATACTTCTGCAGCAATCGCAACTGTTGTATTTACTGGGTTAGTGATGATACCAACACAAGCTTTCGGGCAAGTAGCCGCGACTTTTTCAATTAAACCACGAACAATGCCTGCATTAATATTGAATAAATCTGAACGATCCATACCAGGTTTACGCGCAACACCAGCAGAAATTAATACAACATCCGCACCTTCAAGTGCTGGCGTTGGATCTTCACCAGAAAAACCTTTCACATTCACTGCAGTTGGAATATGGCTCACATCCACTGCAACACCTGGGGTCACAGGGGCAATGTCATATAATGCTAAATCTGAACCTGCAGGCAACTGAAGTTTTAGTAATAACGCTAATGCTTGACCAATACCGCCTGCGGCGCCTAATACTGCAACTTTCATAAATACTCCTTATGTGTTAGTTAATTTAAGATGACCTGATTTTAAAATTTTCATCTTACAATTACAAACAGAGAAATATCATTCTATGATCTAGTTCACATTTCTGAGGTAATTTTTTCCTTCTCTTTGCTTTTATTCACATTCAAGTTGATGAAAATGAATTTTTATGCAATTCTTATGCAAATTTTTGACTATTGAAAAATAAAATGACTGACAATTTAACTCGCGCTTTTAAAGAATTACTCAATCAAGAACGCTTTGGCTCTCAAAGTGAGATTGTCGATGCCTTAAAAAAACAAGGCTTTACAGGCATTAATCAATCAAAAATATCAAGAATGCTCACCAAATTTGGCGCTGTTCGCACCCGTAATACCAAAATGGAAATGGTCTATTGCTTACCAAGTGAATTAAGTGTTCCTAATACCAGTAGCCCATTAAAAAATCTTGTATTAGATGTTGATTACAATGACATGTTAATTGTCATTAAAACTTCTCCGGGTGCGGCACAACTCATCGCTCGATTACTCGATTCAATTGGAAAATCAGAAGGCATCTTAGGCACTATCGCAGGCGATGACACAATTTTTATCACACCAACGCGTGGTACAAAAATTGTCGATTTACTCAAAAATGTCCAACGTTTATTTGAAAACGCGTTGTAATGAACATTTTATTAACTGGAGGCACTGGGCTTATCGGCAAAGCACTTGTTGAACAACTCTGCTTACGCAATGAACAAGTGACGATCTTAACGCGCTCAAGTACGCCGCAAACTATCTCAAAGCCAAAAAACATCAAATTTATTACCGCACTTTCCCAACTAGATTTACAAGAACAGTTTGATGCTATCATCAATCTTGCTGGCGAGCCGATTTTTCATAAAGCTTGGACGACAAAGCAAAAATCTATTTTACGAGAAAGTCGTTTAAGCCTAACTACTCAACTAGTAAAATTCATTAATCAATATCAACAATACCCTATTTTTATTTCAGGTTCAGCGACTGGAATTTATGGCGATCAAGACGAACAAAAAATTACCGAAATAAGCAAAACAGCAAAAACCTTCACCGCTCAATTATGTCAAGATTGGGAAAATATTGCGCGACAAGCTGATGCAAGAGTTTGTTTGATTCGAACAGGCATGGTCTTTTCTAAGAAAGGAGGCGCACTAGCTCAAATGTTGCCTCTATACAAATGGGGACTTGGCGGTAAACTGGGCAATGGAGAGCAATATTTCCCTTGGATTGCTTTAGAAGATATAGTAAATGGCATTTTATTTTTACTCGATCATTCCGAATGCCAAGGCTCATTTAACTTCACTGCCCCTAATCCCATAAAACAATATAAATTTAACCGCACTTTGGCTCAAATATTAAAACGTCCTGCCTTTGCAACCATTCCTAAATGGGTATTACATTTCATTCTTGGCGAAAGAGCGAATCTATTACTCGAAAGCCAAAATGTTGTGCCTGAAAAATTACTCAACGCCGGATTCCAATTTAAATATTCTGATTGCGAAAACTATCTAAAAGATATCCTAAAAAACAAATAAAAAAATCACCGCACTTTTTTAATGCGGTGATTTTTTATCAGACTAAATATCTCGCCTTATCGCCATTTATTGTTCATTATAAATTTCAAGATTAGATGCTTGTTTTTCTCGTTTTTTCTTTGCACTATCGTTCCGTTGACTTGCGATTTTGTCCAAATATTCTGGCGTGATGTCACCTGTAATATATTCGCCTGTGAACACCGAACAATCAAATCCTTGAATAACTGGATTTTCCAATTGAACTGATTCAGTAAGTGCGGTCAGATCTTGGAAAATTAATTTGTCCACACCAATCAAATGTGCAATTTCATCAATATCTCGACCGTAAGCAATCAGTTCATCACTGCTCGGCATATCAATACCATATACATTCGGATAACGAATTTCTGGTGCAGCAGAGGCAAAATAAATTTTCTTCGCACCAGCTGCTCGAGCCATTTCAACGATTTGCTCAGAGGTTGTGCCGCGAACGATAGAATCATCCACCAATAAGATGTTTTTATCTTTAAATTCAGCTTTGATGGTATTCAATTTGCGACGAACAGAACTAATACGCTGTGCTTGTCCTGGCATAATAAACGTACGACCAACATAGCGATTTTTCACAAATCCTTGGCGATAAGGTTTCCCTAGTACACGAGCTATTTGTAACGCAATATCTGTGGAGGTTTCAGGAACGGGAATCACCACATCAATATTATCAATTTCATCCGCCCATTCTTTTGCAATTTTTTGTCCAAGTTTTTCGCCCATATGAACACGTGCAGCATAAACAGAGACGCCATCAATTGTTGAATCTGGACGTGCAAAATAAACATACTCAAAAATACAAGGATTTAACACCGCACTTTCGGCGCATTGCTGCGAATAAAGCTCGCCATCAAACGTCACATAAACGGCTTCACCCGGGGCAATATCACGAACAAAGTCAAAACCCACAATATCTAAGGCTACTGTTTCAGAGGCAAACATATACTCAGTTTTGCCATTTTCTTCGCGTTTACCCAACACTAAAGGACGAATACCAAAAGGATCACGAAACGCAACCATGCCATACCCAATAATCATCGCTAAACAAGCATAAGCACCTCGCACATCGTTGTGAGTTTTACGAACGGCATAGAAAATATCTTGTGGGTCAAGGTGAGCTTGAGAAATATGATCGAGATGGTTAGCGAGAATATTAAGAAGAAGTTCGGAATCTGAATTCGTGTTTACATGGCGGCGGGCTGTTTTAAAGACTTTTTCTTTTAACTCCACTGAGTTGGTTAAGTTGCCGTTATGCACCAAAGTGACACCATAGGGGGAATTCACATAAAAAGGCTGCGCCTCTGAGACGCTAGAACTCCCCGCTGTAGGATAGCGAACATGCCCTAATCCAGCATTTCCTTGCAACCGTAGCATATGCTCTTGACGGAACACATCACTCACTAAACCATTAGCTTTACGTAAGCGAAAACGGTTTTCATCATCAACCGTCACTATGCCCGCAGCATCTTGCCCACGATGTTGCAAAAGAGTTAATGCTGCATAAATAGATTCATTAACCGGACTTTGACTAACAATACCGACAATACCACACATTTTGTGTTCCTTATTGATTAAGCGTTGAATTTAAAAAACTTGAACTAGCCTGAAGTTGTTGAAAGAACCATTCAATAATAAAACCAAAGTGCGGTATTAATTGAGATTCTTTCCACCAATCAGTTTGTTCAAAATTGGTGAAGGTATCCATGAAAAATAATAACGCAGCCACAATCAGTGCACCGCGCACTAAGCCAAAAGCCGCACCTAACACACGATCGGTGCCACTTAAACCCGTCTTATCTACTAATTGACTAATCACATAATTTACTATGGCGCCCACAATTAAAGTCAGTACAAATAAAATCCCGATTGCGGTTCCATTACGAATATACATTGATTCAATTTGCGTAAGATAAGCGGCAAGATAAGGATAGAACTGGCTTGCTACAATAAATGCCACAACCCAGCTACCGAGCGAAAGCACCTCGCGCACAAAACCGCGTAATAAACTGACAAGAATGGAAAAAGCGATAATGCCAATAATAATGTAATCGATCATTAAAAAATCTCTCAATGAAAAACGGCCGTTTAAAACGACCGAGGTATTCTACAAAAATAAAGCCAAAAAGAAAACGTTTGCGTAAACTAAATTTCCTGCCAAAAAGCTCGTTCAAATTTGCTTTGAGCTTTCTTTAAGACTTCTGCTAAATGTTGGTATGTCGGTTGATCTTGCACAAGAGGCAAGGGTTCATGTCGTTGTTTTAAGCGTTCGCAAATATCATAAAACCATACCGCACTTTGATTTTCTAACGGCGTATTCGCACGCTTACCAAGCCAATAAAGACCTTGAAAAGGAATAAGTAAGGCAAAAAGTGCGGTCAAAATTGCAATAGAAAAGGCCATCAAATCATTTCTTGCATAAATCTGTTGCCACACCACTGCAAATACAGCAACAAAGGGCATGAATTTTTGTGCAAAATTCGTGGCTTTCATAATGCGGTTTTCTGGGAAAATAATCCCTAACTTAGCCTCCTGCGGCCAAGTATTAAGATAAATTTGTCCCTGTTTTAAAATGGAAAAAAATGCCATAAAAACACCTTTAAAAAACAACCGCACTTATCATACCCCAGTTTGCCTGAAATTGTCACCTTACTGAAAAAGTTTAATTTTTCAAAAAGTTCCATAAATCCTTGTCTTTTTATGCTGAGATGAATTTATTTTGTTTATCAAAAGGTGTATCCTATGCTAGATCTTTTCAGTCCATCTACAAGGTGGATTTCCATTAACTTTAATCAAATATAGGGTTCCCATGTCAAAACTTGTTCTTATCCTTAACTGTGGTAGTTCTTCACTAAAATTTGCAATTCTTGATCCTGCAACAGGTGAAGAAAAATTATCCGGCTTAGCGGAAGCATTTTTCTTACCAGAAGCGCGTATCAAATGGAAACTCAATGGTGAGAAAGGTAACGCAGATTTAGGCGCAGGCGCAGCGCATACTGAAGCGCTTAACTTTATCGCGTCTAATATCATGACAGATGAGCTTAAAAACTCTATCGCGGCAATTGGTCACCGTATCGTACATGGTGGCGAAAAATACACCCAATCTGTTATCGTCACTGATGAAGTCGTTAAAGGTATTGAAGATGCTGCACAATTTGCGCCACTTCACAATCCAGCGCACTTAATCGGTATTCGCGAAGCATTCAACGCATTCCCGCACTTAAAAGATAAAAACGTGGTAGTTTTTGATACGGCATTCCACCAAACCATGCCTGAAGAAGCATTCCTTTATGCCCTTCCATACTCATTATATAAAGAACATGGCGTTCGTCGCTACGGTGCACACGGTACTAGCCACTACTTCGTTTCTCGTGAAGTCGCTGAATATGTAGGCAAACCGGCAGACCAAGTCAATACAATTATTTGTCACTTAGGTAACGGTGGTTCTATTTCTGTTGTGCGTAACGGTAAATGTATCGATACATCAATGGGCTTAACTCCGTTAGAAGGTTTAGTCATGGGCACTCGTTGTGGTGATATCGACCCTGCAATCGTATTCTACCTATACAAAACTTTAGGTATGTCTATGGAACAAATCGAAGAGACTTTAGTGAAAAAATCTGGTCTTTTAGGTTTAACTGAAGTAACGAGCGACTGCCGTTATGCTGAAGATAACTATGATGACACATCTAAACCAGAAGCAAAACGCGCTTTAGATGTATACAGCTATCGTTTAGCAAAATATATCGGTGCTTATATGGCTGTATTAGGTGATGATCACTTAGATGCAATTGCTTTCACTGGTGGTATCGGTGAGAACTCAGCACACGTTCGTGAATTAGCATTAAATCACTTGAAATTATTTGGTATTAAAGTGGATAACGAACGCAATCTTGCGGCACGTTTCGGTAAAGATGGCGTAATCACCACTGATGATTCAGCATTTAAAGCGATTGTTCTTCCAACTAACGAAGAATTGGTTATCGCACAAGATACCGCAAAACTTTGTTTCTAATTCAACGACAAGCTGCCGAATTTTTCGGCAGTTTTTATTTATAACATATACACATTAAGGTTTAACTATGTCTCGCACGATTATCCTTATCCCTGTAAGCACAGGCGTGGGTTTAACCAGCATTAGTCTGGGATTAATCCATTCTCTTGAACAAAAAGGCGCAAAAGTTGCTTTTATGAAACCAGTTTCTCAACCAAGCACTGGCGAAGATAAATTGGATCGCACAACTTCTATTATTCGCACTAGCACTAGCCTTGAAACTTCTGAACCGTTTATGTTAAGCGTAGCAGAATCATTAATTGGGCAAAATCAGTCTGATGTATTGTTAGAAAAAATTGTGGCAAATCACCAACAATTAACTAAAAACAACGATATCGTTGTGGTTGAAGGCTTAATTCCTACAAGAAAACACGGTTACGCAAATAGCATCAACTATGAAATTGCACAAGCATTAGATGCGGAAATCGTATTAGTTGCAGCACCTGCAACTGAAACCCCAACCGAATTAAAAGATCGTGTAGAAGCAGCAGCCTCTTTATTTGGTGGGAAAAACAATCCAAATCTTTTAGGCGTGGTTGTAAATAAATTTAATGCACCCGTTGATGAATCTGGTCGTACACGCCCTGATCTTGCTGAAATCTTTGATTCATTCCAACATAGCCATGCATGTGAAGCAGAAGTAAGCAAATTATTTGCAAATAGCTCAATCAAATTATTAGCTTGCGTGCCTTGGTCTGCAGATTTAATCGCAACACGTGCTATCGATTTAGTGAAATACTTAGGTGCATCCATTATCACTGAAGGAGATATTAACCGTCGTATCCGTGGTATCACTTTCTGCGCAAGAAGTTTACCAAATATGGTTGAGCATTTCCGTGCAGGCAGCTTATTAGTCGCTTCAGCAGATCGTCCAGATGTAGTTGTAGCAGCCGCTCTCGCAGCGTCAAATGGTATTGAAATCGGCGGCCTTTTATTAACTGGCGGTTACAAAATTGATGCTCAAATCAATAAACTTTGCCAACCAGCTTTTGAAAAAGCAAAATTGCCAATCTTCCGTATTGAAGGTAATACTTGGCAAACAGCATTAAATTTACAAAACTTTAATCTTGAAGTGCCTGTTGATGATAAAGAGCGTATTGAAAACATCAAACAATACACTAGCCAGCACTTTAATTCTAACTTTATCAATAACTTAGTTGCGGATTCTACTCGTTTACGTCGTTTATCCCCACCAGCATTCCGTTTCCAATTAACCGAACTTGCTCGTGCAGCGAAAAAACGCATTGTGCTTCCTGAAGGTGATGAACCTCGTACAATCAAAGCTGCCGTACTTTGTGCAGAACGTGGCATTGCAGAATGTGTGCTTTTAGCAGATCCAGCATCCGTTCAACGTGTAGCTGAAGCACAAGGTGTTAAACTAGGTAAAGGTATTACAATCATTAACCCAGCAGACGTTCGTGAAAACTATGTTGCTCGTTTAGTTGAATTACGTAAAGCAAAAGGTATGACTGAAACTGCTGCACGTGAACAACTAGAAGACACCGTAGTACTTGGTACTATGATGTTAGAAGCAAATGAAGTGGATGGTTTAGTATCAGGTGCCGTTCACACAACTGCAAACACCATTCGCCCACCAATGCAAATCATCAAAACTGCACCAGGTAGTTCTATTGTTTCTTCTATCTTCTTTATGTTATTACCAGATCAAGTGCTTGTTTATGGTGACTGTGCGGTAAACCCAGATCCAACTGCAGAACAACTTGCTGAAATCGCAATTCAATCTGCGGATTCTGCGAAAGCATTTGGTATTGATCCAAAAGTCGCGATGATTTCTTACTCAACAGGTACATCTGGTAGCGGTGCTGATGTAGAAAAAGTGAAAGAAGCAACTCGTATTGCGAAAGAAAAACGTCCTGATTTATTAATCGATGGTCCATTACAATACGATGCGGCTGTGATGGAAGATGTGGCTCGCTCTAAAGCACCAAATTCACCAGTAGCAGGTAAAGCAACAGTATTCGTATTCCCTGACTTGAACACTGGCAACACTACTTACAAAGCAGTACAACGTTCTGCAGATTTAGTGTCTATTGGTCCAATGCTTCAAGGTATGCGCAAACCAGTCAATGACTTATCTCGTGGTGCCTTAGTTGATGATATTGTGTACACAATTGCCTTAACCGCAATTCAAGCGACACAATAGTTCAAGTAAAAACATAAAAGAAAATACCGCACTTTGCCACTGGCAGTAGAAGTGCGGTATTTTTTTATAACGTTTTTTTACAAATCAACTAAAATCAAAATTGCGGCTTCACCGCCCCATTCTCTTGGCGCTTGATGTAATGCCCGTACTTTAGGATGCTGTACTAGCCAACGTGGAATTTGTTTTTTCAATGTAAAGGTGCCATAGCCCGTCATGATGCTGGCACAATCAACATGCTCATTTTCACAAGCCAGTAAAAGTGCGGCTAATTCTAGCTTAGCTTGTTCACGGGTTAAACCATGTAAATCTAAAAACAATTCTGGCGAAAAATCTCCACGACGAAGTTGTTTTAATAAATGGGAATCTTCCCCATCACGTAAATATTTCACAATACCATCATGCTCATTCAGTAACGGCTCATATTCATCAGAAAAATAGAATAATGTATCTTCTTTCGCTCGTAATTCTTTCAATTCTATTTTTTTCTGATCACGTTTTTGGCGGGGGGCAACAAAAGTATCTTGTTTAATTGGCTTAATGCCTTTAGTTTCCGCACGGAATAAATCAAATTCGTCTTGCATTTTTTCTCATTAATTTCAAATTTTGCGTATCATATCATAGTTCTACATTCTCATCTGTGGTATAACTACGCCAAATTTTCATATCGAATTTTATGCTAACTTTTCTACTCACTTTTATGGAGAAATGCGATGGAAACCTCACATAACCAAGAATTAGTTGCAACTATCTTGGAAGATAATGTTGCAAACGAACTGCAAACCATCCAAGATTTTCTGCGTTGGACGTATAGCATTCTCAATCGATCTGATATTTACTTCGGGCAAGGGCACGATAATCCTTGGGATGAAAGCCTGCAACTCGTTTTAAGTGGCTTACATTTACCCATTGATTTACCTACCGAATTATTTAACAGTCGATTAACCCCATCTGAAAAAGAAACCTTAGTTCAACTTGTATTAACCCGAATCGAACAACGCGTACCGGTGGCATATTTAACAAATAGCGCTTGGTTCTGTGGTCACGAATTTTATGTAGATGAACGAACTATTATTCCGCGTTCTCCAATTAGTGCGTTAATTCAAGATCGCTTTGAAGATTTAATTTCACAAGAACCAAATCATATTCTCGATCTATGCACAGGCAGCGGTTGTATTGCCATTGCTTGTGCTTATGCTTTCCCGAATGCGGAAGTAGATGCGGTAGATTTATCGGTTGATGCACTTAATGTCGCGGAGATCAATATTTCACGCCATCAATTAGAACATCGCGTATTCCCGATTCAGTCAAACTTATTTGAAAATATTTTAGGACAAAAATACGATCTTATCGTGACCAATCCACCTTATGTGGATGAAGAAGATCTCGCCGATATGCCAGAAGAATTCCATTTTGAACCAGAGTTAGCCTTAGGTTCTGGCCATGATGGCTTAAACATTACCAAACAAATTTTAAAACAAGCGCCAGATTACTTAACCGAAAATGGCTTGTTGGTGTGTGAAGTGGGCAATAGCATGGTGAGCTTAATTGAGCAATATCCAGATGTACCATTTGAATGGGTAGAACTTAAAAATGGCGGGCTAGGCGTATTTGCTATTCAGCGTAAAGATTTAGTGAAATATCACGATCTGTTTTAATCTTTCAAGTGCGGTAAAATTTTAATATCAATTTCAACCGCACTTATAAAACTCATGGCGCTCGTTATTCAACGCGTGCTTTTCTTTTTTATCATTTGACTCTATGAATTTACAAAAACTTTTACTTACTCGGCGTTTCTTTTCCACCCTTGCATTTTTTTCTGTGCAAACGGTATTTCTGATTTATCTACAAAGTAAAGGATTGAGCAACAGCGAAATTGCCTTTTCCTTATCACTACTCTTTTTCTCAAACCAAGCCCTTTCCATTCTTGCTGGTATTTGGGGCGATCGTTATGGTTTAGCCAAAATAATGTTGCTCGGCTGTTTTTTAGATGTGATAGCCTATATTTTCTTTCTCGCGGCAGATAATTATTTATTACTTCTTATTGCGACCACTTGTTTTGGTTTAGGTAGTTGCTTATTTGGAACCAACGCCAAAGCCTGTTTGCTTGTGCTGGCTGGGGATGAATACAAAGAAAAAACTCGCTTGCAAGGGAAATATCTAAAAGTGACCTCCATGTCATCCATGTTTGCGCCGCTTTTAGTCATCCCATTTATTAAATACGAACATATCGACTTGCTCATTTGGGTCTGTTTTTCAATGGAAGCCATATTATTCACCTTAATGGTGAAACCTTTCTATCAAATTCAAACCCTACAAACGTTGGTAAAATTTCGCTTTACACAAATCAAAGAAATTATTACAAAAGAATTTCTCATGGTGCATTTAATGCTATTTTTACCTCTTGCCATTGCGAGCTCTTTCTTTGTCATTTTCCCATTTTTATTTAACAATAAACTTGGCATGCCTGAACATTCACCGATAGCATTATTTGGCAATGGCTTACTCACCGTGCTATTACAAAGCTATTTTTCCCGAAAAATTAATTTAACGATCAAACAAGCCGCATGGGTTGCCCCTCTGTTGGCTATTGGAATTATCGTGCCTTGGTTTATCACCTTACGTTATCTTTCCGTATTTTCCGCCTATGCCTATCTTGTCATTTTTACCGTCATTGAAGTGTATGCCCTCACGGCGATGGCAAACTTATTAGTAAAATTTGATAATGGCACCAATCGTGGCTTTATTTTTGGCGCATCAAGATTATTACTTTCTATCGCGACAGTGATCGTCATGAACTTGGTACCACATTTATTTTTATTGCAACAAGTGCATTAATCAAATAGCACAATACACCTTTATACATAAATAAATTGCTCTTATTTACGATGTAAGTTAGACTGAGGAACGCTATAAATTCAAGAATAAGGAGATACCATGTCATTTTTAGCTAAGACCCTCGGTGGATTATCAAAAGCTTACTATACTCGACAATTTCTATTTGGTTTAATATTCTTTATATCTATAGTTGCTATAAGCTATAACGGATATAATTACACTGGGAATACATCCATTCTTGTAACAAATGTAATCCTAGGATTAATCTGCTTATTATTATATCCTTATTCTCGATTCGTTTATGAAAGTATTATCGAATATATTTTAGGTGATAATGTTTTTTTCGTTAATGCACCTTTAATGCTTGTAACAAAACTAATCACAATGGCGATTTGTTTCATATTCTCAATTTTTATTGCACCAATTGGCTTAATATATCTTTATTTTTATCATTCAAAACAAGAAAAACTTCAAAATCAGAATGAACAATAAGAGTAAGAAAGGACGTTTAACGTCCTTTTCTCTATCACTTAATTTCAACAATTAATTTATCTAACGTCTAATTTCACGTTATCAAATAATTTTTTCACTGAATTATTATCACGCAAACGCTCGGCTTTTTCCACGACGCTACGAGTTAAGTGCGGTGAAAAATATTCCATGAAATCGTACATATAATTACGTAAGAACGTGCTATGTTTAAATGCAATATTCGTCATACTCGGGCGGAATAAATGACTTGCATCAATCGCCACAAGATCTGTATCTGATGGCGTATGAGCCATAGATGCCATAATGCCCACCCCTAAGCCTAAGCGCACATAAGTCTTAATGATATCGGCATCCGTAGCCGTAAAGACTATATTCGGCAAAATTCCTGCGCTATTAAATGCATAATCTAAATCAGAAACACCTGTAAAACCAAAAGTGTAGGTTACAAGTGGATATTTACCTAATTCCTCAATCGTCAATTCTTTCACTTTGGCAAGTGGATGTTCTGGCGTAACAATCACTGCACGATTCCACCAATAGCATGGAATCTGAACCAAATCATCAAATAAATAAGGCGCTTCGGTAGTAATCGCCAAATCCACCTCTCCCGACATTAATGCATCATGAATTTGTGTTGGCGAACCTTGGTGAATATGCAAACTCACATCAGGATATTTTTTAGAAAAACGTTCAATCACGCTTGGCAGCATATAACGTGCCTGAGTATTTGTCGTCGCAATACGTAATACACCGTGATTCGGCTGAGTATATTCATCGGCAACGGCACGGATACCTTGCGCTTTAACAAGTAACTCGCGTGCAATCGAAATAATCTTTTTCCCAGCTGGCGTAATTGATTTTATATGCTTGCCATGACGCTCAAAAATTTCTAGACCTAATTCATCTTCCAGCAACCGCACTTGCTTACTAATTCCAGGCTGTGATGTATAAAGCGCATTAGCCGCTTCAGTTACATTTAAATTATGGTTAGCAATTTCAACAATATAGCGAAGTTGCTGCATTTTCATAAAAAAATTCCTTATTTTTTATAACGTTTGCTAAGTTCAGAATAACGTTTTACCGCTTTACGAATTTGTCCTGATTTTGGACGACGACGTGGCTGTGTAACGTCTAATTTCGTTTCAGTCTCAGCCGGTAATCCCACCAGTTCACGCAAGTAATTGACATTTTCAAGATCCATTTCTTCCCAGCCACCACGAGGCAAACCTTTCATCAGTTTGATATTTCCGTAACGAATACGAATCAAGCGGCTGACTTGAATCCCTTGAGATTCCCATAAACGGCGCACCTCACGATTACGTCCTTCCATCAAGGTTACGTCATACCATTGGTTAATACCCACTCCACCTGTAAATTTAATTTCTTTAAAGTTGGCTGGGCCATCTTCAAGCTGAACGCCCTTACGTAAACGCGCTAACATTGCGTCATCCACTTGACCAAATACACGCACGGAATATTCACGTTCCACTTCACGGCTTGGGTGCATTAAGCGATTTGCTAATTCGCCATCAGTGGTAAAAAGCAACAAACCCGATGTATTAATATCTAAACGCCCCACCGCAATCCAACGAGAGCCTGTTAAACGCGGCAAACGATCAAACACTGTGGCACGCCCTTCTGGGTCGCTACGAGTACAAAGTTCACCTTCAGGTTTGTAATACATTAACACGCGGCAAATTTCTTTTTGTGCGTGGCTAAGATTTATGATTTGACCATCAATACGCACTTTCACGCCAGAATGTACGTCAATACGATCGCCTAAAGTCGCAATTTTACCCTCTACGCTCACTCGGCCTTCGGCAATCATTGTTTCAATTTCACGACGAGAGCCTTGTCCAGCACGCGCTAAAACTTTCTGTAATTTTTCGCCCTCTGCTTTCGGTTGATTCGAGGCTTTTACAACAGGTTTCGCTTTTGGCTTAGATAAAAATTTGTTGTCAGAATTAACCGCACTTTTTTTCGTATTTGCTATTTCTGCGCGTGCAGTACGAGACACTGAACGTCTATCATTTTTAGCTGAAAAATCACTTTTCTTTGCTGAATCTTTGGAAAAGTGCGGTTGTCTTTGAGTTTGTTTTTGACTAGGTTTCATTGTTTTCCTTAAATAATGGAAAGGTCGCTTTCACAAGCGTCTATAAGTTAAATAAAAGGAGCAGTACTTCCACTTCCTTCGCGCAAAATTACTGGTGATTCTTCCGTTAAATCCACCACTGTTGTAGGCTCTTGCCCTAAATATCCACCATGAATAATTAAATCGACTTGGTGCTCCAAACGATCTCGAATTTCCTCAGGATCAGATTGCGTGGTATGTTCTTCACCTGGCAACATTAACGAACAAGATAAAATCGGCTCACCTAAGGCTGAAAGCAAATCTAAAGCGATTTTATTATCTGGTACGCGTAAACCAATAGTTTTACGTTTTGATGTCATTAAACGACGCGGTAATTCTTTCGTTGCAGTAAGAATAAAAGTATAACGCCCTGGCGTATTATTTTTAATCAAACGATACGCAGTATTGCTCACCGTTGCATAAGTTGAAAGTTCCGACAAATCACTACACACCAACGTAAAATTATGTCCTTCAGGCAATTTACGAATCGCCACAATGCGATCCATTGCATGTTTATCGCCCATCATACAACCCAAGGCATATCCCGAATCCGTCGGATACACAATCGCACCGCCTTTTTGTAAAATCTCTACGGCTTGATTAATCAAGCGCGCTTGTGGATTTTCAGGGTGGATATAGAAAAATTGGCTCATGTGTTTCTTCCTTAAAAAGTGTGCGCTGATTATAGCAGTTTTGCGCTCACTTTATAATGGCGAGCATATAAAAATAAAGGCGTAGAGAATCAATCTACGCCTTGTCAAACTAAAGTGCGGTTAATTTTTAGATGATTTTAATACCTTTCTCAAGGCTGCACCAATTTCAGCGAGACTTTTTACACAGGTCACACCTGCAGCCTCAAGTGCTGCAATTTTTTCTGCGGCAGTGCCTTTTCCCCCACTAATAATGGCACCCGCATGCCCCATCCGTTTGCCTTTTGGCGCAGTGATACCCGCAATATAGGCAACCACGGGTTTAGTGACGTTATCTTTTATGAAGGTTGCCGCTTCTTCCTCTGCGGAACCGCCGATCTCGCCAATCATCACAATGGCTTCTGTTTCGGGATCTTGTTGAAATCTTTCAAGAATATCAATAAAACTAGAGCCTGGAATGGGATCTCCACCAATACCCACACAAGTCGATTGTCCAAAGCCTTCATCGGTGGTTTGTTTTACCGCTTCATACGTTAAAGTACCAGAACGAGAAACAATCCCCACTTTGCCTTTTTTATGTATGTGTCCCGGCATGATGCCGATTTTACATTCATCAGGCGTAATCACGCCTGGGCAATTTGGCCCAATCATCACAACGCCTGTTTCATTTAATTTTTGTTTCACCTTAAGCATATCCAATGTAGGGATGCCCTCAGTAATGCAGACAATTAACTGAATCCCTGCATCAATAGCTTCAATTATGGCATCTTTACAAAATGGTGCTGGCACATAAATGACTGTCGCTGTTGCCCCCGTATTTTCGACAGCTTCACGAACTGTATTAAATACAGGTAAACCAAGATGCGTGGTTCCACCTTTATTTGGTGATACGCCACCGACTAATTGCGTTCCGTAGGCTAATGCTTGTTCGGAATGAAAAGTCCCTTGTCCACCAGTAAAACCTTGGCAAATCACTTTGGTATTTTTATCAATTAAAATCGCCATTAGTGTTCTCCTTTTGCTGCATTCACTGCTAATTCTGCGGCTTGTTGTAAACTGTGTGCGGTAAGAATATTAACGTCGCTTTCCGCTAAAATTTGGCGACCGATTTCAGCATTCGTTCCTTCTAATCGCACAACCACAGGCACTCTCACGCCCACTTCATTTACTGCAGCAATCACGCCTTCAGCAATCAAATCACAACGAACAATGCCACCAAAAATATTCACTAAAATCACTTTAACGGAAGGATCGGTTAAAATGATTTTGAACGCTTCAGCAACCCGCTCTTTCGTTGCACCACCACCGACATCAAGAAAATTCGCAGGCTTCCCACCATAGAGTTTCACAATATCCATGGTGCCCATTGCAAGCCCAGCCCCGTTTACCATACAACCAATATCGCCCTCTAAAGCCACATAGTTTAACTGGAATTTTTCAGCTTCTGCTTCACGAGCATCATTTTGAGTTAAATCTTGCAGTGCCAATAAATCTTTATGGCGAAATAAAGCGTTATCATCAACAGATATTTTGGCATCGAGACAAACCAAATTGCCTTGTTTAGTGAGGACAAGCGGATTGACTTCCACTAAAGATAAATCTTTTTCTAAAAACAAACGAGATAAGCCCATAAAGATATCGGTAAACTGTTTGTTTTGCGCACCACTTAACCCTAATTTAAACGCCAATTCACGGCCTTGATAAGGCAATCCTCCAAATAAAGGATCAACGGTGACTTTGTGGAGTAAGTGCGGTGAATTTTGCGCGACTTCTTCAATATTCATTCCCCCAGCAGGAGAAGCAATAAACATAACTTTTTGAGAGGCGCGATCAACAACCGCACTTAAGTAAAATTCTTTATCAATATCGCAAGTTTCTTCAAAATAAATCTGGTTTACTGGCTGACCCAATTTATCCGTTTGAAAAGTGACTAAACGTTGTCCTAGCCATTTTTCTGCAAAAGATCTTGCTTCCTTTACATCGTGCACTAATTTAACGCCACCTGCTTTACCACGCCCCCCCGCATGAACTTGGCATTTCGCCGCCCACTTATCGCCTGAAAGTTGAGCCAGTACCAAATCGACTTCATCAACAGATTGACAGACCGCCCCATTTTTTACGGGTAATCCATAATGCTCAAATAGTTGTTTTGCTTGGTATTCGTGTAAATTCATTCGCGACGTCCTTTTTGGTTATGAAAACAATTCACTCAAGATTTTAATGCTATATGTACCGTGATTTCTTCACGATCGTGATATAAATGTTTTGCTTGAATATCAAAATTTAAATTCTGCTCCGCCAACATAACAGCCAAGTTTTCTAAACATAATATCACTTCTTGATAACGTTTTTTCATCGGTAATTTTAAATTGAAGATGGTTTCTCGGCACCAACCATTCAACAACCATTTACCAATCAATAAAGAAATTCGACTTGGTTGTTCCACCATATCACAGACTAACCAATCCACTGTTTTCCTTTTTTGGGGTTGAAATTTAAAACCATCTTCCGCGCAATGTTCAATGCGCCCCGTATCATGCAAACTCGCCGCCATTTTTCCGTGATCAACTGCATAAACAAATAAACCGCGTTTGACCAATTGATACGTCCAACCACCAGGGCAAGCCCCTAAATCAACGCCAATCATATTTTCATTTAAACGTTTATTCTCTTCTTTACGCGGAATAAAAGTCAAAATAGCTTCTTCTAGTTTTAACGTGGAGCGACTCGGCGCATCTGCCGGAAATTTTAAACGAGGGATTCCCATAAAATGGGGGGAATGATTATCCACATAAGAATATCCCACATAGCAGCAATTCGGTTTTACAAAAAAACAATGTAAAAATTGACCGCTCTTTTGAGTCGCTTTTGCAGAAAGCCAACCTTGTTTTTTCAATGCCTGACGTAAAGGCACAGTAAATTTACGACAAAAAGTGGAAAGCTCCTTCGCTTCATTTGTATCTGCAGTTTCTACAAAAAGTTCGTTAGATTTAGCAAAATTAACTTGTTGTGATAATTCTTCAAATGCTGCCACGATGGGACTAATACGATCAGCGGGATCTAAATCTTCCAATAAATCAGAAACCACAATCATCTGACGAGCAAAAATCAAACGGTTAAAAGGAATGTCTCGAGCAAGGCGATCAGCCTCATTAGGTTGATAACATTCAAAAATGACATAGCCTGAATTATCTTGTACTCGTGCAAAACCAAATACACCTAAATTACTTGCTTGATCGGTAATCTCTGCGGCGACTTCTTTTTCAAAACCTGGGCGACAATATAATGCGAGTTTATTCATTTTCTTTTTGTTTAATTGAGTTAATAATCCACTGACGGAATGCTTGAATTTTTTGGTCATCAAGGCGATCAAGATGATTGACCACATAAAATGATTTTGGATCAGACAAATTGGTTGGCAATACCACTTTTAAAGAGCCATTTTCAATTTCTTGCAAGGCTAATAAGCGATTAGCTAATACAATGCCTTGCCCATGAATCGCAGCCTGTAACGCCATAAATGTATGGCTAAATAACGGCCCTTGCTGAATATTTAAATCGTCTAACTGTAAATGATTTGCCATCGCTTGCCAATTATCACGCGTATGAATATGAATTAATGTGTGTTTTTTTAAATCTTCAGGCTGAATAATTGGATTTTCTGCTAACAATTCAGGCGACGCTAAAATCAATAAATTTTCTCCGCCAAGACGATCCACTTGGAGATTCTGCCAATTACCCAAACCATAATAAATAGCAAGATCAATTTCTTTATTTAACAAGCCTTCATCTTGATCCACACCAGTTAAACGAACCTCAATTTGCGGATAAAGCTGATTAAATTCACTTAAATGTGGCACGAGCCATTGGATACCAAAAGTTTGTGGCACACTAATATTTAAATGCGGATCCGTTTTTAACGTTAACAATCGCTCTGTTGCTTCATTTAAACGACGTAGAATTTTATTAATATCAACAAAATAAGCTTTTCCAAGCTCTGTTAATTCTAAAGAACGATTCTTTCGCTTAAATAATTCAATTCCTAAGAACTCTTCTAATAATTTAATTTGATGACTAACTGCCGCTTGTGTCACACAAAGCTCATCTGCCGCTTTAGTAAAACTTAAATAGCGAGCAGCTGACTCAAAAGCTTTTAGCGAATTCAACGGTGGCAAACGTTTATACATAAGTATTTCCATTCATAAAATTTTTGTCTATAATAGACAAGATTTAATTCGGATTAGTTTTTCTAATACTTCAAATAAAAAAACGTCATTTGTCCTTTTCTACCCTTTTTCCTTACAATACAAACATACTTAATGATTGGTAATTCCTTACTAGTTAATGAGTTTCGGACTTAAGTATGATGTTGTGTTTGCATATAGTTCGGGTAACCGAACTTGAGTAACAAAATCAAGTTACTCATTTACTTCCTGTATATTTAAACCTTATTGGTTAAACGCTACTCTTCTTGAGTGGCGTTTTTTTCTTCCTGATTCTATCACAGTTACATCTTGATTTTCTGATCGACTTCACAAATTTCACAATTATTAGTTAATTTTCTAAAAATTAACCAATTTTGAAAATTTAAGATTCAAATTCCCATAATAATGATGTAGATTAACCCCTATTTCATTCATAAAAATAAATTAAGGAAGCAAAATGAAAGACTTAGACTGGAATAACCTTGGTTTTAGTTATATTAAAACAGATTACCGTTTCATCGCTCACTGGAAAGATGGCAAATGGGACAAAGGCAAACTCACCACAGACAATACCTTACATATTCACGAAGGTTCTACCGCACTTCACTACGGTCAACAATGCTTTGAAGGCTTAAAAGCTTACCGTTGCAAAGACGGCTCAATCAACTTATTCCGTCCACAAGAAAATGCAAAACGCATGCAGAATACTTCTGATCGTTTACTCATGCCACAAGTGCCAACAGAATTATTCATCCGTGCATGTAAAGAAGTAGTGAAAGCAAACGAAGAATGGGTCGGACCTTACGGCTCTGGTGCAACCTTATACTTACGTCCATTTTTAATTGGTGTGGGTGAAAACATCGGTGTGAAAGCTGCGCCAGAATTTATTTTCTCTGTATTCTGCTGCCCAGTTGGTGCCTATTTCAAAGGTGGTTTAACACCATCTAACTTTATTACCACCGAATACGATCGTGCTGCACCAATGGGAACCGGTGGCGTAAAAGTGGGTGGTAACTACGCTGCAAGCCTTCTGCCACATGTATTGGCAGCAGAACAAGGTACGCCAGAACGTAAATTCGCTGATGCTATTTATTTAGATCCAAAAACTCACACTAAAATTGAAGAAGTCGGTGCTGCAAACTTCTTTGGGATCACAAAAGATAATAAATTCATCACACCAAAATCAGAATCTATTTTACCAAGTATCACCAAATACTCTCTTTTACATATCGCAAAAGAGCGTTTAGGTATGGAAGCAATTGAAGGCGATGTTTATATCGATCAGCTAGATCAATTTGCTGAAGCTGGCGCTTGTGGTACTGCAGCGGTAATTTCACCTGTTGGCGGAATCCAGCATAAAGGTAAATTCCATGTGTTCTATTCTGAAACTGAAGTTGGCCCTGTTACCCGTCGTCTTTACGATGAACTAACAGGCATCCAATTCGGTGATGTCGAAGCACCTGAAGGCTGGATTGTGAAAGTAGAATAATTTTTCCTGAAATAAAAAAGCGATAACTCTCCTAAAAGTTATCGCTCTATTTTTATGGAACGTAAATATGAAACATTAATTAGAACAAGTATCTTACACCAAGATGAGCTTGCCAATTTTGTTTAAAGTTATGCGTTGAAGAACGTTGTGCCTCGAAATAGAGTTGCGTATTTTTCGCTTTATTCATATAAGAGAGCCCAAAACCATAAACCCACCAACTTCCTCTATTACTGAATTTCTCAACTGCAACTTCATTAAATGTGTGTTGCATTTCACCTAAAAATTCTCTTTCATACATTAGCTTGACATAAGGATGTAGATTTTTTTCTTTGAAATAATCTATCCCCGCACGAAAACCAATTCTCCCCACTAAACTACGCATTCTTTCTGTTTTAACGCTTGCATCATGTGAGGTTTTAAATGAATAGCCATTCGTAGCGTGATAACTTAATTGTGCTTCTGGTTGGAAATAAATAACACGTTCAGAATTTTGGCTTAGGTTAAAACGTTTCCCCATTTCAGAAGAAAAAATGTATGTAGACGCCATGATGTTTGGAGATGTAATGTCTTTATTTGAATAATTAATTACATTATAGCCACCACGATATCTAATAGCTTTTGCCCAAAAATCCAAATACAGATCGTTTTCTTTGTTTAGCCAAGCAGAATATAAACCTAATTCTTTACCATAAATATGAATTTTTCCACCAAATGTATTCAATCGTGCAGTTGAATTGATGTATCCAAATGAGAGCCCGTTGTAATTAATCCAATTTCCTCTTGCTTTAATCCAATCATAACCTGCTTTTAATCCACGATAACGATTTGTGTATCCTCTCACTTTCACAGTTTCTGTTCCGACATATTCGCCACCAAGAGATTTTACCCAAACATTTTGTTGTTTAACAATCTCTTTATTGAAATGAACCTCTCCCAAACGTTGATGTAAACTTTCAGTTAAAGTTAAATTAGATTGATAGATTAAATCATTCAACACCACTGCAGCCTGAGCCCATGAACTCAAAGTGGCTGGATAAAGATAGAAATCGTGTTTATTGTCAGTCTTAATATCGACTATTTTAGAATCTGTAGATTTACCTATAGAAAAACAGTAAGCCCCTTGTTCGGTACAGCGGATATTCAGTTTATAAATCGCTTTGTTACCTTTTTCATCGCCTCTATTTTCAACAAGTTTAAGGTATTCCTTTCCTGTTGTTTTCGCAGTCGCTTTATCTTTATCTTCATATTCAATAATATGCGTCCCTTCGCTGCCTTTTCGGGTAATCAGCTTGTCCGATTCGCCTTTGACGATGTCGCCATACATTTTGAACACGCCGCCATCGCCCTTGAGCTTGCTCACAGACACTTTGACGAATTTATTGTTGTCGCTAAATTCGACCCGCGCGTCTTCCGACAAATCCAACTCTTTCAGCATTGAATCATTGGTAACCGTCCAGCGCGCGCCGTTGCTCATTTTGAGGTTGACGGTATTTTTTGTTTTGTCGTCGATAACGCTGTCTTTAATCAACCCGTTTTCATCGAAGAAATCTTCAGATTCAGATCTTTTGATTTCTTCTTCGAGTACCGTAACCCTTTCTATCTCTTCTTTTAGATTTTCTATTTGCTTTTTTCCGTTCTGAATGCTGTACTCTAGCGATTTTACTTTTTTTTCTAGTTCTTTTCTCTTTTGGTTGTCATTTTCACCTATTTCAGCCAATTCTTGATTGAATTTATCCAATTCTTTATTTAGTTCATCCAATTTTTTATTTACGGTATCCAAAGCTTTTTTTCTGTTTGGCAATTGTTTCCGTCTTGAATCCAGCTCTTTCTTTTTCTTTTCAATCGACTCTGTATCGGGGGTTAATTTATATCCGTCCGCATCCACGGTTGCGCCGAACATATCTTTCCCTTTGGCAAAGCTCCTTTTCCCGATATGGGCTTCCCCTTCAAAATAAGAATCTTTGTTGGCGAGGTTTACGCTCACGCTGCCGCCGTTGTAGGCGAAAATATCGCCTTTGATTTTGACAACCTTGTCTTCCCCGCCGACAATCTCGACTTTATTGTTTCGCCCCGAAATGGCAAACGCGCTGCCTATGCTTTTGGGTCTGCCTTGCTCGTCATAAACCGGCGTTGCAACGATATCGACATTCCCACGGAAAATCGCTTCTATCTTAGAACCGTCCGGAATCTTGCCGTCATATCCACCTGAATACAAACCAAAACCGTTGCTTTCCGCCTCTTCCTGTCCGTTCCTATCGATTTTAATGTTTACATCGCCCTTGAACTCCATTGTGGTGATGCTTGGAAAATTAGGGTCACTTTTAGTATCACCATAGTGGTTGGCGGTAATGCCTTGTCCATTCTCTTTTCCTGATTTGATGTTGATATTCAGCGTTGAGCCTTCTTCGGAAATAATGCGATATTCCCCTACTTTTTTATCATTATTCAACAATAAAATACCGTCGATTCTAGGGTTGGCATTTGAGTCTGCGTCTACATTGATGGTATTGCGCCCTTTAAAGGTAAGCGTCGCCGGCGCCAAGCTTTTAGATTTCTTCGTATTGATTTTGTCATAAGACATAATGCCGACAGGCGCGTTATGGGCGGCTATGGTTACGTTTTCAAAAGTAACGTTATTTTTGCCCTCATAGCTTTCATCCGCCAACGTCACGGCGCCGCCCCTATGCCGTCTCGGTATGTACGTTTCGGGTAATGTGTACGAATAACCGTTTGTGTTTATATTTCTTTGAATCGAGTTATTGTCAATCGTCGGTGAGGCATCGGCAGAGCCGTCTGCCAATTTGCCTTTTATCGTAATGTTGTTCGTACCGCCGTTGGCGGCAATGATGAGGGAATTTAAGGGTTTGTCTTTGGTAGCGGCATCGTAGGTATATTCTATTGTATCCCCTGTTTGTGAATGTACTAAGGTATAGCCCGACTCTTCAATGACTTTTCCTTGTGCAACTAAAGGAATTAAAAGAATAAATAAGATTTTTCGATTTCTCATAAGAAGGGAATTTTTACAATGTTTCATTATTTTTTACTTAAAGATGAAATTTTTTCAGGTGGAATAGAATTACCTTACCCTGATTATTAATCATCAAAGACTCCATAAAATTTTGGATAAAAATTGTCTAAATGATATACTTCAAGGAAATTTTTACCATAAACAAGTAATATTAAAAACTAACCTAACAATGTGTAAAACCGCACTTTAAGGAAATAAAATGAAAGTCCACGATAAAATTCGCGTAATGAGAGAAATCAATCAATGGTCGCAAGAAGAAATGGCGGAGAAGCTTTCAATGTCACCGAATGGATATGCCAAAATTGAGCGTGGACAAAGCAGCATTAATTTAGATAAATTACAGCAAATTGCGAATGTGTTTAATATTGATATGGGCGAGTTGATTACTGCCCAAGATAAATCATTTTTCTTTAGTATTGGTGATCACACAAATAATAATAGTTATTTTGGTGTAAGTAATATTCTTGCAGCAGAAAATAAAAAATTAAATAGTTTACTGGCAATGAAAGATACCTTATTAGCTCAAAAAGACGATGAAATTAAGGCATTAAAAGAGATTATTGAGCTATTAAAATCAAAATAAAATTATGAAATTTTATTGATAGCCGCAATAAGTGCGAAAACTAAAAAATCTAAATAATAAAAGCCTATCTACAATGTAAAATAGGCTTCTTTATAACCGCACTTTTTATTGATTTAGTCCCCATTGGCGAGAATCTTTATCAAATTTAACACCTGAATGAGAACCTTCTGCGCCGTTAAAATACACATCTTTATTCGCACAAGCTGAAATAATCAACGCACCTGCGATAATCAACAACCATTTTTTCATAAGTAAACCTTTTTGCTAAATTAAAAACGTGCGAATTGTAGCACAACGATGCCATATCCCAACAAAATATTTTGCTTTCCTTGCCATCATTAACACCTCTCACCAAAGCCAAACTTCCCTTCTTTGCTGACAAATTTGACTTATTGAACTATTAAAAAAACGTAAGAAATTTAAACCGCACTTTAAATAAAATAAAAAATTTCTTATTTCCTCTTGATCGCTATAAATTTATGTATATAATGAATCCTGTTTTAGATACTAGATAGTAATTTAATAGTAATGAAACTTGGCTAGTGCATTCCCCCACTCCTTCGCACTAGCCATTTTTTTTGGAATTTTGTACCATATCTCACCTATTTCCAATCAACGATCAATTATGAATAATCTCGAACTTGAACAACTCATTAATCAAAAACTTTCTTCTGATAAAATCAATGACTATGCGCCCAACGGCTTACAAGTCGAAGGTAAAACAGAAATCAAAAAAATCATTACTGGCGTAACGGCGAGTCAGGCTCTAATTGATTACGCAATCAGTCAAAACGCCGATGCGATTTTGGTTCATCACGGCTATTTTTGGAAAAGTGAAAACCCTTGTATCCGAGGAATGAAAGGTAAGCGAATTAAAGCACTTTTAGTAAACGACATTAATTTATATGGCTATCATTTGCCATTAGATATGCACCCAGAATTAGGCAACAATGCGCAATTAGCCAAACTGCTCAACATTGAAAATTTACAACCATTAGAAAAAGGCGCTGTCAGTATTCCTGTTTGGGGTGAATTAAAAGAACCGATGACAGGTAAAGACTTTGCAGAAAAAGTAGAAAAAGTGTTAAATCGAAAACCGTTAATTTGCATTGAAAACGGACCGCACTTAATCCGAAAAATTGGTATCTGCACCGGTGGCGGACAAGGTTATATTGATCTTGCTGCAGAACAAGGCTGCGATGCGTTTATTACCGGTGAAGTGTCAGAACAAACGATCCATTCTGCTCGTGAGCAAGGATTACATTTCTTCTCTGCTGGCCATCACGCAACAGAACGCTATGGCATCAAGGCATTAGGCGAATGGTTGGCAAAAGAATATGGCTTTGATGTAGAATTTAAAGATATAGATAATCCAGCATAAAATACAAAAGTGCGGTAAAAATATTTTTTTTTTAACCGCACTTTTATCTTCTGAAATTATCGTTTAAACATTCCGCCTAAACCACCAAGACCGCCTAAGCCTCCGCCCATTAAGCCTTGCATTCCACGCATCATTTTAGCCATGCCGCCTTTACGCATTTTCTTCATCATACGTTGCATTTCATCGAATTGTTTAAGTAATTTATTAACATCTTGCACTTGAGTGCCAGAGCCTAATGCAATACGACGACGGCGAGATCCTTTGATAATATCTGGGTTTGCACGTTCTTTTAAGGTCATGGAGTTAATGATCGCTTCCATTTTGATAAACATTTTGTCATCTACTTGATTTTTAACATGATCAGGCAAATTTTTTGCACCTGGTAATTTCTCAAGCATAGACATCATGCCGCCCATTTTTTTCATCTCGATCAGCTGCTCGCGGAAATCATCTAAAGTGAAATCATCGCCTTTCTTGAATTTCTGCGCCATTTTTTCGGCTTTTTCACGGTCAACAGAACGTTCAAGATCTTCGATAAGGGAAAGCACATCGCCCATGCCCAAAATACGGGAAGCGACACGATCAGGATGGAAAGGCTCAAGCGCCTCCGTTTTCTCGCCCACACCCAAGAATTTGATTGGTTTACCTGTGATTTGACGAATTGATAACGCCGCACCACCGCGAGCATCTCCGTCCACTTTTGTCAAAATAACCCCTGTAAGCGGCAATGCTTCATTAAAGGCTTTTGCCGTATTGGCCGCATCTTGACCAGTCATCGCATCAACAGTGAAAAGGGTTTCGATTGGATTTAATGCTGCATGGACTTGCTTGATTTCGTCCATCATTTCTGTATCAACGTGTAGGCGACCTGCCGTATCCACAATCAACACATCGTAGAATTTCAGTTTTGCATCAGCAAGTGCCGCTTTAGCAATATCAACTGGATTTTGTTTAACATCCGATGGGAAAAAACCCACGCCAACGGATTGAGCCAAGGTTTCAAGTTGCTTAATCGCAGCAGGACGATATACGTCGGCAGAAACCACTAACACTTTCTTTTTATGGCGTTCACGCAAGAATTTTGCCAATTTACCCACACTGGTGGTTTTACCCGCACCTTGTAAACCCGCCATTAAGATCACTGCTGGTGGTTGGGTTGCAAGATTTAAACTCTCATTGGTTTCGCCCATGGCTTTTTCAAGCTCACGCTGAACGATTTTTAAGAACTCTTGCCCTGGCGTTAAACTTTTATTGACTTCTTCCCCAAGCGCGCTTTCTTTTACTTTTGCGATAAATTCACGCACCACAGGTAAAGCAACATCTGCCTCAAGTAATGCCATACGCACTTCGCGCAAGGTTTCTTTAATATTATCTTCCGTTAAACGGCCTTTTCCTGTGATATTACGTAAAGTTTTGGAAAGGCGATCCGATAAATTCTCAAACATGGCTAACAATCCTGTTTTTCTTAAAAAATTGCGCTGATTATACCGAAATTTAGGCGTTTTTCATCATTTCAAATGAAAATGGCTTTTTGAGTAGGCGATTTCATAAAGAAAGCATAGGAGATAAGGAAAAAGAATGATTATTTAGCCAATTTCGGGTATCATTCTGCCCACTCTTGGCTATTTGAGTAGCCATTTGATTTAGCAAAATCAAATAACAGGTAAAAAGTGCGGTGAAAAATGACCGCACTTTTTGTTGATTAACGAACAAAAGGATTTTCCCTTGGACAGTATTCCCCTTAGTACTTTATTTATTATTCTCATTATCTGTTTAGTGTTATCTGCCTATTTTTCCGGCTCAGAAACCGGACTACTCTCTCTCAATAAATATCGTCTTCGTTTTCTATCAGAACAAGGCAATAAAGGCGCACAAAAAGCAGAAAAACTGCTAGAAAAGCCAGATACCTTGTTAAGCTTTATTCTTATTTTTAATAACCTTGTAAATATCAGCGCATCGGCGATTGCGACCATGATTGGTATGCGTTTATACGGTGATGCCGGCGTGGCGATTGCAACAGGTTTGCTCACTTTCGTGATGCTTGTCTTTTCTGAAATTTTTCCTAAAACTGTGGCAGCAATGCACGCGGAAAAAGTCGGTTTTGTGTCCAGCCATATTTTGACGGTATTACTTAAAATCTTCTATCCGTTAGTTTGGCTAATGAATATTTTTACCAAATTATTAATGCATTTGGTGGGATTAAAACCCGATATGCAAAAACAAGTAATTAGCCGTGAAGAACTTCGTAGTATCGTATCAGAAGCGGGCGAAGCGACGCCTGATGAACAACATCCACAAATGTTGCTTTCTATTTTAGATATGGAAACCGTCACCGTTGATGACATTATGGTTCCGCGCAACGAAATTGGCGGCATTGATATTGATGATGACTGGAAAGCCATTATGCGCCAGCTCAATCATGCGGCACATAACCGAGTGGTGCTTTACAAAGGCAGCCTTGATGAACAAGTACTTGGTATTTTGCGCGTGCGTGAAGCATTCCGCTTACTGCTGGAAAAAAATGAATTTACCAAAGAAACCTTAATTCGTGCCGCAGATGAAGTGTATTTCATTCCTGAAAGCACGCCATTAAAAACGCAACTTGCAAATTTCCGTACAAATAAAGAGCGAATTGGCTTAGTTGTAGATGAATACGGTGATATTAAAGGCCTTGTGACGTTGGAAGATATTTTGGAAGAAATCGTTGGTGATTTTACCACTTCCACCGCCCCAAGCATTGACGAGGAAGTAACGCAACAATCCGATGGTTCCATGATTATTGATGGCTCTGCCAACCTACGCGATCTCAACAAAATGTTTAACTGGGAATTGGATACAGAAGATGCCCGAACCTTTAATGGTTTAATCCTCGAACACTTAGAGGAAATTCCCGATGAAGGCACGGTTTGCGAAATTGATGGCTTGCAAATTACCATTCTTGAAGTGGGCGATAATATGATAAAACAGGCGAAAGTCGTCAAACTTTAATCATAAAAAACTCCGCTAAATTGAACCGCACTTAGAGTTAAATATCTCTCAAAGTGCGGTTTGTTTTTAAAAGTTTTTTTCAAATTTCAATACCACTTCATTCTGTTTATAGCGATATAACATTTCTACGTTACTCTGATGATTTGTATGAATAAAATTGATACTAGGCACAATATCGTAAAATTTGAATTTAGGAATGGCAAAGGTAAACAGATATTTTTGTTCATTGTCTTTTCTTGTTTTTCCTAAAAGTGCATTATAATCTTGATAATCTATTTTTCTAAAAATACCTTGCGCAGTAATATCAATTCCGCTTTCAAAACTTTTATTAATACCTATTCTTAACCCCTTTCTAGCATATTGATCAATTTTTGATTCTGTTGAAAACTTTTTCGCATAATCCAATCCACCAAATAAAATCCAATCATTTGGTAAGCTATAAACTAAAGTAGAAAAGAAAGAGAGAATTTTTCCATCTTGATAAGATAAATTACGATCTTGATATTTTTCCCATTTATATTCTGTTTGCAAAGAAAAGTATAAATTCGGATTGAAAATCGTTGAATAGGAGATATTAAACCCTTTTCTTTCGCTATACCAATGATGATAGGCTCTTGTTTTTTCAATTAAAGGGTAAAGATCTAATTGATTTTTTTGATCTTTAAAACGGTATCCTAATCCAAGTGAAATATTATGTTCAGTAAATTCTGATTTTTTCGGATAAAACTCACCATAAGCTAATCCTTTAAAAATAATACCTTGATTATTTAATATTTCAGTATATTTATTTAATACCGCTTCATAACTAAATCCTGTGCTTTTTTGAATAGTTGGTCTAGTTCGTGTAAATTCTAATGTACCAAGATAAGGATTTTCGACAATTTCTTTACTAGTTTCATTACCAGATTGATTTAAATTAGAATTATAAATTGTGCCAAAAGAAAAAGATCCTTGCCACGATTGACGATAATCAAGTTGTGATAAATATTGGTTTACACGTGCCATTACATTTGGTTGTTGTGGCAATGCTATCTGATTAAAAAGAATTTTAGATTGATTGTTTTGCCAGTTTAGAAAATAGAGTTTAGCTAAATCTAATTTTCCGCGTGTGAAATCAGGTTCTTGTTGAACAAGTTGCTCGTAAAGCTGAATGGCTTTTTTGGTATTTCCTTGATTAAATGCAATATTCGCTTCTGCAAATAAAATCATTCCTCGTTCTGCTTGCGGAAATTGTTTATAACGGATTAATAAATATTGAATATCATTCGTTTGTTTGTGATTAATTGCGAGAAAAAGAGCGGTCATTATTTCTTCTATATTATTACTCACCTCAAATTCTTGGTTGTTTATTGTTAATGTAGTAAAGAATTTATCTTGTTGAATAAATTGTTGTTCTTGTCGTTGTTGATTTAATTGAGATTGTTGCTGTAAGCGAAAATCTTTTTCTTGATTTTCGGCAAGTACCAAGAAAGGAATAAAAAGAAGGATAAAAGAGAATTTCGACATAAAACATCCTGTTTACAATAAGGCTTGCTTTCGCAAGCCTTTTGTTTATTAAACTTAATTTTTAGTACCGCCAAAGGCTGTGTTGTATTCAGGTTTTGAAGCAAAGGTTGCCATACCTGCCAAGCCTTCAGCTTTAGCACCGTAGAAACGGCCTTCTGATTTACCAGTTACTCCTTCAGCTTTAGCACTTCCCTCAAAGGTTGCATCCCTTTTATTGATTTGGCTTTGAATAGAGAGTTTTAAATCAGGTTTAGATAGAGAACCCTCAATAGTTCCAGCATCAAAATCAACATTGAATTTACCTGTCATTAGTGCCCTATTGAAGTCATTATATTGATTAATACCTTTAACTTGATAAACAGCATTACCTTTTGGTAAACGTTTTGTCGGATTAGAACCAACATAATAAACACTGACATTTTTTTCTTGGGTAGTTTGGCCACTCACATTTTCCCATTCGCCGTAGTAGGTATCCATATTACCAACTTGTTTAAAGGACAATCTTCCTAACCCAGTATGATCTGGCATAATTAAAGTCAATTTAGGCATTTTGTATAATTTTGCCACAACTACGCCATTGGAATCTTTTTTAGCAACGCCAGTAATATGCGAAATCCATTTGTCTGCACGCTCAGCCATTAAAGCCATTGATTGACCTTTATTATTTGCTGTTTTACTTAAGACAGCGGGATCATTAGGAATACTACTGTCATATATTTCAACGCCAGCCTTTCCATCTTTTTCTCCTGCCTTGATTTTTATATATCGAGTTTGATTTGTATCAGTTGATACATTTCCCACTACCTGCGCTTGTGTAAAACCAACAACCCCACAAGCCATTACTGCTACTGCAATTTTACTTAGTTTTTTCATAATAATTTCCTTATTATAGAAGGTTTATAAAATCAAAACATTAATCGTCTTGAGCCAAAATCATCATATCATAAAATAAATATGATAATTATTTTCATTTAAAATTTTGCGGTAAAACCTAATTTGATCGTTCTTCCTGGTGCAGGCATACTAGAACGTGTGAGTGGATCAAGATAATAACGATCAGTAATATTTGTTCCCACCAATTCTAATTGAAGGTTTTCATTTACTTTATAGGAAGCATAAGCATCAACCACTAATACTGGATTCCAGCGATTGGTTTCAGAGCTTCCTAAGAAGCCCGCATCTCTTAATGATTTTGCACGGCTGTCTTTTACTTGAGAATGATAAAGCCAGCGAGTACCTAATTCTAAGCGCTCATCAAATGCTCGAATACCTAAATTTGCAGTAATAGAATATTTTGGTGCAATTGTATGTTTTAAATATCCATTATTATTACCACCATTTACACATTCAGGAAATGCTCTAGTTCTTTTTCCTGTAAGTCCGTTATAATCCCAACCTCCTCTATCTAAAATAGTAGAGTTTTTATCACAAAATTTATTTTTTAGATTATAAACTACACCTAAATTAGCAAAGAAATTTCCTTGATCATAACGAGCTTGTAATTCCAACCCAGATAAAATTCGTTTGTCAAATTGTTTTAGTTCATAATTTATATCTCGATCAAATACATTTTTAGTTAAATTATGAAAATAATTTAAACGAATATCTGCACGACGAGCGTTAGATAATAAGTTGCGTAAATCTTGTACATAACCTACTTCAATATTTTTACTATGTTCTGGTTTTCGCTTATAGAATGGATGGAGTTCTATAATTGAATAGCCAATTGTATCTTCAAAAATACTTGGCATTCTTTTAGTCTCAGTATAACGAGCATATAAACGAATATTATCTTTTACTAAAATAGTTATCCCCAAAGATGGTGACCAAGCATGAGCACTTCGTTTTGCCTTTTTCATTCTTTCCCATTGTTCAGGTGTTGGATTTTTCTTAGCCAAAGCTGATGAAAGAGTAATAGTTTTTATAACTTTTTCCATTCTTCCTGTATCTTTATTATATATTTCTTCATCAAGTTTATCTTTTGGGAAATACTTGTTTATAGCAGATTCATTAAAGTTAAAGTTTCCATATTCATCTCTCTCAAAGAATATACTTCTCCATATAGGCTCAGAATTTCTTACTGCTTTATCGATCGCATAATCTTCTTCTGTAGGTCTATGTAAATTCTCTTTTTCTAATTTTTTATCAACATATTTTTCCATTTCATTAAGCCAATTGTCATAAGCACTGTCATCATCAGGTGGTGGATTCTTTGCTTCAAATTCATCTTCATATTCTAGTTTCTTATTGCTTGCTATTTTATAAGTATTTAGTCTCTTTCTTATCTCATCGTCTAATTTCACAAAACCATAATAACTTAATTCTAAAGCGGCAGGATAAAATACTTCTTCCCTTTGTTTATCTTGAATTTGTTTTCTTAATCCATCATCACGAGATTTATAATGAGTATATTTCGCGCCTGCATCTAACACTAACCAATCCACAGGGCTATATTGGAAATTAAAGCCAACATTAAACTCTTTGCGTTTGCCATGACGTTCACCACTCATATAATAATCCCAACTAGGGCAATATATTTTACTGTTCTTCTTACCACCACCAACCCAACCACCACATACCTCGTTTGCAAGTGGAGTATTTTTGGTAAATTCATTTTCAGAATTTAGATTCTCCCATTTGTAATTACTCATTACATCAAAATTTAATTTTGGAGTAACTTCAAAACGGTTGCTGGCATAAACACCATAATGATTATCTTTTGACCATTGTGCTTGCGCTTCTTTGGTATCAAAAACCCCCTTAATATTTGGTGTTTTATCATTGGAATTAGCGTATTCTTTCCATTTTTTACGCATTTGTTTTATATATTCGGCTTTATCTATTAAATATTTTTCATAACCTTCTTCCCCTGGTTGTTTAATTTCAGGTGCAACAAGATCAGTTCCTACAGAATTAAATCCCATATCATCAAAAATAATATCGGAAGGGCTTCCGCCTGAAGTATTGGTTTTGGCATGATTAAATACAGCATAGGCTCCAAGGCGCAAATTCACCCATTTATTATTTTCAGGGTTATATTCAAAATCTGTATTCACTGCGGTTTGTTTTACATTGGCAAGCGGCCATTGTAGAACTGTGCCTTGTTGATAGCTGGTTTGCCATAAACGAGAAGGCATTATCTCACCATAATGCATATCGCTATGGCGCAAACCAAATTTCCATTTTGTATGATCATTAAATTTAATTGTGGCTTTGCCTAAATAGGACTCGGATTCAAAAGACGTATTTGGGACTTCTTTTTTCGGATGATAAACAATCGCTATCCAGGGAATATAAGGATCATCACTTCGATAATAATCAGGATTAATATCATGGGCCTTTGCGTATTCATCTAAAGTTTTTCCCTCACCATAATTATGACCACCCTTTCCACCAGAAAAATAATTGCCTTTGTTACGATAAGCATAAGCAAATAATCCTTCAAAATGCTCATCTTTTGTTGCTATAGCTAGTCGATAGGCATTATCATTAAAAAATTTATTGCGTCCTTTGGCACGCGCAGGATAACGATCGGATGTTCTAAAATAAGCTGAAATAGCACCTAACCCCATATCTTCAGGATGATCGAGTTTTCGGAAATCTTGACCAACAGGAATAGGATAACCACGTTGCTTAATAGAATTGTTAGCTGTTTCAGCTTTAAATTCGATACCAAATTTTTCACCTTTTTTAATAATGTCATCAGGTTCTAATGTGCTTAAACGAATAGTGCCCGCTGCGCCACTATCTAAAGTGCGGTTTAAATTTGGGCCTTTTTCAACAGTGACACTGCTAATTAAAAATGGATCAAGATAGTTACGGTTGCTCACACCCGCAAAACCACGCCAAACTGTAATAGCTTGTTCCGTGCCATCGACTAAAACGGGAATTCGACCTTGCCCCTGTACACCACGAATATTTGGATCCAAGGCACCGCTATTACGTGCATCACCGCTATATACGCCCGTTGTGCCAGTCAATAAATCCGCTACAGAATGACCTTTGTAAGTTTCAATTTCTTTCTTGCTTTTATATTCGGTTACTTGGTTTTCTGAAAACATTTTATCTTTACCTGCCTCGGCTTTACTTTCAGAAGTCCCTAAAACAGAGATCGTATCAAGCTGATTTATTTGTGGGGAAGCATAGATAGTTTGATGAATGAGCAAGGTGAGGGGACATAGCATAAAGGAAAATTTATGTTTCATTTTTTGAATCTCCATATAAAACAATAACGATTATCATTTAAATGTTAGTCCTATTTTTTTGTATCCGCAAAGGAAAATTGTTTATTTTGTGATCGATGTAACAAAATTTTTCACTAAAAATTTTTTGACTTAAATCACAAGTGCGGTTCTTTTTTGCGCATTTTTTAGAAAACATTTTTATAATTATTTATAGGTATATTTTGATAGAAGAAGAAAGATATGGAGCACGAATATCAACGTGAGGTGACTCGCGTGTGCGTACAAACGGCACTGCTCTTGTTACAACATGGGGCTGAAAGTACCGTGGTAGTACAAATGGCGCAGCGTTTAGGCATCGCACTTGGCGTAGAAAGTGTAGAATGTGCGCTTACGGCAAATGCTGTGGTGCTGACGACCTTATCAGATAATCATTGCATTACCACCGCACGAAAAAATACAGATAAAGGCATTAATATGCAAATGGTCACTGATGTTCAGCGCATTGTGATTGCCGTTGAGCATCATTTGTATGACTTAGAAACCGCACAAAGAAAACTGGATCAATTAAAACCGCTGAAATATAACCGATGGTTAGTAGTGTTTATGATTGGCTTATCTTGTGCGGCATTCGCCCATTTATCAGGTGGAGATTGGGTGATTTGTGGCATCACCTTTGTGGCAGCAGCCATCGCAATGTTTGTGCGACAAGAATTTTCTAAACGGCACTATAATCCCCTTATCGTCTTTTCCATCACCTCTTTTGTCGCCTCGCTGATTTCTGGCGTGAGCTTAAAATATAACTTAGGTAACGATCCTCAAATTGCCTTAGCATCTAGTGTGTTATTACTTGTGCCGGGGTTTCCGCTGATTAATTCTTTGGCGGATATATTAAAAGGTTATGTCAATATGGGATTAGGCCGTTGGACGATTGCGACTATTCTCACTTTTGGCGCATGCCTTGGCATTGTATTCGCGTTAAGCGTATTACATATCACAACTTGGGGGCATTAAAATGTTATTAGACATCACAATATTTATATTGAAATTACTCGATGATATGTTATTTGCCGCAATTCCAGCGGTGGGCTTTGCTTTAGTATTTAATGTTCCGCCCAAGGCCTTAAAATATTGCGCAATTTTAGCCGCACTTGGGCATGTGACACGCACATTATTACTGCATATTAATATGCCTATTGTATTTGCCACATTCTTTGCCACTTGCGTAATTGGATTTTTAGGCGTGCATCTTTCCCATCGTTATTTAGCCCACCCCAAAGCCTTCACCGTTGCCGCAATTATCCCCATGATCCCTGGTGTTCATGCCTATAAAGCAATGATTTCAATGGTGCAAATTCATCATTTTGGCTTTTCTGATGCATTATTTGAACAGATGATTAGTTCCTTTATTAATACCAGTTTTATCTTAGGTGCGATTGTATTTGGATTAGCTTTACCAGGATTATTGTTTTATCGACAAAAACCCGTGGTGTAACCTTAAAACAGTGCAACAAAAAAGCCGACATTTTGTCGGCTTTCTACTATTCTTGTGATTTTTTCTTGAGATATTCATAAAGCTCATCTTTAATCCGTAATTTTTCTTTTTTCAAAGCCTCAATTTCCATATGAGTAGCGAGCTGAATGTTTTCCTGCATATTCTTAATTTCATGATCTAATTCGTTATGCTTTTCAAAAAGACGATCGAAATAAGCATCATTACTTTTAAGTTTGGTGATTAATTCCCTGTATTCTGGAAACATAAAATCGCTCCTGTGTTAGTTAAAATCGATCTTGAGTTTACGCTTTTCTTTACAAAGAAACAAAATTCAATTTTAAAAATTTGACCGCGATCACAAAAATTTATTCTGAACGAATTATTTTTGCTCATTTACCTTTTTATTTCTTCCTGCACCTAAAACCAGCATAGCTAACAAACTAAGAATAATTCCAAAGCCAGCACCAATACCCGTTGAAATAACATAAGGTTTCTCTGCCATTACAAGATTAGGTTGTTGAACAAAATGAAATGCCACCAAATTATTATCTAACGGTTGAACAGATTGCATCATTTTCAATTTGTTTTCCCAAGAAACATCAATTTTGGCGTCCGCTGCATTTTTCACTTGTTCAAATAAAGATTTCCATTTTGTAATCAATTCATTATTTAATGTTTGGCGCGCTTGATTATTCACATAACGAATGTATTCCACAAAAAGTTGATCCACTTCTTCACGATCAAAAGAAGATAGGATGAATTGATCAAGATTATTTTCTTGGGAAAATTTAAAGTGCGAAGCAATTTGCTGAACGGTTTGATTTTCAACTTTAGCTCTCGCTTTCACAAAATCAGATTGATTTAAAAAAGCCATTAATTGAGCAGGTGAATTAAGAATTTTTGTAAATTCATGATACGCAGAATCTGTCGCCTTACGCTCAATTTTTACCATATCAACGGCATCAGCATCACCGCTAACTAAACTGTATGTAGAAAAAAGAGAAAAATAATTACCTAGTTCACTCATTTTTGGCGCTTCAAATTGCGCACTAACCTGCCATTTTGTCGGGTGAAAATGCGCCCCCGCAAAACCAAGTCCACCTCCGATAAGCATAAACAGAAAAGAAAGAATAAATTTTCTCATAATTTACCTAAAATTCAGACTAAATGAGGTGTGGATTCTAACACAAAGTGCGGTGTATTTTTGCTTTATTTTCAGAATCTCGCTTTTCCCTTGGCTTTTAACTGGTTTATTTGAATAAAGCACGCTAGAATAAAGTCATTTTCATTTCAACGAAAAAAGTAAGGAAATTCTATGATCGATCCAAATTTGCTCCGTAATAATTTAGCGGAAGTCGCAGAAAAATTAAAAGTAAAACGTAACTTTATTCTTGATACAGAAAAACTCACCTCATTAGAAGAACAACGCAAGAACTTACAAGTCACCACCGAAAATTTACAAGCTGAACGTAATACACGCTCCAAAGCTATTGGCGCTGCGAAAGCACGCGGTGAAGATATCGCGCCATTATTAGCTGAAGTGGATAATATGGGCAATCAATTGACTGAAGCAAAAGCACAATTAGATGCGGTACTTGCGGAAATCAATCAAATTGCATTAACTATTCCAAATCTACCCGCAGAGGAAGTGCCATTAGGCAAAGATGACACCGAAAATAAAGAAATCTTACGTTGGGGTACACCACGTACATTTGATTTTGAAGTGAAAGATCATGTCACTTTGGGTGAAGAAGCCAATGGCTTAGATTTTGCCGCTGGGGCTAAATTAGCTGGCGCGCGTTTTGCCGTAATGAAAGGTCAAATCGCCAAAATGCACCGTGCATTAGCGCAATTTATGTTAGATCTTCATACTGAACAACACGGCTATTTAGAAACCTATGTGCCTTATTTAGTCAACCATGCTACACTTTATGGCACAGGTCAATTACCAAAATTTGGGGAAGATTTATTCCATACTTTAGCCTTAGAAGGCGAACAACCTTACGCATTAATTCCAACCGCAGAAGTGCCAGTCACTAATTTAGTGCGTGATGTAATTATTGATGAAACAGAATTACCAATAAAAATGACCGCACATACGCCATGTTTCCGTTCAGAAGCGGGGTCGTACGGTCGTGATACTCGCGGTTTAATTCGTATGCACCAATTTGATAAAGTGGAAATGGTACAAATCGTTGATCCAGATAAATCAATGGAAGCACTCGAAGAATTAACTGGTCATGCAGAAAAAGTATTGCAATTATTAAATCTTCCATATCGTAAAGTTTTACTTTGCACAGGCGATATGGGCTTTGGTTCTTGCAAAACTTACGATTTAGAAGTTTGGGTGCCTGCACAAAATACTTATCGCGAGATTTCTTCTTGCTCAAATATGTGGGATTTCCAAGCTCGCCGTATGCAGGCTCGTTGCAAAGCGAAAGGGGATAAGAAAACTCGCTTAGTGCACACCTTAAATGGTTCTGGCTTGGCTGTTGGTCGTACTTTAGTGGCTGTGCTTGAAAACTATCAAAATGCTGATGGTTCAATCACTGTGCCAGAAGTGCTACGTCCATATATGGGCGGATTAGAGGTTATCGGAAAATAATCCTTCTATAAAATAAAAAAGCGTGGATTTTCAAATTTCCACGCTTTTTTATGGAAAATATAGGGCGTTAAGTCATTATTGTGGTTTAAAACACGCCATTTGGCTGCCAAATTTTTTTCTTCGGCATCTTGTATTTTTTTTTTTTTTTTTTAGAATGGGGAAGTTTTTGCGCTGTTAAAAATGGCAAAAACATTAATATTGGAGAAATCCATTATTTGTCGTCATTTTTTATTAAACATTTAAAAAAGGAAAATAAATGAAAAAATTAGTATTGGTAACGGCATTAGTTGCGGCATTCTCAAGCCAAGTCATGGCAGCAACTAATGCAAACGGATCTGATATTGGTACAACTACTGCAGGAAGAGCTACTGATGGTTCTACACCAGGTGCAAACAGCGGTGTTGTTCGTTTTAAAGGTAAAGTGGTCGATCAAACCTGTACTGTCGCGACAGAGAGCCAAGATCAAATTGTGGTATTAGATACAGTTTCAAAAAATCGTTTTACTGCGGTAGGTAATACAGCAATGCCAACACCATTTGAAATTAAATTAAGTGGATGTACCGTTCCAGCAACTGGTGGCAAAGCAACAAGGGTAAAAGCGCGCTTTGCTTCTGTGGCGAATGTAGATACAGCTAACAACTACACTTTAAGAAACACTAAAACTGGAGGAGCTACTAACGTTAATATTCAATTATTTAATGCTGACGGAACTACACCTATTTCTCCTATGAAACGTGTAACTACAACTACTGATGGTGTACCTACACATACATCACAGGATGGTGCAACGTTTGAAAATATTACAACCGCAAATCAAGTTCTTCATTATGTAGCTAAATATTATTCTACTGCGGCAAGTGTTGGCGTAGGTGAAGTCGAATCTGCGGTTGATTTTGAATTAACTTATGAATAATTCTTTTGGCTAATATTATTAGCTTTTACTTCACCGCATTGTTAAGACAATTTTAGCAATGCGGTTTTAATTATTTGGTGATATCACCTTATTTATGAATAAAGTTGAGGAAAAATGATGTTTAAGAAAATTGTATTCGGATTAACCGCACTTTTTACCTTTTCTGCCCAAGCGAATGTCGTCATTATCGGCACTAGAGTGATTTACCCTCAAGATCAAAAAAATATTATCGTGAAATTAGAAAATAACGGTAAAAATGCAGCATTAGTACAGGCTTGGTTAGATACGGGCGATCAAAATGCCGATCCTAAAAATATTAAAACACCTTTTATCATTACTCCGCCAGTAAGCCGTGTTGAGGCAAAATCTGGTCAGAGTTTACGTATTACTTATACAGGCAGCCAATCTTTGCCACAAGATCGAGAAAGCCTCTATTATTTTAATTTACTTGATATTCCGCCTAAACCAAGTGCAGAGCGTTTAGCTGAAAGTCCAAACTTTTTACAATTGGCTATCCGTTCTCGTTTAAAATTCTTTTACCGCCCAAGCAATCTCCCTATAACAGTAACAGATGCCTATCAAGCGGTAAAATGGATTGCGACGCCAGATGGCATTAAAGTTAGCAATCAAACGCCTTATTATATGAGTTATGTTTCAGCTCAAATTAATAAAACTTCAGTTAAAGACGCTCGTATGGTTGCGCCTTTTAGTGAGGAAGTTTTCCATGTTTCAGGCGCCCGCGCTGGCAGCAAGGTAACTTGGAATCTCATTAATGACTTTGGTGGCGACACAATTGGTGAATCTATTTTGCAATAACGGGGAGTGTTTATGCGTATTCAAAAAACATTATCCCATTTTAACCGCTCTTCTCTTGCTATTTTATGTGCTTTAGGGCTTTATGGTAACCAAGCTTATAGCGATGAATTTGATGCCTCCCTTTGGGGCGGTGGTTCTGTTTTAGGCGTAGATTTTGCCCGTTTTAATCAGGCAAATGCGGTATTACCAGGAGAGTATCGAGCAGATATTTGGGTAAATAATCAATTAAAAGGTCACGAAACGTTACGCTTTGTTGATAATTCGGAAGGTCGAGCTGAACTTTGTTTAACGCCAGAACTACAAGATGTATTAGATCTAAAATCTGCGGCGATTATCAAACAAGGAAGTAATGAAGATTGCGTATTTGTTAAGGATGCAATACCAGAGAGCACCTTTGTTTATAAAACTGGCGAACTAAAATTAGATTTTGAAATACCGCAAGCTTTAACGGTTCAACGACCTCGTGGATACATTTCGCCAAAACGTTGGCAAAGTGGAACGACGGCGGCATTTTTAAATTATGATTTAAATTACTACCGCTATCAAACGGAAAGCTCTATAAGTGACAGCCTTTATGGCAATGTGAGAGCGGGCTTGAATATCGGTTCTTTAGCGTTCCGCCACACTGGTTTTTATAACCAAGTTAATAGCCGAAGCAAAGAAAATTCTTTCCGTTATACCTATTCTAAATATCAGCCAAGTGAGACCTATGTTCAGCGCGATTTTGAACTATTGCGCGGAAATGTCACCTTAGGTGATTTTTATACTAGCGCACAAGTTGGAGAAAGTTTTGGTATGCGTGGAGTACGCATTGCTTCTGATGATCGTATGCTAAGTCCTTCACAACGTGGATTTGCGCCTGTTGTACGAGGTGTGGCAAATAGTAACGCCAATGTCACGATTAAGCAAAATGGCAACATTATTTATCAACTTTCCGTGCCAGCAGGTCCTTTTGTTATTTCTGATTTATACCCAAGTGGATATAACGGTGATCTTCTAGTAGAGATCCAAGAAAGTGATGGTTCTGTCCGCACTTTTACGGTGCCATTTTCTAATGTCGCTCCTTTGATCCGTGTTGGGCAATATCGCTATCAAATTGCATCAGGTCGTTATCGCCATTGGAATAACGAATACGTCGATCCAATTACTCAAGCCACTCTACAATATGGTTTGTTTAATAATTTGACCTTAAATGGTGGCGTAATTTACAGTAAAAACTATCGTGCTGCTTTACTTGGTTTTGGTTTAAATACGCCGATTGGTGCTTTTTCTGCGGACTCTACTTGGTCACATGCTACTTTCCCAGAAGAAAAGGAAAATAAGAAAGGTTATAGTTTACACGGAACTTACAGTATTAATTTTAATAGCACAGGTACTAATATTACGTTGGCAGCCTATCGCTATTCATCCCGTCATTTCTATACTTTACGTGACACCTTGGCAATTAACCATCGTGATTATATTTACGATGAATTTGTTAATGTACGCACTCAACGTCCAAAAAGCCAATATCAATTCTCTATCAATCAAACCTTAGGGGATTACGGTGATTTGTATTTGGTCGGGCAGACTTATAATTATTGGGGCGAAAGTGGAACAAATAATGAATATCAGATTGCCTATGCGAATAGTTACAAAAAATTGAACTATAACATTACGCTATCACAAACGACCAATAGCGAAAGTAGCAAACGAGATAATGCTATTTATATCAATCTAAGTTTACCACTTGGTGAAGGTAAACATACGGTTAGCTCTTCTTATTCTCGTGATAATTCTGGATACAGCTACAATCGAATTGGTGTTAGCGGCACAATGGGAGAGCAGAACCAATGGCATTATGGTGTAAATGTATCCAAAAATAATCATCAATATCGTGGTATTGGCGCAAATGGTGGCTATACGGGTCGTTTTGGTAGCTACCGTATGAACATTTCGCAGGAAAATAGCCATAACCGTCAAATAGGATTAGGCGCAAGCGGTTCTATTGTTGCTCATAAATATGGCGTGACATTAGGGCAACAAGTGGGAGATAGCTTTGCTATTGTACGAGCCAAAGATGCATCTGGCGCGTTAATTCAAGGCAATAATCAACGTATTGATTATTTTGGTAATGGTATTATTCCTTACACTATGCCTTATTCAATCAACTATGTTCGTATTGATCCGAAAGATATTTCTGGCAACATTGAATTTAATGCCACTGAACAACAAATCATTCCACGTGCTAATGCGATTAATTTAGTAGAGTTTAGTACTCATAAAAATGTGATGGTGTTGTTTAATTTAACTCAATCCAATGGTGAAAATGTGCCAATGGCAGCGACTGCACAAGATGATAAAGGCAATTTTGTGGGGTATGTGGTGCAAGGCGGTATGTTATTTGCTGGTCAATTACAACAAGAAAAAGGAAGACTTACAGTCAATTGGGGACCAAATCATAATGAGCAATGCTATTTTGATTACCAAGTTAAGTTAGAAAATCTTGATAGCTTAGAAGCCCAAACATATGACGCAATGTGTTTACCCATAGAAAAATAAAGGAATTTATCATGAAACAAAGAATCAGCTCTTATTTAGTGCTGTTTACCCTGTTACTGGCAAGTACTACTTGCAGTCATGCGTCTTCTACAGGAACGATTTCTTTTACAGGATTGGTAAAAGATGATGGCACCTGTAAAGTAGAAATTGGTAGCGACGATCAATTAGTGGTACTTCCCACTGTGGCGACTAACCGTTTAGCTGTTGCAGGGCAAACTGCAGGTAAAACTAAATTTACTATCAAACTTAAAGAATGTAATGCTGAAGATAATGGCAGAGCACAGATTAAGTTTAAGAATGCAAATGCCACAAATGGATTATTAAATAATCTTACTACAACGGGCGCACAACATGTCTCGATTCAATTAATTAATGCAACTAGTAATCAAATTATGCTACTTGATGGTACAGCTGCCGATTCTGCAAAAACTGCAAATACAGGTATTCAGCTTGGGGGAAAAATCATTCAGCCCCAATTTGATTATTATGCTCAATATTATGCAACAGGGAGTGCTACTGCTGGCGAGGTCACTGCTCGAGCAGAATTTGAAATTAGTTACCCTTAAGATTAAATAAATAAGGAAATAAGAATGAATAAATCCGTTTATAAAATAGCCACAACTATTTTACTGATGCTAGGGATGCGGGAAACATTTGCTTGTATTCAAGTAGACGCTCCTAGAAGATATGGTAATAGCATGACATACGAGATTAGAGGTAATAATGGTTCAAATTTAAATTTAACAACTCAATATTTTAGAAAAGATCAAGATGAATTTATTTCTGACTGGTTCTCAACCCCAGAAACAGGCACCGCTTGCTTTGATTTAAGTCAGCTCACCAATGAAAGAGGAACAGATGTCTTAGATCCGTTTACCATTACGATGAAATTAGTTATGCAAAGTAACCTCACATCAACTGGAAGGACTTATGATGGTTATACAGTATATAAATTAAATAGTCATCCTAACCTAGGCTTGATCTTTGATGCCAGAATGAGAAGTAATTCATGGTCTCTTTCTCCTGTTAAAGTGAATGATCGAGAAACAGTTATTGGCACAAATCAAATTCGATTTAGTCGAAGTACTGGCTCATTTGGAGCCGTCGTCAGAGCGCGTTATATACTATTGAATAAACCGGCTAGCGGTACAAGTTACACAATTCCAGTAATAAATGAGCCTATTTTTCAAATAAAAACGGAATCTAATACAACACGATTAAAAAAACCACCCTATACGACGTTTAAGTTAGATGACAGATCAAATGCATTGGTTAATCTCTCAACAAATGGACTCGTAATTTCAAACCCTATTAAATCTTGCTTAATAAATGGTAGCTCAGATCAAAATATCCCGTTAAGAGAGATTTATAAGAGAGAGATAGTCCCTACTGCAAGCGGGAGTACTGGTAGTTTAGAAGCGCTGGGAGGGAATTTTTCCCTAGATGTAAATTGTACTGGAGAAAATAATAAAGAAGGAAGTCAGCTTAAACCACCTAAAGTATTTGTCACTTTCAATGGACTAAATGGCACGACTAACGATGGTAATAATGATTTATTAAACATTCAAACAGGTACAGGAAAAGCGCAAGGGGTTTCCTTACGCTTAAAACAACACGATAATAACACTTCAATTAAATTTGGTAAGAAATTCCAAATGGCAGATGCCACAGGAAGCGGTTATTCTAGAAACAATTTCGACGTATATTATGTTAATAATCAGAGTGTTCCCGTTGCAGGCGGTGAAGTAAAAGCCGCAACGACGTTTACACTATATTATCAATAAACTCACTAAAATAAGAATAATGTAAAATATCACCCAAAAATAAAGAAACAAAAGGCTAACTTTTAAAAGTTAGCCTTTTCATTGAGCTTTTAAAACTTACATAATCCCTAATAGATATCAATTAAAACCGTTTTTTCTACTTTTTTAGGCTTTAATTCACCTACTTCATATAAATCAATTCCTGCATCTTTGGCTATTTCAATTACCGTTTGAACGCTATTAGGCTCAACTGCCACTAATAAACCGCCTGATGTTTGAGGATCACACAAAATCGCTTTTTGTTCTTCGTTTAATAGACCCACTTTATGTCCATAACTTTCAAAATTACGCCCTGTTCCACCTGGGACGCAACCTTGTGCAATATAATCTTTTACACCGTCCAAGGTTTTAATTTTGTCTGAAAAAATTACCGCACTTAGATTTGAACCTTCACAGATTTCAATCAAATGACCAAGTAAACCAAATCCTGTGACATCAGTCATTGCTGTGACGCCATCCACTTGGGAAAATTGACTGCCAATGGAATTCATTTGGCACATAGCGGCAGTGGCTAAACCTTGATGTTCTGGTTTGAGTTTTCCTTTTTTCTCCGCCGTCGTCAAAATACCAATACCAAGCGGTTTTGTCATATAAAGCTTACAACCTGATTTTGCAGACGCATTACGTTTCACTTTTTCAGTGTCAATCACGCCTGTCACGGCTAAACCAAAAATAGGTTCAGGCGAATCAATGGAATGCCCCCCCGCCAAAGCAATACCTGCTTGATGGCAAGCAAAGCGACCGCCATCAACAATTTTCTGTGCAACTTCTGCAGGTAATACATTGGTTGGAAAACCTAAAATGGCGATGCCCATAATCGGCTTGCCGCCCATAGCAAAAATATCACTGATGGCATTGGTCGCGGCAATTCGTCCAAAATCAAAAGGATCATCCACAATTGGCATGAAAAAGTCTGTAGTACTGATAATTGCAGTTCCATTACCAAGATCATACACTGCCGCATCGTCTGCGGTTTCATTGCCAACGAGCAGATTTGGATCATAAAATTTTTCCAGTTCTGAATGTAAAATTGTCCCTAACACCTTAGGCGAAATTTTACAGCCTCAACCTGCACCATGGCTGTATTGCGTCAGCCGAATTTTTTCTTCCATTTTTATTTACCTTGTTGAATATCGGTTTTCGAGAATATGACTTTCAAACCCTATTCTTAATCATAAAGATCTTCGCCATCCTTCCTTGTACGCAATAATTGCAAAATCCAAACATATTGCTCTGGCGCTGGCGTAACAAAAGATTCTATTTCTTCGTTCATTGCTCGGGCTGATTGTTCAGGATCATCACTTAAATTCATTGCTGGATGAATTTCCATTTCATATTTGCCAGCCTCAGCGTTATAACGAGGAAACATTGGAATGACAACCGCTTTAGAAAGTTTTGCCATTTTATTTAATCCTGGCAATGTCGCTTTATAAGTTCCAAAGAAATCAACAAATACGCTTTGCTCGGCTCCAAAATCTTCATCGGGTAAGTAATAACCCATTTCGCCTTTACGAACATGATTTAAAAAAGATTTAATACCATTTTGACGAGCATGCATTTTTCCGCCAAAACGTTGGCGTGTAATCGTCCAAAGCCAATCCACCAATGGATTACGGTGTGGATTATACATAGAAGTCATTGGCATGCCTTGAGTGTGTAAAATAATGCCAGACGCATCAATCGCCCATCCATGTGGCACCATAAGAATAATATTCTTGCCTTCAGCTTTTGCCTGTTCGATATGTTCAAGACCGATAAATTCGCTACGTTTTTGCAAATGTTTCTTTGAACGGATGGCAATCTCACCAATACCAAACATAACTTGTGCAACAACCGCAAACATTTTATCAATGACTTGCTCACGTTGTTGTTCAGTCCAATGAGGGAAACAATATTGCAGGTTAGTTTGTGCACGCGTACGCTGTTTCTTTGCTTTATGTCCAATCCATACACCTAATTTTCCCGCCAATTTATCGCGCAGACGAAAAGGCACAAATGCTAACAACAATAAAAAGAAAATACCGAGCCAAATTCCCCAATATTGAGGCTTTAAATACGACCATGAAAAGTGTGCGTCATAGCCCACTCTCGCCGTCAAACGTAAATTTTGTTGATTATCCGACATAATAAAATGAAATTAATTTTAACCGCACTTTTGCGCGCTTTCCGAATTAAAAATGAAACCAACCCTGATCGTAAACCATTTTAGCCGTCATCATAAAAGACATGATAACAACCATCGGTCGAATCAAGGTTTTACCTTTCGTCATCACCATTTTGGCGCCTAAATTTGCACCTAAAATGCTCCCAGCCATCATCACAAAACCCACTTTCCAAAGAATTTGTCCGCCCAATAAGAAAAGCGTAAAAGAAGCAAGATTCGAAGTGAAGTTCATCACTTTTGCATGTGCCGTCGCTTTCGGGAGATTAAATCCTAGCAAAGTAACACAGGCTAAACTCATGATTGAGCCAGTCCCGGGCCCAAAAAAGCCATCATAAAAACCTAAAAATGGGCTAACTAAAAGACCAAATAACATGTAACTTAAACGCTGTTTTCGATCTTCATCGCCCAATTTAGGGGTAAATAAAAAATATAGACCAATGGCTAAAATCAAAAAAGGCAGAATTTTTTTGAAAATCGCCACGTCAATTGATTGAATTAATAATGTACCTAGGGCAGAGCCTAAGAAAACCCAAATCAAAATAAACCAAATATCGCGTAAATTAACCGCTCTTTTTCGCAAGAAATAAAGGCTTGCGGATAATGCGCCCCCCATAGCTTGCAATTTGTTGGTGCCTAACGCCATTGCCGGTGGCATACCTGTCATGAGCAATGCTGGAATAGTGATTAATCCACCACCGCCAGCAATCGCATCGATAAATGATGCGACAAAACCAACACAAAACAATATTGCTAAAAGATCAATTCCGATATCCATATTGATTTACCTTAATGCTATTCTAACCATTCACTCCGATTCGGGGAATTTAAAATTTGTTGGCACAAAAACGGCTCAGGTGGCGTCACTTTAGGTTTACTCACTGAAGTGCCTGGTTTTGGTGGTTCAAACCAAGAATATAATTCGTCTCCACAACCATCACCGGCAGGCACAGGCGCTTGATTTTCACAATAAGATGCATCTGCTGGGCAAGTTAAACGAACATGAAAATGAGAGTCGTGTCCATACCAAGGACGAACTTTGTGTAGCCAACCACGATCATTGCCAGCGGTTTGGCATAATTTTACCTTAATCGCGGGATTAACAAAAATACGCGTCACACTTGGATCTTGCGCGGCTAATTTGATTAACGTCGCGTGATTGCTATTCCACACGCGCTCATCGACTCGTTGTGCCTTTCTATCCACAACTAATAAACCTTTACCATCAGAATTGAGCGCATCGGCATCTGACATTTCGCCCATTCTTAACCAAATATCCGCATCTAATCCCATCTGATGGCTAGCATGACCCGTTAAAAACCGTCCGCCACCGGGCATGGCAATATCGCCCACTAACATAGTTGGTAACCCAGCAGCTTTAGCGCGTTGTCCCAAACGTTCAAGATACTGAATCATATTTGGATGACCATAATAGCGATTGCGATTCATACGAATCACTTGGTAACCTTCACCTTTCGCTGGTAATGCTTGCGCCCCAATAATACACCCATTGGTATAACTACCAATAGGTTTTGATTTCCCATCATCACTTGGAATAGGACGTTTCACTTTTTGCCAATCTAGAGGAGACGCAACAATGTTCAGAGAGAAAAGTGCGGTAAAAATTATGGTTGTTTTTAATAAAATTTTATTCATTCTAAAGTTTTGCCGTAGGTAAATATATTCTAGGTCTTGCTTGTAGATAAGCATACTCTGGGTTTTGCCGTGGGTAAGTATATCCTAGGTTTTGCCGTGGGTAAGTATACCCACGGTTAGAAAAATAGTTCCCCTTTGGGGAACTTTATACTTACCCCAAAGGGGTAACATCAAACTAACCTAGGGTATACCTACCCTAGGAACAGACTCACATATAGGTACACCTTAAGTTCAGCCCCATTGAAGAACTTTCCACCTACCCCAAAGGGGTAACATCAAACTAACCTAGGGTATACCTACCCTAGGCACAGACTCCCATCTTATACTAAGATTATTTACACTGTGCCTTAAAACGTAATAGATGATCTAATAAAACAATCGCCATCATGGCTTCTGCGATGGGTACAGCACGAATACCCACACAAGGATCGTGTCGACCTTTTGTTACAACCTCTACGACTTCACCATTAAGATTGATTGAACGACCAGGAATCGTAATACTTGAAGTCGGTTTTAGTGCAATCGTGGCGATTATCGGTTGACCAGAACTAATTCCCCCTAAAATTCCACCGGCATGATTGCTTTCAAATCCATCGGGGGTCATTTCATCACGATGTTCACTTCCTCGTTGCTCAACTACAGCAAAACCATCACCAATTTCGACGCCTTTTACTGCATTAATTCCCATTAATGCGTGAGCAAGATCTGCATCTAAACGGTCAAATACTGGCTCGCCTAATCCGACTGGAACATTTTCAGCGATAACGGTAAGTTTAGAGCCAATAGAATCCCCTTCTTTTTTAAGCTCACGGATCAATTCATCGAATTTTTCTACCGCACTTTCATCAGGACAAAAGAATGGATTGCTATTTACCTTTTCCCAATCAATTTCTCCGATAGTCTGCGGTGCAATTTTCACATGACCGATTTGGCTTAAAAAACCGCGGACTTCAATACCAAAATGTTCGCGTAAATATTTTTTTGCGATCGCTCCTGCAGCAACTCGCATTGCTGTTTCACGCGCTGATGAACGCCCACCACCACGGTAATCGCGAATTCCATACTTTTGGTGATAGGTAAAATCCGCATGTCCTGGGCGGAAACGATCTTTAATATCGCCATAATCTTGCGAACGCTGATCACCATTTTTAATGATCATTCCAATACTTGTACCTGTCGTTTTTCCTTCAAACACACCAGATAAAATTTGAACTTCATCATCCTCACGACGCGGTGTGGTATATCGAGATGTCCCGGGTTTACGACGATCTAAATCTGGCTGAATATCGTTCTCTGATAATTCAAGATTTGGCGGTACCCCATCAACGATACAGCCTAATGCAATACCATGTGACTCCCCAAAAGTTGTCACACGAAAAAGTTGTCCGATTGTGTTACCAGCCATAATTTCTCACTTATTTTTTTACTTCAATAAAAGGCATTTCTTCGCCAGTATCATTATTTTTGATAAAAACATCAAGTTGGTTAAATGCAATATCAATATTGTTTTCTGCAAAGAGCTCATTAATACGGCGATTAAGTGCATCAATCGTATTTGTACGTTCAGCAAGTTGAGCAACATAAACGCGCAATTCGTGATCCAAGGTGCTGGCACCAAAACTCAAGAAATAGGCTCTTGGTTCAGGATCCTTTAATACTGTTGTCTGCTCATTTGCGGCTTGTAGCAATAATTTCTTCACTAATTCAAGATTAGAACCATAAGCGACACCAACATTGATCACTAAACGCGTCATAGTGTTAGAAAGTGCCCAGTTAATTACCTGCCCTGTTACAAAAGATTTATTTGGCACAATCACTTCTTTACGATCAAAATCAATCAACGTAATTGCACGAATACGAATTTTCGCAACGGTCCCACTCACGTCATTAATTGTAACGGTATCGCCTACTCGAATTGGGCGTTCAAATAACAAAATAATACCAGAAACAAAGTTAGCAAAAATCTCTTGCATACCAAAACCAAGGCCAACAGAAAGTGCGGCGAATAACCATTGTAATTTTGACCAAGACATACCCAAGGTTGCAAATGCCCACGCGCCACCAATAGCGATAAAAATATAAGTGAGCAACGTCGTAATGGTATAGGGCGTACCTTGTGAAAGATTCACGCGAGAGAAAATCAATACTTCTAAAATACCCGAAATGTTACGTATCAATACATAAGTAATCCCTACGATAACTAAGGCAACAAGAAGATTAAATAAAGTAATGCTTTCTGTCACTGTACCTGCTTCAGTAGTCGTCGTTTGCTGCCATAAAGTTACTTCACGCAAATAACTTACCACCGTGACAAGATCTGACCAAACGTAATAGAAAATTCCAATCAACGCAGTCCAAATAAAGAGATCAGCAAAACGTAATAATTGACTACGCACTTCATTTAACGCTAAACCTTCTTCTTTTTCATTCAGAACAACAACATCATCGGATGTCGAACCATCATTAAAGCCTGCTTGTTTTTGACGGAGTTTTTCTTCTAAACGACGATGAGCCAAGCGACGAGATGATACAGTAATACCACGATAAATTACTTGGCGAATTAACCACCACACACACCAGGCTATATAAGAATTAATCAGATGCTGTATTAAATTCAACGCAGTGTAATAGTATCCCAATGCGACTAATAGCACTAAGCCAACAGGAATAATCTGTAAACCAAATTGAACAATTTTGACGATAATGTGGTTATGGTTTTTTTTCTCATCTTCGTAAGAACGTAGCACATTTTTAAAACGTGGTGCGATGATAATAATGCAAAACAGCAATGAAACAATCGTATTTACTTGTCCAATCACATCATTTGCCAACCCATAATCAGTCACGTTACTAAATACTGATGTATTCAGTAATAAAACAACCGCTACAACAATACGTTTAATTACACTTTGAAAACGCACCGCACTTTGTTGAGAAAATTCAAAGTGACGGACAAAAATCCCATTCGGACGGAATAAAGAAAGCCAAAACGTGAAGAACCACCAATAGCCCGCCATACTAAACGACCAATCCCAAAACTCAGTTGGATTTTTCATAAAGAAGAAACCAAGCATTTGACAAATGGCTAAAAACCATAAAGTCCCAGAAAGCGTTAAAAATGCAGTAAGCAATAAAGCTTGTGGGGTATTCCACTGATTATCATATTTTAATCGGTTAATTTCGCCGTTAATTTTTGACAGACGTTGTTTGATACGATCTTTAAATTTAAAAATAGCACCACCCACGACAAACAAGCCTAAGCAGTACATCAGTAAGTAAGGCAAATTACTGTAATTTGTGGGTAAACCAATTTTTTTCACAATACCATCAACTTGCGCCATAAAGGCTCGAGGCAATTCAGCAAACCAATCTAAATTAATAGGATTATTGCTTTTAACCCAGAAACTTTGTTGCTCCAATTTTGATTGAATTTGATCACTAATTTGAGTAATTTGTTGCTGAGTAAGCTCTAAAGAAATAGCTAAATTAAGTTGATTATTCAATGACCTAATTAAGTCAGAAGCCATTTTACGACGTTCAGTTAATAAATTAACTAATTGTGTTTTTTCAGCGTGAGTAAATTTCTCACCTTCATCTGATTCGACTTTGGCAATATAGGCATCTAAATCATAAAGTTCATTACGTTTTTGAGTTATATCGAAAATTTGTACCCGTAAATCCGCAATTTGTTTTGATAAACCTTGAATATTTAAGTTCGTCGGTAATTTTTGTTTTTGTTGCTGGATAATACGAGAAAGCACCAACGTACCTTGTAATGCACTAATTTGCTCCTCGATGGTATGTTGAGTTTGAGTGAGACTATCAAACACATTACGCATTCTTAAATCATCTTGCGTCAAGATGTTCGTCTTTTCCGTTTGTTGCAACAAATATTGACTCAACTCTGCATTACGCGCCAATTCTTTCTGAATATAAGCATTTTTCGCACTATTTTGTTGCTGTTGTTGAACTTGTTCTACTTGGTTTTGAGTTTGCGCTAAGTTTTTCTGATTGATCACTTCTTGGATCGCCACAATTTGTTGTTGTAGCAGTTGCAAACGAGCATTCAACAAATCATAACGGCTTTGATAAAGCAATGTCAGCTGATCGCTATTTTTCAATAAATCTTGGTTGTAAGCGTTTTTTAAATCAATCAACTGCAATTCTATTTGATTTTTTTGACGTAAAGTTTTTGTAAGATTGCTATCGGCTAATTGTTGATTAATTTCTTGTGTGCGTTTCAAATTCTCAGTAAGACTGGTTTGTGCACGCTCAGATACAGAACTTTGCCCCGCTAATTGAGTATTCGCTTTACTTAATGCTGTTTGGGTTTCCTGCTGTTGAGCATTAAGTTTACTTAATGTAGCCTGTAAATCCGCTAAATTTTGAGCTTGATAATCGACTGATTTAGATTGTTCTAACTGCTTCTTAAACGCCAATAAATCTGCATTATTTTTCTTAATTTCACTATCAGCATGGGCTAAAACATCATGTAAATCTTCATTATTTTTTTGTTGAGTTTGAATGAGCTGCAATAAATCCAAAGAGGTTTGCAATTCATTAATAAGTGCTGTTTTTACATCACCATCAGCCATTTTTTGCGCATCAGCTAAATCTGCAGAGAGATCTTGGTCCGTAGGTAATAATATATTGCTTTTATTTGCAGCCAATGTTGGATGCACCGTCGCCCAACCAATTAAAGCTGTCGCTAAAAGTGCGGTGAAAAAACGTGATGTTTTCATAATTTACCTGTATTTTTTATTGTTCGTTTATTTGTTTTGCTAACCAATCGGCAAGCACTTTACGTGATATTTTTATTGCGCCAGCAGATAAATCTACAGGCAATTCATAATAAGCTATTGGCTGTTTAAAGCGAGCCAATTTATCTTGTAAAAATTCAGTGAGTTTTTCGACCGCACTTTGATTAAAGGGTTCATTCAAAGCAACAATCGCAACGGGACGATAGCCAAATTCATGATCGGCTTTGGGTAAAACAAAAACTTGTTTCACCATAGCATTTTTCAGCATCACTTGCTCTATTTCTTCTGGCTGAATATTTTCACCGCCTGAAATAAACATATTATCAAGTCGTCCGATAATAACCAGTTCGCCATCTTGCAAAATGCCCTTATCTTTTGTCTGAAGCCAGCCGTCGCTATTGGTTAATGGAAAAATTTGTTGGTCTTTCCAATACCCCATCGCCAAACCCGCGCCTTTTAGCCAAACTTCATCATTCACCAAACGATATTCTCGACCTAATAAAGGTTGCCCCACGCCTTGTTTTTCATCAGATTTTTTGGCAAAAACCGTAGACGCCATTTCCGTCATTCCGTAGCCAGAATACGTTTCGATACCATATTTCACCATTTTTTGTGTAAGTTCTGTCGGAATATGCGCACCACCCAGTAAAATATGACGCGTAGCAAATGAAATACTCGGATTTTCCTGTAAATAATCTAATAAACGCTGTAATTGCGTTGGCACAAGAGAAACGTGAGTCGCCTCCAATAATGAAGCGTAAAAATCCGTTTTCGGAAAATGCAATTCAGCGCCACAACTCAACCAACGCCAAACAATACCTTGACCTGAAACATGATATAACGGCAAGGAAAGTAGCCAAGAATATGCACTATCGAACTTCATCAATTCGCATACGCCCTTCGCATTATCTAAATGCGCTTGAACATTATGTACTACTGCTTTTGGCAAACCTGTCGAGCCAGACGTGAGCGTCATTGTTGCAGGGCGAAAGAAATCAGCTTTTTGTATAGAGAAGTCAGCTATTGGAAAATCCCTCAAATCTTCATCACAAAAACAAAAATCGATGTGATGAATCTCACATAATTCTTCAATTTTTTCTTGAGGAAACGCCGGATTAATGCCTAGAATTTTTGCACCCAGTTGGATTGCAGCAAGATATAAAAATAAAATGTTTTCTGTATTTTTTCCGACAAAAGCAACCGCACTTTCAGGATTTACACCTTTATTTTGTAAGAAGGAAACAGTTTGGTTCACTTTCTCGGCTACTTGCGCCCAATTAAAAATATCGCCCTGTGCAGTGCGCAAGGCGATTTTATGAGAAAACTTAGGTTGGATAGCAAAGGCTTGCCAAGGATACATCATTAATTTACCGTGAAATATGCCCGCACTTCGTCAATTAAACTTTCAGGCAAATCCATTGATTGCATTGCGCCTTCCAACATCAGCATTTTACGACCACTGTTTGTGTTAGTAATAACCCAATAAGGCGTATCTGGAATTTGTTTTGGTTTTGTATGATTACCAGTCATTAACAATGTTGCTTCATCTCGAGCAAAATAAACTCGGGTGCGGCCTTGTAAAGATTCTGTGGCTTGCGCAAAACTCTCAGGATTAGTGCGATAAAGCACGCGCAAAATAGCCAAGAAACGCGTAACAGCTTTGCCTTCCTCTTGAAATTCTGTCGATTTTAATAAGGCTTGAACTTTTTCTACAATCTGATTAATCGCCGTTATCGGCTGTTTTTTCGTCAGTTTTACACTTTCTGACTTAGCCGGTTCGGGCTGTACTTCTACTTTTGATTCTGTTTTTTCGTTATTTTCAGCCGGAGCAAATGTTAAGCCATCGGCAAAAACACTCGCATGTGCCGGTAAATTAAGCAAACGGCGTAAAATATCCGAAGCACTTTCCCCAATAGAGCGGGTTTGGCTCGCAATGTATTGGTATAATTCTTCATCAACTTCAATGATCTTCATTTTTTTCTCTCTGTTTGCTAGAATTTTTTTAATTATAGCGACTTCTTTACAAATTCTCACGCAAAAATTATGGCAAATTCATTGCTCAATTATCAATTTCATCAAGTAAAACAAACGATTAATTCTCCAACTTTAGTTTTTATTCACGGTTTATTCGGAGATATGAATAACCTTGGTATCATCGCCAGAGCTTTTAGCGAAAATTACAATATTTTACGCGTAGATCTGCGCAATCACGGCCATAGTTTTCATTCGGAAAAAATGAATTATCAACTTATGGCTGAAGATGTTATCGCGGTAATCCACCACTTAAATTTATCCAAAGTGATATTAATTGGCCATTCCATGGGGGGAAAAACCGCCATGAAAATCACCGCACTTTGCCCAGAATTAGTCGAAAAATTAATTGTAATTGATATGTCTCCCCTGCCTTACGAAGGATTTGGACATAAAGATGTATTTAATGGTTTGTTCGCTGTAAAAAATGCAGCACCTCAAACTCGTCAAGAAGCCAAACCGCTCTTAGAAAAGGAAATTGATGATCAGGATGTCGTGCAATTTATGCTGAAATCTTTTGAACCCAATTCACCTGATTATTTTCGGTTTAATCTCACTGCACTTTTCAACAATTACGCTAACATTATGGATTGGGAAAAGGTGCATGTACTCACGCCGACGCTGTTTATTAAAGGCGGAAATTCTTCTTATATAAAAATAGAGAATAGCGAAAAAATTTTAGAACAATTTCCTCATGCGACGTCTTTTACTATTAGTGGTTGTGGCCACTGGGTACATGCTGAAAAACCTGAATTTGTTATACGTGCGATAGAGCGATTTGTAAATAAGAATTAATTAATTTAAATGAGAATACTTTTGTAGTATACTCCCACACAATTTAGGGAATATCCCCTATTTATAATCAATACGTTAAATTTTAAAAGGAAAGAAAAATGGCAGTTGTTGGTCTATTTTATGGCAGTGACACAGGCAATACCGAAAACATCGCAAAAATGATCCAAAAACAATTAGGTAATGACTTAATCGATATTCGTGATATTGCAAAAAGTAGCAAAGAAGATATTGAAGCATATGATTTCTTACTTTTCGGTATTCCGACTTGGTATTACGGCGAAGCACAAGCTGACTGGGATGATTTTTTCCCAACGTTAGAAGAAATCGATTTTACAGATAAACTCGTAGGTATTTTCGGCTGTGGCGATCAAGAAGACTATGCTGATTATTTCTGCGATGCTATCGGCACCGTGCGCGACATTGTAGAACCGCGCGGCGCAATCATTGTAGGTAACTGGCCAACTGAAGGCTATACTTTTGAAGCATCAAAAGCATTATTAGAAGACGGAACTTTCATTGGGTTGTGTATTGATGAAGATCGCCAACCTGAACTCACTGCAGAACGTGTGGAAAAATGGTGTAAACAAATTTACGATGAAATGTGTTTAGCCGAGATCGCTTAGAATTTTTCACATAAAAGGAAGGGAACTTTATGTCTGAAGAAAACATTAAATTACTTAAAAAAGCTGGATTAAAAATCACTGAACCTCGTTTAACTATTCTTAGCTTAATGCAAGAACACAAAAATGAACATTTCTCAGCAGAAGATGTGTACAAAATTCTACTTGATCAAGGGAGTGAAATTGGCTTAGCGACAGTTTACAGAGTATTAAACCAATTCGATGAAGCTAATATTTTAATTCGTCACAATTTTGAAGGTAATAAATCTGTATTTGAGCTAGCACCAACTGAACACCATGATCATATTATCTGCGAAGATTGCGGAAAAGTATTTGAATTTAGTGATAATATTATTGAACAACGCCAACGTGAAATTAGCGAAAAATATGGCATTAAATTAAAAGCGCATAGTTTATATCTTTACGGGAAATGTAGTGATATTAATCATTGCGATGAAAACAATTCAAATAAATAACATCTCTAAGGCGACTCAATGTCGCCTTTCTTATATTCAAATTTTATCCGAAAAAATAACCGCTCTTTTTTAAAGTGCGGTTATTTTCTATTTGAAATTTTAAGGATTAATAAACACCTTGTGCCAACATGGCATCAGCAACTTTGACAAAACCTGCTACGTTTGCGCCTACCACATAGTTAATATTTTCTTGCCCCTCAATCGTGCCGTATTTTTTACAGTTTGCATGAATATCTAACATAATACGATGCAATTGTGCATCCACTTCTTCTGCAGTCCAATACAAACGTTGTGAGCTTTGCGCCATTTCTAAACCAGAAGTCGCCACACCACCAGCATTAGCCGCTTTACCAGGCCCAAATAATACACCAGCAGCCTGTAACGCTTCTGTTGCTTCAATGGTAGTTGGCATATTGGCGCCTTCAGCGACCAATCTCACGCCATTTTTAATTAAAAGTTGAGCATCAGAAAGTTCTAATTCATTTTGAGTTGCACAAGGAAGCGCAATATCAACTTTAACTTCCCAAGGGCGTTTACCTTCAAAATATTGCAAACCAAATTGTTCTGCATAATCTTTCACTCGACCACGTTTCACATTTTTAATTTCTAAAAGTGCGGCTAATTTTTCAGTAGTAAATCCCTCAGCATCATAAACATAGCCTGATGAGTCAGAGCAAGTCACCACTTTTGCGCCAAGCGATAATGCTTTTTCAATAGCATATTGCGCTACGTTACCAGAACCTGAAACCGATACAACTTTTCCCGCAAAACTATCGCCTTTTTCAGCCAACATAGCTTGAGCAAAATAAACTAATCCATATCCCGTTGCTTCTGGACGAATTAAGCTACCACCAAAAGATAATCCACGACCAGTAAATACGCATGCAGCTTGGTTCGATAATTTTTTCATATAGCCAGCTAAATAACCAACTTCGCGCCCACCAACACCAATATCACCTGCTGGCACATCAGTATCTGCCCCTACATGACGATAAAGTTCAGCTATCAATGCTTGGCAAAAACGCATGACTTCTGCATCTGATTTCCCTTTCGGATCAAAGTCTGAACCACCTTTTGCTCCGCCCATAGGCAATGTAGTTAAAGCATTTTTAAAAATTTGCTCAAAACCCAAGAATTTTAAAATAGATAAGTTCACTGATGGATGGAAACGCATACCACCTTTAAATGGACCAATTGCACTATTAAATTGCACTCGGAATGCACGGTTAACTTGCACCTGCCCATTGTCATCAGTCCAAGCTACACGGAATTGAAATGCACGTTCAGGCTCAACTAAACGTTCTAATAATCCCTCTGAACGATATTTAGGATTAGCTTCTAAAAAAGGCCAAATAGAAGTAAACACTTCTCTCACTGCTTGTAAAAACTCTGGTTGATGACCATCACGTTGAGCGACTTTTGCTAAGAATGCATCTAAGGAAGCAACTGTTGACATAATGAATTTCCTTCTTTGTTGTTAATGTTGTGTGTATTGTGTTTTTTTTATTATGCTCGCCTCATAGGGCGCACTGACAATATGCAATGACTGATTTAACGTTGCAATAATTTTCATGAAGGAAATTTAAAGAAAAACAAAACAGAAAGAAATTATCTAAAAAATCACCCAATTTATTAGATAGAAAATAAAAATAAAGATAATAACCTAATAAAATGATGATGTTTTCGGTAAAAATACGAAACTTTTACTAAGCTATAAATCACATTTATTCGTGAATAAAGAAAAGATATTGTTTTATGAAAAAGCAACACGACGATGCCATCAATGCAATAAAAAAGGGGCTAAGCCCCTATTTAACATATTAATCGATTTATTATTCTGTTTTTTCTGATTCATCGTTGTTTTCAACCGCACTTTCATCATCTTTGGGTTGATAAAAACGAGCTACTAATAGACCAAGCTCAAAGAGCAAGCACATCGGTACTGCGAGTAAAGTTTGTGAAAAAACATCAGGAGGCGTTAAAAGCATGCCAATAAAAAATGCGCCCACAATAATATAAGGACGTTTTCCTGAAAGTGCTTTTACTGTTGTTACGCCAGTCCAGCAAAGTAGAATGATGGCTATCGGTACTTCAAAACACACTCCGAACGCTAAAAATAATGCCAAAGCAAAATCTAAATAGCTGCTGATGTCTGTTGCAATAGCAACACCTTCTGGTGCAGTTTGTGTAAAGAAACTAAATACAAACGGGAATACAACGTAATAAGCAAAAGACACGCCACAATAAAATAAAATCGTACTTGAAAATAGCAACGGATAAATCATCCGTTTTTCATGTTGGTACAATGCTGGCGCAACAAAAGCCCAAATTTGATAAAGCAAATAAGGAACAGAAATAAAAACAGCAACAATCGCTGTCAATTTAATTGGTGTAAAGAAAGGCGTTTGAATATTCGTTGCAATCATTGTCGCACCTTTTGGCATAACAGCCGTTAAAGGTGCAGCAACGAAATGATAAATATCATTGGAAAAATACACCAATGCGACAAAAACCAATACCACACAAATCACACAGCGTAATAAACGGTTTCTTAGCTCAACAAGGTGTGTAATTAGAGGTTGAGATTCATCCACATTACTCATAAAAACTCGCTATGATTCAGTTTTTGAAGATTGAGATTTTGGTGCTGGAGCAATTTCAACATCATCAGGTGGATAATAATCAGATAAACGCTCCGTCAATTCTGCTTGCTCGTGGGCTTCAAGTGCGGTTAAATCTGCAGGTGTTTTTTCTACTTCAGGTAAAGTTTCTGTAGAATCCTCAGTTAATGCCACATTTTGAGGCTTTTCTGCATTTTCGGCCGCACTTTTAATTTCTTTGATTTGCTCTTCCACCGTTGTACCAGCTTGAGCCGCTTTATCTTCTAGCTCTGCTTTCATTTTATCTGCCTGAGCTTTTAATTCTTCCACCGTTTTACTCAATTCTGGTGAAAGGGTTTGCAAGTTCAAAGATTCAGCTTTTTTGATACTATCCTGTAATTCTTGCAATTTTAGTTCTTGTTTCAACTCATTTTGCACATTGGCAGCTAAACCACGAATCGTTTTCACCCAGCCCATCACTGTGCGAATAGCGACAGGCAAACGCTTCGGCCCTAGAACAACTAGACCAACCACCATTAACAAAACAAGTTCTGAAAAACCAATATCAAACACGGATTAAGCCTGTTCTTTCTCTTTTGTAGTTTCAGTTTTTGTAGATGTTGCATTATTGTCAATAGACTTAAATTCTGCATCTTTTGCTTTTTCGTCATCTTGCATTGCTTTCTTAAAGCCTTTCACAGCAGCGCCAAGATCTGAACCCGCATTTCTTAATTTTTTCGTACCGAAAACCAATAAAATGACCACTAATAAGATAATCATTTGAGCAGGGGATAAACCAAACATAATAAACTCCGTTCTGTAAAAAAGAAAAAATTTGGGTCGGAATATACCCTTTTTACCCACTTAGAACAATAGCTATCGGGGATTATTTTCAATTTATCACGATATTAATGATAAAACGCAATATATGAGTAAACTAAAAATGGCTAAAAATTTCTTTCTAGCCATTTTATCTTTATTTCCAAATGCGGGAATCAAATATTTTCTTACGTAATTCAGGGTGGTCGTCAATTTTAAACTCTGGTGTTTTTCCTTCTTTAAGCTGGCGTTGATAATCCTTCATCAATTTCCATACGATTGGCGACAACATCAAAATTGCAATTAAGTTAATGATTGCCATGACTGCCATTACCGTATCTGCGAAATTCCACACCACATTGCCTGAACGAACCGAACCAAAATACACGAAGAATAGCACCATTAAACGGAACAAAAATACAAACCAAGGTTTATTCTTGATAAAACGGATATTGCTTTCCGCATAAGCATAGTTACCAATAATAGAAGAATAAGCGAATAACAATAAGATAAACGCCAGGAAATGCACCCCAAATTCACCTATGTGATATTGCAAGGCATTTTGCGTAAGTGAAATACTTTTTAGCGTTTCGCTACCATAATTATTTGAAAGTAAAATAATCACGGCAGTACAAGAACAAACAATCATGGTATCAACAAACACACCCAACATCTGTACTAAGCCTTGACTAACAGGATGCTTAACGTGAGCTGCCGCTGCCGCATTAGGCGCAGAACCCATCCCAGCCTCGTTAGAGAATAGTCCGCGTTTAATCCCCATCATCATTGCTTTTGATACCAGCGCACCAAACATTCCGCCAGCGGCAGCGTCAAAACTAAATGCGCTTTGAATGATACGATGAATCACCGAAGGAATCATATCAATATGCATGCCAAGAATAATCACAGCCATAATCAAATAGAAAAGCGCCATCATTGGCACAAGACTACTCGAAATAACCGCAATACGCTTAACGCCACCGAAAATAATAAGTGCGGTCAAAATTACTAATGAAATACCGACATATTCCCCTTTCCAATTCCACGCATTGCTCGTCGCTTCAACAATGGAGTTTGCCTGTACAGAATTAAAGGCAAAACCAAATGTAAAAATTAATGCAAGCGCAAAAGCCACTGCCATACAACGTGATTTTAAACCTTGCACAATATAATAAGCAGGGCCGCCACGGAATGATCCATCTTTATCTTGAATTTTAAATAATTGAGCAAGAGTGGATTCAGCGAAAGCACTCGACATTCCAATAAATGCCGTTACCCACATCCAAAACACTGCGCCTTCGCCTCCTAAGGCGATTGCCGTTGCAACCCCACCAATGTTACCCACACCAACGCGGCTCGCAAGACCTGTCGTAAACGCTTGGAAAGGCGTTAACGAACTTCCCTCTACAGCACGACCAAACCACATTTCACGAAGGCTTGCTGGGAATAAACGGAACTGTACAAATCCTGTTGTAATGGTAAAAAATAGACCCGTCCCAAGCAAAATAATAATGGTGGCATCCCATAAAGGTCCATCAAGGTGTGCGACTATCCAAGTTAGCACGTCTTCTAACATTTTTGAAAATTCAAATTCCATAATCATCCCTCAAGCGATAAATAATTTGATTGTATGAGTTTTCAATGAAAAGGCGAGATTTTTTAAAAATTTCTCTAAAGAAAAGAAACACAAACAAGAAAAAATCTAATAAATTTAGAATATTCTAAATATTTTTCAAAAATAAAGGGCGTATTATTCGAATACGCCCGTTAGTTTGCTAAATTATTTGGTTAAAAACAACGCCGCCGCACCACGCACACCACCGGAATCGCCGTGTTTCGCTTTTTTAATCGGTGGAACTTTTGCTGTCCGCATCAAATGAGGCGGAAGGGCTTTTGGTAAAGCCTCATAAAGGTAATCAAAATTAGATAATCCACCGCCTAGCACAATCATATGTGGATCAAATGCCGTAATGATATTGCCAATAGAAATCGCCGCCAATTCAACAAAAAGATTCACAAAATCTACCGCACTTTCATTGCCTTGATAGAACAAATCAATAATTTCACGAGCGGATAATGTTTCACTTTTCAAATCTCGATAAAGCATTTCAAAACCTCGACCTGACAGATAATTATCCAAACAAGCCTTGTTGCCACAACCACATTGATAAATCGGGGCTTTATCCCATCCCAATAATTTCAAGGCATGATAATTTAGTTGTAAATGACCAAGCTCTCCCGCCATTCCTACTTGACCTGAATAAACTTTACCGTTTAAGACAAAGCCACCACCAAAACCAGTTCCGAGAATTAAACCAAGTACAGTCGGATATTGCTGATTTTCCGTATCCCACGCTTCAGATAACGCAAAACAATTTGCGTCATTCTCTGCCTGCACTTCACGGCCTAAACGCGCAGACAAATCGCGTAAAATTGGTTTATTATCTGCCACACGAATATTGGTAATTTCGGCTAATCCAGTTTGTTGATTAACAAAACCAGGTACGCCCAAACCTACGGTGCCCACTTCACCAAACTTTTCATCAGCACGATTCACTAAATCCACAATCGTGTTAAGCCATTCTTCATAGTCGCTTTTAGGTGTTGGCACCCGTTCAGAATATAATTTTTCTAATTTTTCATTGAATACGGCAAGCTCTATTTTCGTGCCACCAATATCTAAACCATAATACATAATCTGCTCCTTTATAAAGAAGTGCGGTTAAAATTAGCCAAAATTTTAACCGCACTTAAATCATTATTTTATGACGAAGATCGCCTTTTTCTTTAAAAAGGCAAAAATAATACTATTAATCAACCATGCCAGTAATGTCGCCACCAATAAATCAATTGGGTAATGCATGCCTAATCGCACACGGCTAATCAACATCAATAAGCCCCACACCGCAATGCCCACCACCAGCAATTTTGCTTTAAAAGAACGGTTACCTAATAATTGAGTAAAGCCAACAGCAAGCATCAGCCAAGTTGCTGCAAAAATCGTATGCCCTGAGGGGAACGAATACCCTGTTTCATTTTCATAATGATGAACCAACCAAGCTGGCGTGATGGCATCCATCGAATAAAAATCCTTAGCTATTTCAGCACGCAAAGTGCGGTCATTTTTATAAAAGTTTTCAGGCGTTGAATGAGTTTGCTCAGCTAGATAAACGGTGAACGGACGAGGTTCTTCAAATAATGCTTTTGCCCCTGTTTTTGCGGCTTGAGTTGCAATAACTGAAATCCCCATCACAATTACGCCTAATATCCATTGTTTTGGATTTTTAAATAAAAACGCAAACAAAAGAGCAAATAACACACAGGTGATCAACGCATAAGGTACACTCCCCGTTTCAGTAAGCAAATAAAGCCAATAATCAGATTCAGTTAATTGGCTATTGCCATGCCACTGATAGGAAATACCCCAAATAAAAAATGGTACAAGACAAAGTAATAACGTATATAATGACAGCCTTTTGAACATGCTCGCCCCTTGATAATAAAAAATAACGCGCGCATTCTAACAGAAATGACTACGAATAAGGATCACTTTATGGCAAAAATTCAGCTAGTTGCGCAAGCTAATTTACCCACTGAATACGGCATTTTTAAAATGGTGGGATTTGAATTTCCAGATACCAAAAAAGAACATGTAGCCTTAGTGATGGGTGATATTTCTAATGCTGATGAACCTGTGTTAGCACGCATCCATTCTGAATGTCTAACTGGCGATGCACTTCACAGCTTAAAATGTGATTGTGGGTTCCAACTGGCGACAGCATTAAAACAAATTCAAGAAGAAGGTCGCGGTGTCTTAATTTATCATCGCGAAGAGGGCCGCGGAATTGGTTTGATTAATAAAATCCGTGCGTATTCTTTACAAGATAAGGGAATGGATACCATTGAAGCCAATCTTGCTTTAGGTTTCAAAGCAGATGAACGTAACTTTGAAGTCTGCGCCGATATGTTCGAGCTACTCGGGGTAAAAAAAGTTCGTTTGATGACCAACAACCCAGAAAAAGTAGAAACCATGAAAAAAGCAGGTATCAACGTGGTTGAGAGAGTACCGCTTAATGTAGGCGAAAACCGCTACAACACAAAATATCTTGATACTAAAGCGAAAAAAATGGGCCATTACATTGTACATAACAATGATGAACAACATTTAATGACTTGCCCACATTGCCAAGAAGAGATTATTTAACAAATAATATATGTTAAAAAAGCCATACTGTTATATTGAACAGTGTGGCTTTTTTATTTAAACTTTATGCCACGGAATAATCAAAAGATTTTTTAGCATATTGCTAAAAACGAGAAACCCCGTCTCGTATTCCAAAGATCGGGGCTTATCAGGAGTAAGTAAAATGAAAAAAACGCTCTTTTTCATTTTCTTGATTATCTGTTGTTTAGTTAGCTGTTCTGGTACAGTTATCTAAGATAATCGCTACGGGGACGATGTAGGAGTTGTCCCCAATGCCTCCAATCTTAAAGAATTCTTTCCTTGATTGCAAGCGTGATTACTAATTTTTAACCTTTCTCCACAAATCTTTACTGTAAATGATACCGACAGAATTTACTTGCGCACCCATTATACTCGGTGCAAGATAAACTGGCGTACTATATTGAAAAATGGGTAACACTAAATATTCTTGTTGAACTATCTCTTTTAATTTCGCGTAATTTTCTAACCGCACTTTTTCGGATGTCGTCGTCATTGCACTTTCAAATAAACGATCAAATTCTGCATTTTTATAGCCATTCTTGTTATCAGGGCTTTTGGAATAGAACAAATTTAAGAAAGCGACGGGATCATTAAAATCAGCACACCAGCCAGAACGAATTAATTGAAAATCGCCTTTTGTGCGGGCGGTTTGCAATTCTTGCCAGTTCATCCCTTGATTTTCAACTCGTAATAAATCTGATTGCGATAACTGACGATTTAATTGCGTTGCAATGGTTTGATTCAGAGACGAATCATCATAACGAATGCGTAATTTCAACGGGTGAGTTTCACTCATTTGATTTTGCGAAAGTAATTGTTCTGCGATGACTGGTTCCCAAATTGACTCCTGCTCTCCGAGCATAGATTTTGGCAAAAAAGTATTGCTAGGATGAAGATGAGCAATATCTGCAACCAAATTCTTGGTAGAAATCATCGAAACAATCGCCTTTCTTACCGCACTTTTCTGTAAAATAGGATCGGCAAGATTAAACTCATAGAAGTAAGTACAAAGTTGCGGATAATCTTGGATATTCTGATCGACTTTTTTCGGATTCAATACAACGTCAAAATTAGACAAATCTGCATCTGCTGTAATTTTTTGATACTTCACTTGCTGAAATATCACTTTTTCCTTTGCCCAATAATAAGGATTGGCTGTTAAAATGTGCTGATTTTTAGCCTGACTTTGTAATTGATAGGCTCCATTGCTGATAAGGGTTTCAGGCGATTTTGTATAGCGAGGCAAAAGGCTGACGTGCGCCAGCATAGAAGGTAAATATGGCGATGCTTTATCCAATTCAATGCGTAAAGTGCGGTCATTTTCGGCAAATAATCCAATCGATTCGACAGTTAGCGTTTTTTCCAATACTTCCTTCGCATTTTTCACATTCATGAAAGCCAAATAATTTTTTAGCGGGCTTTCAGATTGAGAAAGGGCTTGCCAAGATTGTACAAAATCAGAGGCAGTCAGTGCTTCACCATTTGACCATTTGGCATTTTCACGCAAAGTAACAATCCACGTTTTATTATCTTTAGTTTGCCAGCTTTCTGCTACGGCAGGAACAAGATTACCTTGCGCATCATAAGCTGTTAATCCTTCAAAAAGATCTCGTAATAATTGAGTTTGTTCTTCGTTTTGTGCTTGCCAAGGTTGCAAAGTCAAATCGCCATAAACACCGCGTTTTAATTCAACTCGGTTAGATTCTAATTGAGTATTTTTCGGCGCCTCAACTTGTGGCGAAACAGGCTTAGGACTATCCACTTTATCACAAGCCACCATCGTAAAAATGATAGAAAAAATAACCGCACTTCGTTGGCATAAAGCGAACAAATTATTCATTTTCAGTTTTAACCCAAAATAAGAAGAACCAAAACTTAATACAAATCAATGCAGCAATAACGCCACGCCCTATTACGCTTGGCGTAAAATAAAAACCAATTAGTAGCATTGTGGTAACAAAAGTCAAAATACAAATTTTGGTATTTTTCTTTAATGCTCGATTTTCATTAAAGGACTTGAGATGTTTTTGATAAATACTTGTGCCTAAAAACCATTGTTCTAAGCGTTTTGAACCTTTGGCAAAGAAAAATAAAGTAAGTAATAAAAAAGGCGTAGTTGGTAAAAGAGGAAGAAAAATGCCAATGATGCCAAGAGCAAGAGAAAGAAAACCTAAAATAATGTAAATAATTTTCATAATGTTCCTAATAAAAAAGAAAATGCGAACCATTATTACTGTTTTTTTAGATTTTTCAACCTTGATATTATAGAATTTGCCGTCACATAAAAAGTAATTTTCAAAAAAGGAACATTTATGTCTATGTCAAATCCATTACTTAACATTCAAGGCTTACCGCCATTTTCACAAATCAAGCCAGAACATATTCAACCAGCTGTTGAAAAATTAATTCAAGATTGTCGCAATACGATAGAACAAGTGTTAAAACAACCGCACTTTACTTGGGAAAATTTCATTTTGCCTTTAACGGAAACCAATGATCGCTTAAATCGTGCTTGGTCGCCCGTTTCTCATCTCAATTCAGTAAAAAACAGTGCTGAATTGCGTGAAGCCTATCAAGCGTGCTTACCGTTACTTTCTGAATACAGCACTTGGGTTGGTCAGCATAAAGGGCTTTATAATGCCTATTTAGCGTTAAAAAATAGTGCTGAATTTGCGGACTATTCTATTGCGCAAAAGAAAGCTATTGAAAATTCACTGCGTGATTTTGAACTTTCAGGTATCGGGCTTTCAGAAGATAAACAACAACGTTATGGCGAAATTGTAGCGCGCTTATCAGAATTAAATTCACAATTTAGCAATAACCTATTAGATGCCACAATGGGCTGGGAAAAACTCATTGAAAACGAAGCAGAACTGGATGGCTTACCTGAATCTGCACTACAAGCTGCACAACAATCTGCCGAAAGTAAAGGATTAAAAGGCTATCGTTTTACGTTAGAAATCCCAAGTTATTTGCCTGTGATGACTTACTGTGAAAATCGAGCATTGCGTGAAGAAATGTACCGTGCTTACGCAACACGCGCCTCAGAACAAGGCCCTAACGCTGGCAAATGGGATAACAGTAAAGTTATGGAAGAAATTCTTACATTACGCGTAGAACTGGCGAAATTACTCGGTTTTAATACTTATACCGAACTTTCACTTGCCACCAAAATGGCAGAAAACCCACAACAAGTGCTTGATTTTTTAGATCATCTTGCCGAACGTGCTAAACCACAAGGCGAAAAAGAATTGCAAGAATTGAGAGATTACTGCGAAAAAGAATTTGGTGTCACTGAACTTGCGCCTTGGGATATTGGTTTTTACAGTGAAAAACAAAAACAACATTTATACGCCATTAATGATGAAGAACTTCGCCCATATTTTCCTGAAAATCGCGTGATTTCAGGATTGTTTGAATTAATTAAACGTATTTTCAATATTCGTGCAGTGGAACGCAAAGGCGTGGACACTTGGCATAAAGATGTGCGTTTCTTTGATTTAATTGATGAAAACGATCAACTTCGTGGCAGTTTCTATCTTGATTTATATGCACGCGAACACAAACGTGGTGGTGCGTGGATGGATGATTGTATTGGGCGCAAGTGTAAACTGGATGGCAGCATTCAAACTCCTGTGGCTTATTTAACTTGTAACTTTAATGCACCGATAGGAAATAAGCCAGCGTTATTTACGCACGATGAAGTGACGACCCTATTCCACGAATTTGGTCACGGAATCCATCATATGCTCACGCAAATTGATGTATCCGATGTGGCGGGTATAAATGGCGTGCCTTGGGATGCTGTGGAATTACCAAGTCAATTTATGGAAAACTGGTGTTGGGAAGAAGAGGCTTTGGCGTTTATTTCAGGACATTACGAAACAGGCGAGCCGTTGCCCAAAGAAAAACTTACGCAATTGTTAAAAGCTAAAAATTTCCAAGCCGCAATGTTTATCTTACGTCAGCTTGAATTTGGGATTTTTGATTTCCGCTTGCATCACACCTTTGATGCGGAAAAAACCAATCAAATTTTGGATACACTTAAATCAGTGAAATCACAAGTTGCCGTCATAAAAGGTGTAGATTGGGCAAGAACCCCACACAGCTTCAGCCATATTTTTGCAGGGGGCTACGCCGCAGGTTATTACAGCTATTTATGGGCTGAAGTATTATCAGCAGACGCTTATTCACGCTTTGAAGAAGAAAGTATTTTCAACCCAATCACCGGCAAATCATTCCTAGATGAAATTCTCACTCGTGGTGGCTCAGAAGAACCAATGGAACTCTTCAAACGCTTCCGTGGCCGTGAACCGCAATTAGATGCGTTGTTAAGACATAAAGGAATATTAAATAGATAATAAAAACAGAATACCCGGCCAAAGCCGGGTTCTTTTTATCTCATAAAATTAGACTATAACGCACCTTTGATATCTAAATAAATTCCTAAAAGGATTATTCCTCTACTTTACAAAATTTAGCTAACTCTTCTACATTTTCTAACCAATGATTCCCAATTTCATCAATCAATTCACCGCAATTAAAAATATCAGAATTTTTAGCCGCACTTTCTAAAGTATCCGCTAATTGACGTAAATGATTTAACCCCACCGATGCCGCGGCCCCTTTAATTTTATGGGCAGTATCTTCTGTTTCTTTCATATTATCTTTTGATAATTGAGCAAGATAATTTGGCATAGTTTGTTTGAATAAAGATAAATTTTCTAAAATTTGGGATTTTCCAAGGGTTTCAATCAGCGCTAAATCAAATTGTTCTGAAAGCTCATTATCATCATTCATGTCTATAATCGATTCGCTTTCATCCGCAAAAAATTGCTGCAGACAATGGTGTAAATCCTTAATTGAAATGGGTTTACGTAATACGCCATCCATGCCCATTTCTAAATATTCTTGCTCGCTTTGCATAACATTGGCGGTAAAAGCAATCATTGGTGGTAAAAAATCATAAATACCGTCCTCATAGTTCTCTCGCAAATATTGGGCGATTTCAAAACCACTCATATCTGGTAATTTAATATCTAGCAATAAAATATCGTAAACATTTTTCTCAAATAAAGTGATCGCCTGCTTGCCATTTGTCGCAACATCAACATGATGCCCAAGTTTTTCCAAAATAGTTTTCGCAACCATAATATTGAGGTCAACATCCTCCACTAAAAGAATGTTCAAGGATGGAATATTTTTCTTAACGGATTCTTTTTCAGAAATTTCCTGAGCATGGAGAGTAAGATGGAACGTAGCGCCTTTTCCTCGCTCACTTTCAACTGTTAAATCCCCTTCCATTAACTGAGCGAGATTTTTAGAAATAGCCAACCCAATACCGCTACCCGCACTTTGCTGGCGACTTTCTTTCACTTGATAATACATTTCAAAAATATGTTTTTGTTCTTCAGGTGAAATCCCCATTCCTGTATCTTTCACAATAAAATGGTAACAATCCTGATTTCTGATAATTTTCAGAATAATATTTCCCTGATCTGTAAACTTCACCGCGTTACTAATTAAGTTCCACAAAATTTGGCTTAAGCGAACACGATCAAGATTCAACCAATTAGGCAAATTAGGCTCAAGCTCTAAAGAAAAAATGAGATTTTTTTGTTTGGCAAGGAAACTAGCAAAATTATAAATATCGTTTAATAAGGCGGGGAAATCTGTTGGCTGGCGATTTAATTCAATTCGGCTGGCATCGATTTTTTCCAAATCAATAATATCGCTAAAAATATAGCCTAAACTGACCGCACTTATGTTGATAGTTTTTAAATAATTACGCTGGCGATCATCTAATTCGTCATCAAGTAAAATCTGGCTAAGCCCCACAATCCCATTCAATGGCGTGCGTAATTCATGGCTTATTGTGGCAAGTAAGGTACTTTTATCACTGCTATTTTTTTCCAACTTTTCCAATGCTTGGGATAATTTTTTCTGAGCAGCAATTCGCTCGGCAACCTCATTTTCCAATCGATTAACCGAGCTAGAAAGATCAAGACGAGAATGTTCAAGTTTTTCGACCAATAAAGTGAAAAAATAAATAACAAAAGGCGCAGTGAGTAAGCCAAAAGTTACCGAACGAAAAATATCTACCCAAGAAATCTGATGAACAATAAATAGACTAAATAAAATCTGAGTACAAAGTGCTAAAACCGCAAGAATCATCACGCCTAAAAGAGAAAAACGAAGGCGCCCAAGACGAATAACCCAATCTACATAACTCTGAGCAAAATATTTGAAATTTTTCATCAAATCTCCTAAAACATTATTATCGTTATAAAAAAACTGTGCATAAAGGTTTTATTATATCCGTAAAGTAAAAGAAATTGTTATTACTATGTGTGCGTAAGAAATGAAAACTTAGTCTTTATTAATTATCTGTTTGACTAAAATTTGTAATTCAGGAATAACTTGTTCTTCAAACCATGGATTCTTTGTTATCCAAAGCTGATTACGTGGGGAAGGATGCACGAGAGGTATAAAGTGCGGTAAGAATTGACGATAATTTTTAACAGTATCAGTTACATTATCTTTATTTTCAGATAAATAATATTTCTGTGCATATTGCCCAATAAGAATAGTGAGCTGAATATTAGGTAGATGCTCTAAAATCATTGGATGCCATTTTTCTGCGAAACCTTGACGAGGTGGTAAGTCACCCGATTTACCTTTTCCAAGATAATAGAAATCCATAGGAAGAACCGAAAACATCCCAGAATTATAAAAATAATCGTAATCTACTCCCAACCATTCACGTAAACGCTCACCGCTTTTATCATTCCAATATAAACGAGTTTTCTCAGCTTTTAACCCTGGAGCTTGACCTACAATATTAATTCGAGCTGTTTTAGGCGCCGAAAATAAAGGGAAAATTCCACGTTCTGTAAAATCTTTATTTTGAGGATCAAGGATAATACTTGAAGTTATTTCATCTAAATTTTTAAGCATAATGGATGAGATTAAAAATGAGTATATAAAGTCTATTTGAAAAATATGAAAAATCAAAACTCTAAATGATATAAATAGATATATTTATTAAAAACAAAACCCCAGTAGTTCAACTGGGGTTCTTATCTTTTATTCTACTCTGCTTTATTCTATTTATGTATTTGTAACCTGGCGGTGCCCTACTCTCACATGGGGAAGCCCCACACTACCATCGGCATTACAGCGTTTCACTTCTGAGTTCGGTATGGTTCAGGTGGTTCCACCGCACTATCGCCGCCAGGATAATTCGTTGATAACTTGTCTTTATCTTTCGCTACTCAGCTCTTCCTCTACCTTTCACTCGTTCTTATTGGCTACAAGCTGAATCCGATTTTCTTTCTATTGAGTCTTCTATAGTTGCTTTTCTTTGTTTAGTCTTTTACTCGTTTCCGCTCTACTTTTATTTGCTTCGCTTTTCATCTCTTACTTCACTCAGCTACCAAAAACACTTGAGCGTTGTATAGTTAAGCCTCTCGGGCAATTAGTACAGGTTAGCTCAATGACTCACATCACTTACACACCCTGCCTATCTACGTCTTAGTCTTAAACAACCCTTACAATCTATAAGATTGGGAGAACTCATCTCTTGGCAAGTTTCGTGCTTAGATGCTTTCAGCACTTATCTCTTCCGCACTTAGC
>NZ_QQGY01000003.1:0-207310 GCF_003490595.1 Haemophilus haemolyticus
TGGTGTTGTGGGTGATGATAGCTTAACGGTGAAAGGTAAGAACATTAATATTCGCGAAGCTGAGAACCGAGTTTATTCTGATGATTTTTATAGCAAGAAAAAATCAGGCATGTTGGGAGGTGGTATTAGCGTAACCTTTGGTTCTCAAAAACAAACCACGGAAAGTGATCAGACTAAGCTTTATGCACAAGGTAGCCAAGTAGGTAGCTTGAACGGTAATACTACGATGATTGCGGAAAACACTTATACTCAAACCGCTAGTAAGGTGAGTGCAATCAAAGATGGCGATGTGAATATTCTGGCGAAAAAAGTCGATATTAAAGCTGCAGATGACAAATACGAAACCAATACCAAACAAACCTTTGAGCAAAAAGGGGTAACCCTTGCCGTTACTTCTCCGATACTGTCTGCTTTACAATCCGTGCAAGGGACGATGAAATCCGTTGAGCGCGTCGGTCAAAGCAAAAATGACCGAGTCAACGCCATGGCGGCGGCGAACTCGGCGATGGATGCCTATCGAGCCGGACAAGCGGTGGGACAGGCAGGAAAAGCGATGCAAGAGGCGATGGAAAATGGAAATATGGATTCCGTCGTGGGGGTACAAATCACTTACGGCCAACAAAAGAGCGAATCACGTATGCATACTGAAGGAAAAACCGCGGCCAAATCTCAAGTGAATGCCGGAGACAAAGTAAATATTGTTGCTACAGGGGCAGGCAAAGCATCCAACATCACCATTAACGGTTCGGATGTGTCTGGTAAACAAGGAACCTTCTTGGGGGCAGAGAACGACATCAACATCACGGCTGCCGAACAAACGCACAAAGAGCGCAGCACCAATAAATCGAGCGGCTTTAATGCAGGGGTGGCGATAAAAGTGAGTAATGGTGCGGCTGCTGGGGCTACTTTCGGCGGTAATTACGGAAAAGGTTACGGTAATGGTGATGAAACTACTTATGTTGTTAGTCATGTAGGAGATAGCCAAAGTAAAACCGTGATTAATGCAGGTGGTGATGCGAACCTAATCGGTAGCCAAGTGAAAGGCAAACGTGTAGAAATCAATGCCCAAAACCTCAACATCGAAAGCTTGCAAGACACCGCCACATACAAAGGCAACCAAATGAACGTAAGTGGGAGTGTGACTGTGGGTTATGGCGCCTCAGCAGGGGGAAGCTACAACAAGTCCAAAGTCAACGCCGACCATGCCAGCGTCAATGAGCAAGCCGGCATCTATGCAGGGGATGAAGGGTATGACATTGATGTCAACCATACGGATTTAAAAGGCGGTCTTATCACCTCGACACAAAAGGCGGAGGATGAGGGTAAAAATCGGTTTAGCACCGGCAGCCTGACTCATTCAGATATAGAAAACCATTCAAACTATAGCGGAAGTAGTTTTGGTGTGAGCGGCAGTGTGGCAGCGAATTTTGACACACCATTTGGTGAAAATGGTCAAGCACAAAGTGGCGTTCAGGCTAAAAATGCGGAAGGCCAGCCTTTGTATAGAGATGCGAACGGTAAAGAAACTACAGTAAAAACGGATAATCCAATTTTAGCAGCTGGATGGGATTCTGTAGAAACAACACATAGCGTTGGATTTGGTTATGACAAGGATAGCCAATCAAGCACAACAAAAAGTGGTATTAATACTAAGAATATTGAAATTCGTGATACAAGTACACAAGAGTCTCTCACCGGGAAAACGGTTAATGAAACTATTTCTGCTATAAAAACAGATATCACTCTCGATAGTGCTCAAAGTCAAAGTGGCAAATTAGAGAACCGTTTTAATAAAGATGAGGTTCAAAGAGAAATTGATTTACAAAGAAATGTGACTCAAGAATTTGACCGAACCCGCCAAGATATTAAGAAAGAACTGTATAATATCGCAGATAAGAAACGAGCTGAAGCCGTTGAAATCCGTAGAAATACTCGCGGAGAAGACGGTAAAACAGGCTATAACACAGATGAATCTCTGGCATTAGATAATAGTGCAAATAAACTTGAGAAAGTTGCTTTTTATGTAGATTTGGCACTTGGAGGTTTACAAGGTTGGGGCAATGCTGATGCAACAAAATACGTCGGAACAGCCGTTGCGACCGACCCGGTTGTTAGAGCGGCTACCGCGCCTGAACAAATTTGGTTAACAACTTGTAAGCGAGACTCGTTATATTGTTCGAATGTAAATCGAGATGGTTCAAAACGCCCGACAGAAAATGGTAGAGCAGAAATAGGAGATAAACGTCAAATTTTTGATATTTCCGAATTAAAGCCGAGTGATTTGAATAATGTTATTACCATTTCTAATAACGGTATTATGAATCCGTTAGATGACGCATTAAAAAATGCGATAAAACAGAACAAATGGGCAACCAATAAAGAGGGTGTTGCAGTGGTTTATAACCGACCTACAAGTAACCCGCTTTCGGAATTGCTTTATGCTGCTTACGATAAAACTAATGATTTATTGGGAGGCAGATTACCGTTAACGACAGCAGAAAAAGCGAATGTGAAACTTTACCAATATGCTAAAGACAACAAGTATCAAATTGATTTGAGTAATCACAGCCGAGGCGGTCTAACAGCAAGTGTGGCGTTACAATATGCCAATAGAAACGGTTTAACCAATATTACGATTCGGGAATCCCGTTTTTACGGCACGGCGACGAATGTGCAGGATTACGCCAATCAACTTGCACATGTTAACGGAAGCTATCGCTATTTAGATAAAAATAACCAAGAGAAAACAAGTAACGGCACAGTAAAATCTGCAGTGCATTACACCGACTTTGTGGGAAGAACACCATTAATTGGTTTGCGTAGTAAATATATTGTAGGCGGTAATGAACCGACAGGCGGAGTGGAAAATACTTGGTTTACTTATTCGCATAGTAGTTATTTTGCGGAAGTTCCTAATCCACACTTAATAAATGAACAAGGTCAGTATATCAATGATAAGGGAATAGTCGTTTCTGAAGATAATAAAGCTACCAATAAATATAGTGCAGAATTTAATAAGAAATGGGTTCCTATAAACGAAAATGATAATCCATCACTACCCCAAATAGTTAAGCCTAAATAGGAGGATAAATGCATAAAATATTTTATGTTATTTTTATTTTACCTTTAATATTTTATTTATCTGGCTGTGGAGTGTTATTTGATGACCCCATTGAAAGATTTTGGAATAACGGAGTAATGCCATCTCAAAATGAAATGGAGGCATATAGTCTATGTATACGTAAATCTGAAGAAATGTATCCTCAATCAATAGATCCTGATGGCTCGAAAAGAGTTCCATATACAAGAGCCTGCATGGAACAAGAAGGATACTAGTAGTATAGATGATGTTTCAAGAAATATGCTAAAAAATTAAATTCCCCAATGATAGCGCCAGCGTCCACGCTGGTGCTGTTTAATAAAAACATTGCGAATTTTACCCATAAATGTTGGGAGAACCAATGTTCAAAATCCTTTGGATTTTGTGACCGCACTTTTAGTTGATAGGCACAAGCGAGGACGCTTGCGCCATCGTGGGGGAAGAGTTTAAGGAAAAGTGGCAACCAACAAAAAATAATCCAAATCCGTCTTTACCAATTGAAGTTAAGCCTCAAGCAATAAAATAATGAGTAAGAAAATGAAAAAAATATTAATACCTTTATTTATATTACTGACTTCTTGTATTTCAGATGTCAATGATCCCATGGTTAGGTTTTGGAATGATGGTATTCGTCCTTCCGAATCTAAGATGAGTGCAATTAAAAAATGTCTTGATAAGGCTTATGAAATATATCCTAACGAAAAAGAAGAAGGATACTATGATCGTATGGAATATGTAGATAGCTGTATGAAAGAAAAAAGGTATTAATAATGATTTCTTTTATGAAAAAACTTACACTCTCTATTATATATATTCTTACTTTATCCGGTTGCGGCTTAGAGCAAGATTCTTATCTTGTCAGATGGTGGAATGGCAACATTCCAACTAAATTATCTGATGAAGAAAAAAATACGGGATATTTGTTATGAAGAAACAAAATATTTACCGGAAAATACTGAAGAGGAAAGAGAAAAATCGAACCTGGAATTAATCAAATGCTTAAGAAAAAAGGAAAAGGAATTTGGGGTTAGATAGTAAAGTCGAGTGGGAGGAAAAAAACACTTATGTTTTTGTTTGCGAATAGCGTGCAAAACATAAACATTAAGCGTCGTCAAAGTGCGGTAAGATTTTGCAGTGTTTTATCAAATGCGTAAAAATTGAACCGCACTTTTTATTATCCCCTATGATGACGCTCGCCAGCGCGGTGCTTGCCTTACAGGGTTATCAGGCAATTAATGACCTTAGCACCGGCACGATAGCTCGAGTTGAGGTCGGCGGTATTAAACATGCTCACGCAGACTATCCACGGCAGATGTAACAAGAGCGGATGGCTATTTAAGTCAATTGCAAACGGGTAAAGAAAGAACCACTTCAGATGGTTCAATTCGGATTGAGAATCATGCTAGTGACCCAGTAGGTAGTATGCCGATTTTATTGGGAGGAAACCCTGCAACAACATCTGAAAATAATCTGAATAAAAGCTGGTTACAGCGAACAGCAGATATGTTTAGTGATGAACGTTTATCCGTACATAATTGCCATGGCTTAGGGCAACGACAATGTATTACTGACGGATATAGAACTGGAGGAGATCTTAAAATGGGTAATGAAAGAACTATTTTTGAATTAAATAAAGCGAAGGAGAAATAAAATGAAAATAAGATTTTTATTCTTAATACCCTCAATCTTATTGCTTACAAGCTGTAGTGGATGGTTTCAACCACTTCCACCACATGATCATTGGCAGCTACATAATGAGACAGCATTATTTCCGAACTCAGATCCTGATGTTTTAACTAAATATCTTGCTAGAAGAAAAAAAGATATGAAGGATTGCGGTATGGATTTTGTTACCGGTGAAAGTGATGATCCGGAGGTGAATCTTTGTTTAGAGAAAAAAGGCTGGTATTTAAAAGGCGGACCAATCTGTGAAGAAAGAACAATGTGGAATAGGCCAATATGTATCCAATGGCGAAAAAAACATAGCAAACCTGATGCTAAGCCTTGGCAGTAATTAACAAAGGTGCTTAAAAGTGCGGTCAATATTCAGTGAATTTTAAAATCTCTTGAATATTGACCGCACTTTGATCTGCACCCAAAAAATTGACCGCACTTTTTGTATTTTCAATTATGCTTGTGTTAAGTAAACCTTATAACTTTACATCCAATCTAGCGTAAGCACACCCAATTTTCTACGGAAATATCACGAGAGAGCAAGACCTCTAAGCTGCGATGAGAATTAACATTGCTTTTTCTGAAAATATGCGTATTGCTATTAAAGGTAATCTTAATTTAAAAATCTGTTAAGGCTGTAACTGCTACGATAGCAAACAGTAAAAGCTATCTAACGCTAACGGAAAAAATCTCCGCTCCTAAGGGGGATAACTTGAAAGTGCGGCGAAATTAATGGTTATCCTCTCTTGCATTTTCATAGACGCGCCCCATTTATTTAGCTAAACTCTTAACAATTTTTTGACAAATGGAGAATGAAATGTCACAGAACGGTTCAGATCGCGATCCTTGGAGTAAACCAGGGCAAAGCAACGACCAACAGCCGGGAAATTCATCCAATAATAATGGATGGAATAACAATCAAAATCGTGAGAATCAAGAACAATCTCCGCCAGATATTGAGGAGATTTTTAATAACCTTCTCAGAAAATTAGGTGGTGGAAATAAAAAGAGCGGTCAAAATAATGGTAGTACTCAAAATAGTACGCCATTTAATTTTGGAAAAGTGGTGCCGCTTGCTGTTGCCATTGGTGCGATTATTTGGGGGGTAAGTGGTTTCTACACCATTAAAGAGGCTGAGCGTGGTGTGGTGCTTCGTTTTGGTGAGTTGCATTCTATTGTTCAACCAGGTTTGAACTGGAAACCAACATTTGTAGATAAAGTATTGCCGGTGAATGTTGAGCAGGTTAAAGAACTTCGCACGCAAGGTTCAATGCTGACTAAAGATGAAAATATGGTTCGTGTAGAAATGACCGTGCAATATCGCGTACAAGATCCTGCTAAATATCGTTTTAGCGTGACGAATGCTGATGACAGTTTAGGTCAAGCGACTGACAGTGCATTGCGTTATGTGATCGGCCATATGTCAATGAATGATATTTTAACAACAGGCCGTGCGGTTGTTCGTGAAGATACGTGGAAAGCGTTAAATGACATTATTAAATCCTATGATATGGGACTTGAGGTTATTGATGTGAACTTCCAATCTGCGCGCCCACCTGAAGAAGTAAAAGATGCTTTTGATGATGCGATTAAAGCGCAGGAAGATGAACAACGTTTCATTCGTGAAGCGGAGGCCTATGCCCGTGAGAAAGAGCCGATTGCACGTGGTGATGCACAACGTATTATTGAAGAAGCGACAGCTTATAAAGATCGTATTGTGTTAGATGCACGAGGCGAAGTGGAACGTTTGCAGCGTTTGTTGCCTGAATTTAAAGCTGCGCCAGATTTACTGCGTGAGCGTTTATATATTCAAACCATGGAAAAAGTCATGGCAAATACCCCAAAAGTGATACTTGATGGCAATAATGGTAACAATTTAACTGTATTACCGTTAGAACAAATCATGGGTAAAAAAGTATCAGCTAAAGCGCCAGCCGTAACAGAAAGAGCGGTAGAATCTGCGCCTGTTTTATCACAGCCAGAGCGTATTAATCATTCTTCAAGCCAACTACCAAGCACTGTTGAGCCGATTCGCCAAGGGAGATTTAACTAATGCGTAAATTTTTATTACCAGCCATTTTTGTCATTGTGGCAGTGGTGTATTCCAGTGTCGTAGTCGTGACGGAAGGTACTCGCGGTATTATGTTGCGATTCAACAAAGTACAACGTGATGCAGATAACAAAGTGGTTGTCTATGAACCAGGCTTGCATTTTAAAGTGCCTTTGATTGATAGCATTAAAGTTTTAGATGCGCGTATTCGTACTTTAGATGGTTCGGCAACACGTTTTGTTACTGTTGAGAAAAAAGACTTGCTAGTAGATTCTTATGTGAAATGGAAAATCAGTGATTTCGGTCGATTCTATACATCTACTGGTGGTGGCGATTATACCCAAGCTTCAAGCTTGTTAAGTCGTAAAGTAAACGACCGTTTGCGTTCTGAAATTGGTACAAGAACCATTAAAGATATCGTTTCTGGTACACGCGGTGAATTAATGGAAGGGGCAAAAAAAGCTTTAAATTCAGGGCAAGATAGTACGGCAGAATTGGGTATTGAAGTGATTGATGTGCGTGTAAAACAAATTAATTTACCGGACGAAGTATCTTCTTCAATTTACCAACGTATGCGTGCAGAACGTGATGCAGTTGCGCGTGAACACCGTTCTCAAGGTAAAGAAAAAGCTGCATTTATCCAAGCAGATGTAGATCGTAAAGTGACGTTAATTCTTGCTAATGCAAATAAAACTGCACAAGAATTACGAGGTTCAGGCGATGCTGCGGCTGCAAAATTATATTCAGATGCTTTTGCTCAAGAACCACAATTCTTTACTTTTGTGCGTAGCTTAAAAGCCTATGAAGCGAGTTTTGCAAATTCTGATAATATGATGATTTTAAAACCAGATAGTGATTTCTTCCGCTTTATGCAGGCACCGAAGAAATAGATTTTAAGTTGATAAAAACACCTTCCTTGTGAAGGTGTTTTTTATAGCCAGCGTCTTACTTTTTGTTTGTAACGACGATATTCATCGCCAAATTTACTTTCCAAATAGGCTTCTTCTCGGGCTATTTGAAAGCGATTCATCACTAGTATAAAGACAATCACGCCTAACCAAGCCAAACTATTACCTAACCAAAGAGCCCACGCAATTAACATTAACAGCAAACTTAAATACATTGGATTACGGCTAAATCGAAATATGCCTGTAGAAACTAATTGTGTTGTATGTTTAAAGTCATGAGGATTGATGGTCGTTTTGCGGATAAAAAATTGAACCACACTGCCTCCAGCAATCAAAAATGAAAAAGTAATGACAAAGGCAATAACTGCAAAATGGACAGAATAACTCGCTACTTTTGGCAAAAAATACATTGCTGTGCCAATTAATAAACAGAGTAGTGGTGGTGGAATAAATAACATCGCTAAATCTCATTAATAAAAATGCCGCCTAGTGATAGACGGCATGTAAAGCGCGGTCAAAATTTATTTTAATTTTGCTTTAATCGCTTCTGCTACAAGTTCAGCTTCAGGCCCTAAAATGACTTGTAATCCATCATTACCTAATTTTACATTACCTTTTGAACCAAGCGCTTTAAGTTGATCTTCATTAATATTGTGATGGTCAACTAAAGTTAAGCGTAAACGAGTGATACAAGCATCCACAGTTTTGAAGTTTTCTGAACCACCTAAAGCAGCGATAAATTTCACCGCTTTTTCTTCTCGAGATTGGTTGTTTTGTGTTGGGGCTGCAGCTGTTTCTGCTTTATCTTCACGTCCTAGCGTTTTGAGATTAAAGGCATTAATTGCAAAACGGAACACAAAATAATAGATAGCAAAGAATACAATACCTTGTATAAGTAACATATACCAGCTAACGGCAAGTGGGTTGCGGCTAGAAAGTACCATATCCACTAAACCAGCACTAAAGCCGAATCCTGCGATCCAGTGCATTGTGGCTGCAATGAATACAGAAATACCCGTTAATAATGCATGCAATACATAAAGTACAGGCGCAACGAACATAAATGAGAATTCAAGCGGTTCAGTGATCCCTGTAAAGAAAGAGGCTAATGCACCCGCAAGCATAATTGAGGCCACTTGTACTTTTTGATTTGGTTTTGCGCAGTGATAAATTGCAAGAGCCGCACCTGGTAAACCAAACATCATCACTGGGAAGAAACCAGCTTGATACATACCCGTTACACCCACAGTTGCAGTACCTTCGGCAATGGATTTAGCACCGCCCAAGAAGTTTGGAATATCGTTGATACCTGCTACGTCAAACCAGAATACAGAGTTTAAGGCATGGTGTAAGCCAACAGGAATTAATAAACGGTTGAAGAAACCGTAGATCCCCGCACCGACTGCACCTAAATCTTTGATGGATTCACCAAATGAAACGAGCGCATTAAAAATATGAGGCCAAATATAGAGTAAGGCAAATGATACGGCGATCATGACGAAAGAAACCAAAATTGGGACGAGGCGTTTTCCGCTAAAGAACGAAAGTGCCTTTGGTAATTCAACTTGATAGAACCGGTTGTAAAGTTCAGCTGAAATTACACCAATTAAAATCCCGATAAATTGGTTATTGATTTTTTTGAATGCTGCAGGCACTTCACTAATATCAATGTGTTGTAATTGTGCTACACCAGCAGGGGAAAGTAGAGTGGTTACTACATAGAAACCCACAAGACCTGAAAGTGCGGCGGAACCGTGTTTGTCTTTTGCAAGCCCAAAAGCGACACCCACAGCGAAGAGTAAGCCCATGTTGTCAATAATTGCTGCACCAGATTTAATTAATAATGCCGCTAATTGACTGTTTGCCCCCCAACCATCTGGGTCGATCCAATAGCCAATCCCCATTAATAATGCCGCAGCAGGTAAGGCTGCCACAGGCACCATTAAGGCTTGACCGATTTTTTGTGCGTAACTAAGTACACTCATATAATCTCCTTAATTTTTTATATTTTGATGAAATCAAAAGGCTTGAGCCCATTCTTTGCCTCAAGCCTTATACATTATTCTATGCCAAATTATTCAACGGTCAATTTTTTACCATCGTAGCTAATGGCTTTAACGCTGGTTAACGCTTTACCACCGTCAGTTTCACCACCGATGAGCAATACTTTATTGTTGTAAGACACAGAGAAACCATAGCCAATATTCATTGGTAATTCACCAACGATACTCCATTTACCATTATTTAAAGTATAAACTTCGTTATGCCATGTTTTGGTTAAACCTTTATGTGCATGAAGTTTGCCTTCTTTGAATTGTTTAATTGAACCAGGGAAGTTGGCTCCACCCGTGACTAAATAATGGCCATGGCTATAGCCTGCGAGAGCACCGGCTAAACCATCTTGTGATTTACCTTTTGGTGCAGGTAAGTCAGGTAAGTTTTTCCATTGCACACCTTTATCAGTGAATTTACCTTGATGCGTTTCTGCGGTACGAAGGCCTGGTTTCACTTCACCATTGACCACCACTAAGTCATTACCTTGGATGGTGAATGCCGCACCCGCACGACCAGAGAATGGAATACGACCTTCATTGCGCCATTTATTGGTTGATGGTTCATAGCTCAATAATTCTGTTGTGAAGAAATAATCTTCTGGACGTTGATCGAAATAAGCGGCTGCGATTTCATCTTTTTTCGCTTTATCTTCACCTGCTGCCACGGTGTCTTGGAAGAAACCATTAAATATAGAGAGGTTAGAACCACCTAAAATATAAACTTTATCGCCGTGAGATGCGCTACTTGAGCCCACTAAACCACGCGGAGAGCGAGTAGGAAGTTTCACCCAAGTATTATCAGCTGGATTGTAGCTGTAAGCATCATTAACAAGTTGGAGTTCGCCCTTTTCATTTTTTTGCAACCCACCGAATACATAAAGTTTTCCATCTACGGCTGCTGCAACAGGTTGATTACGTTCACCACCAGGGAATGCGGCAATTTCTTTCCATTGTGCAGCAGGATCTTTTAAGTCTAAAGAATAGAATTTATTGCCACCTGAGCCTAAGCCTACATATACGGTATCGCCGATGAGTGCGCCCGTTCCGCTTTTAATTCCTACTGGTAAATCTGGATAGGCTTGTGCGCTAGCTGAAAATGCAACAGTTGCAAAAAGTGCGGCGCATAATGCTGTTTTTGTCAATTTCATAATAAACCTCATTTATTAAGTTATGTTTATGGGTTGCTATTCATAAAACCGCATTGAATAGGATTTATTTCATAAAAAAAGTGCGGTTATAAAAGCCTTGCTTTTTTTAACCGCACTTTAGTGTTAAGACATCAATAGATTTGGTACAAAAGTAATGATTTGTGGGAAAATCGTAATTAATACTAATGTTAAGAATATCGGTATTAAGAACGGCAATACACCTTTAGTCACAGTGGATACTGACATATTACCCACACGCGCCACCACAAAGAGAGCCATACCCATTGGCGGTGTTAAGATACCGATCATCATATTCAAAGTAGTCATTACACCAAAGAATACTAAGTCGATATTAAATTGCATTGCGATTGGAATTAACATTGGTAACACTAAGAATTGCAATGCTAATGCATCAATGAACATACCCAAGAAGAGCAAGAGCGCATTGATCATCACCAATACCATCAATGGAGAATCAGCTACGGTAACGAATACATCTGCAATACGCATTGCAACTTGTTCACGCGCGATCATATCTCCGAAGAAGGTCACAGTCATAATCATTAATGCAACCACACCAGTAATTGCCATTGCTTCAACACAGCTATTAAAGAGCATTTTCATGGTTAATTCTTTATAAACGAATTTACCAATGATGACGGAATAAGTCGCAGCAACAACGGCAGATTCTGTTGGGCTAAATAAGCCAGAGAAGATACCACCGATGATGAGTAATGGGGTTAAAATTGCCCAAAACGCTTTTTTGAATGATGTGCAAAGTTCTTCACGAGTTGCTTTTGGTGTTCTTGGATAACCACGTTTTTTAGAGATATAGTAGTTCATGAACATCAAGGCAATCGTAACGAGTACGCCTGGTACAAAACCTGCAACGAAGAGTTTCGCAATGGATTCGTTGGCGATTACACCGTAAATAATCATGGCGATACTTGGTGGAACTAATGGACCGATGATACAAGATGCTGCAGTGATCCCGCCACAAATATCATCATCATAGCCTGCATCACGCATAGCCTTGATTTCTAATTGACCTAGGCCACCCGCATCAGCAAGTGCAGAACCAGACATACCTGAGAACAATAAACTTGCACCAATATTTACATGACCCATACCACCAGTATAGTGGCCGAGTAAGGCTTTCGCAAAATTAAAGATACGTTCTGTGATACCGCCAGTATTCATTAAAATACCCGTTAGGATATAAAACGGCACAGCAAGTAATGAGAAACTATCTAAACTCATGGTTAGTTTTTCGGCTGCTGCGTTTACCACGTTCCATCTGGTCATTGAGAAATAAAGTAATGTGGTGATAAATAATGACCAACCTACCGGCACACCAAGGAACATAATAACTAGCCAGAATATTAGGGCAACGTATACAGAGTTAGAACCAAATTTCACATATTCTGTAATGCGTAATACTTTGTACCACTCTGGGAAAGTAAACAAAATGCCTAGTAAAATGACCGCACTTACAATAAAGAAGGTTGCAGGTAAATAGCTTTTATCTTCTTTAAAATTGTCCGCTTGTGCTTGGAAGAAGCGCACTAACATTAGGATAGAAATGATCGGTAAAGAAGCGTAAATCCATTTTTCTGAAATTCCACCTAATGCATCAATCGGGAAACTAGAGCCAAGGAAAGTTTTGATACCAAAATGAATAAAGAAAATAATACCAAGGAAAATCACTAACTGTACAAAAGAGTTTGCGACTTTTTTAACTGAAGGTGGCATTAAATTGGTTAAGAAATCAATGTAAACGTGTTCTTGTTTGCGAATTGCCACGCTAATACCGAGCATTCCTACATAAACAAACAATAGTTTAGCGAGTTCTTCACTCCAAATTAACGGCGAGTGGAAAGCTTGACGGAATAGAATTTGGGCTACAAGAATACCGAAGATGACAAGGAACAGTACGCCACCAATCCATTCTTCAAGTTTGTTAAAAAATTTCATACTTCACTCCGAGAGATTGTGGAGAACGAAAATGAGTGCGCCAACCAAATTGCTGGCGCACGTGTAGAGATTATTTAAGAGCTTGGATTTCTTTTAATGCTTTTTCACCTTTCTCACCAGTTTGTTTTACAAACTCAGCATAGAATGGTTTCATCGCATCTTTGAATGGCGTTAAATCTGGGTGAGTCACTTTAACACCTTGTTTTTCAAAGAATGTCACTAAATCTTTTTCGCCATCTACGAATAATTTAGTATGGTATTTTGCTGCATTTTCAGCGGCGTCTTTGACTACTTTTTGAAGATCTTCTGGTAATTCTTTATAAGTTTCGTTACTCACTAAATAAAGTTGGTCATTCAAAATGTGATTAGTCATCGCCAAGAATTTTTGCACTTCATAGAATTTTTGCGCTTGTACTGTTGCTAATGGGTTTTCTTGACCATCTACAGAGTTAGTTTGAAGTGCAAGATATACTTCAGAGAATGCCATAGGTGTTGGAGATGCGCCTACATATTTTGCGTACGCTAAGTTAGTTGCAGCATTTGGTACACGAAGTTTTAAACCTTTCATATCTGCAATGCTGTTGATTGCTCTATTTGAAGTTGTTTGACGTGTACCATTATAAGCTTGAGAAAGTAGAGTAACACCAAGATCTTTATCCATTTTCTTAATTAAATCTTTACCAAATGCGGTGTCAAATAAGGCTTTTTGTGCAACGTTGTAATCGGTGATTACATAGGGTAACGCGAACACTGCGGCTTCAGGATAGAATAATTGGAAACGAGCTGATTCAGCAAAAGTGAAGTCAAGAGAACCGTCTTTTAATTGTTTTAACATGGCTCGGTCATCACCAAGTTGTGAACTTGGATAAAGTGAAACTTCAATTTTACCATGTGATTTTTCTTTTACTTCTTTTGCAAACATTTCTGCTGCTTTGTACTCATTAGATGAAGTACCCGCATTCATACCAAATTTTAAGTCATAATCTGCGGCAAAAACGGCTGAAGAAACGCCTAATGTGATAGCAGTTGCAAGGAAAAGTTTAGTAAATTTCATAATGTTCGCTCCTGTGTGAACCTATGTTGATATAAGCCATTATTGGCTCAGCTTAAAAGTGAATACTTGATGTTTATGACATCAAAAAACGACTCGGACGTTATTCTAAAGTAAAAAAATACTTTTTGAACTAATCTTTGAAGTTTTATTTCAAAATTGAGAGGTTGATCACATTTGCAAAAAAATACTTCAAAAAAACTTTTAAAATGGAGTTATGTTTTTATATAATGCCAAGCACTGACGAAAATGGGGGCTCAGTTATATTTTTGAGGATGATTGAGCCTAAATAATGCTAACGCCTAGATGGCTTGTAATAAAGCATTTGAGCATTATCGGCCTCAATATATTTAGGAGTGATATTATGTCGAAATTATCTCATCAAGATGTGCTTTCTCAAATTCAATATGGTCTCATTGCTTCTTGCCAACCAGTTGATGATGGTCCAATGGATAAACCAGAAATTGTTTCTGCTATGGCACAAGCTTCTGTGGCTGGTGGCGCATCAGGTTTACGTATTGAAGGTGTAGATAACCTTAAAGCGACACGTCCTTTTGTAAACATTCCAATTATCGGTATTGTAAAACGCGACTTACCTGATAGTCCGATTCGTATTACGCCATTTCTGCAAGATATTGAAGATCTTGCCAATGCTGGGGCAGATATCATTGCGGTAGATGGCACTAGCCGTCCTCGCCCAGTTGATATTGAAAGTGCGGTGAAAAAAATCCATGAAATGGGCTGTTTGGCTATGGCAGATTGCTCTAATTTAGAAGAAGGCTTGTATTGTCAAAAACTCGGTTTTGATATTGTGGGGAGCACAATGTCTGGTTATACAGGTGGTCCAGTTCCCGAAGAACCTGATTATCAATTAGTGAAAGATTTAAAAGCAGCGGGTTGTTTTGTGATGGCAGAAGGTCGCTATAACACCCCTGAATTGGCAAAAGTGGCCATTGAAATTGGCGCAGATTGCGTAACCGTTGGTTCAGCTTTAACTCGCCTTGAGCATATCGTGAGTTGGTTCGCTAATTCTGTGAAATCTGCAAGATAGTCGTAAGACGTGTGAGAAAATACTTCATACTATAAGGACAAGTTATGCGTTGTTTAGCTCTAGATATTGGCGGTACAAAAATCGCGGCGGCTATCGTAAAAAATGGCGAAGTTGAACAACGCCAACAAATTCATACGCCGCGTGAAGATGTGGTAGAAGGGATGCATCAAGCATTGGAACAACTTCTTACTCATTATGCGGGGCAATTTGATTATGTGGCGGTGGCGTCAACTGGCATTATAAATGATGGTGTTTTAACCGCACTTAATCCTAAAAATTTGGGTGGTTTGAATCAATTTCCACTAAAAGAAAGTATTGCTAAACACACGGATAAACCAATTGGCTTATTAAATGATGCGCAAGCCGCAACTTATGCGGAATATCAACTTCAAGATCCAGAGAAAGTATCAAACTTTGTTTTTATTACGGTTTCTACTGGCGTCGGTGGTGGTGTCATATTAAACCAACAATTACAAACTGGTCCAAAGGGAATCGCAGGACATATTGGGCATACATTAGCGGATCCTAATGGCTCAATGTGTGGTTGTGGTCGTCGAGGTTGTGTAGAAGCAATTGCTGCAGGGCGTGCAATTGAAGCAGTGTCTTCCCAATGGGATGATCCTTGTGAGCCAAAAGAAGTTTTTGAACGTTTTAGAAAAAATGATGAAAAAGCTACCGCACTTATAGAACGTTCAGCCAAAGCCATTGCCAATTTAGTGGCAGATTTAGTGATTGGATTAGATGTACAAAAAGTTGTTGTAGGTGGTAGTGTCGGGTTGGCTGAAGGTTATTTACCATTAGTCAAACGTTTCTTACAGGCTATGCCTGATGTATATAGCTGTGACATTGAATCTGCTAAATTTGGTCAAGATGCAGGATTAGTCGGCGCAGCTTATTGGGTGAAAGATGTTCTGCTTGATAAACCAAAAGGAACAATTTATGGCTAAATCCGGAAATGTGTTAAACACCATTAGTTCGCTTTACCACAGCCTAACCAAATCAGAGAAAAAAATTGCTGATACGATTTTGCGTTCGCCTGATTTGGTGTCTCAATGCCCCCTTTCTGAAATTGCTAAGCATTTGGAAGTTGGAGAAGCCACACTTGTCCGTTTTTGTCGAACCATTGGTTTTAAAGGTTTCAGCGATTTTAAATTAGAACTCTCCATTGAGCTTGCCACAAAAGATAACAATGATGAAACTGTGCTCGAAACAGAAATTATGCCGAGCGATGATTCTTTAACGATTGCGCAAAAGTTGCAAGCGGCAGTTTCTAATGTAATGGAAGAAACGGTTAATTTATTAGATTTAAAACAGCTTGAACAAGTGGTTAAAGCCATTAAAAAAGCACGTCGTATCTTTTTATTCGGCGTGGGATCATCTGGTGTGACAGCTGAAGATGCGAAAAATAAATTGATGCGCATCGGTTTCCAAGTGGATGCAACAGGCAATAATCATTTTATGTATATGCAGGCAGCATTACTTACGTCTTCTGATGTGGCAATTGGTTTAAGTCATTCCGGCTATTCCGCTGAAACAGCGCACACACTCAAAATTGCTAAACAAAATGGTGCAACGACAGTGGCATTAACTCACAGTTTGCGTTCACCCGTTACAGAATATGCTGATTATGTTTTGGTAAATGGTAATAAACAGGGGAAGCTACAAGGTGACTCCATTGGTACCAAAATTGCACAGCTTTTTGTATTAGATTTAATTTATGCTTTGTTAGTGCAGGGCGAAGAAGAACTTGCAGCTCAAACCAAGCAAAAAACTCTCAATGTGATTCTTGAACAACGTATAAAATAGGAGAAAACTTATGCGTGATTTAAAAGGTATTTTCAGTGCATTATTAGTGTCATTTAATGAAGATGGCACAATTAATGAAAAAGGTTTACGTCAAATTATCCGCCACAATATCGATAAGATGAAAGTTGATGGTTTATATGTGGGTGGTTCAACAGGCGAAAACTTTATGCTTTCAACTGAAGAGAAAAAAGAAATCTTCCGTATTGCAAAAGATGAAGCAAAAGATCAAATCGCATTAATTGCTCAAGTGGGCAGCGTAAACTTAAAAGAAGCAGTTGAATTAGGTAAATATGCAACAGAATTAGGCTACGATAGCTTATCTGCAGTTACTCCGTTCTACTATAAATTTAGTTTTCCTGAAATCAAACATTATTACGACACCATTATTGCAGAAACAGGCAATAATATGATCGTGTATTCTATCCCGTTCTTAACTGGCGTGAATATGGGCATTGAACAATTTGGTGAACTTTACAAAAACCCGAAAGTATTAGGGGTAAAATTCACAGCAGGTGATTTCTACTTATTAGAACGTTTGAAAAAAGCTTATCCAAACCACTTAATTTGGGCTGGTTTCGATGAAATGATGTTACCTGCGGCCGCGCTTGGTGTGGATGGTGCAATCGGTTCAACTTTCAACGTAAACGGCGTTCGTGCTCGTCAAATTTTTGAATTAACCAAAGCGGGTAAATTAGCCGAAGCGTTAGAAATCCAACACGTGACCAATGATTTAATTGAAGGCATTTTAGCGAACGGTTTATATTTAACCATCAAAGAATTGCTTAAATTAGAAGGTGTGGATGCGGGTTATTGCCGTGAGCCAATGACAGCAAAAGCAACAGATGCTCAGCTTGCTAAAGCAAAAGAGTTGAAAGCGAAATTTTTATAATTAATGGAATATTGTGAGAACCTAGGGGATTTATTTCCCTAGGTTACTCATAATTTATCCCTCTTGGGGTAGCAATTCTCGTTTCCTGCTTCTCAGTTTTTCTATTTCGTAGTGGGGAACCATTATGTTTAACCGTCGGTTTGTTTATCCACGGTATTGAAAATAAAGGAAGTATAGTATGCGTCTTATCCCTCTACACAACGAACAACAGGTGAGTCGTTGGGCTGCACGCCATATTGTTGATCGTATCAATCATTTTAATCCTACGGCTGAACGCCCTTTTGTTCTTGGTTTACCAACAGGTGGTACGCCATTAAAAACTTACCAAGAATTAATCGTACTTTGTAAAGCGGGAGAGGTGAGCTTTAAGCATGTGGTAACATTCAATATGGACGAATATGTGGGTTTACCAGAAGAACATCCTGAAAGTTATCATAGTTTTATGTATAACAATTTTTTCAATCATATCGATATTCAGCCAGAAAATATCAATATTCTTAATGGCAACACGGATGATCATGATGTGGAATGTCGCCGTTATGAAGAAAAAATTAAATCTTACGGAAAAATTAATTTATTTATGGGCGGAGTAGGCAATGATGGCCATATTGCCTTTAATGAACCGGCGTCATCATTAAGTTCCCGTACTCGTATTAAAACGTTAACTCAAGACACGCTGATCGCAAATTCACGCTTCTTTGATAATGATGTGAATAAAGTGCCTAAATATGCTTTGACTATTGGTGTAGGCACATTATTAGATGCTGAAGAAGTAATGATCCTTGCGACTGGCCATCATAAGGCACTTGCAGTTCAAGCTGCCGTCGAAGGTGGTGTGAACCATATGTGGACAGTAAGTGCACTTCAGCTACATCGCCATTTTGTGTTAGTTTGTGATGAGCCTGCACAACAAGAATTGAAAGTAAAAACTGTTAAATATTTTACTGAATTAGAACAACGCGCCATTCATAGCGTGTTATAAGCACCTACCGCTCAAAAGAGCGGTAATTTTTCTGATTATTTTATTTAAGGACAAAAAATGAGATATGCATTAACGAATTGTGTGATTTACACAAAATATGATGTTTTACGTGATTTTGCTGTAATTATTAACGGTGAAATTATTGAAGCGGTAGTTCCACAAACTGAATTAGAAACAGGCATCAAAACCATTGATTTGCAAGGTAATAATTTAACGGCTGGTTTTATTGATCTTCAATTAAATGGCTGTGGCGGCGTGATGTTTAACGATCAAACTAGCGTTGAAACCTTGGAAATTATGCAGGAAACTAACTTGAAATCAGGTTGTACAAGTTTCCTTCCAACTTTTATCACGGCACCAGATGAAAATATAAAAAGTGCGGTGAAAATTATGCGTGAATATTTAAACAAGCATAAAAACCAAGCGCTTGGTTTACATATTGAAGGACCGTTTATCAGCGTTGAGAAAAAAGGGGTACACCGTCCTGAATATATTCGTGAAATTACGCCTGAAATGAAAGATTTCCTCTGTGAAAATGGTGATGTCATTACAAAAATTACCATTGCCGCAGAAAACCCAACCATTAACTATACGCCTGATTTTGTGAAAGCGGGCATTATTGTCTCTGTAGGCCATTCTAATGCGACTTATGAAGTCGCTAAAGCCGCATTCCACAAAGGCGCAACTTTTGCGACTCACTTGCATAATGCAATGTCGCCAATTAGTTCTGGTCGTGCTATGGGCGTAGTAGGGGCGGTACTAGATTCTGATGTTTACACTGGTATTATCGTAGATGGTGTGCATATCAATTACGGTAATGTTCGCATTGATAAAAAAATCAAAGGCGACAAACTCTGTATTGTGACTGACTCTCTCGCAGCAGCAGGTGCGCCACCAGAATTGGAAACTTTCACATTCGTAGGAAAAACTATTTATATTCGAGATGGCCGCTGTTTTGATGCAAACGGTACGATTGCTGGCGCATCAATTACCATGATCGAATCTATTAAGAATGCAGTGGAGTTTGTTGAAATTCCACTTGCTGAAGCAATTCGAATGAGTAACCTTTATCCTGCACGAGCAATTGGTGTTGATGATCGTTTAGGTTCGGTAGAAAAAGGAAAAATCGCAAATTTAGCCGTGTTTACGTCAGATTATAAAGTGACAGCAACCGTGCTCAATGGTGAATGGAAACCTAATTGATTTAAAGTGCGGTAAATTTTCCTGATCTTTTATAGCCCAACCAATCGGTTGGGTTATTTTTTGCTTTACCACTTTAATAAGAATAATTTTCATCTATAATATAAAAACCAAGTTAATTACTAGGAGATAGATATGGCAAAAGATGAAGTAGGGCATAATTTTCTTGCACGTTTAGGTAAAACTCGTTTGCGTCCAGGCGGTAAAAAAGCGACAGATTGGTTAATTGCTAATGGCGATTTTAGCCAAGATAAAAAAGTGTTAGAGGTTGCCTGTAATATGGGAACGACAGCCATTGGATTGGCGAAGCAATTTGGTTGCCATATTGAAGGTGTTGATTTAGACGAACATGCGTTAGAAAAAGCACAAGCAAATATCGAAGCAAATGGCTTGCAAGAAAAAATTCATGTGCAGCGTGCGAATGCGATGAAGTTGCCTTTCGATGATGAAAGTTTTGATATTGTCATTAATGAAGCGATGCTGACGATGTTACCCGTGGAAGCTAAGAAAAAAGCCATTGCAGAATATTTTCGAGTGTTAAAACCCAATGGCTTATTGCTTACTCATGATGTTATGCTGGTGGGAAATGATCATCAAACTATTCTTGAAAATATGCGCAAAGCGATTAACGTGACTGTCACGCCATTAACGAAAGACGGATGGAAAGGAATGTTCCAAGAAAGTGGCTTTAGAAATGTCGATACTTTCTCTGGCGAGATGACCTTACTTTCACCAAAAGGAATGATTTATGATGAGGGCATTCTTGGGACGTTAAAAATCATCCGTAATGCTATGAAAGCGGAAAATCGTGAGCAATTTAAAAGAATGTTCAAAACCTTTAATGATCCTGAACATAAATTACATTTTATTGCTGTATGTAGCCAAAAATAATATAAAACAACGAACCGCTCTTTTATGTGCGGTTCGCTTTTTCTTACGATAATTTTTTAAATCGGGTTGTTTAGATTTATTTTGAATAATCCCTTGCACCGAAAATTGCAGTACCAATACGTACCATAGTAGAACCGCATTTTATTGCGCTCGGCATATCATCTGTCATTCCCATAGAAAGAGTATCAATTTGTTGATTGGGTAAGGCTTGTTTAAGTTGTTCAAATAGATCTGACATTTTTCTGAACACGGCTTCTTGTTCAGCGATCTTATCGGTTGGCGCGGGTATTGCCATTAAGCCACGTAGGCATAAGTGCGGTAAATTTTCGATGTGTTTTGCCAGTGTTAGCATTTCCTCAGGTTGAATACCTGATTTACTTTCTTCATCGCTGATATTAATCTGAATCAAGACATTCAACGGTGCTTTGTTAATTGGTCGTTGTTCATTTAAACGATCTGCAATTTTTGATCTATCAAGCGTTTGCATCCAATCAAAATGTTCTGCAACGAGACGTGTTTTATTCGATTGTAATGGACCAATAAAATGCCATTCAAGGTTAATACCTTGCGATTCAAAATATTGGATCTTTTCTACACCTTCTTGCACATAATTTTCCCCAAAGGCTATTTGTCCAGTTTGATAAGCCGAAAGAATAGCGGAAATAGGTTTGGTCTTAGATACGGCAAGTAGTTTTACGGTATTTTGATTGCGATTTTCTTTTTTACAAGCCGTTTCAATTTTTTGCTGAATTAGCTTGAGATTATGCTGAATATCCATAGGTTCTCCTTTATAAAAGTGCGGTTAGTTTACACGAAATTTATTTACTGAGAAAATTTCTGAAAAATTTGTCACTTTCTGTTTGACAAGCTCGGGAAATTTCGGTATTTCTTTACGCATTCATTTTTCAAGATAAAACACAATGAAAAATAACCGCACTTTATCCGTAATCATTAGCACGATTACCACCATTATGATGACCATTACTATGATTAATGGCGCGGGTTAGTGCACCAAAAAACAGGATACAGAAAACCCGCGATTCAACTGAATAGCGGGTTTTTTTATAAATTTAAAAACACAATATCTCTAGGAGAACTAATCATGCGCGTACTTAAATTTGGCGGCACTTCGCTTGCAAATCCGGAACGTTTTTCCCAAGCAGCGAAATTGATCGAGCAAGCTCATTTAGAAGAGCAGGCAGCAGGTGTTTTATCAGCACCAGCCAAAATAACTAATCATCTCGTCGCCCTTTCTGAAAAAGCTGCATTAAATCAACCAACCGATACACATTTCAACGAAGCAATCGAAATTTTCTATAACATCATCAATGGCTTACATGCCGAAAATAATCAATTCGACTTAAATGGCACCAAGGCGCTTATTGATGCTGAATTTGCTCAAATCAAAGGATTATTAGAAGAAATTCGTCAAGCAGGAAAAGTAGAGGATGCAGTTAAAGCGACCATTGATTGTCGTGGTGAAAAACTTTCTATCGCAATGATGAAAGCTTGGTTTGAAGCGCGTGGCTATAGCGTACATATTGTGGATCCGGTCAAGCAATTATTAGCAAAAGGCGGTTATCTTGAATCGTCTGTTGAAATTGAAGAATCAACAAAACGTGTTGATGCAGCAAGTATTGCAAAAGATAAAGTGGTGCTTATGGCAGGCTTTACTGCGGGTAACGAAAAAGGTGAGTTGGTGCTGCTCGGTCGTAATGGCTCAGATTATTCTGCAGCCTGTTTAGCCGCTTGTTTAGGCGCAAGCGTATGCGAAATTTGGACTGATGTGGATGGCGTTTATACTTGCGATCCGCGTTTAGTGCCTGATGCACGTTTATTACCAACGCTTTCTTATCGTGAAGCGATGGAACTTTCTTATTTCGGTGCGAAAGTGATTCATCCTCGTACGATTGGCCCATTGTTGCCACAAAATATTCCTTGTGTCATTAAAAATACAGGAAATCCTTCTGCGCCGGGTTCGATTATTGATGGCAATGTGAAATCAGAAGGTTTACAAGTCAAAGGTATCACTAACTTAGATAACTTGGCGATGTTTAATGTATCAGGCCCTGGTATGCAAGGCATGGTAGGGATGGCATCTCGTGTCTTTTCAGCCATGTCAGGCGCAGGCATTTCAGTCATTTTAATTACTCAGTCTTCGTCTGAATATAGTATTAGTTTCTGTGTGCCTGTGAAATCTGCAGAAGTAGCGAAAACTGTACTAGAAACTGAATTTTCTAATGAATTAAATGAACATCAATTAGAACCAATTGAAGTGATTAAAGATTTATCTATTATTTCTGTTGTGGGCGATGGAATGAAGCAAGCGAAAGGCATTGCTGCTCGTTTCTTCTCTGCGTTAGCACAGGCAAATATTAGCATTGTGGCGATTGCACAAGGTTCTAGTGAACGTTCAATTTCTGCGGTTGTGCCGCAAAATAAAGCGATTGAAGCGGTGAAAGCTACCCATCAGGCTCTTTTCAATAATAAAAAAGTCGTGGATATGTTTTTAGTGGGCGTTGGTGGAGTAGGCGGAGAATTAATTGAGCAGGTAAAGCGTCAAAAGGAGTATCTAGCAAAGAAGAATGTTGAAATTCGAGTTTGTGCTATTGCGAATTCCAACCGCATGTTACTCGATGAAAATGGATTATGTTTAGACGATTGGAAAAACGATTTAGAAAATGCGACTCAGCCATCAGATTTTGATGTATTGCTTTCTTTCATTAAATTACATCATGTGGTGAATCCAGTATTTGTAGATTGTACCTCAGCCGAATCTGTAGCGGGGCTTTATGCTCGTGCGTTAAAAGAAGGTTTCCATGTGGTCACGCCAAATAAAAAAGCGAATACACGAGAATTAGCTTATTACAATGAGTTACGCCAAAACGCTCAAGCAAGCCAACATAAATTCTTATATGAAACGAATGTAGGCGCTGGTTTGCCAGTAATTGAAAATCTTCAAAACTTACTTGCTGCGGGTGATGAACTTGAATATTTTGAAGGCATTTTATCTGGCTCCCTTTCCTTTATTTTTGGTAAATTGGAGGAAGGACTTTCTCTTTCAGAAGTCACCGCACTTGCCCGAGAAAAAGGCTTTACTGAGCCAGATCCCCGTGATGACCTCTCTGGACAAGATGTAGCGCGCAAATTATTAATTCTTGCTCGGGAAGCTGGAATTGAGCTTGAACTTTCAGATGTTGAAGTTGAAGGTGTATTGCCGAAAGGCTTCTCTGAAGGAAAATCTGCAGATGAATTTATGGCAATGTTGCCACAGCTTGATGAAGAGTTTAAAGCTCGTGTTTCCACCGCTAAAGCTGAAGGCAAAGTACTGCGTTATGTTGGCAAAATTTGCGAAGGTAAATGTAAAGTATCTATTGTTGCAGTCGATCAGAATAACCCCCTTTATAAAGTGAAAGACGGTGAAAATGCTTTGGCATTTTATACTCGTTATTACCAACCTATCCCACTTTTATTACGTGGTTATGGTGCAGGCAATGCGGTGACGGCGGCAGGTATCTTTGCAGATATTTTAAGAACATTACAACATTAATAAGGATTTCCAATGTTAAGAATTTATGCCCCTGCATCCAGCGCGAATATTAGCGTAGGTTTCGATACTTTAGGTGCTGCGATTTCTCCTATTGATGGTTCACTGTTAGGCGATGTAGTTCAAATAGAATCTATCTCAAGTGGTTTTGAGTTAGAAAGTGCGGGCTATTTTGTTCGCAAATTACCGAAAGAGCCGCAAAAAAATATTGTTTATCAAGCTTATGTGCTATTCCGCGAGCAATTAAAATTACGTGGAGGAAATGTGAAGCCTTTGCGTTTAACGCTCGAAAAAAATATGCCTATTGGCTCTGGTTTAGGCTCTAGTGCATGTTCTATTGTTGCTGCATTAGTGGCATTAAATCAGTTTCATGATGGCCCTTTTTCGAAAATGGAGTTGCTTGAAATGATGGGAGAATTGGAAGGCCGTATTTCTGGTTCAATCCATTATGATAATGTTGCACCTTGCTATCTTGGCGGTGTGCAATTTATGGTGCAATCGCTCGGCAATATTTGTCAAAAGCTTCCATTTTTTGATAATTGGTATTGGGTGTTAGCATATCCGGGAATTGAAGTTTCTACTGCTGAAGCGCGTGCAATTTTACCGAAAAGCTATACTCGACAAGACGTGATTGCCCATGGTCGTCATTTAGGTGGCTTTGTGCATGCTTGCCATACCCATCAGGAAAACCTTGCAGCGATTATGATGAAAGATGTCATTGCCGAGCCTTATCGTGAATCTCTGCTACCTAATTTTGCTGAAGTAAAACAAGCTACGCGAGACTTAGGTGCACTTGCCACTGGTATTTCAGGCTCAGGGCCAACAATTTTCTCTATTGCCCCTGATTTACAAACTGCAATTAAACTTTCAACTTATTTAGAGAATCATTATTTACAAAACAATGAAGGCTTTGTTCATATTTGTAAGGTCGATAATGAAGGTGCTAGATTGTTAACTCGTTAAATTTATTTGAGATACAATTATGAATAGTTCAAAAGAAAAGCATTTAAATTTATATCCTATTGATTACCCATTTGAAACTTTAAAGTCTAGAATTGAGAGTGGAAAGCTTAAACTAGATCCAGATTTTCAAAGAAAATATAAGTGGGATAAGAAAGGATGGGGAAGAGCATCTAAGTTTATTGAATCTTGCTTAATGAGAATTCCTTTACCTTCATGCTATTTTGCTGAAGATGATAAAGGAAATCATATTGTTATTGATGGAGTTCAAAGATTAACGACGATCCAAAAGTTTTTTAATGATGAATTTGTTCTGGAAGGGATGACAGCATTTTCTGATCTTGAAGGGAAAAGGTTTTCTGAATTAAATGAATCCAAGAGCGACTTAGAAAATACGACTATACGCTGTATAGTCTTACGTAAAGATAATTCTCAGGAATTAATTAGAGAAATTTTTGCAAGATTAAATCAAGGCTCTGTGACTTTAACTGATCAGGAGATTAGGCACGCTTTATACCCTAGCGCCTTTAATAATTTACTAGATGAATTAGCGATTCTTTTGTCAAATTATAAGTTCAATTCTATTAAAGATGATAGTGGTAAGGCTGAGCTGGTTTTAAGGTATTTTGCTCTTTCTAGTGATGATAAGTTAGTAAACTATTCTGATAATTTGAAAGAATATTTAGATTCATATCTTGAGGAGAAAGTTTCAGTTTCAGAGGATGATATAAATACCTATAGGGATAAATTTAAATCAGCATTAGAAAATTGTCGAATAGCCTTTGGTGATGATCTATTCTTAAACTTATCAAGAAAAAGAAATATGACTCTTAAAGCTATTGTTCATTATGATCTTCAAATGTATTCAGTAGGTCAGTTAGATACAGAAACTGTCAGAAGATGTGCTACCAATATCAAATCTAAATATAAAGAGTTATGTGATAGAGAAGACTTTGCGAAAACATTAAAAAGAAGTGTACAAACTAAATCATCGATAACGACTCGTAGGAAGTTATGGAATACCCTTCTTGAGGAAGCATTAACTGAGAATCAATAGTATGGAACAGGATTGTTTATTAATATACGACAAATATATCTCTTTTTTAGATAAGCTTTCTCTTTTGGTAAGTGAAAGTGAAAAAAGGGTTATTAACTCTTCAGATCCGTTGTTTATTGATAATGTAAATTTTTTCTCTCGAAGTTATTTAATTAATCTATGTACTTATTTAGAGGCCTATTTGACAGAGATAGCGACAAAATTATTTGAAAGACATTGTAAATGTGTTAATCAATATTCGGTTCCTGAGATGTTTATTTCTGCGAGTTTATCATCTTGGAGTGTAAAAAATAGAGTAGTTAGAGAATATAGTTTATCTTACAGTAAGGATGATATAGAGAATTTTTTTGATGCAAATAAAATATCAGGAAATATAAAGAAGACATTTAATGTTTTTGAACTATTAGGAATTGAGTTAAAGAACGTAATTAACGATAAATCAATTAAAGATCAGATTACTAGCATTGTTGATAAGCGTAATGATATTATTCATAGAAACGATGATGGAATGGATATATCTTTATTGGATATCATATCTTATATTAACACTGTAAAGTGCTATATGGAACTAATCAAAAAAGCTGTAATAGAATCAGCATATAAAACTTTAAGCGTTACTAAAAATTAGGACACACAATGAATTTGTACAATATCAAACACCCTGAAGAACAAGTGAATTTTGCGCAAGCAGTACGTCAAGGACTTGGCAAAGATCAAGGTTTGTTCTTTCCTGAAACGATCCCTACTTTAACCAATATTGATGAGTTATTAGCTTTACCATTGGTTGAACGTAGCCAAAAAATTCTTGGCGCCTTAATCGGTGAAGAATTACCGAAAGCAACGTTAGACGAGATGGTGAAAAATGCGTTTACTTTCACCGCACCTTTAGAAAAAGTTGAAGATAATATTTATGCACTTGAATTATTTCATGGGCCTACATTAGCATTTAAAGACTTTGGTGGGCGTTTTATGGCTCAGGCACTTGCGGCTGTACGTGGTGATGGCAAAATTACTATTTTAACGGCAACGTCTGGCGATACTGGGGCGGCTGTAGCACATGCGTTTTATGGATTAGAAAATATTAATGTAGTTATCCTTTATCCAAAAGGCAAAATCAGTCCATTGCAAGAAAAGCTATTCTGTACTTTAGGTGGGAATATTCGTACTGTTGCGATTAACGCTGATTTCGATGCGTGCCAGGCTTTAGTTAAGCAAGCCTTTGATGATGCTGAATTGCGCCAAGCTATCGGACTTAACTCTGCAAATTCTATTAATATCAGCCGTTTATTAGCTCAAGTTTGTTATTACTTTGAGGCTGTAGCACAATTGCCAAAAGAAAAACGTGATAATGTTGTGGTTTCTGTGCCAAGTGGTAATTTTGGTAACTTAACTGCAGGGTTAATTGCAAAAACCTTAGGTTTGCCGATAAAACGCTTTGTCGCTTCAACAAACGCAAATGATACTGTGCCACGTTATTTGAAGTCGGGCAATTGGGATCCTAAAACGACAGTTGCAACTCTTTCTAACGCAATGGATGTAAGCCGTCCAAATAACTGGCCAAGAGTGGAAGAACTGTTTAAACGAAATGGTTGGGATTTAACTGATTTAGGTTCAGGGATGCTGAGTGATGCACAAACTGAAGAAACCTTAAAAGCAATGAATGCTGAAGGTTATGTTTGTGAACCTCACGGTGCAATAGCTTACCAAGTGCTGAAAGATCAACTTAAAGCGGGTGAAACAGGAATTTTCCTGTGTACAGCACATCCTGCGAAATTTAAAGAATCCGTAGAACGTATTCTTGGTATTCAGCTTTCATTACCTGAAGCACTGGATAAACATAATCAGCTACCATTGCTTTCTGATGAAATGGATAATGATTTTGCACAACTACGGGCTTACTTATTGAAGTAATAAAGTGCGGTAAATTTTTATTGTATTTTGATGGCGCTTGATCTTCAGGCGCTATTTTATTTTAGAAAATATAACGTAGGTAGCGATAAAATATATTAATTATTTTAGATTGGATAGAGAGAATAGCTATTGTCCAATAAGCCGGTAATTTGAAAAGTAGTACCAAATTTAGGCAATAAAAAAACACCCTTCGGTGCTTACTTTATTTTTAAGTGGTGGGTCGTGAAGGATTCGAACCTTCGACCAACGGATTAAAAGTCCGCTGCTCTACCGACTGAGCTAACGACCCAATTAGATGATTTTAAAGTAAATTTTAAAATCTTTGGATTGGTGTTTAAATGGTGCCCGAAGCCAGACTTGAACTGGCACGCCTCGAAAGGCGAGGGATTTTAAATCCCTTGTGTCTACCGATTCCACCACTCGGGCATATAGACAACTAACATTTGCGTATTATGGAGGCGTGTCCCGGAGTCGAACCGAGCTACATGGATTTGCAATCCAGTGCATAACCGCTTTGCTAACACGCCACGAATTGGAGCGGGAAACGAGGCTCGAACTCGCGACCCCGACCTTGGCAAGGTCGTGCTCTACCAACTGAGCTATTCCCGCATTCGCTGTTAGTGGTGCGCATTTTACGGAAATTCAGATAACTGTCAATTACAGATTTAAAAAAATTATCCAACCGTTTAAAAAAAGTTCATTTTGTTCAAATAAATCACAGAAAATGATGGAAAAATGGAATTTTATGTAATTTTCTAATTTCTACTTTGATCACTTTTTCCTTTGTGCCAAAATGCTAAACGTTTTTTAGCACGTAAAGTGCGGTTGATTTTTTCATTATTTTTAGAGGATGTTATGACACAACAATATGCTATCGATACTTTATTAGCTCAAGCAGGCAATCGCAGTGATGAGCGTACAGGTGCGGTTTCTACACCAATTTTTCTTTCTACGGCTTATGGTCATTATGGTATTGGTGAAAGTACGGGATTTGATTACACGCGTACCAAAAACCCAACTCGTACAGTATTAGAAGAAACGATAGCTAAATTAGAGAATGGAGATCGTGGTTTTGCTTTTTCTTCTGGTATGGCTGCCATTCAAGTTTTGATGACGCTTTTCACTTCCCCAGATGAATGGATCGTTTCTAGCGATGTGTATGGTGGTACTTATCGACTATTAGATTTTTCTTATAAAAATAACAATAGTGTAAAACCTGTTTATGTCAATACGGCATCTGCTTCAGAAATTGAAGCGGCAATTAATCCAAATACGAAAGCGATTTTTATTGAAACCCCATCAAATCCTTTAATGGAAGAATGTGATGTGGTTGAAATTGCAAAACTTGCGAAAAAACATAATTTGATGTTGATCGTGGATAATACGTTTTTAACACCAGTGCTTTCTCGCCCATTAGATTTAGGCGCTGATGTGGTGATTCACAGCGGGACTAAATATATTGCTGGTCATAATGATGCACTTGTTGGGTTGATTGTTGCAAAAGGGCAAGAACTTTGTGATCGCATTGCTTATATTCAAAATGGTGCAGGTGCGGTGCTTTCACCTTTTGATTCTTGGTTGACTATTCGTGGTATGAAAACCCTTTCTTTGCGCATGAAACGTCATCAAGAAAATGCACAAGCTATTGCGGAATTTTTAAAAGCTCAACCACAAGTAGAATCGGTGCTTTATCCGAATAAAGGTGGGATGTTGTCTTTCCGTTTGCAAGATGAAGCTTGGGTTAATACATTCTTAAAATCCATTAAATTGATTACTTTTGCAGAAAGTTTAGGCGGCACAGAAAGTTTTATTACTTATCCTGCCACTCAAACCCATATGGATATTCCAGAATCCGAGCGTGTAGCTCGTGGGATTACTAATACCTTGCTGCGTTTTTCAGTCGGTATTGAAGATGTAGAAGATATTAAAGCAGACTTACTACAGGCTTTTGCAAACTTAAAATAATTGGAGCAAACCATGAAAATTGCAATCTATAGCACTAAAAGCTATGACCGAAAATATATTGAGCTCATTAACGCAAAATATAATTTCGATTTAGAATTTTTTGATTTTATGCTGAACGAGAGCACTGCACGTTTAGCAGAGCATTGCGAAGTAGTATGCATTTTCGTGAATGATAATGGTAGCCGAAAAGTATTAGAAAAATTAGCCGCACTTGGCGTGAAAATCGTGGCTTTGCGCTGTGCGGGTTTCAATAATGTTGATTTAAAAGCCGCTCAAGAATTGGGCATTCAAGTTGTACGTGTTCCCGCTTATTCGCCTGAAGCAGTGGCAGAGCATACCATCGGTTTGATGATGACATTAAATCGTCGAATTCATCGTGCTTATCAGCGTACCCGCGAAGCGAATTTCTCTCTTGAGGGATTAATTGGTTTCAATATGCACGGACGCACGGTCGGCGTAATCGGAACGGGTAAAATTGGGATTGCGGTGATGCGAATTTTGAAAGGTTTTGGCATGAATATTTTGGCGTACGATCCTTTTAAAAATCCACTGGTGGAAGAACTGGGTGGACAATATGTTGAATTAGATGAGCTTTATGCTAAATCTCATGTGATTACGCTTCATTGCCCGGCAACGCCAGAAAACTATCATTTATTAAATCGTGAGGCTTTTGCCAAAATGAAAGATGGCGTGATGATCGTTAATACGAGTCGCGGCTCTTTGATTGATACCCAGGCTGCAATTGATGCGTTAAAACAGCGCAAAATCGGTGCGTTAGGTATGGATGTTTACGAGAATGAACGAGATTTGTTCTTTGAAGATAAGTCTAACGAAGTGATTCAAGATGATATTTTCCGTCGTTTATCTTCTTGCCATAATGTATTACTAACAGGTCACCAAGCGTTTTTAACGGAAGAGGCACTAACCAATATTGCGGATGTGACTTTATCAAATGTTTATAAATTGAAATCGGGTAAAGTGTGTGAAAATATTGTTTTGCCGTCTTAGCTTTTGGCAATTAAAACGATTAGTTTACATTTTTTAAAACGGTGTTATTCTGCACCGCACTTGTAAGTTTAAAAAAAGCCCTTATATAGGGATTCCATTCACAAAATAAGGAAAACAAAATGAGCGAAGTATTACACATTAATGACGCAGATTTTGAAAGTGTTGTAGTTAATTCAGATATCCCCGTTTTATTAGACTTTTGGGCACCATGGTGTGGTCCTTGCAAAATGATTGCACCAGTGTTAGATGAACTTGCGCCTGAATTTGCGGGTAAAGTTAAAATCGTGAAAATGAATGTGGATGATAACCAAGCAACGCCAGCACAATTTGGTGTTCGTAGTATCCCAACATTATTATTGATTAAAAATGGTCAAGTTGTTGCAACTCAAGTTGGTGCATTACCAAAAACTCAATTGGCTAACTTCATTAACCAACATATTTAATCGTTGCTTAAAGCTATAAGTAACTTTAAAGTATTGATTGCCCCTTAATGGGGCAATTTTTTGTCTGAAATTTTGATCAACGATCTGATGAGAATCAAAGCACTTGCTCAAATTCTATATTTAAAGGAAAGGCTTTGATTATCGTGTTGTAAATAAAACAACAGCGTAATGCGTTTTGTGTGAGTTGTGTGAAGATGTCATCGGTTAAATCTGATGAAATAAAAATTTTAATTTTGCCGTCATTAATGATAGGTTGCTCACTATAGCCGCGAACGCCCAGTAAGGTTAAAGGATTGGCGAGGTTGAGCCAAATTTTTCCTTCCATTTCTACAATATCGGCACGTTGTTGAGCAAAATGGGCTTTTACACTGCTCAAAATTCCACCTAAAATAGAAACAGCAAAATAATCCACCGCACTTTTTTGTAATGATTGGTTATCGAAATTGACTTGTGAATAGAGCGAAATACTGTCATTTGGTGTGAATAATTTAATTTCTTCTCCGCGTAATACGGCTCGATATTTCGCTGTAAAACATTCACTTTCAGGTACGTTATACATAACGTTCCCTCAATATTGATTTTGCTTCATTTAATACCTTAAGTTTGGCTTCAATAATGTCAAATCCATTTAAAGGGCGGTTAGAAAAAGTGGCAAATCCACAATCTGGGTTTAGCCAAATTTGCTCTGGTGGAAGGTAATTTAAGGCTTTTTCTGCGCGCTGAACAATCTGCGCTACAGTTTCCACTTCATCAGAACGAGGATTGATGACCCCTAAGCCTAAAATACATTTTTGTCTTAAGATTTCACTTTCTAATAACGAACTTAATTCTCCCGCTCTTGGCGTAGAAAATTCGAGTATTAAAATATCAGGTAATGCCGATTCAAATAAATCCACTAGTGATGTATAAGGCCCGCGCAGTAATACGCTTTCATCTTTGCTCCAGTTGCCTCGGCATACATGTAGTGCGGTTTTGATATTTTTATTTCTTGCATACTCAAAGATTTGAGTAATTAAACTTTTCGCAAACTGTAGTTCCGCTGCAAAATCTTGTTTTTCGCTTAACGCCGCACACATAAATGAACGTGTTTGATGATGGCTAAAAATAACTTCTGTCAAAACAGGCTCATCAAATTGAACAACACTTACGCCTAGTTCACATAAATGATCAATTTCTTGCTTTAAAATAGCAACAACATCTTTTGCCATTTCTTCTTTTGATGAATAATGTTGCCCTGACACAGACGAAAGCCACATGGATCGAGCCATTAAGTAAGGTCCAGGCAAGGTTGCTTTAATTGGTTGCTTAGTTAGATTTTTCAGTAGCAACATTTCATCTGCGACTAAAGATTGTTTGTAGCTGATTTTTCCCACGCAAATAGCATTTTTTATGGAAAGTGCGGGAACATCCAAGGTTTCTAGCATTGACTCAAAAATTTGCTTTTCTTTAATGTGATCGAGCATTTCACTCATGCTCATTAAGGTTGCGCCTTGAATTTTTTGTGCAATAAAAGAAAGGTAATTGTCGCGAAGTAATTCGCCACTCGTGATGATATCAATGCCAGTTCGTTGTTGAAGTTCGACAATTTGTTTTGTTTCTTGAACAACGATTTGCTCAAGCTCTGCCGTGGTTATTTTGCCGAGTGCGTGCTTTTTACGCGCCATCAAAAGTGCTTGGCTGCGAGGCATTGAGCCTAAAAGGGAAGTAGTGAAAGGTTTCATAGAAAATCCACAATGATGGGCGTTTATTACACGCCCATCATGACATATTGATCTTAAAAGAATTTTAAATATTCATTGGCAGCTTGCAATTGAGCAAAACCTTTTGTTCTACCCGCAACCCAACGTTTTAATCCTTCCAAATCCATCATTTCTTTATGTTCTGGATTGTTGTAATCCATTTTGAACAAGGTTTCGGTGAATGCATTGAATTTGGTTTCATCTAATCCCACGCGCCCACTGAAAATACAATGGTCAAATGATGGTGTTTTTGCAAGTACTCGAACTGTTGCTGGATCGAGTGTGCCATCTTTTGTCCAACGTTCAAAGTTGAAATCTAACATCCATGTTGCTGCGACTTGACGATCTTTTAATGCATTAGCTGCATCTAATTCACCGCCTACATGATCGCCGTGCAAACCAACCCCCACATCAAAGCGTTTTTCTACATAATCTTGACCAAACTCTAAGCCATGTTGATGTAAAAACTCGATTGGAATTAACCGCGCTTGTGGAGAATCTATCGCACCAAAAGCAATAGTTTTATTTTTCAAATCTTCAATAGATTGGATATTTGGATCATTAACAACTAAATAACTTTGACGATCTTGGTCGGTATCACGCATGGCACCATTTAAGGTTTTACCTCCACTACGCAAGTAACCGTCTAACCAAGCTAGGGGAGAGTTCCACGCTACATCAATTTCATTATTGAGTAACGCATCAACTTGCCCTTTGTAGTCTTTGAAATAGACTGGCTCAATAGGGAAGCCTTCTTTTTCGAAAAAGTCTGCAATGATGCCCCAAATAACCGTCACTTGTGGGGCGTAGATTACCGCCCCAATTTTTAATTTCTCACTCATTTTTCACCGCACTTTATGGAATTTGTTGACCTGTAATGGCTTTACCTAACCAAATATTTAGCACATCGACACTTGGCGCCATCACTTGACTTGCTAATGCATCGCGTAAATAGCGTTCCATTGGCCCCATTTTGTTATAGGCCTTACCACCGCCAATGCGCATACCAATTTGTGCAAGGGTAATAGCATTTTCGCTCGCAAGAATTCGGGCAGCTAATAATTTAGCTAATGCATCAGCATCACCTTCTGTGGCTGCACGAGCCGCATCTTGCGTAGCGCATACAGCCGCATTCGTATTTGCATAGATTTTAGCTAAGTGAATTTGCACAGTTTCGATTTCAGCTAATGCAGTGCCCGATGTGTATTTACGGTGTGTTGAATGTTTAATTGCCTCAGTGAGCACTGCTTTACAGACGCCGCTATAGACAGCAGCCAAGCCACAAATAAAGGCAGGTGCAATGCCACCAAATACTTGTTCTGCGCCTGCGCCAACTTCGCCAATGCGCCAGCCACGATCTAATGGCATATCGGTCATTCGCATAAAGCAAGAGACATTGCTACGCATACCTAAGCCATTCCAGCTATCGGCTTCAAAAGTTAAGCCTTGAGTACCAAGTGGAAGCACCCAGTTATCAATAGTTTCACCATTTTCGGAAGGCAAAAGCGCTAAATAATAAGAAGCGTAATTGCCAGATGTCACCATGGATTTTAAGCCATTGAATACCGCATGTTCAGCATTAAATTGTGCGGTTGCATCGGTAATATAGAAGTGGGTACCAGTGCCTAATTCACTATAGGCGAGTGCGGCAAAGGTTTGATTTTGAACAATGTCAGAAAAGATTTTTTGTTTGAGTTGATCACTGCCGAATAGATTTAAACAATTCACTGCAACATTGCTCATCATGTAACAGAGACCAGCAGAGGCTGAACTTTCTGCTAACGCCATACAGACTTCAGCATGTTCTTTCAGGGTTAATCCCATTCCGCCGTATTCTTTTGGAATTAAAAGTGAAAACCAGCCAGCTTTACCTAATTCCTTAAATGCCTGAACAGGAAATTCTTTTTTTTGATCGAGTTCGTCGGCGTAAGGCTCAATAAACTGTTCCGCTAACTTTCTCACCTGAGTATAGATTTGCGACATAATATATCCTTATTGTGTGTTGAGAAAAACTTTCTACGAGGCGGATATTATTATGCTCGGTTTCTTTTTTCCAGTATTTAATTCAAAATAATTTCAGTAATGTGACGTGGATCAAGAAAAAATCTGGCAAGCATTTTCCCATGTGACTTTTTTAATCAATTCAGCAGGTTCATTTCTTAAGGCGCAAAGGGCTTTGAAACTTTCCACAATACGCTCTGGTCGATTAGGTTGTCCTTGAAAACCAAATACAGGCATATCAGGACTGTCTGTTTCCAACACTAAGGCGTCAAGTGGTAGTTTTGCAATCGCTTGACGAGTTTTATTGGCGCGTTCATAAGTGATAGTGCCGCCAACCCCGATTTTATAACCTAAATCAACAAAGCGTTTTGCTTGATCGTAGCTTCCTGAAAAACCGTGTACCACGCCAAGTTTAGATAATGGAATACGTTTTAAAAAAGTAAAAATTTGATCATGGGTTTTTCGACTGTGAATATTGACGGGTAAATTAAATTGCTTTGCCAAATAAAGTTGGCTTTCAAAAAAATGGCATTGTTTTGCCCAAAGTTCATCGGTGAGCAAATCAGGAATCGCGCGTTCTAAACCAATTTCTGCCACCGCCGTGCAATTTGCATCACGATTTTTTAAGGCTTGTTCTAACAGAATTAAATCATTTTCGGCGTGTTCTTGAATATAAAGAGGATGGAGCCCAAGCCCATAGCGCAAATTATCAGGAAAAAGTGCGGTCATATTTTGGATTGTTTTAAAATCAGTTTCTTTCACCGCCACAATCAGTATTTTTTGCACATCGGCTTGCTTAGCATTATCAATAAGCTGTGACAACGGTTCCCCTGTAAATTGTTGGAGATAATCGAGATGCGTGTGAGTGTCGAAGAAAGGCATGAGCATTTTCCTTTAGGTCGATAAAAAATGGCGGAATTTATCCGCCATTCACCATTATTCTACTGAAACTGATGTAATAACCACATCTTCAGTTGGAACATCTTGATGAAAGCCTTTGTTGCCTGTCTTCACTTTTTTGATTTTATCAACAACATCCATACCTTCAACTACTTCACCAAATACCGCATAGCCCCATTCTTGAACGACTTCGCGACCAAACATTTCTTTTGAACAATAATTTAAGAAATCATTGTCTGCCACGTTAATGAAGAATTGTGCTGTCGCTGAATGTGGATCTGAAGTGCGTGCCATTGCAATGGTTCCACGTTTGTTACTTAAACGATTGTTCGCTTCATTTTGGATTGGTGCTTTGGTTGCTTTTTCGTGCATACCGCTTTCCATACCACCGCCTTGAATCATAAAGCCATCAATAACACGATGAAAAATTGTGTTATTATAAAAACCGTCTTTGCAGTAATTTAAGAAGTTTTCTGCTGTAACTGGAGCTTTATCAAAATCCAATTTAATTTTAATGTCGCCAAAGTTTGTGTGTAACGTAACCATTTTGTTTTCCTTCTGAAAAATTAAGGGTCGTATTATTCCACAATCGAGGTAAAAGTGCTATAAAAGTGCGGTTTGTTTTTATTTCATTTTACGAGCTTAAAAATGCTAAAAATTTTCAATACCTTAACGAGAGAAAAAGAAATCTTTAAACCTATCCATGAGAATAAAGTGGGAATGTATGTTTGTGGCGTCACTGTTTATGATTTGTGTCATATCGGTCATGGACGCACTTTTGTGTGCTTTGATGTGATTGCTCGTTATTTACGTTCTTTGGGTTACGATTTAACTTATGTGCGTAATATTACGGACGTAGATGACAAAATTATTAAACGTGCGTTAGAAAACAAAGAAACCTGCGATCAACTTGTGGATCGTATGGTGCAAGAAATGTATAAAGATTTTGATGCACTTAATGTATTACGCCCTGATTTCGAGCCTCGTGCGACCCATCATATTCCTGAAATTATTGAAATTGTGGAAAAATTAATTAAACGCGGACATGCTTATGTCGCGGATAATGGCGATGTGATGTTTGATGTAGAAAGCTTCAAAGAATACGGCAAATTATCCCGTCAAGATCTTGAGCAATTACAAGCTGGTGCACGTATTGAAATCAATGAAATCAAGAAAAATCCAATGGATTTCGTGCTTTGGAAAATGTCGAAAGAAAACGAACCAAGTTGGGCTTCCCCTTGGGGGGCAGGTCGTCCAGGTTGGCACATTGAATGTTCGGCAATGAATTGCAAACAGCTTGGCGAGCATTTTGATATTCACGGTGGTGGCTCTGATTTAATGTTCCCTCACCACGAAAATGAAATCGCCCAATCTTGCTGTGCGCATGGTGGTCAATATGTGAATTATTGGATCCATTCCGGCATGATTATGGTGGATAAAGAAAAAATGTCGAAATCCCTCGGCAATTTCTTTACTATTCGCGATGTATTAGGTCACTACAATGCAGAGGCTGTACGTTATTTCTTATTAACGGCACATTATCGTAGCCAGCTCAATTATAGCGAAGAAAACTTGAATTTAGCGCAAGGTGCGTTGGAACGTTTATACACGGCTTTGCGCGGAACAGAGCAAAGTGCGGTTGCTTTTGGCGGGGAAAATTTTGTAGAAACCTTCCGTGAAGCAATGGACGATGATTTTAATACGCCAAATGCACTTTCTGTTTTATTCGAAATGGCGCGTGAAATTAACAAGTTAAAAATAGAAGATGTTGAGAAAGCCAATGGACTTGCCGCGCGTTTGCGTGAATTGGGTGCGATTTTAGGATTACTTCAACAAGAACCAGAGAAATTCTTACAAGCAGGTTCCGACGATGATGAAGTGGCAAAAATTGAAGCACTGATTAAACAACGCAATGAAGCTCGCGCTGCTAAAGATTGGTCTGCCGCAGATGCAGCGCGTAATGAGCTCACCGCTATGGGCATCGTATTAGAAGATGGTCCGAATGGAACAACTTGGCGTAAGCAATAAATTCAAATGTTAAATTAATTTCATTAAAAAGACTAAGTTCAGAATGTAATAGAACTTAGTCTTTTGTTTTTTCATCATTTCTTAATATAGGATTTCAAGGTTTGTTCCACTTCATAAATCCAATCCAACTCATGCTGCGTGAAACCCGCTTGAATACGAGCATCGGTATTAATGACACCTTTAAAAATTACAATACGATATTTGTGTAACAGCTCAGTAAAGCATTTCATCGCATCTAAACCTCGTTTTTTAGAAAGTGCGTGATACCAATGATTGCCGATATACACATGGCCAATTTCATCACGCAAAATAATATCCAAAATGTTCACAGCGGCAAAATCTTTACGTTGTGCGATTTTCTCTTGCAGAACAGGTGTTGCATCGAGGCCTCTTGCTTCTAATACACGAGGAACTAACGCCATTCGTTCCCAAATATCGTGAGCGGTGGCTTGCGCCATTTCCCATAATCCAGCATGAGCTTCAAAATCACCGTATTGATAACCCAATGTTTTCAAATGTTCATTGACTAAGGAAAAGTGCGTGCTTTCTTCACGAGCGACACGCAGCCAATCTTTTACAAAAGCCAAACCTTCACTAAGTTCTTCTTGTGCATTACGCCCGAATCGCCAAGCTGCATCTAGGCCTAAATTAATCGCGTTAAACTCAATATGTGCGATAGCGTGGAATGTTGCTGCATAGCCTTCTTCTGTGGCAAAAGAACGTTTTGGCACATCTTTAGGTGCAACTAAGAGCGGTTTTTCAGGAAAAGCGGCAATATTATCTTGCGGCACGACTTCGGGAAAATCTTCTAATTTTATCAACTGTATTTGTGGCAGAAGATTATCGTAGAGAGCATTAACTAAACTGCATTTTTCTTGTGGATTTGCTGTTTTCAGCGCTGTTTCAACTTGTTGCCAAAATTGTGTAATAAGTGCGGTCATTTTTTCTCTCTTATTCGTTAAAACGGATCAAGCCTTCTTGTTGCGTTGTCGCGATTAATTGACCATCTTGCGAGAAAATCTGCCCGCGTGCCAAGCCGCGCCCACCAAAGGCATTATTGCTTTCAATTGCGTGCAAATGCCAGTGATTTAAATCAAACGGGCGATGGAACCAAATACTATGATCAATGGTTGCGACTTTCATTCCTTTTTGTAAAAAGCCTTTTTCGTGCGGATGAAGTGCGGTCAAAATACAGTGAAAATCGGAAAAATAAGCCAATAAACATTGCTGAATTTTTATATCAAGCGGCGTTTCACCATTGGTTTTAAACCAAGAATATTGCTCGGCTGGCAATTTTGTCCCATTAAATGGGTTATTCAAATATTTAGTGCGTACCTCAAATGGACGCTCTGCGGCAAATTTTTCATTGAGTGGTTCTGGCAAGGTTTGAGCCACTTTTTGTAGCATCACATTTTCATCTGTAAAGTCTTCAGGTGTACCAACATTTGGCATCGTATTTTGATGTTCAAAACCTTTTTCAGGCACTTGGAAAGAAGCGGTTACATGACAAATGGTATTTTTATGTTGAATGGCTTTTACGCGTAATGCAGAAAAGTTACGCCCTTCACGCAAGGTTTCCACATCGTAAATAATCGGATATTGGCTGTCTCCAGGAGCAAGAAAATAGGCATGACAAGAATGTAAAATGCGATCTTCTGGCGCCACCTGCATTGCTGCAGATAATGCTTGAGCCACAACTTGCCCACCAAATACTTGACGAAAACCTAAATCTTGGCTTTCACCACGAAAGATTAAATCATCAATTTTTTCAAGTTTAAGAAGATGAATGAGGTTATTGAGAATATTTGACATATTGCTTTCCTTGAGGATAAGAAAAAGTGCGGTTATTTTAGCGGAGATTTTGGGGAATGCCAAAGTTGGAAACAAAAAGCACGCATTAAAAAATACGTGCTATTGCTAGAGAATTAAATCAAAGATGTTTAACTCTTCTCTTCACTTCTTCCTGTTTTCCCGCATTAAATGGGCGGGCATCAGGGCTGCCCAGATAGCCACATACGCGGCGAGTGACAGACACTTTTGTGCTATCATGATTGCCACATTTCGGGCAAACAAAACCTTTACTGGTACATTCAAACTCGCCAGTGAAACCACATTCATAACATTCGTCAATCGGTGTGTTTGTGCCGTAGTAAGGCACGCGATCGTAGCTATAATCCCACACATCTTCCAATGCTTTTAAGTTGTGTTGAATATTGGGATATTCTCCGTAGCAAATAAAACCGCCGCTGGCGAGTGGGGGATATGCCATTTCGAAATCCAGTTTGTCGTAAGGATTCACTTTCTTTTCTACATCTAAGTGGTAACTATTTGTGTAGTAGCCTTTATCCGTGACGCCTTCAATCACGCCAAATTTTTTGGTGTCTAAACGGCAGAAGCGGTCGCATAAGTTTTCGCTTGGCGTGGAGTAAAGGCTGAAGGCATAGCCAGTTTCTTTTTGCCAGCGTTTCACTGCCTCGCTAAGGTGGCGAACAATCGCAATGCCTTTTTCGCGTAATTGTTCATCATCAAAAATATGTCCTTTGTTATATAGCGCATTAATGGTTTCGTGAATACCGATATAGCCAAGTGAAATAGAGGCGCGCCCATTTTTGAAAATTTGTGCCACATTTTCATCCGCTTTTAACCGCACTCCGCATGCGCCTTCCATATAAAGAATGGGGGCAACGCGAGCTTTGGTATTTTCAAGGCGGGCAATACGCGTCATTAATGCTTTCTTCGCAATAGCCAAACGCTCATCTAAAGTGCGGTAGAAATCTTCTTCGTTTTTAGACTCCAACGCAATACGCGGTAAATTCAAACTTACTACACCAAGATTATTACGCCCATCGTGAATTTCGTGGCCGTTTTCTTCGTATGCTCCTAAAAAGCTACGGCATCCCATTGGAGCTTTAAAAGAGCCCGTGACTTTGACAACTTGATCGTAATTGAGAATATCTGGATACATACGTTTTGATGCACATTCCAATGCGAGTTGTTTGATATCGTAATTCGGATCGCCTTGAGTTTGGTTCAAGCCTTTTTTAATGGTGAAAACAAGTTTTGGAAATACTGGCGTTTTATGATTTTTTCCAAGTCCACGAATACGATTTTTCAAAATAGCTTGCTGAATTAAGCGAGATTGCCAGCTTGTACCTAAACCAAAACCAAAGGTAACAAATGGCGTTTGCCCATTCGACGTATGCAGTGTATTAACTTCATATTCTAAAGATTGGAAGGCATCGAAACATTCTTTTTCAATCAATGCTTTTGCATAACCTTCAACATCAGGTACATTCCATTCTTGGGCATGTTTGAGGTGTTTTTCGTAACTGATTTGTACATAAGGAGAAAGTACTTCATCAATGCGATTAATGGTTGTACCGCCGTAAATATGGCTGGCAACTTGAGCGATAATTTGTGCTGTCACTGCAGTTGCGGTGCCGATAGATTTTGGGGGTTCGATTTCCGCATTGCCCATTTTGAAACCACGAGAAAGCATCCCTTCTAAATCCACTAACATACAGTTAAACATTGGGAAGAACGGTGCGTAGTCTAAATCGTGATAATGAATTTCACCTTTTTCGTGAGCCTCTACTACATCGCGTGGAAGAATATGGTGTTTGGCATAATGTTTTGCCACAATACCAGCTAGCAAATCACGTTGCGTTGGAATCACTTTCGCGTCTTTATTGGCGTTTTCGTTAAGTAATTCTACGTTGCTTTGTTCAATCAAACCTTCAATTTCTTTTGTTAGCTGGCTACGTTTTTCTCGCGCTAAATCACGATCATGACGATATTCGATATACGCACGAGCAATCTCGGGATAACGACTTGCCATCAATTTATCTTCAACGATTTTTTGAATCTGATTAATATCAATCTCGCCTTGATGATGGGTGAAAATTTCATTTCCTACTTCTTGCACAATTTGGTGGCAATAAAATTCATCGGAAATATTGACCGCACTTGCGGCTTTTTTAATGGCATTGATGATACGTTGAATCTCAAATTCCGCACGAGAACCATCGCGCTTGATGACCCCAAAGTTACTCATGATATAGCTCCAATATATAGTGTTTTTGAAATGCGGACTGCACTATATATAGATCTAAAAGGATAATCAACACACAATATGTAGTGTTTTTAGGCGTTTTATTGCAAGAGAATTTTGTTAAAGATTGATTTTATTAGAAAAATATTAAATTAAGTTGTTGAGAACTTTTCTCAAATATTTTTTAATTTTGTGAGCGAGATCAAAGTTTTGATTTTTTAAATGGAGGGAGAGTGTGAACAATAAAATTAATCATATAATTTTATGCTTGAGCTTGGTAAAGGTTTTGCCCTAGAGTCTCGTCAAGGACATATTCGCACGGAAACTTGTGATTTCTTTATCGATCTGGTTTTCTATAACTATATTCTGAAATGCTTTGTAACTGTTGAACTGAAAACAGAAAAACTGACTCATCAAGATATTGGGCAGCTGGATATGTATGTGCGAATGTATGATGCTTTGAAAAAGCTTCCAAATGATAACCAAACCATTAGTTTGTTGCTTTGCGCAGAAACCGACGCTGTCGTGGCAAAATATTCTGTTCTGCACGATAATCCACAACTTTTCGCGAGCAAATATGTGCATTATTTGCCAACCGAAGAAGAGCTAGTCCACGAAATTGAGCAACAAAAGCTTTATTTAGAAGAACTTAATTGGTTTTATCCATAACCTTACTTTCATTACAGGAAGTAAGGTTTATTTATTTTTGCTAGATAATCTCTTCACAAAATCCTTCTTTATCCTATTTTTAACCGCATTTAAATGCATTCCATCAAAACCAAACGCATTTAATATACAAATTATTAAATCAAATTAGGAATAAAATATGTTAAAAATTAGACGTGCAAATGAACGAGGTCACGCCAATCACGGTTGGTTGAATGCTTATCACAGCTTCTCTTTTGCGGATTATTTCGATCGTAACCGTATGCATTTTTCAGATTTGCAGGTAATTAACGAGGATTTTGTGTAGCCGACCATGGGCTTTGGAATGCATCCGCATAAAGATATGGAATTTTTGTTGTTTGATTTGAGATAGTAAGATTTTTTCTAAAAAACACCGCTTGTATTATGCTTACAAGCGGTGGGATTTTAAGAGAAATCAGCTATCTGAATATACGTTTTACATCGCAAGTTTCGTCATTTTGGAAGATAAGTTTGTTATCGTAAGAATATTGCTCGTAAGATAAAACAGCCTCATCTCCTTGAGCATATTCATGACAGAACTCAGTTTCAATATAAATTCCATCAGAAGTACGATATAAATTTGTATCTAATCTCGTTACTTCGACTTTATAAAATTCAGCTATGGCAATGGCAGGAATTGCTAATAAACCTAAACATAATAATTTGTTTTTGTAGAACATTTTAATTCTCCATTATTCTTGATAATTAATCCATTGTGCCTGCTTATTGATGTAGCCAGTATGCCCATTGTAAGTAATTTTTGTTACGCCATTTTTAAAAGCGCCCCATATAACATTATCTAATGTTGGTGAAATCACCCAAACTCCATTTTTATCAATAAAACCCCATTTACCACCTTGACAGTTGTTACCGTACCCTGTTTCAGAGACAGCAGCTAAGCCTTCGCTGAAATACCATACGCAGGAAAATTTAGGATAAATTTGATACTGGCCATTTGTATTAATATAGCCCCATTTCCCATCCGTTGTTTTCACTGCGGCCAAACCATCATAGAAATCAGCGGTATAAGCCCATTGTGGTTTTATTATGAATTGTCCATCTTGATTGATATGTCCCCACAATGCGCCATCTTGATATTTCGCTAAGCCATAACGGAATTTTTTGCCTTTTGCCCTTGCTTTGATCGCATCGACTTCGGCTTTACGCTGTTTGGCTTCTTCGCTTAAACGTGCTTGTTCTTGTGCTTTTGCTTCAGCATCTAATTTGGCTTTTTCTTGGGCAAGCGTTCTCGCTTTTGCTTCCTCTAAAGCGATTTGCTTTGCTTGAACTTTTGCTTGTGCTTCTAATTTCGCTTTTTCTAATGCGACTTTGTCAGCTTTATCTTTCTCATTTTGTTGTTTCATCAACGCACGAGAACGTTCACATGCCTTTAACTCGTTTTGTTTGCACCCCTCTTCATAATAGAACGTTGCTTTTTCTAAATTAGACTGACTTTCATAAATTTCCCCTAACTTATAAGCAGCCAGCCCATTTTTCTGATTAGCAGATTTTTCTAAAAAAGCGATCGCTCTTTCTTTATTTCCTTCCGCAAGTAATAAAGTAGCAAAGTTGAATTGTGATTCTGCATCGCCATCATTTGCTGCCTTTTCACAGAAAGAAATTGAAAGAGCATGCATTGCTTCGTCATTGATTAAGGTTTTACATTGTTCTGCATTTTCATCAGAACATGCGGTTAATAATAGTGGAGAAAGCAAAAGAAATGCTTTTAATTTATTTCGTTTCACTTATTTTCCTCGCTTATTCTTATCTACTTCTAAAGGTAATCTATCAGAAGAGTTTGTTTGAGAACGTAATTCGTTGAGTTTTCCTTCTAATTTAGAATTATCATCTTTTAGTTCAGAAATATAATTTTGTTGATTGGTTATCGTATTGGTTTTCTCTGTTATTTTTTTCTCAGGATCTGAAGATTGACTTCTCATATAAATAAGCAATATTGATAAAACAATCACAATAAATCCCAAAATACCCGATAAAATAATCCAACCTGGTTTGGATACTTTCTGGGGTGGAAACATCACATTATCCGTTGCAGATTTAATTGCAGATGATATTTTAAAACTGAATTCGGTTAGTTTTTTATCTAAACGCTGATCTATTGCAGGAGAAACTTCCGAAATAATACCATTTGCAAATTTTGAAAGCTCAGTTCGACTAAAACCAGTTAACTCACGCATTTGATCGGCTTCATAAAGTAGTTTATTTTTTTCTTCCTCAATTTTATTAACTTGTTGTTGGAAGAGAGTTTCTTGCTCTTGAACCTTCTTATTGATAATCTGCTCTTGCTCTTCATTTAAGCGTTTAATTTCATTTATTGCATCCTGATATTTCTTGCTTAACTCTTGAATATAAGAGTGTAAATAATGAATTTCAGACTTATAAGGTGAAACAAAGACATCTAAACTAAATAATTGTGAAGATGAGATTTGCAAACGCTTCATTTGACGTACTTGTGCAGAAATATGTTCATTTTCTGTAAAGAAGATATCTTTATATTGATAATGTAATCCGCTTGTTACCAAGTACTCTGCGACTTTTAACGCTTCACCCTCTTGGCAATGGATAAATAAAAAGTCAGAAGAGGCGGTTTTCGTAATGCTATTTTTAACAGGTGCAACTAATTGAATTTTTTCTAATGCTTTTGGCGATTCAAATGTTTTACCTGTAATACTGGTATGGTAAGCCTTTTTCTCGTTGTCAATAAAGTGAGTCATTTGATAAATACTTAATTGACGAAGTCCTGAAAAAATATCTATCACGCTACTTGGTGCAAAAGAACTATTGGCCGTTTCAATAAAGCTACCAAAATAAGTGCCTGCTCGACTCTGCCCTTGCTCATAAATAGAGAAGTATTCTGCGAAACCTAAAAGCGAAACATTTTGTTCCGTACGGCTGATTAAGGCATATAAAGGAGCGTCATCACCTAATTTTGGTGAAGGCAAACAACCACCTAAATCTTGCCCTAATTCAAAAGCGGTTTTGCCTAAATTAAATTGTTTGTCAATACCATTATTGGTATATTGACGACCTGCTGGAGTACCGACCAATCCCCAGCCTAAATATTGTTTAAAATTTTGTTCTTGTGCCATTATGCTTTCCCACTAAACCAACGCTTAAATTTGTCCCAACAATTCAGTTCTTTTACGGCTGAAACACCCATACCTTCTTTATATAACCAATTAAAGAATTTTTCTGGACATTCTTTATCAAATTCCGTTAATAAATCTGAATTGACTGAAAATTTACCCATTCGATAAAAAATCGTTTTATTATTTGGCGATTCATTAAAGAAACTATTTGCAAAAGCTGGAATTTTTTCTAATGCATAAAGCATAGGATCGTAACCATTATGTTCAACCGCCGCCATATCGCCAGCAAAGATTTTATCCGCTTTAGAAAGCAGTAAAGCTTTTGGAAATTGCTTATCTTGACTGCTTTGAATATATTGAATTTTGGTAAAGACTTCGCTCAATACATTCATTTGTGGAATTTTGCCGTTATCTGATAAGGATTGATCGTAAACAAAGGCAATTTTGGTTTTTACATTTGACTCTAAAATAGCGGTTAAATAATTTGGCAACATACCCGATTTATTTTTATCTCGACTATGGAATGCTTCTTCTGAATGTTCGCCTGAAGCATCTACAAACACGATCTCAATCGGTGGCTTAGATTTATCCGTTGGCGTAAAAGAAATATGCATTTCAAAGTATTGTTTGGTATCAGTACTGGTTAATTTTTTCGTACCAACAATACCATTAAACCTGTCTTGTAATTGGTAGAATAATTCTTCTTCACTTTCAGTGGTTTTGTCGGTTTGTAGATAAACCACACCACCAATATAATTTTTCATATAGTGAAGCACGCTACCAATAATCCACGTTTTACCTGATGCAGGGCTACCAAAGAATAAAACATAGTGTTTATTCTCAGCGTTTTCATTTAATTCTTTTACACGTTCGTGGTATTCTTCATCAGATAATTCTTTCACTTCACGCTTATCTAATTTTGCCTGCTTAGTGATTGGCGTATGCGTGTAGTTCGAATTGAATTCTGGTAATGGCTCAAAAGAGGAAAATTCATTTTTTTCGATGATAGGTTCTTCCGTTACGAAATCAAGCGGTGGATTTTCTTCCTTACTTTGCTCTGTTTTTTCTAAATCCACAGCAAAAGTGGTTTCTTTTGTTGAAGGTTTTGTTGTTTGCTCTTCGGTTTCAAATGGATTCTTTAACATACCGCCTCCTACATTGAACGACCAGAATGAATTACTTGTGCAGGTTCTTTTTCGTTACGACCGAAGAACACGAGTAAACTTAATACTACCGCCCAGTCGATAAAGAAACACACAATTACAAATAGGAATGCAATAAATGGTTCATTGGTAAATGCAGACTTAAATGAAAATGCAATTTTTCCTACTTCTTGGTTTTCAGAAACCACGTTTTCAAAATTAAATTTAGTTTTATCCTCGTCTTTGAGAGCTTCTTTTGTATTTGTAATAATAGTATTAATTGTACTTACGGTATCTAAATTCATTTGTTTAGCCTGTTTATTAAAGTTATCAGATGCACCAACTGAGATGAATTTTTCTAACAAACGATTAATACTTTCCATTGTTTTTCGCGCTTTTTCGTTATTTTCTTTACGAATATCAAATGTTGCTCGATGATTCTCTGTAACAAATTTCTTATATGCAGATTGCTCAATAATAGCTTTATATCGTTTTGCTAATTGTTCTGGCGTTTGTCCATTTGTACCAAAGTTGGTAATTTTGCCATCTAATATACTTTCAATTTCAGCAATTAATTCTAAAGCACGTTTACCTAAACCAGGACGAGCAGGATCGGTAATTTGGCTGACTAATTGTTGAGTTAAATCATCAATTTTATTCCGTTTTTGACTGACTTCTGGATCGTAATTATCAAGTGCTTTATTCGAAGCGCTTAGCACTTTGTTCAACTCTTCTCTATGTTGATTTAATTCATTTACATAAAGTTGGCTTTCTTGGTAGTTGGTGTAGATTGCATTAAAATTTCCTGTAAAAGAAAATAGTGAAAAGCAAAAGTAGGCAATCAAAAAGCCTAAAACAGGCAGATTATTTAGACGACGGTTACCGATTAAGATGGTAAAACCATATAATAGCATTGTGATTGCGGCAGAAAATCCCCAAGCAATTTCTGCACCAAATAAATCTTTAAATCCGTTACCCGTTTCCCAGAAACTAATCGACATAAAAACAAATAAAGGAATATGTACCCAGCCAGGCAGTTTTTTTGTTGTTGGTTTCATTATGTAAGACCTCAAAAATATCGATGTAAAATTGAGTATAAATCATACCAATAATGAGCAAAAAAAAAACAATCCAATCTCAGATTGTAAATTTTACATATAAAAAAACCGCTTGTAGGAAAATACTACAAGCGGTGAAATTTTGAGATTATTTTGCAAGATTTAAGTCTTGATGCTTTTTATGCTTTCGCTTTTTTTGCCAAAATGCGGTTTTCACATTCTGCGGCTGCAGTTGCGTTCCAAATCCCCGCTAAAGTAAGGATGCCCACAGTCACTATAATCACACCGATGATATAAGAAGATGTGTAAGTACCGTTTTCTTTATGCCATTCAATGTTTTTCGCCACCATTTTGCCTTCAGGGCTTTTGTGAAGGGTTATGCACGCTTAAAGTCGTGTTCTTCTTCGATAAAGGCTGGGCAATGATTTTAGCAACAAATTCAACAAACGCATTAAATGCACTCATAGAGAGCTCATTGAGAGTAGTAAAAAGGAATGAAATTATTGCATATTTATTGATGGATATAAAAAACGGCCGAAAAATCGACCGCTCTTTTTTATCTTATGGCTTAAGCGGCTACCATTACCATCGCTGGGCGAATGACTCGACCATTTAAGGTGTAGCCTTTTTGCAATACGACGCTAATTTGATTGCTTTCAAAGCCTTCAGCAGGTTGCATTGAAATGGCTTGATGTAAGTCAGGATTAAATGCTTCTCCGACAACACCTACAGCTTCCACACCAAAACGACCAACGGTTGAAACTAATTCTTTTAAAGTGAGTTCAACACCGTCAAATAAGGCTTTTACGCTTTCATCTTCTTTATTTGCTGGAGTGGCAAGCGCACGCTCTAGATTATCGATAGTATTTAAAATGTCTTTTGAGAATTTTTCCAATGCGAATTTATGTGCTTTTTCTACGTCTTGTTCAGTACGACGACGAAGGTTTTCAATTTCAGCACGAGAGCGAAGTAAAATATCCTGTTCTTTGTTTGCTGCTTCTTCTATTTGAGTTTTTAGCTGCTCTTCAAGCTCTTGCACGCGGGCAATTGCTTCTTCTAAAGGATCTAGTTCTTGAGAAGGCTCTGCTTGTTGTGCTTCTTCCACAACGACTTCTTCTTGTTTTTCTACTTCTGGGGTTTCAACTTTTTGTTCTTGTTCTGACATTTTTTTCTCCGTAAAACAAAATTGATTAATCGTAATTGGGCATAGTGTAGCAAAAAACGATATAATGACGAAAATGTTAAATTCAAGTGCGGTCATTTTATGAATCATTTATATCGTTCCTTTAAAACTATTGCTCTTGTAGGTAAGCCTCGCAATGACATTAACTTACAAATGCACAAAAACTTATTTCATTGGTTAATGGAACGTGGTTATCAAGTGTTGGTGGAAAAAGAAGTCGCCGTAACACTTGAGTTACCTTTTGAAAATCTTGCTACGTTAGAAGAAATAGGTCGCCGAGCCCAGTTAGCCATTGTGATTGGTGGAGACGGCAATATGCTAGGGCGCGCCCGTGTGTTAGCGAAATATGATATTCCATTGATTGGTATTAATCGTGGTAATTTGGGATTTTTAACGGATATTGACCCGAAAAATGCCTATTCCCAGCTTGAAGCTTGTTTAGAACGTGGCGAATTTTTTGTGGAAGAACGTTTTTTATTGGAAGCAAAAATCGAACGAGCAAGTGAAATTGTATCAACGAGCAATGCGGTAAATGAAGCGGTTATTCATCCCGCCAAAATTGCACATATGATTGATTTTCACGTGTATATCAATGACAAATTTGCTTTTTCTCAACGTTCTGACGGATTAATTGTTTCTACGCCAACAGGCTCAACGGCTTACTCCCTTTCCTCTGGAGGACCTATCTTAACCCCAAATCTCAATGCAATTGCCTTGGTGCCAATGTTTCCTCATACATTAACTTCTCGCCCTCTTGTTGTTGATGGCGATAGTAAAATATCGATTCGTTTTGCTGAACATAATACCTCTCAATTGGAAGTAGGATGCGATAGTCAAATTACCTTACTTTTTACCCCAGATGATGTGGTGCATATTCAAAAAAGCGAGCATAAACTCCGTTTACTTCATCTGAAAAATTATAATTATTACAATGTGCTAAGCACCAAATTAGGTTGGTTAAAATCATTTTGATTATGGTAAAAATTTTCGATTGAAAGAGATTTGACAAAATACTGTAAAAAAATCCTTTACTGTAAATTAAATCAGTTATATTATATTAAATATACAGCTAAAGGATTTTGTTATGCTTACTCAACTTACTATCAATAATTTTGCGATTGTTCGTCAGCTTGATATCGAACTGGCGAAAGGAATGTCTGTCATTACAGGGGAAACTGGTGCTGGAAAATCTATCGCCATTGATGCTTTAGGTTTATGTTTCGGACAGAGAGTGGAAACCTCAATGGTGCGTGAAGGACAAGAACGTGCAGAAATTTGTGCAACTTTCCAACTAGAATCGCAGAATCCTGCTTATCAATGGTTGAATGATCAAGAATTACAAGATCCAGATAATCCAACTGAATGTATTTTACGTCGCATAATTAATGCAGACGGACGTTCTAAAGCTTTTATTAATAGTACTCCTGTATCCGCTTCTCAATTAAAAGAAATTGCTCAATATCTTGTTCATATTAATGGGCAACACGCTTCTCAATTATTGCTAAAAAATGACTATCAGCTTCAGTTAGTTGATAATTTTGCCGCTCATCCTGAATTACTTGTGAAAATGCGTGAAGATTATCAGGCATGGAAAAATCTTCAAAATCAAGTAAAAACCTTTCAACAAAAAGTGGCAGAAAATGAAGCGCGTAAACAACTTTTACAGTATCAAGTGGATGAATTAGATGAATTTAATCTTCGACCAAATGAATATTTGGAATTAGAAGATGAACAACGTCGTTTATCTAGCAGTGAACAGCTAACCCAACTTTCTCAATCAGCCCTGCAAATTTTAAGTGAAAATGATACGGTAAATATCGATAGTTTGCTTTATCGTGCGACACAATATATTGATGAATTAGCTGAACTTGATCCGCAATATGCTGAAGTGCAAAGTATGTTGAATGATGCGTTGATTCAAGTGCAAGAAGCAACCAGTGAAGTGCAAAATTTATCAAGTAATATCGAGCAAGATCCTCAACTTTTACAGGAAATCGAACAGCGAATTAGTCAGGCTTTACAACTTGCTCGTAAACATCAAGTTAAACCTGAAGATCTTGTGGAACATCACAAAAAATTAAAAGCAGAATTAACCGCACTTTTAGATTTTTCTGACAGTGAAGAGATGTTGATTGAGCAAGAAAAACTTGCATTTGAACAAATGCAAGCAACGGCTACAGCATTAACAGCAAGTCGTCAGAAATCAGCAAATCGCTTAGCGCAAAATGTAACACAGTCGATAAAACAACTTGCAATGGAAAACGCTGAATTTTATGTAGAGTTGAATACGGATTTAGATAAAGTGAGTGCAAATGGTGCGGATAATGTGATTTTCACTTTGCGTAGTAATTTAGGACAACAACCGCAGCAATTAGCTAAAATTGCTTCTGGTGGCGAACTTTCTCGTATTTCTTTAGCTATTCAAGTTTTAACTTCTGATCAATCAGCTATTCCAACCTTAATTTTTGATGAAGTGGACGTGGGTATTAGTGGAAAAACAGCAAGTGTTGTTGGAAAACTGTTACGTCAATTAAGTGAACGTTGCCAAGTGTTATGCGTAACTCACTTGCCACAGGTTGCGTGTCATGGCCATCATCAGTTCAATGTAGAAAAATTTACTGTGGATAATAAAACTGAAACACAAATGACCGCACTTTCACAAGCTGAACGTGTACCAGCCTTGGCAAGACTCTTGGGAGGAAGTGAAATTACCGAATTAGCCTTAGCCAATGCACAGGAAATGCTAGATTTAGTTCATTAAAATGGGATTTAATTGCTATTTTATGAACTAAATAGCTTATCCCAAAATGATTGAATAAATGACCGCTCTTTGACAAATTCAGTTTCATCTACGACAGGGGATTTACCTATCAAATTCAAATGATGAATGGTATTGCGTAAATCGACATAACATTGTTTTAGTATGTTGCATTCTGCGTGGCTAATAATTTGAGCCTCAGCCATATCATCAAAAATGCGAACATTGTCTGACCATTTTGTCAGTTGTGGGTTTTGTGGGGCATTAGCAAGCATTAAATATTGAGCGATAAATTCAATATCAGTGATACCACCGCGATCTGTTTTAAGATTAAATTCACCATCTTTTGAATGGGACAAATGCGTGAACATTTTTTCTCGCATCTCAACAACATCTTGTTTTAATTGCTCAATATCTCGTGGTGTGGAAAGTACTTGTTGGCGGATATGCTCAAATTTAGCTTTAAGAGATGATTCACCAAATACTGGACGAGCGCGCACAAGTGCTTGTTTTTCCCATGTCCAAGCTTCATTTAATTGATAATGGGTAAATGCAGAAAGAGAGCATCCAATTAAGCCTGCATCGCCAGAAGGGCGTAAGCGCATATCTGCCTCATAAAGTATGCCAGCAGAAGTATTTATGCTGAAAATACTCACAATCTTTTGTGCCAAGCGTAGGTAAAATTGATTGCTATCAATCACTTTTTTGCCCCCTATTGTTTGACTTTCTACGGCATCGTATAAAAATACGAGGTCTAAATCGGATTTATAACCGAGTTCAATACCACCCAGTTTTCCATAACCAATAACTAAAAATCCTTTTTCATCATTTTGTAAATGTTCAGGCACGCCAAATCTAGACGAAACTTGTTTCCAAGCTAGATTCACAACGACTTCAATAATCGCTTCGGCAAGATAGGTTAAATGATCGCTCACTTTCATCACCGGTAATGCCCCCAAAATATCTGCCGCGGCCACTTTTAATAGGGTTGCTTGTTTAAATTGACGTAAAGCATCAATAAGCTGTTCTTCATCATCAGGTGGTAAACGAAGTAAATATTGGTGTAACTCTGCAGGATATAGGGTAAATGGTAACGGATGGCGTAGTGCCTCTGTATTAAGCAATTCATCTAATAAGATAGGGTGGCGAGCCAGTTGTTCTGAAATAAGTTGAGACTGCGCACAAAGTTCAATAACTTGCTGAAGGGCGCGAGGATTTTCCAATAATAATTCTAAATAAGTCGTGCGACTCGAAATTTTTTCAATAATGTTCAGAATCCGTGGAAGCAAAGTGCGGTAATTTTCTTGCTGAAAAATGAGTGCAAGTACTGTTGGCATTAAATGACTCAAAACATCACGCCCACGCGAACCAATCACTCTGTGATTTAGGCTGTCTTTGAATTGAGAAAGCTTTTCTAAAACTTCATCAATATTATTTTCTGATATGCCGCTCTCTAATAATGTCTGTTCAATATCCTCAAAATCAGTCTCTAAAAAATCTTGCCATTGGCTATCAGTTTGTGATGGCTCATCTTGTTCATCACCGATTAATTGAGTAAATACAGCCCGCACTTTTTCTTGTTTTTGTTGTAAAGTGCGGTAAAAATCGTCCCAATTTTCTATTGGATAATGTTTTTCAATGGTTTGATTATTGTCATTTAAACAGGTGAATGTTTTACATGCCTCGACTAAACGAATTTGATCTATTTCATCGGTTGGTAGTGTTTGAGTTTGTTGATCGTTTATAGCTTGTAGAATATTTTCTACGCGGCGTAAAAAAATATAACTTTCACGTAAATCGTGGAATTGTTGCTCGGTAATTAATCCTAGCTTGGTAATTTCAGGCAAGATCTTCAAGAGTGAATGCTGTTGTAGATTGATTTCTCGCCCGCCTCGAATGAGTTGAAAAACTTGCACGATAAATTCGATTTCACGAATCCCCCCAGCACCCAATTTAATATTATCTTTCAAACCACGACGGCGTACTTCTCGCTCAATTTTGCCTTTCATTTCACGTAAAGATTGAATCACACTAAAGTCAATGTAACGGCGATAGACAAAAGGGCGTAACATTTTTTGCAATTTTGAAACGTTGGGATCCTTTGTTTGTGCGCCCAATACTCGCCCTTTAATCATCGCATAGCGTTCCCAATCTCTACCTTGATCTTGATAATATTGTTCCATTGCCGCAAAGCTGAGAACAAGCGCGCCGCTGTCACCAAATGGGCGCAAGCGCATATCGGTTCGATACACAAAACCATCAGAGGTAAATTCATCTAAGGCAGAAATAAGGCGTTGTCCTAAACGCGTAAAAAATTTTCCATTATCCACAGGACGTCGAACATTGGTATTCTCAATGGACGTTTCCCCTTGTGATGGATAAGTGAAAATTAAATCAATATCTGAGGAAAAATTGAGTTCAAAACCGCCTAATTTACCCATTCCTAGAATATAAAGTTGTTGCGGATTGCCTTGTTCATCCATTGGCGTACCCATTTCCGCACAGGCTTGATGATAAAGCCAATCGCGGGCAGCGATAATTAAACTTTCTGCAAGTTGTGAAAGCTGAACAAAAATTTCTTCTACAGTGGCAAGATTCAAACTTTGACAAAAACTTAGTTTTGCCATTTCAATGTTACGGAATTGACGTAATATTTGATAGAGTGCGGTTTCGTCATGTACATTGGCTAACTCTCTATTCAAACGTTCAATATAGGCAGAGCAATCTGCAAAACAGGGCGATTTTTCCCACCATTGTTTCACTAAGTGCGGGTATTTTTGCAAGACTTTTTCCAAAAAGCCAGACATTGCCATAGCATAGCCTAATTGATAAACAGGCAGTTCAGGATGATTTGAATTTTGTTGAATGGCGTCGTGAATTTTTTCTGGGGAAAGTTCTGGAAAAGATTGGCACAGAATTGTGCCAAGAGATTGTAATTTTTGTTCAATGAGGGCAGAAAGTGCGGTCATTTTTTCTAACCTTTTTGATAGGAATCTAAGTGACGTAATACGGTTTCTTTCGCTTGTTGAGGTTGCAAACTATCCAGCCATTTTATTGGAGTTTTCCAACCTCGTAGCCAAGTGAGCTGACGTTTTGCAAGTTGGCGCGTTGCGCAAATACCATGGAAAATCATTTCCTCGTGATCGTAATTGCCTTGTAAATATTCCCACATTTGACGATAGCCCACGCAGCGAATTGACGGTAGATTAATATTTAAATCGCCACGCGCATAAAGTTTTTCAACCTCTTCTTGAAAGCCTAATTCAATCATTTTATGAAAGCGTTGTTCAATGCGGTTATGCAAAATATGACGATCTTGCGGCGCAATCGCAAATTGCACAAAATCATAAGGCAAGGCTTCGCCTTTTTCTTCTGTAAGCTCTGTGAGTGATTTTCCCGTGATATAAAAAACCTCTAAAGCACGATTGATTCGTTGAGAATCGCTAGGATTAATTCTGGATGCAGAAATAGGATCGATTTTGGCGAGTTCTGAATGTAATGCAGTCCAACCTTGTTGAGCCGCTTTTTGTTCAAGCTCGGCGCGAATATTTTCATCAGCAGAAGGCAAGGGAGAAAGCCCTTCGATTAAGGCTTTGTAATACAACATCGTGCCGCCCACTAATAACGGAATTTTGCCTTGTGCGGTAATTTCTGCCATTTCGCGTAGCGCATCAGCACGAAAATTCATTGCGGAGTAGCTTTCTGACGGATCTAAAATATCGATCAATCGGTGAGGTGCAAGGTCAAGTTCTTCTTTTGATGGTTTCGCTGTGCCAATATCCATTCCTTTATAAATGAGTGCGGAATCCACACTAATCACTTCGACTGGAAGCGAGCTTCGTAGTTGAATGGCTAAATCTGTTTTGCCTGAGGCTGTTGGGCCCATTAAAAAAATTGCGTTTGGTTTCATGAAGAATCTAAATTTCGTTTAATAAAGGCTGCCAGTTAACAGGTTTTAGCAACTGGGTAAATGCCGTGCGATTTGTTTGCGTCAGTAAACGTTCCGTCTCGCTCAATAAATTGAGTGCGTCCGCTAAAGCGTCAAAGGTTTTACATTCTAATTGTGCACAAAGCGCGGTTAAAAATGGTGATGAATTTTCATCTCTAGTCAGCATTGCCATCACGCATTTTTGTAGATTTTGAGTGCGTAATATACTTGGTACGCGATTTAAAGTTAAACGTAATTGCGCTTGATTTTCGATAAATTCAAAGCCAATTTTTTTGAAGTCATCTGAATATTGTTGCCATGTTTGAAATTGTGATTCGGTTAAGCGAAACACGATTGGAATCAATAAAGGCTGTTGTTCAATATGTATTTGTTGTAAAGCCAATTGCCATTGCAAGCGTTGTAATTTTTCCAATGAAAGCAAAAAGAAATCTTGATTTTGTTGTAATAACAGCGCGCGATTTTCAATAAGTGAAAGGGCGCGTAGATGTGATGAGCACTCAATTATTTCAGTTGAGATGATTTTAGCTGTATCTGAAATATTTTGTTGTGCTGTATTCGATATATCCTTTTGCTCTGTAGGCGGTAATGTACGTAACAATTCACCATATAAACGTTGCTCAGTTTTACTCGGTGCATCAGAACGGTAATCTCGATAACCAGTACTTACATGATTTGGCAATACTGGTGTGTTAGAAAAGTGCGCTTGATTTTGCTGTGGTTTTTCATGATATTGTGGCGCAAAGATATTTTGCCCCGCAGCTGTACGATTAGGTCGAATGCTGTAATTTGGTTGGGGTTCACGCACCGTATTTTCTTCGTGATTTTCTACCGCACTTTGGTCTGTGTGCCAATTAAGTTGTTCTTGATTGTTTAGCGCATGGCTGATGCCTTCGTAAATAAAATCATGAATGAGGCGTTGTTGGTGAAAGCGTACTTCATGTTTGGTTGGATGAACATTTACATCCACATCATGCGGGTTTAAGTCAATAAACAACACAAATGCAGGATAAGCATCGCTTGGCAAATATTGAGCATAGGCTTGTCGAATCGCATGGTTGATTACTTTATCTCTCACCATTCTGCCATTAATGTAGCAATAACTTAAATCATTTTGAGTTCGGCTAAAATTTGGTGTGGCTACCCAGCCAGATAAGTGTAAATCGTCGTGTTTCCAATCAATTCGTAAGGCATTTTTGACAAAATCATCCCCACAAATAGCGGCGACACGTTTTAGTTGCTGATTGAGCGCTTCAGCAGGACGATATTGACGGATGATTTTCCCATTATGTGTTAATGTAAATGCCGTGTTGAATTTTGTTAAAGCAATACGGCGAATGACTTCATCAATATGAGCAAATTCTGTTTTGTCTGTGCGCAAAAATTTTCGGCGGGCTGGCGTGTTGAAAAAAAGATTGGCGACTTCAACTGTCGTGCCGACAGGATGTGATGCGGGTTTAATCGTTGTTTCCATATCACGACCTTGCGCATAAACTTGCCAAGCTTCAGTTTGCGCTTCAGTGCGAGAAGTCAGCGTTAAGCGTGATACCGAGCTGATACTAGCCAATGCTTCGCCTCTAAAACCCAAACTTAAAATGGCTTCTAGATCGTCAAGGTCGGCTATTTTACTCGTAGCATGTCGGGCTAACGCCAGGCTTAATTCTTCTTTTGGAATGCCACAGCCGTTGTCACGAATGCGGATTAAATTTGCCCCACCATTTTCGATATCGATTTGGATTTTATTTGCACCTGCATCAAGGCTATTTTCCACTAATTCTTTCACCACAGACGCAGGGCGTTCTACCACTTCACCGGCAGCAATTTGGTTCGCAAGTTGTGGGGAAAGAATTTTAATTGGCATTTATTTTTCTCTTAATTTAATTTTTTGTCCGCTCAGGGCTTTACCATCTTTTAATTTTGGATTCAGTTTTAAAATTTGCTTGACTGAAATATTGTATTCTCGCGATACAGCATAGATCGTTTGATCTTTCTGAATTATATGGTAAAGCGGAATTTCTTTTTTCTCATCAGATTTTTTAGTGGATGAGGTTTCCTCTTTTTTTGTTTTATTTGAGGATTTATTTTTATCTGTTTTATTTTCTGATTTTTCTACTTTTAGAGTATTGGTTTTTTCAGTGGTTTTCTCTGCCTTTTTTACCGTACTTTCTTTATTTTGGGGTGAGTTTATTTTGGAATCTTGTGGCTTCTGAGTTTTTCCATTATCTGGAATTTTTACGGTTTCACCAATCCAAAGTGCTTGGCGTTTTAGTTTATTTAACCCCATAATATCTGATACTTTAACATCATATTTATTCGCAAGGTTTCCTAAACTTTCTCCCTTTTTCACAATATGACGAATACCACTGTCTTTTATGTTATTTTCATTTGTATTTTGTTCGGAAGTGCGGTTATTTTTTTCTGAATTTTTTGTGTCATTTTGTTTGATATTTTGAACAAAATCATCATTAACAAAGGGTTTTACTTTTCCACCTCGGAATGTAACCAGCCCTTCATAAATCATATAAGCAATGCGGCGACGATAGGCTTGAGAGTTAAGTTTTTTTTCTTCTTCTGAATTGGAAAGAAATCCCGTTTCTACCAACACAGAAGGAATATCTGGCGAACGTAGAACACCTAGACTTGCATGTTGTGGCGTACTGCGACTTAATGTTGTTACTTTAGCAAAATGGTGCAAAATATGTTCGCCTAACGCATAGCCAGTACGTTGGCTATGTCCGAATTGCAGATCAAGTACAGTCTGGTCAAGGTATTTATCATTATTGTGTGAAAGTACTTTTCCTGCGCCACCGAGTAGTTCAGAGCGTTTTTCATCGTCTTCTAACCATTGACCCATTTCATCATTAGCTCGACGGTTTGATAACACCCAGACTGATGCACCGCGGCGCTCAGGTGATTCAGATGAGTCCGCATGAATGGAAATGAGATAATTCGCTTTAAATTTTCGTGCGATTTCTGAACGTTCTGGCACGGAAATATAATAATCACTTTTACGCGTTAATACACCGCGAAAATGTGGATCTTTATCTAATAAGGCTTTTAATTCTTTTGCAATCGAAAGGGTGACATTTTTTTCATAAATGCCCAAGTTTCGGCTGATTGCACCGGGATCTTTCCCCCCATGACCTGGGTCAATCGCAATCGTAATAGGAGCTGCAAAAATAGAAACGCTAAATATTGAGAAAAAAAGAAAAAATAAAATTTTAGTTTTCATAAATAAGTTAATTAGAAAATTCGCTTATAATATTTTTACCCAAATTTGTTTGTGCGATTAATTCAATATTTCGTGCATCATCATAATAATCAATATTTACTAAAATATCAGCTTCTGGCAATATGCCTTGACCTTTTTCAGACCATTCAATTAAGCAAATGCTACCCGTATTAAAATAATCTCTAATACCCATAAATTCGAGTTCTTCAGGATCTGCTAACCGATATAAATCAAAATGATAAATCATTTTGCCAGCAATATTGTATTCTTCAACCAGCGTATAAGTTGGGCTTTTTACATTACCCTGATGACCGATACCTTGCAGCATTCCGCGTGTCAGCGTTGTTTTTCCTGCGCCAAGATCACCGTTAAGATAAACCATAATTGCTTTTTCAGTATGCAATTTTAAAAGAATTTCCGCGAATTTTTTGCCGAAGCGGAGCATAGAAAATTCATCAGGGATATATTGAGTTAAGCTTTCCATAACGGGTCATGAATGAAGAAAAATGTGGGCAGATTCTACCGCACTTTTGAGGTTCATAAAAGTGCGGTGAAATTTCTAGGGATTTAATTTTATCATTTCATGGTCAGCAAATTGCTTGACCAAATCTGCTAGTGGCTGAGCGTTAGGTAAGACCAAATCCGATGCGATTTCAAATAACGGCACAATGACAAACTCACGGTTATGCATATCATAATGGGGAATCGTTAAGCGCTCGTTTTGAATAATTTCATTGCCGTAGAGCAAAATATCCAAATCTAATGTACGCTCACCCCAGCGGCGTAAACGTACTCGACCTTGCTCGTTTTCAATGCGCTGTAATTCATCTAATAGTGCAAGTGGGCTAAGCTCGGTTTTAATTTTTGCAACAGCATTCACATAATCGGGTTGATCTTGTGGACCGAGCGGTTTACTTTTATAAAAAGAGCTCGTCGTTACCAAATGAGTGTTTGGTAACTGACTTACCGCTTTAAGCGCAGTATGTAATTGTTCTACTGGTGTGTTTAAATTGCTACCTAGGGCAATATATGCAGTAATCATCTCTTCCCTTATTCTGCTGAGCGTGTTGTTTTACGACGGCGTGGGCGATAGTATTTTTTCTTTGGTTTAGGATGTAGGCGTTGTTGCTCGTGTATCAACTGTTCGCGCTGTTCACCATTGCTGAATTGATATTCGTGCCACCATTTGGCTAATTCAATCGTTTCTCCACCTTCAATTTCTGCACGCATAGCCAGTAAATCAAAGCCAGCACGGAATTTTGGATGTTCCATGGTGCGTATTGATGCTGAACCAGTACGTTTTAATAATTGCAGTTGTAAGAACCAAATATCACGAATAACCGCAGTATGACGACGTGGTGCAGCTAAAGCACGGCAGAACAAATCTAAAACTTCATTACCCGCCAAAGCATAAGCATCATGATTATTTAAACCGCCTTCATTTTTCAAGATTTCCACTTTTTCGCGTAATGGATACCAGAAAAATGCCGCAAATAAGAATGCAGGATTAATACGAAGTTTATCCGCAACACGTTCATCCGTAGAAGTCAGGGCGGTAACGATCATGCGTTCTGCAAAACTATCTTCTTTCTCTGTAAAATATGGGCTTAATGCAGGGAAAAGTTGTTCAAATAAACCATATTGGCGTAATAAACGATAGGTTTTTACCCCTTGTCCTGCTTGTAATAATTTTAAACTTTCATCAAATAAGCGAGCTGGCGGAATATTTTTTAATAAAGGCGCAAGTTCACGAATTGGTTGTTCGCTTGGTTTTTCAAGGAACATATCAAGTTTTGCCATAAAGCGAATTGAGCGCAGCATCCGCACAGGATCTTCTTGATAACGTGTAACTGGATCACCGATTAAGCGTAGTTTTCCCGCTTTGAGATCCTTAATGCCCTCGAAATAATCTCGTAACGTATTATCTTGTGGATTGTAATACAGCGCATTGACCGTAAAATCACGGCGTACTGCATCTTGTTCGATCGTACCGTAAACATTATCGCGCAGTAACATTCCTTCATTACTTTGCTTTGCTTGATTTTCATTGCGAGCATCACTGTGATTGGCACGGAAGGTGGCGACTTCAATAATATCTCGACCAAACATAATATGTGCTAATCGGAAACGGCGGCCCACTAAACGGCATTGGCGTTGAAAAATATTTTGGATTTGCTCAGGACGGGCGTTGGTTGCAACATCAAAATCTTTTGGTTTTTTACCGAGTAATAAATCGCGGATACATCCACCGACAATATAAGCCTCAAAACCTTGGCGTTGCAGTTTTTCCACTACGGTGAGTGCATTACGGCTAAAATCACGCGGTGAAATATTAAATTGAGCCGCTTTAATCACATTTTTATCGTAGCGGTGTGGTTGTTCTGGTTTTTTTGCCCGCGCTTGTGACATTTGACTATTAGAACGCTCAACTCGTTTAGAATGAGCACTTGTTTTGGCAACCTCTTTTGATTTTTTTGTCTTCTTGCCAAACAAATTTTTGATATAAGTAAGAATAATTTACTCCGTTTTTTTAGTTGGAAATAAATGAGTTAGCTCTTTTTCTGTAAAGAAAAAGGTAAGGTGATTTTTCCGCATTTTTAAGTGCAAAAAAGTGCGGCTAATTTTAACCGCACTTTGGTATTTTTCAATAGAATGAATTAACCAGCGACTTGTTTTTCGCGGATTTCAGCTAAAGTTTTGCAATCAATGCAAAGATCTGCTGTTGGGCGTGCTTCTAAACGGCGAATGCCAATTTCTTCACCACAACAATCGCAGTAACCAAAATCATCGGTATCAAGTTTTTTCAAGGTAGCTTCAATTTTTTTCATTAGTTTGCGTTCGCGATCACGATTACGCAATTCTAGACTAAATTCCTCTTCCTGAGTTGCTCGGTCTGCGGGATCGGGGAAATTGGTTACTTCATCCTGCATATGTGCAACGGTGCGAGAAGCTTCTTCCACGATTTGCTCGTGCCAAGCATTAAGAATTTTTCTGAAATGAAGAATTTGCTCTTCATTCATATATTCTTCATCTTTTTTCATTTGATAAGGCTTTACGCCTGCTAAATCTAGCAAGCTCAATGATGCTCTTGACATCTCTCACTCCTAATACATACAGAATTTAAGCGCGGACTTCACGACTTCCTGTCTTGTTATTTTAGTTTGTTCCTGATTGCTATTTTAGGAACCCAATTTTTGCGGGCGGTATAAATATCAGAAGTTGTTTGTTTTAGCAAGTAAATTTTCCTGAAAAATTTATTTTTACGATATGGATCGCAAAATCTGAGGCAACCGTTTGCATATTTAAATAAAACTAGCCTAGGCTTAGAGAGACTGGAATTAATCTTTTATAAAAATGAAATTAAACTTAATAACTTTAGCTGTCTTGTTAATTGTCGCAGATTTAACGTTGTTATTTCTACCGCAGTCATGGCTACTGCCTTGGCAAGTTGCTCTCGTTATTGCGTTTGCTTTGATTTTTCTTTTTATCTTTATTCGCAGAAACTTCTTAGTTTTTCTTGCTTTTTTTGTCGTTTTTCTAGGGTATGCACACCATTCGGCGATTAGCTTGTTACAACAAACACAAAGTATTACCGCTCAAAAGCAAGTGGTGACGTTTGAGATCCAAGAAATTTTACACCAACAGGATTATCAAACTCTTATCGCCACAGCAACATTGGCGGATAACTTACGAGAGCAACGAATTTTTTTAAATTGGAAAGCGAAAGAGCTTCCTCAATTATCGGAAATTTGGCAAGCGGAAATTTCCTTACGCCCCCTTTCTGCGCGATTAAATTTTGGCGGATTTGATCGGCAACAATGGTATTTTTCAAAAGGAATTACTGCTGTTGGAACCGTAAAAAGTGCGGTGAAAATTGCTGATGTTTCATCATTGCGTGCAGAAAAATTGCAACAAGTGAGAAAGCAAACGGAAGGGTTATCACTACAAGGTTTATTGATCGCGTTAGCTTTTGGCGAACGGGCTTGGTTAGATAAAAACACTTGGTCAATTTACCAACAAAGCAATATCGCGCATCTTATTGCCATTTCTGGCTTACATATTGGGTTGGCTATGGGAATTGGATTTTGCTTGGTGCGTGTTATGCAAGTATTTTTATCCACCAGTTTTATTCATCCTTATTTTCCTTTAGTTTTTGGTGTTTTATTTGCTTTAATTTATGCGTATTTGGCTGGTTTTAGTGTGCCCACTTTTCGTGCCATTTCAGCACTTGTTTTCGTTTTCTTCATTCAAATAATAAGGCGACATTATTCGCCCATTCAGCTTTTTACGGTGGTTGTCGCTTTTTTGATTTTCTGCGATCCATTAATGCCGCTTTCGGTCAGTTTTTGGCTTTCTTGTGGGGCGGTTGGGTGTTTGATCCTCTGGTATAGTTATGTTCCTTTTTCACTTTTTCAATGGAAAAATCGCCCTTTTCCTCCAAAAGTGCGGTGGATTTTTAGTTTATTTCATTTGCAATTTGGGTTATTGCTCTTTTTTACACCTTTGCAACTTTTTCTATTTAATGGCTTATCGCTGAGTGGATTTTTAGCCAATCTTATCGCCGTTCCACTTTATAGCTTTTTGCTTGTTCCTTTGATTTTATTTGCTGTTTTTACCAACGGTGCGTTTTTTTCTTGGCAATTTGCAAACAAGCTGGCTGAAGTGATTACTGGGTTAATTTCTGTTTTTCAAGGAAATTGGCTCACGGTTTCATTTAATTTAGCATTGGTTTTAACCGTACTTTGTGGCGGAATTTTTATGTTAATTATTTGGAGTATTTACCGAGAATCCGAGATTTCATCATCAACCAGGCAAGTAAAACGAGCAAGATTTTTTACATTAAATCTTAGTAAACCTTTGCTAGAAGATGATCGAATCAACGTTTTACGATGTTCTTTTGGCATTATGTCGCTTTGTTTTATGATTTTGTTATTTAAACAATTGAACAAGCCAACTTGGCAGGTAGATACTTTAGATGTGGGGCAGGGCTTGGCAACGTTGATTGTGAAAAATGGTAAAGGGATTCTCTATGATACAGGCCCTGCATGGCAAGGAGGGAATATGGCTGAATTAGAAATTTTGCCTTATTTGCAAAGAGAAGGGATTACTTTGGAAAAGTTGATTTTGAGCCACGATGATAACGATCATGCAGGTGGTGCTTCGACAATCTTAAAGATGTATCCCAATGTGGAATTTATTACCCCTTCACGAAAAAACTATGGGGAAAATCACCGCACTTTTTGTACTGCTGGACGTCATTGGGATTGGCAAGGGCTACATTTTCAAATACTTTCGCCGCATTCTATTGTGGAGCGAGCAGATAATGCCCATTCTTGTGTGATTTTAGTCGATGATGGAAAGCATCGAGTTTTGCTGACGGGCGACGCTGAAGCAAAAAATGAGCAAATTTTTGCCCGTACTTTAGGTAAAATTGATGTGTTGCAAGTGGGGCATCACGGAAGTAAAACATCTACAAGTGAATACTTGCTTTCTCAGGTTAGACCAGATGTAGCGATTATTTCTAGTGGGCGTTGGAATCCGTGGAAATTCCCTCATTATTCGGTTATGGAAAGGCTACATCGCTATAAAAGTGCGGTAGAAAATACCGCTGTTTCGGGGCAAGTGCGGGTAAATTTTTTTCAAGATCGATTAGAAATCCAGCAAGCTCGCACAGAATTTTCCCCTTGGTATGCGCGTGTAATTGGATTATCAAAGGAATAAAAGGTACAATGCGCGCAATTTTTACCATTAGATAGCGATTATGCAAGAGCAAAAATTACAAGAAAATGATTTTTCAACTTTACAAACGTTTAAGCGTTTATGGCCAACAATTAAACCTTTTAAAGCGGGGCTTGTTGTTTCGGGCATAGCATTAGTTTTGAATGCGTTGGCTGATTCAGGTTTGATTTACTTGTTAAAACCTTTGTTGGACGATGGTTTTGGCAAGGCAAACCATTCATTTTTGAAAATTATGGCTTTTGTCGTCGTTGGAATGATTTTTTTGCGTGGGGTCTCTAACTTTATTTCTAATTATTGTTTAGCATGGGTATCAGGCAAAGTTGTCATGACAATGCGTCGTCGTTTGTTTAAACATTTGATGTTTATGCCAGTGAGTTTCTTTGACAGAAATTCAACAGGTAAATTACTTTCTCGTATTACTTATGATTCGGAGATGATTGCAAGTTCTTCTTCAGGATCTTTGATTACTATTGTGCGAGAAGGGGCATATATTATTTCACTATTGGCAGTAATGTTTTACACAAGCTGGGAATTAACCCTTGTTTTATTTGTTATCGGGCCAATTATTGCGGTATTGATCACTATCGTTTCAAAAATTTTCCGTAAATTGAGTAAGAATTTACAAGATTCAATGGGGGAATTAACCTCTGCAACGGAACAAATGCTAAAAGGGCATAAAGTGGTGCTTTCTTTTGGTGGGCAATTAGTGGAAGAAGAACGTTTCGATAAAGTGAGTAACGATATGCGTCGTAAAGGTATGAAAATGGTCACTGCAGATTCCATTTCCGACCCTGTTGTGCAGATTATCGCTTCTCTTGCTTTGGCTGCAGTATTGTTTTTAGCGACGACTCCGTTGATTGCAGAAGATAACTTAAGTGCGGGTTCTTTTACGGTGGTTTTCTCATCTATGTTGGCGATGATGCGTCCATTAAAATCTTTAACGAACGTAAACTCTCAATTCCAACGTGGAATGGCAGCATGTCAAACTTTATTTGCCATTTTAGATTTGGAGCCAGAAAAAGATAACGGCACTTATCAAGCTGAACCCGCGAAAGGGGCGTTGGAATTTAAAAATGTGAGTTTTGCATATCCAGGAAAAGAGGAACTTGCATTAAATAATATTTCTTTCAGCGTGCCAGCAGGAAAAACCGTAGCCCTAGTGGGGCGTTCTGGATCGGGTAAATCAACCATCGCTAATTTAGTGACGCGCTTTTACGATATTGAGCAAGGCGAAATTTTACTGGATGGCGTAAATATCCAAGATTATCGTTTATCTAATTTACGTGAAAACTGCGCTGTGGTTTCTCAACAAGTACATTTATTTAACGATACCATTGCGAATAATATTGCTTATGCAGCACAAGATAAGTATTCTCGCGAAGAAATTATTGCTGCAGCAAAAGCGGCTTATGCTTTAGAGTTTATCGAAAAATTACCACAAGGTTTTGATACGGTCATTGGTGAAAACGGTGCGAGCTTATCCGGTGGGCAACGTCAACGTTTAGCGATTGCTCGTGCTTTATTGCGTAATTCTCCAGTATTAATTTTAGATGAAGCCACATCTGCACTAGATACGGAATCAGAACGAGCAATTCAATCTGCATTAGATGAATTGAAGAAAGATCGCACTGTTATCGTAATCGCCCATCGTTTATCAACCATTGAAAATGCGGATGAAATTCTTGTGATTGATCACGGAGAAATTCGTGAGCGCGGTAACCATAAGGCATTGCTTGAACAAAATGGCGCCTATAAACAATTACACAGTATGCAGTTTAGTGGCTAATTTATTGATTATCGAAAACGCGAGTTGAAAAACTCGCGTTATTTTATCCGCACTTATTAGAAAGGATTTTCTATGCCCTTCTGGTATTCCAACTCCAAACTTATTTGGCTCTTATCGCCTTTTTCTTTATTGTTTTGGTTGATTAGCCAAATTCGTCGCGCCTTATTCTCTTTGGGGCTCAAGTCTTCTTATCGCGCACCAAAACCAGTGATAGTTGTGGGAAATTTGTCTGTTGGTGGAAATGGCAAAACGCCTGTGGTTGTTTGGCTTGTGGAAGAATTAAAAAAACGAGGTTTACGCGTAGGTGTGATTTCTCGTGGTTACGGAAGCAAATCTAAAACTTATCCGTTATTCGTCACTGAAAATACGCATCCGATTGAAGGTGGTGATGAGCCTGTATTGATCGCTAAACGCACCAATACGCCAGTTGTGATTTCTCCGAATCGCCAGGAAGCGATTGAATTACTCTTAAACCAAGCAGAGTGCGATATTATTATTTCTGATGATGGTTTACAGCATTATAAATTACAGCGTGATTTAGAAATTGTCGTAATGGATGCTGAGCGCGCGTTGGGAAATGGTTTTGTATTGCCAGCAGGCCCATTGCGTGAATTACCAAGTCGATTAAAATCCGTAGATTTTGTAATCACTAATGGTGGAAAAAATCAGTATTCAGATGCGGTTATGCGTCTTGTGCCTCATTTCTCGATTAATTTAAAAACCAATGAAAAACGCCAATTAAATGAATTTAAATCAGGTGTTGCTATCGCAGGGATTGGCAATCCACAGCGTTTTTTCACTATGTTAGAAAACTTAGGGATTCAATTACAGCAAACTCAAGCATTTCAAGATCATCAACATTTTGAAGCCTCTCAATTAGAAAAACTTGCTGAAAATCAACCGCTCTTTATGACGGAAAAAGATGCCGTAAAATGCCAATCTTTTGCCAAAGATAATTGGTGGTATGTCCCTGTGGATGCGGAGATTATTGAGGCTGAAAAACAACGTGAAAATTTACCGCTCTTTTGGATCAAAATAGACAAACTTGTGGCGCAATATAGAAATAGCTAAAAGGATTAATCCCCAGTTGTTTTGATTGCTTGCCGATAAAGCTGAAATATTAAAGAATAAGGAATAAATTATGTCATTTACCGTGATTATCCCCGCTCGTTTTGCATCAAGTCGTTTGCCTGGAAAGCCTCTTGCTGATATTGCTGGTAAGCCAATGATTCAACATGTATTTGAGAAAGCACTGCAGTCTGGGGCAAGCCGAGTGATTATTGCCACCGATAATGAAAATGTTGCTGATGTTGCCAAAAGTTTTGGCGCGGAAGTGTGCATGACTTCGGTTAATCATAATTCTGGTACAGAACGTTTAGCGGAAGTTGTAGAAAAATTAGCGATTCCTGACAATGAAATCATTGTCAATATTCAAGGCGATGAGCCTTTGATTCCACCCGTTATCGTGCGACAAGTGGCAGATAATTTAGCAAAATTTAATGTCAATATGGCAAGTCTTGCGGTAAAAATTCATGATGCTGAGGAATTATTCAATCCAAATGCAGTGAAAGTATTAACAGATAAAGATGGCTATGTGCTGTATTTTTCCCGTTCGGTTATTCCTTATGATCGTGATCAGTTTATGAATTTACAGGATGTTCAGAAAGTACAGCTTGCGGACGCTTACTTACGTCATATTGGCATTTACGCATATCGTGCGGGTTTCATAAAACAATATGTGCAATGGGCACCGACTCAACTTGAAAATCTAGAAAAACTTGAGCAGCTTCGCGTGTTATATAACGGCGAACGTATTCACGTAGAACTTGCGAAAGAAGTGCCTGCAGTGGGGGTGGATACCGTTGAAGATTTGGAAAAAGTGCGGTCAATTTTAGCGGCGAATTAAAATGTTTGATGCTAAAAAGTTCTTAGCGGATGTCTCTCACGAACCTGGTGTTTATCGTATGTATGACGATAAGGATCAGGTTATTTATGTTGGGAAAGCAAAGGATCTAAAAAAACGTCTTTCAAGCTATTTTCGTAAAAATCTGAGCAGTAAAAAAACAGAGGCCTTGGTGGCGTCAATTCATCATATTGACACCACGCTAACTTCATCTGAAACGGAAGCTTTACTGCTAGAGCATAATTTTATCAAGCTTTATCAGCCTCGCTATAACGTATTATTGCGTGATGATAAGTCCTATCCATTTATTTTATTAACCAAAGAACGTCATCCAAGAATCACGTCCTATCGTGGGTCTAAAAAATTTGCCGGTGAATATTTCGGACCTTATCCTCACGCAGGAGCCGTGCGTGAAACGTTATCACTTTTGCAAAAACTTTTTCCTGTTCGCCAATGTGAAAATTCCGTTTATTCCAACCGCTCTCGTCCTTGTTTGCAATATCAAATTGGGCGTTGTTCTGCGCCTTGTGTACAGGGATATGTTTCCGATGAAGAATATAATCAGCAAGTTGAATTAGCCCGTTTATTTTTACAAGGCAAAGATCAACAGGTGTTAGATTATTTAATTGGTAAAATGGAGCAGGCAAGCAGAAATTTAGATTTTGAACAGGCGGCGCGTTATCGTGATCAGATTCAGGCGGTACGTTCGGTTATTGAAAAACAATTTGTATCCAATGAGCGTTTAGATGATATGGATATTATGTCCATCGCTTACCAACATGGTTTAGCCTGTGTACAAGTGATGTTTATTCGTCAAGGAAAAGTGCTCGGCAATCGTAGTTATTTCCCAAAAGTACCTGCCAATACGGATTTATCTGAGCTTACAGAAACTTTTGTGGGGCAATTTTATTTACAAGGTCATCAAGGACGAAGTATCCCGAATAGTATTATTGTCGATCGTCAATTAGCTGAAAAATCAGAGCTTGAGCAACTTCTTACTGATCAAGCGGGCAGAAAAGTGACGATTCAAGAAAGTGTAAAAGGCGATAAGAGTAAATATTTACAGCTCGCACAGGTTAATGCTAAAGCGGCTTTAAATGTACAACTTAAACAATCTTCACGAATGTCAGAGCGTTATCAAGCGTTGTGTGAGTTGTTAAATCTTCCTGAAATTAAGCGTATGGAATGTTTCGATATAAGCCACACGATGGGCAATCAAACGGTAGCATCTTGTGTTGTCTTTAATCAAGAAGGTCCAATGAAATCTGATTATCGTCGTTTTAATATTGAAGGGATTACTGGCGGGGATGATTATGCTGCGATGGAACAAGCGTTGCAGAAACGTTATGAGCGTGATTTAGAAGAAGATAAAATTCCCGATATTATTTTTATTGATGGTGGAAAAGGGCAATTAAATCGTGCATTGAATGTATTCCAACATCTTCAAGTAAAATGGGATAAAAATAGACCGCACTTAATTGGCGTGGCAAAAGGTGTGGATCGTCGAGCAGGGCAGGAAGTACTGATTATCAGCAAACAAGACCGCCAAATTCATTTACCTGATGATAGTTTGGCATTGCATTTGATTCAACATATCCGCGATGAAAGCCATAACCACGCCATAAGCGGACACCGTAAAAAACGTCAAAAAGCCTTTACACAAAGTGGTTTAGAAACTATTGAAGGGGTCGGTGCTAAACGTCGTCAAGCTTTACTTAAATATCTTGGTGGTTTACAAGGTGTGAAAAAGGCGACCTTAGATGAAATAGCCTCTGTACCGGGCATTTCCCCTAAACTTGCTGAAAGGATTTTTGAAACGCTTAAAAACGACTAATCAATCATTTCTCAAATATAAATAACGATTGCTTTTCATTATAAAGCCATTATGATCCGCACTTTCGGATTTATTTAACTCTATTATAGGAAAAATTATGTTTGAATGGATTACTGATCCAGAAGCGTGGATATCACTTGCGACACTTGCTGCTTTGGAGATCGTTTTAGGGGTCGATAATATTATTTTTATTAGTATCCTAGTAGGGCGTTTACCTGAAAGCCAACGCCAATCTGGTCGTATTCTCGGGCTTGCTTTGGCAATGCTGACAAGAATTTTACTTTTAATGTCACTGGCGTGGATGATGAAGCTTACTGCACCGTTATTTACTGTGTTTAATCAAGAAATTTCTGGGCGTGATTTGATTTTATTAATCGGTGGTTTATTCCTGATTGTAAAAAGTTCAGGCGAAATTAAAGAAGCAATCAATCATCAAGACCATCATGAATCGGAAAGAAAAAATAAAGTGAGTTATCTTGGCGTATTAATTCAAATTGCAGTGCTAGATATTGTATTTTCTTTAGATTCCGTGATTACAGCAGTAGGTATGGCAAGCCACCTTCCTGTGATGATTTTGGCGATTATTATTGCCGTTGGCGTGATGATGTTTGCGGCAAAACCAATCGGTGATTTTGTAGATACGCATCCAACGTTGAAAATTCTGGCTTTAGCTTTCTTGGTTTTAGTGGGAATTAGTTTAATTGCAGAAAGTTTAGATATTCACATCCCGAAAGGTTACATCTATTTTGCAATGGGATTCTCTGTTGTGGTCGAAATGATCAATATTCGAATGAGAAGATTGATGAAATAAATTAGAAGTGCGGTCGATAAAAATAATGTTTTTTATGACCGCACTTTTTCTTTTACTTATTGAAATACACTTTTTTTAGTGCCATCTCTAAACCGCGAAATTCAGCTAGACCTTTTAACCGACCAATGGCAGAGTAGCCAGGGTTGGTTTTTTTACGTAAGTCATCCAACATTTGATGCCCATGATCTGGGCGCATTGGGATTAAACGTGTTTCTCCTTGGCTTAATCGACGATATTCTTCGTTTAATAAAGCTTTTACTACATTAAACATATCTACGTCTCCTTCTAGATGAGCTGCCTCATGGAAGGTTAGTGGATTATCTTCACGTTGAGTAGAACGTAAATGAGCGAAGTAAATACGATCAGAGAATTGTTCAGTCATTTTTACTAGATCATTATCGGAACGTACGCCATAAGAACCGGTACACATTGTAAAACCATTTGCTGGTAATGGTTGAGTTTCTACAAACCATTGCATATCTTCAATAGTTGAAACTATGCGTGGTAAGCCTAAGATTGGGCGTGGAGGATCATCTGGATGAATCGCCATTTTGATTCCTACTTCTTGGGCAACAGGTACGATCTCATTTAAAAAATAAGCCAAATGCGTACGGAATTTTTCGGGTGAAATATCTTTATAGCGATCTAATTGAGTTTGAAATTCATCAAGAGTGTAACCTTCTTCAGCCCCAGGTAAGCCCGCAATAATATTGCGAGTTAATTGCGCTATATCTTGCTCTGACATCTTGTCATAATAGGTTCTGGCAGCAACTTGTTCTTCTTGATTATAGGCTTTCTCTGCATCAGGACGTTTTAAAATATGAAGTTCAAATGCTGCGAAAGCGATATGATCAAAGCGCAATGCTTTAGAACCATCTGGTAATTCATAAGCGAGATCAGTACGAGTCCAGTCTAAAACAGGCATAAAATTGTAACAAACCGTGTCAATTCCGCATTGAGCAAGATTGCGAAGAGTTTGTTTATAGTTATTAATCCATTTTTGATAATTTCCAGTCTGAGTTTTAATCTCTTCATGAACTGGTACACTTTCCACTACTGACCAGCTTAAACCAGCATTCTCTATTTCAGTTTTGCGTTTTTTAATTTCTTCAATACTCCATATTTCACCGTTAGGAATATGGTGAAGTGCAGTGACTATACCAGTTGCGCCTGCTTGACGAATATCAGATAAAGAAACAGGATCTTTTGGTCCATACCAACGCCATGCTTGTTCCATTTTTAACTCCTATAGTTTTCTAACGATCAACAACAATTGGACTCATATTAAATAGATAACCATCAAAATTAGGATCATCTACATCAGATAATTCAAAAAGTTTTTGCTTAACATTTTCTAAATGTTGCCACATTGCTTTTTTTGCCATTGCAGGATCTTTTCTCTGCAGGGCTGTAATAATATTTTCATGATCTTGTAACCAAAGGTGACGATAACTTTGATTTGGAATATGAAGATGTAAACCTTTCCACATTTGACTATTAGTACGAAGATCCCACAGTGCTTTTTGCATTTGTAAGATAACTTCATTTTGGGTTATTTCTGCTATAGTACGATGAAAATCTTCATCTGCCACATAATCTTCATCACCTTGTTCAAGAGTATTTCGCTCTCTTGCTAGAATGTCTTTTAATTTAGTAATATCTGCTCTTGTCACTTGTAATGCTGCAAATTCAGCCATACTACTTTCTAATAATTGGCGAGCTTGTAAAAGTTCAAAAGGGCCTACATCAACCTTATCTAAAAATTCATCATTACTTGCAGTGCGTTGTGGCAATGCAATCACATACACTCCAGAACCTTTGCGTACTTCAACAAGGTTTTCTAATTCAAGCATAATTATGGCTTCTCGAATGACTGTACGGCTTACATCAAAATAATCAGCCAAGTCTCTTTCTGCTGGTAGTTTGTCGCCTATTTTATATTGATGATTATTTAGCTGTTGTTTTAATTCATTTCCTATCTTCTTATAGGATCGCAAGTCATCAATGTTCATAAATTTTTCCTAATTTTAATCTGATAAACTCAATTTATAGCCTTTAGTGACTGTTTTACCATTAATGATCAATTTTCTATTTTCTTCATTAGGAAGGTTAAAATTAATTTCATTATATTTTGGTAAATAATCACCTGATTTTTCTAAAACAAGTTCAACTGTTTGACTAGTGCATTTTAGATGAATATTAAGTTTCAAAAATTTACCTTTTAAATAATCGAAACTTTCACCGTCATCATCAAATAAAGTAATATTTTTCTCTCCTTGATTAATAAAAGGCAGAATTAATAATTCTCTATAATTATCAGATAACGTATTTTTATGACCTTTTTTTGCCATTGGAATAATGCTTCCAGCTTTTAAGAATAACGGAATTTTTTCTAATGGCGCCTCGGCTATGATTTTTTCACCGCCATTAAACCATTTGTGCGTGTAAAAATCATACCAACCAACGAAATTTTGTGGTAGATATACTTCACGTTTTCGCAGGTTAGGCTCCACAACAGAAGCAACGAGTAAATCTTCACCTAAAAGATAGTCATCATTTTCTTCAAAGGTATTTTTATCATGTTCGTGATCAAGGAATGTTGGACGCAGTATTGGTTCATGTTCATGATGAGCCTTCCATAATGTGTTATATAAATAAGGCATTAATATATAACGTAATTGGATAGCATCACGAATAATATTAATTATTTGTGGATACATCCAAGGTTCATTGACAGTTTTATCATCATTCCAAGAATGAATAGTGAAACGTGGATGCATTACACCATTTTGTACCCAACGTACAAATAATTCAGGATCTGGTTTATTTCCAGAGAAACCACCTACATCATGCCCAACGTTATAAAGTGCAGAAAGGCTCATACCTAATCCCATTTTGATATTGTAACGTAATGTATTCCAACTGGTACGATTATCTCCAGACCAAGTTTGTACATAACGGTTCATCCCAGGTGAGCCAGAACGTGAAATTAAATAAGGACGTTTATTTGGTGCGTACTCTAATTGAGCTTCATAGGAAGCTCTCATCATTAATAATGGTTGTAGTGGGCGCAATAATTTTATTGGCATACCTTCACCGAAATAATGGCATTTTGCGTAGTTGTCCCATACTTCAAATTCATTATTATCATTCCAAGTAGAATCAATGCCGTAATCGAGTAATTGTTGTTTTACATTCTTTTTCCACCAATTTACCGTGTCTATATTGGTAAAATCTAAATGAGAACCTTCATCATCCCAGAACATAGATTTTTCAGGATTATTTGATTCAGAATCTTTAATAAATAATCCAAGTTTTTCCACTTCTTGATAACGTGGGTGATCTAGCAATAAACATGGTTTAATGTTTGCAGCTAATTTCATCCCCGCATTCTGAAAATATTTTGTCATTTCTTTAGGGGTTGGAATCTTGTCATAATTCCAGTTGAAAACATAACGCTTCCCATTTATAGAGGTATAACCTGAAGAGAGTTGGAATGAATCACAAGGAATATCATGTTCATTACATAAATTGACAAATTTTTTTAGTTGCTCTTGAGCATCAGGTGCATCGGTATAGTGCATAGTTGAACCACTATAACCTAAGCTCCATTTAGGAGCAAAAATAGTACCTCCTGTAAGGCGACAATATTTTTTTGTTACATCAAGTATTTTGGGGCCGAGAATAACGTAGTAATCAAGATCTCCATCCTCAGCTTTATAGTTACGATAGTAAGAATGATAATTGTCAATTTCACTACCTAAGGTAAACCAACAAGGGGCAAGATTATCGTAATATAGCCCATAACTTACTTCAGGAGCGTGTGTAATATAAAATGGAATATGTTTATAAAGAGGATCCGTATATTCAGCATTATAGCCCATTGCATCAATATTACGCATTTCAAAGCGGCGTCCATGGCGATTTAGATTTCCTGTTTTTTCACCGAGTCCATAATAATGTTCTTGAATATCTCGTTGTAAATAATGAGAAATGGTAGTATTTGAAATACCCATTAAATAGGCACCAGTTTTTCGGTCTTTAAATAATGGTTTCCATTTATCGCCGTGTTTATATTCCCATTCTAGATAGAGGGGTTGATGAATTGTTACTTTTAAAAGTGCGGTTGAGATTTCAAGCGTTTTTTCTGTTTGTAAAATGGCATAATCAGGGCAAGTAAATCCTTCTAATGACCATTTATTGCGACCTTGCCAAAATACATCTGTTTGATTTGGTGCAATAGCCCAAGTATGAGTAACTTTGAAAGTATTATTTTTTGTAAATGCAATACGTAACAGATCATTTTCTAAGACGAAAATATGCATTTTATAACCGTGATCACAACTTATTTCAATTTGATGATTATGGTTTCTTATCAATTTCCAATGTTTTATTGATTTCATCTTATTTTCCTATTTAGATAACTAATAACCTAATAACATTTGAGGTAAAACTAAACTTAATGCAGGCCAATAAGTAACCAGCAAGAGGGTTAAAATCAATGCAGCATAAAATGGTAATAATGGTTTAATTACTTGGTTTATTTTTACGCCACCAACAGAACAACCAATAAATAGCGCACTTCCAACTGGTGGTGTGCAAATACCAATAGAAAGGTTGAATGCCATCAAAATACCAAAATGAACAGGATCCATTCCTAATTCAGTAACAATTGGTAAGAAGATAGGCGTAAAGATTAACAAAGCAGGTGTCATATCCATGAACACTCCAACAATCAATAAAATTATGTTGATGATTAAGAGAATGACAATAGGGTTGTCGGATACATTTAATAACGCATCACTAATTGTATAAGGAATATCTGCATTAGCCATTGCCCAAGACATACCCATTGATGTGCCTATTAACAGCAATACAATGGCTGTTGTTACCACTGAATCTAAAATAATTTTAGGTAATGCTTTGAGAGTGACTTCACGATAAAAAAATACAGCAAGAATTAGAGTATAAACAACAGCAAAAGCAGAGGCTTCAGTTGCTGTAAAAATACCACCTATGATTCCGCCCATTATCACAATTATCAAACCAAGACTTGGTAAAGCGTCCAGCGTTTTCTTTATTACTTCGGCGCTTGTTGGTTTAGCGGATACTGGATATTTTCTTTTTTTCGCGATAATGGACACAATCAGCATAATTGATAAGCCCATTAAGGCTCCTGGAATGTAACCAGCAAGGAATAATGCGCTAATAGATGTTCCCCCTGAAATTAATGAATACACGATAAAGGTATTACTAGGCGGGATGAGTAGTCCAGTTGGACAAGAGGCAATATTTACTGCGGCGGAAAAAGCTGGATCATACCCTTCTTTCTTTTGTAAAGGCGACATAATCCCGCCCATTGCTGCTCCTGATGCTACAGCAGAGCCAGAAATTGAACCAAACATCATATTGGCTAATACATTCACATGAGCTAGAGAGCCAGGTAATCGCCCACCAATTACTTTAGCAAATTCAATTAGTCGCATCGCAATGCCGCCACGATTCATAATATTGCCAGCTAGGATGAAAAAAGGAATGGCGAGTAATGAAAAGCTATCTAATCCAGATGCCATTTTTTGCGAAATAACAGCAATGGCAGCATCAAAAGGAATAGAAAGCATAATAGTAAGCAGTGAGGCAATTCCAATTGAAAATGAAATTGGTACACCAATAAAAAGTAGGACAAAGAAACTTGAGCTAAGCACAATAATATTGGACCATTCCATTTTATTCTCCTTGATTATCTGAAAGCGGTGATGATTTAAGATTCAAATGATGAAAGTTATCTATAATATCTCTTAAAAGATAAATCAGCATAAAGCAACCACTTAAAGGAATTGCTAGATAAACTATTCCCATTTGGATACCTAGGACAGGTGATGTTTGCCCATTGTTTACAGTGTCTATTACCAAGTTACCTCCTCCATAGCACATAATCATTGTTGCAAAAGCTACGCTGATTAAATTAATTACAAGTTGTAATCGATGTTGAAGGCTGGGCGAGTGTTCGAATTTACTGACTAGAAGATCAATCGCTAGGTGTTTCTTTTGACCAAGAGCATAAGCTGCGCCCATTAAGCCCACCCAAATAAAAAGAAATCTAGCTATTTCATCTGTATAAGTGCTAGGCGTATTTAATAGATAGCGAGATAGCACCTGCCAAACTACGCAACATACTAGAAATGAACTTAAAGCTACACAAATCGTTGATAATGCCCAATTCATAATGGATATAAATTTATTCATCATAGGTTCCTTATGTTATTAACTTAATTTGGTGAACCAATTTTGTGTGTTTTTTTTGTTTTTGACAAGTTTTTTTATTTAAAAGTGTGATGTGGATCACCAATTTAAATAAATTGGATTGACCGCATTGTTTTTTGGTTTATGATTCTTGCTACATCCAAGTTGTTAAGGATGGTTTTTTATTGACTTACTATGGAGATGCCTTATGCAAATCAAAAAACATATGCTTTCTTGCGCTTTAACGCTGGCGTTGTCTGCAGGAGTTGTTTTCTCAGCTTCTGCTAAAACCGTATTAAAATTAAGTCATAACAATGACAAAACTCATCCTGTTCATATTTCAATGCAGTATATGGCAGATGAAGTAAAAAAATTAACTAATGGAGAAGTTGTGATCCGCATTTATCCAAATAGCCAATTAGGTAGCCAGCGTGAATCAATGGAACTATTACAAGCAGGTTCTCTTGATATGGCAAAATCAAATGCGAGTGAATTGGAAGCATTTGAGCCTTCTTATGGCGCATATAATATCCCGTATCTTTTTCATGATGTGAACCATTACTATCGTGTTTTACTTGATCCTGCGGTAGGGCAAAAAATCCTTGATTCATCAAAAGGAAAGGGGTTTGTTGGTTTAACTTATTATGATGGTGGCGCACGTAGTTTCTATGCTGCTAAACCAATCCAGTCTCCTGAAGATTTAAAAGGTATGAAAATTCGTGTTCAACCAAGCCCAACCGCAGTTGAAATGATCAAATTGATGGGCGCAAATCCAACACCATTAGCTTATGGCGAACTCTATACAGCATTGCAACAAAAAGTAGTGGATGGAGCTGAAAATAATGAAACTGCTTTAACATTAGCACGTCATGGTGAGGTTGCGAAATACTTTAGTCGTGATGAACACACAATGATTCCAGATGTGTTAGTAATAGGTCAAAAATCTTGGGATAAATTAACACCAGAGCAACAACAGGCTCTCAAGAAAGCTGCTGATGATTCTATGATGTATCATAAAGATTTATGGCAAAAAATGATTGCTGAAACAACTCAGGAAGCAAAAGATAAATTAGGTGTAACTTTTGTTGAAGTTGATAAAAAACCGTTTATTGATGCAACAAAGGATATGCATGATGCTGCTAAATCAAATCCTTTACTTAAGGAATATATTGAACGTATTGATAGTTTAGCAACCAAATAATTGGCATTGAGAAGGGTAGGCGTTTCGCATACCCTTTACTTTGGGGCGAATATGAAAAAAATAGCATTTATCGGCGAGTGTATGATTGAACTCAATGGGAAACCCTTTGCGGAAATGTGGCAAAGTTATGGTGGAGATACCTTAAATTCTGCAACTTATCTTAGCCGAGTAAGTTCATCAAAAGAGATTCAAGTTCATTATGTCTCTGCATTAGGAACCGATAATTTAAGCAAGCAAATGCTTAAATATTGGCAAGAAGATGGCATCCAAATAAATTGTGTTTTACAGGATGAACAGCATCAACCAGGTCTTTATCTAATCCAATTAGATGCTCAAGGCGAACGCACGTTCCTTTATTGGCGTAATCAATCTGCAGCACGTTATATGGTTCAACATCCTGATTTTGCTAAGGTTATTGCAGAACTTCAGCAAGTTGATTTGATTTATTTAAGTGGTATTTCATTAGCAATCTTACCGAAAAATGACCGCACTTTTTTAATTGAACAATTATCTTCTTTAGCTAAAAAAGGCGTAGAAATTGTTTTTGATAGTAATTATCGCCCAAAACTTTGGGATTCATTAGAAGAAGCACAAGATTGTTATTTGCAGCTTTTGCCTAGTGTCAATATAGCGTTGGTAACTTTTGATGATGAACAAGCATTATGGAAAGATAAAACATCAGGGGATACTTTAGAGCGATTACATAAAATTGGTATACCGAAAGTGATAGTGAAGTGCGGTAAGAATGGCGCAATTTTTTCAGATAGGTATTCATCTCTGTATGGACAAGTGATACCTGAGTCTATTTTAAATGTGGTAGATACAACTTCTGCTGGTGATTCTTTTAATGCTGGATTTCTAAACGGTTATTTACGAAATAAGCCTTTAGAAACTTGTTGTCAGCAAGGTAATCGTATTGCTGGCATCGTCATTCAACATAAAGGTGCGATCATAGATAAAGTCGCAACTTCTCATCTTCAATCTGAATTTAATTAATGGAGTTTACCATGAATATTGCAGCAAACCATAACTTAGAAAATAAACTAATTATAATCACGGGGGCTGGCGGAGTGTTATGTTCATTTCTAGCTAAGCAGTTAGCGTATACTAAAGCTAATATTGCCCTGTTAGATTTGAATTTTGAAGCAGCAGACAAAGTAGCAAAGGAAATTAACCAATTAGGTGGAAAAGCAAAAGCTTATAAAACTAATGCGTTAGAACTTGAAAATATTAAAGAAGTGCGTGATCAAATAGCTATTGATTTTGGCACTTGTGATATTTTAATTAATGGTGCTGGTGGGAATAATCCAAAAGCGACAACAGATAATGAGTTCCATCAATTTGATTTAAATGAAACGACAAGAACATTCTTTGATTTAGATAAATCTGGTATAGAATTTGTATTTAATCTCAATTACTTAGGTTCATTATTACCAACCCAAGTTTTTGCAAAAGATATGCTTGGTAAACAAGGGGCAAATATTATTAATATTTCCAGTATGAATGCCTTTACGCCACTCACAAAGATTCCTGCTTACTCTGGTGCAAAAGCTGCAATCAGTAATTTTACTCAATGGCTTGCTGTATATTTCTCAAAAGTTGGTATTCGTTGTAATGCTATAGCACCAGGATTTTTAGTTAGTAATCAAAACCGCGCTTTATTATTTGATACTGAAGGAAAACCAACAAATAGAGCAAATAAAATTCTAACTAACACACCAATGGGACGTTTTGGTGAGCCAGAAGAATTGCTCGGTGCATTACTTTTCTTAATAGATGAAAATTATTCGAGTTTTGTCAATGGTGTGATCGTGCCGGTTGATGGTGGATTCTCTGCTTATAGCGGTGTGTAGGGGGATAATATGAAACAATTTATGGATGAAGATTTTCTTCTTTCAACAGATACAGCAAAGATTCTCTATCATGATTATGCCAAAAATAAACCTATTTTTGATTATCACTGTCATTTAAATCCAAGAGAAGTGGCGGAAAATCGTCAATTTAATGATTTAGCTGAAATTTGGCTAGAGGGTGATCACTACAAATGGCGAGCTTTGCGTACAGCTGGAGTACCAGAAGAATTGATTACAGGGAATGCTACTAATTATCAAAAATATTTGGCTTGGGCGAAAACAGTCCCCCTTTGTATTGGTAATCCAATTTATCACTGGACACATTTAGAATTACGTCGTCCTTTTGGTATAACCAATATGTTATTTAATCCGCAAAATGCGGAAAAAATTTGGCATCAATGTAATGAAATGTTGCAACAACCTGAATTTTCTGCGCGAGGCATTATGCAGAAAATGAACGTGAAATTAGTGGGGACAACAGATGATCCCATTGATTCTTTGCAATATCATCAAGCAATCAAGAATGATGAAAGTTTTGATATTGATGTTGTACCAAGTTGGCGACCTGATAAAGTATTCAAAATTGAGTTGCCACAATTTAATGACTACCTTGTACAGTTAAGTGAAGTTGCAGATGTAGATATTTATACGTTTGCAGATTTAAAAAAAGCGTTGTTAAAACGTCTCGAATATTTTGATGCTCAAGGTTGTAAATCTGCTGATCATGGTATGGAAATTGTCCGTTTTTCAGCTATTCCAGATGAATCAGTATTGAATAGTATTTTACAAAAACGTTTGCAAAATCAACCGCTCTTGGAGCAAGAAATCGCTCAATTTAGTACGGCCATTTTAGTGTGGTTGGCTTCGGAATATTGTAAACGTAACTGGGTAATGCAAATGCATATTGGTGCAATACGTAACAATAATAGTCGAATGTTTGCTTTACTCGGTGCAGATAGTGGCTTTGATTCCATTGGTGATCGAACTTATGCATATCCTCTCTCTCGTTTGTTAGATGCAATGGATAAGGAAAATCAACTGCCTAAAACAATTTTGTATTGCTTAAATCCTCGAGATAATGAAATGATCGCTAGTATGATCGGAAACTTTCAAGGCGATGGTATTGCAGGGAAAATACAGTTTGGTTCTGGATGGTGGTTTAACGATCAAAAAGACGGAATGGAACGTCAGTTACAACAGCTTTCTCAATTAGGGTTACTCAGTCAATTTGTTGGAATGCTAACTGATTCACGTAGCTTTTTATCTTACACTCGCCATGAGTATTTCCGCCGTATTTTATGTGAAATGATTGGTGGATGGGTTGAAAAAGGTGAAGCGCCAAATGACATTTCATTACTGGGTAAAATGATTGAAGATATTTGTTTCAACAATGCAAAAAATTATTTTAAATAGGGAAAATTATGTCATACACAACTCAACAAATTATTGAAAAACTTCGTGAACTCAAAATTGTGCCTGTAATTGCGTTGGATAATGCAGAAGATATTTTGCCGCTAGCAGATACGTTGGCTAAAAATGGTTTACCTGTGGCAGAGATTACTTTTCGCTCTGAAGCAGCGACAGATGCGATCCGTTTGTTGCGTGCAAATAGACCTGACTTTTTAATTGCTGCCGGTACAGTTTTAACAGCTGAACAAGTGATGCTAGCAAGAAATAGTGGGGCGGATTTTGTGGTAACACCAGGATTTAATCCAAAAATTGTGAAATTATGTCAAGATTTAAATTTTCCAATAACGCCAGGGGTGAATAATCCTATGGCAATTGAAACTGCATTAGAAATGGGAATTTCGGCGGTAAAATTTTTCCCTGCAGAGGCTTCAGGAGGAGTGAAAATGATTAAAGCATTGCTCGGTCCTTATGCTCAATTACAGATAATGCCGACTGGTGGTATAGGGCTTCATAACATAAGGGATTATCTCGCTATTCCTAATATTGTTGCTTGTGGAGGCTCTTGGTTTGTGGAGAAAAAATTGATTCAATCCAAAAATTGGGATGAAATTGGACGATTAGTCAGGGAAGTGATTGATATTATTAAATAAATTTATTTCTTTAAAGTGCAAAGTGCGGTCTATGTAGACCGCATTTTTTTCGATTAAGCTTTTTTCAAAAACTCAGATTTCAACATGATTTTGCCGCAATCGACGTTATGATCGCCATTTACTAAGCGGATATTTTTGAATTTTGTACCTTTTTTCAATACTTCTGATGAACCTTTTAATTTTAAATCTTTAATCAAAAGTACATCATCACCATCCGTAAGCAAATTCCCATTGCTGTCTTTTACGATTAGTTGATCGTCATCTGATTCTTGAATTTTATTATTATCCCATTCATTACCGCAATCAGGGCAAACAAAATTAATTGAATCGTGGTAAACGTATTCACTTTGACATTTTGGGCAATTAGGCATTTGATCCATTGGGTTTTCCTTCTTGATTACATATAATAGGCGCGCGAGTATAGCAAAAAAGATGTCTTTCGCCAAAGCGTGAAAGTTTTTGATGAATTTTTGAGGAAAATGTATGAAAAAACAAATTCTTGCCTTAGTTTGTGGCGTGATGTTTAGTAGTTCGACTTGGGCACACAATTTGCAATTAGAGCAATCTTTACCATCGGTCAAAGTGAGTGAGTATGGTGAAATTGTACTTTCTGGAAAAGATACCGCGTTTCAACCTTGGGGTTCTGCGGAATTAACGGGTAAAGTGCGTGTTGTCCATCATTTAGCGGGTAGAACTGCCGCAAAAGAGAAAAATCAGCCTATGATTGATGCGATAAAAGCAGCTCATTTTAATCCTGCAAAATACCAAACAACGACTATTATTAATGCAGATGATGCGATTGTTGGTACAGGTATATTTGTAAAAAATAGTGCGCAAAAAGGCAAACAGGAAAATCCACATAGCCAAGTTGTGCTAGATGATAAAAGTGCGGTGAAAAATGCTTGGGGATTAAATCCTAAAGATAGTGCAATTATCGTGGTAGACAAAACGGGAAAAGTAAAATTTGTGAAAGAAGGAAAATTGTCTGATAGCGATATTCAGACTGTTATTTCACTAGTGAATGGATTGACCAAATAACGTAATACAAAGTAAAAATCCCTAAGCCTTTCGACTTAGGGATTTTTTTATTCTGATGGCGGAGGAATAGGGATTCGAACCCTAGGAGGGCGTAAACCCTCGCCGGTTTTCAAGACCGGTGCCTTCAACCACTCGACCATTCCTCCGTGATTGATGGACGTAGTATAATGAATATTTTATTGATGTAAACAGAAATCTAATGATTTAAGTTTAGATGATGATAATTTATTCATTTTGATGAAATTAGTTCTATTAAGACCATTGACTTTTTTAACTCTACCCCTTACTTTACAGGAGATTTTTTACTTATTTTACAAGGAGCTTTTATGCAATCACGTTTTATTGTGGATGCTCAAAAAGAATCGTTACTCAGCACACATAAAGTGTTACGTAACACGTATTTTTTACTGGGATTAACAATGGCTTTTTCAGCGGTTGTTGCGTTTATTTCAATGAGCCTAAACTTGCCCTATCCAAATATTATTGTGTTACTAGTGGGTTTTTATGGCTTACTTTTCTTAACAAATAAATTAGCTGATCGCCCTGCTGGTATTTTGGCTGCCTTTGCTTTCACTGGATTTATGGGATACACCATCGGGCCAATTTTAAATATGTATGTAGCACGTGGAATGGAAGATTTGATTATGCTTGCATTCGCGGGAACTGCTATCGTATTTTTTGCGTGTTCCGCTTATGTATTGACCACGAAAAAAGATATGTCATTCTTATCTAGCGCAATGTTCGCTTTATTTATTGTGTTATTGCTTGGTATGGTGGCAAGTTTCTTCTTCCAAATTCCTGCGTTATCAGTCGCAATTAGTGCATTATTTGTTGTGTTCTCAACAATGACCATTTTGTATGAAACCAGTAATATTATTCACGGTGGAGAAACAAATTACATTCGCGCAACCGTGAACATCTATGTTTCAATCTACAATTTATTCTTGAGTTTATTAAGATTACTTTCTATCTTTTCAAGTGATGAATAATGATTGAATTTTGACTTTATGACCCCACTATTTAGTGGGGTTATTTTTTGGAATAGACAATGGAAAAACAAATTTTTGAACATTCAGTCAATGTTGAGGAAGAACAATATCAGCCTAAGCAAGAGTTTCATCATGTAGAAACAAAGCTGGATGAACCCTTGGAAGGGGAATTACTTGATGCTCAACTTGAACAGGCATTGAAACCAAAATCAGGTTTTGGAAAAACTTTATTAAAATTTACCGCACTTTTATTTGGTGCAGCGACAGTTGCACAATCCGTGCAGTGGATTTGGGATAGCTATCAACAACATCAATGGATTTATCTTGCTTTTGCTTTAGTCAGTTTAATTGTCATTTTATTGGGGATTAAAGAGATTATTGGCGAGTGGCGACGTTTAGTTCGTTTAAAAAAACGTGAGCAATGGCAACAACAAAGTCAGCAGATCTGGTTGGAAAGTGCGGTAAAAAATGGTGATGTTTTTTCTGTTCAGAGCGTAGAAAAAAGTAAAGTGCTTTGTTTAGAGGTCGCAAAATCTCTAGGTTTGGAAAATGATTCTCCAGCGGTAATTCAATGGCAACACCAATTAAATGAAGCTTATTCAGCACAAGAAATTACGCATTTATTCAGTCGTAATGTTTTGTCTTCTTTTGATGCACAAGCTAAAAAATTGATTAGTAAAATGGCAGCTGAATCAGCGGTGATTGTCACGATTAGTCCACTTGCTGTAGTGGATATGTTTTTTATTGCGTGGAGAAATCTTAGATTAATGAATAAGATTGCTGAAATTTATGGGATTGAATTAGGGTATTTTTCGCGTATTCGATTGTTAAGAATGGTATTGGTCAATATCGCTTTTGCTGGGGCAACCGAAGTGGCACAAGATATTGGAATGGATTGGCTTTCTCAAGATGTGACAGCAAAACTTTCTGCGCGTATAGCTCAAGGGATCGGCGTGGGATTGCTCACTGCTAGATTAGGCGTGAAAGCAATGGAGCTTTGTCGCCCATTAGCATTTCAATTAAATGAAAAACCAAAACTCTCACATATTCAACAGGAATTACTTAGCTCGGTGAAAGATATTGTTCTCGGTAAAAATAAAATTTACAAAAAGGAGCAAGTCTGATGAAAATCGAGGTTGTTTATCAACATAGCGATTTTATTATTATCAATAAGCCTGAAGGTATTAGTGTTCATAAAAATCAAGAAGAACAAGGCTTAACAGAATTTGTTGCAAAACAACTGAATGTACCTCAAGTATGGTTGGTTCATCGCTTGGATAAAGTGACGTCGGGGCTATTAATTTTGGCACTGAATGCTGAAAGTGCGGCTGAATTTTCACGACTTTTTTTGAACACAAAATTCATAAAACTTACTTGGCATTAAGTAACCAAAAGCCTAAAAAGAAACAAGGATTGATCGTCGGGGATATGAAGAAAGCTCGAGATGGCGCATGGAAACTTTGTCAAACAAAAGAAAACCCCGCAATTACGCGTTTTGAAAGTGTAAGCTGTGAGCCTAATTTACGTTTATTTATTTTAAAACCACAAACGGGGAAAACTCATCAATTACGTGTTGCGATGAAAAGTTTAGGTAGTCCGATTTTAGGTGATGGGCTTTATGGTAAAAATACTGAAAAAATTGACCGCACTTATTTGCATGCTGCCCAATTGGAATTTGATTATTTGAATGATTTTATTTCGGTAACTTGTTTACCCTCTCAAGGTCAATTTTGGATTAAATCAAGCGTATCTGCGCAAATTAAGGCTTATCTGGCAAAGCCGTTTTTATCAAAATAGAAATCTCTGTATAATAAAGAAAATTTTACTCTTTAATAGGAACAAAAATGAAATTTATCTCTTTTAATATAAATGGTTTACGTGCTAGACCACATCAACTTGAAGCCATTATTGAAAGATATCAGCCAGATGTAATCGGCTTGCAAGAAATTAAAGTCGCTGATGAGGCTTTTCCTTATGAAATTACAGAAAATTTAGGTTATCACGTATTTCATCACGGTCAGAAAGGTCACTATGGCGTAGCATTATTGACTAAACAAGAACCTAAAGCGGTTCGTCGTGGTTTTCCAACAGACAATGAAGATGCGCAAAAACGCATTATTATGGCTGATCTTGAAACTGAATTTGGTTTACTGACTGTAATTAATGGTTATTTCCCCCAAGGGGAAAGTCGTGCGCACGAGACTAAATTTCCAGCTAAAGAGAAATTTTATGCAGATCTTCAACAGTATTTAGAAAAAGAACACGACAAATCGAATCCTATTTTAATTATGGGCGATATGAATATTAGCCCAAGTGATTTAGATATTGGTATCGGAGATGAAAATCGTAAACGTTGGTTACGCACAGGTAAATGTTCTTTCTTACCCGAAGAAAGAGCGTGGTATCAACGTTTGTATGATTACGGATTAGAAGATAGTTTCCGTAAGATTAACCCAACAGCAAATGATAAATTCTCGTGGTTTGATTACCGCTCTAAAGGTTTTGATGATAATCGAGGTTTACGAATTGATCATATTTTAGTAAGTCAAAAATTAGCTGAACGCTGTGTCGATGTGGGCATTGCACTAGATATTCGAGCAATGGAAAAACCTTCTGATCACGCACCGATTTGGGCTGAATTTAAATAGGAAAGCGAAATGGGTATGGCAAATTGGCAGAATTATCGTTCTACCGTGAATGGTATGCCCGCCGTGTTTACCGCAAATATTGAAGATGTTGAAAAATATCACGGTAAAGATCTCGATAAAATAGTGCAATTCACTATCGCTTATAAGGCAGATGATGAAACCGGTTTGCCCTCAGAAATTGAATACGATAAGTTAATTAATCGCGTATTTAAAATTCTGGCGCAATTAACCGCACTTCCAAATGTATTTTTTGCGGGACATTTTATTTGTAATTCCCAAGCTAAAATGCATTTTTACTGTGAGCATGAAAATCTTGTAGTAGAAACCTTACAACAAATTGATTTTGTTAAAGATATTAATGTACAAAAGGATTTAAGTTGGGATACTTATTTTGACTTTTTACTTGCTTCTCCATTAGAGATTAAATTAAATGCAACGGAAGAGTTACTTGATTTGTTGAAAAATAAAGGTCGCGATTTAAGTGATACCTATCTGGTGGAGCATAGTTTTCATTTTGATGAAGAAGAGAAAATGTTCCCTTTTATGGATGAGCTTAGTTTAGGGGATTATTCTTTCACGACATTACAATATTCCGCACAAGCTATTCAGTTTAATGAAGATGATGAACCTTATTTCTTGGTGAAATTAGAGCAAGAAATTTCATTAGATAATGGTGAGATTTTTGAACAAGTAGAACGTTTTGAAAAACTTGCTGGACAATTTGCGGGAGAGTATATCGGCTGGGAATGTGATTCTTTGATGGATTCTAATAAGCAGCTGAATTAGTTTTTTTAGATACTCGTAAGTCATAAAAAAGAGAGATATTTATCTCTCTTTTTTAATGTAATTTAACTTTTCGGCGCATTTTACGCATTAATAAAAATACCCACGGCCATAGTATTCCCGACGCTAAAGCCCCAAAGATTTCTTGCCAGTTAAAAAATGCGGTATGTAGGGAAAATTCGACTAAGAAAATAGATAATCTGACAATAAATACAAACGCAATCACTAAAAGACTTTGAAACCAAAGCGATAAATTTCTGAGTACGAGATAGTTTTTTGCCACAAAATAAATTGTCACAGAAAGGACCAGGGCATGAATACCCAATGTGGAACCTAGGATTAAATCCCATACGAGACCTAATAAAAATGCCCATCCAATACTGACTTTATTTGGAATAGCCAGAATCCAGTAAAGTAAAACGAGAACTAACCAAGCAGGCTTAAATGCCTGAAAACCAAGTGGCCAGGGGGCGAGTTCTAGCACTAATGCCACGACAAAGAAGCTTAAAATTGTGAGCCATTGTAAAATAAAGCGAGTTTGCATTAATCTTCTTCCCTATGTTCTTGTTGTTCTGACGGTACAGCTTCTTCATTTTGCGGTGCATCGGTTGGAATTTCAGGTTCAACTGTTGATTTATCCTTATTTTCTTGAAGATTATCGTCTGTTAACGGGGCTTTTTTTACTTTGTAATCAGCTTCATTCGCTTGGCTTTCTAAACGTTTTTGTACTAAATTACGCACCTCTTCTGGAGACATAGATTTTACTTTGGACATATCTAAATTGCTTGGCCAAAGTAGTAATACATAGCGTAAGCGTTCAAGGGCTGCGAGAGGTTTGGCTTTGACAGTCGCAAAGTAATTGGAACCATCACGTGAAACGCTTTGTACAACCGCTACTGGATAGCCTTCAAGGAAGCGGCCACCAAGACCAGACGTTACAAGTAAGTCGCCTTTTTCGATATCCACAGAACGAGGTACATTATCAAGAGTTAGCTCATCAGTATGCCCTGTACCACTTGCAATGACGCGAACATCGTTACGTAGAACTTGTACGGGAATAGAATGGGTAACATCGGTTAAGAGTAGTACTCGACTGGTGTTCTCGCCCACAGAAATAATTTGACCAATAACGCCTTTTTCATCAATTACAGGCTGGCCTACATACGCACCGTCTTTTTCGCCTTGGTTAATAACAATTTGTTGACGATAAACATCGGTTTCTGCAGTTAAAATTTCCGCAATCTTTTTGTATTCATCGGTGCGTAAAGGGGAGTTTAACAATAAACGTAAACGCTGATTCTCGACTTTGAGTTGATCTAGTAAGAGTAAATCTGCATTTTTTTCACGTAATTGTTCGCGTAACACTTTATTTTCGATTTGTAATTTACTGGTATCCACTAAATTATCTGATACCCCATCTAATACTGTACGAGGGCTATTGGCAAGATAATAGAGTCCACCCACTGCAGTTTCCATGGCGCTGCGAGCTTTAGTCATTGAATTAGTTTGACCATCAGCTAAGATTAAAGAAAGGGAAGTCGCTACAGCTAATAATAATCGAATGCCAAGCGGGGGGGCTTTACCGAAAATAGGCTTCATTAAGCGTCCTACGTTGAGATAAAAAGATTAAAAGGAAAAGTGCGGTCATTTTTAACCGCACTTTTTATTTATTTTGGTCTAAATTAAATTTCGTCACTAAAAATATCGCCACCGTGCATATCGATCATTTCTAACGCTTCACCACCACCGCGAGCAACACAGGTTAATGGATCTTCAGCAATGATGACTGGCACTCCCGATTCTTTAGAAAGGAGAATATCGATATTGCGTAGTAGTGCACCACCACCAGTTAATACCATACCACGCTCAAAAATGTCTGCTGCATGTTCTGGCTGACATTCTTCAAGTGCGGTTCGAACAGCCGCAACAATACCATTTAATGGCTGTTGAATAGCTTCTAAAACATCGCGTGAGGTTAAGGTGAATGAACGAGGTGCGCCTTCAGCAAGATTGTGACCATGCACTTCCATTTCTTTAATTTCATCACCTTCTTGAATATAGGCAGTACCGATTTCTTGTTTGATACGTTCTGCTGTTGGTTCACCGATAACAGAACCAAAAGTGCGGCGAACATAAGAAATAATCGCCTCATCAAAACGGTCACCACCGATACGAACTGAAGAAGAATATACGATACCGTTTAAGGAAATAACAGCGACTTCAGTTGTACCACCTCCGATATCAATTACCATAGAACCAACTGCAGTAGAAACAGGTAATTTAGCGCCGATTGCGGCAGCCATTGGTTCTTCAATTAAATATACTTCACGCGCACCAGCACCGATTGCAGATTCTTTAATTGCGCGACGTTCTACTTGAGTTGCTCCAGCAGGCACACAGACAAGTACACGAGGGCTTGGACGCATAAAATTACCGCTGTGAACTTGTTTAATAAAGTATTGCAACATTTTTTCTGTAACAAAGAAGTCTGCAATTACGCCATCTTTCATTGGGCGAATGGCAGCGATGCTTTTCGGTGTACGTCCAAGCATTAATTTTGCTTCTTTACCTACAGCCGCGATGCTTTTTAGTGAACCAACACGATCTTGTCGAATGGCAACAACTGAAGGCTCATCTAAGACAATACCTTGACCTTTCACATAAATTAATGTATTTGCAGTACCTAAGTCGATAGAAAGATCATTTGAGAAAAGTCCACGAATTTTTTTAAATAACATAATTATCCTATTTCTAAAATCAGAGTTAATTTTGCTTGGCTGAAAAAGTGAAATTATCTCATCGCCAAGCACGCAAAAAAATTGTGCTAAATGTACCAAAAAATGTGTTGAAATTACAGTTGTTTTTCGTGTTTTTTACGTTAGTTGCCACTGGCCTTTATCTTGCAGAGTCAGTTGCTGCTGATGTAAAGCTTTCAGCGTTGAACGGTGGCCAACACTGATTAGCGTGGTTTTTGGTAGCTCTTGTTTTAATAGTTGATACATCGCAAATTCTAAACCTTCATCCATACTTGCTGTGGCTTCATCTAAGAAGGCCACGGCAGGTTTGTGTAGAATCAAACGCGCAAACGCTAAACGCTGTTGCTCGCCAAGAGAAAGAATACGCGTCCAGTCTTGTTCTTTGTTTAATTGTTCAGCCAAATGTCCTAGTTGTACTTTGTTTAATATTTCTACCGCTTGCGTATGTGAAATATTGTCGGGCTTATTGGGATAAGTTAATGCCGACATCAAATTTCCTTGTGGTACATAGGGTTTTTGCGATAAGAAAAGTTGACTGTTTGTTGGGCAAATCACCTCACCTTCTGCGTAGCTCCAGAGTCCAGCGATTGTTCGTAAAAGTGTCGTTTTTCCTGCACCAGATTTTCCTTGAATGAGTAAACTCGTTCCTTGCGGTAGCGTAATGTTGAGATTTTCTACCAGTGTATGACCTAATGGATTTTTAACACTTAAGTTTTTGAAAATCACATCTGTTGGATGATTGTGGATCTGTGTTTGTGATTTATTATTTACTTTTTCAATGGCATAACTAAACCCAGTTAAACGATCTAGCGTTGCTTTATAGCTTGCAAAATTATCATAAGTATTGCGGAAGAATGAAAGATTTGCGTGTAACTGACCAAATACTTGCAAGGTTTGCATTAGATCGCCTAGTTTTATTTGTTTTTCAAAGTAACGTCCAACTTGAATTAACAATGGAAAAACAACAGAAATTTGGCTTACGACTAGGTTAAATCCTGAAAATTTTAGTGTTCTAAATACAATGACCCACATATTATGAATGACGGCGTTGAATTGCTGATAAAGCTTATTTTTTTCGACTTTTTCGCCCGCATAAAAAGCAATGCTTTCAGCATATTCTTTAATGCGAATTAAAGAATAACGATAGTTTGCGTTTAGGCGTTCATTAATAAAATTCAATGAGATTAATGGACGACCGAGCCAAAATGCAATGAAGGTAGTGAAAATGACATAACCAAACACTAAAAATACCATCATATGCGGAATTTCTACACCAAGTACTATCATTGGTCCTGCTAATCCCCATAATAAAATACTGTAAGAAATGATTGAGGTTACAGCATCAATGACGCCTGTGCTTAAAGAAAGGGTGGTTTTTACATAAGATTGCACGTCTTGTTGAATACGTTGATCGGGGTTATCTAGGTTTTCGGATAAATACTGAGTTTTGTAATAGGCTCGATGTGCCATCCACTTATCAACAAGCTGTTCGTTAAGCCACTCAATCCAGTTGATGACGAAACGTTGCTCTAAATAATAGCTTACTAATGCTGCTGAAACAGAACTTGCGGCAATGACGCAGAACAAGCCCATTTGTTGCCAAAATACATGTTCATTAAATTCTTGCAATGATGTGTACATATTTTTGTACCACTCAGAATGTACAAGGCTGATACGTACGCTGAGTAATGTCATCGCAACAATAAGTAGAAAGAATAGGATAGGTTTTATGCTGCGTTTAGGTGAAAGATAGCCACCTGCAAACATCCAAAATTGTTTTCCCCATTGGGTAAAACGTACCAAAAGAAAAATGCCAAAACTAAAGACGACTGAGGTGATGGCTAGCGTTTGTAAAATCCAAATAAGAGAAGTAATGGCTTCTTGGCCGTAATCCATAAATATTCCATCCGAGATAAAAGTGCGATGAAAAATAACCGCACTTTTTGTAAAAGGGTCAAAAATTTTCGGTATTGTAGAGTCTATGCTCAATTTCGCAAGAAAAAATGTGACGAACGTAGCATTTTTTGAGTTTGGTTAAGGTTTTCAAAAAACAACTTGGATATAATCCGAAGGAGTTAAATTTCATTTTTAAGGGGTCAATATGAGTGATATTGCAATCACGATTAGTCTTCTTTCCCTTGTTGCCGTAATCGGTTTATGGATCGGGCATTGGAAGATCCGTGGGGTTGGGCTTGGCATTGGTGGCGTGCTGTTTGGCGGCATTATTGTTGCCCATTTCACTAATCAATATGGCTTGAAACTGGATGCGCATACGCTGCATTTTGTGCAAGAATTTGGTTTGATTTTATTTGTTTACACTATTGGTATTCAGGTTGGGCCGGGCTTTTTTTCTTCTTTACGAAAATCTGGTTTAAAGCTAAATGCCTTTGCTATTTTGATTGTTTTACTGGGTTCTATTGCGGTGGTTCTTGTACATAAAATTACAGATGTTCCACTGGATATTGCCTTAGGTATTTATTCTGGTGCTGTCACCAATACGCCTGCGTTGGGGGCTGGACAGCAAATTCTGGCAGAATTAGGGGTGCCTCAAACCACTGTGACTATGGGGATGTCTTATGCGATGGCTTACCCATTCGGAATTTGTGGTATTTTGCTTGCAATGTGGTTAATCCGCTTATTTTTTAAAGTCAAAGTAGACGATGAAGCAGCACGTTTTAATGCTGAGAGCGGTCAAGAAAAAGAAAGTTTACATAATATTTCTTTAAAAGTGACTAACCAAAATTTAGATGGTTTGACATTAATCCAAATTCCCGGATTTAGCGATGAAGAAGTCGTATGTTCGCGTTTAAAACGCGATGATATGGAAATTGTTCCAAAGGCGAGTACTGAGATTCATACCAACGATATTTTGCAACTAGTGGGAGATGATAACGCTCTTGCCAAAATGCGTTTGATTATCGGGCACGAAGTTGATGCACCAACCGTTGCCTATAGTGGCGAAATTCGTTCTGAGCGAGTGGTAGTGACGAACGAAAAAGTCTTAGGTAAAAAGATCCGCACTTTGGGGATTCATCAAAAATATGGCGTGGTGATTTCACGTTTAAATCGTGCAGGTATTGAGCTAGTTCCAACGGGAAATACCACACTGCAATTTGGCGATGTGCTACATATGGTGGGACGCAGTGATGTACTAAATCAAGCCATTTCAGTCATTGGTAATGCACAACAGAAATTACTTCAAGTGCAAATGTTACCAGTGTTTATCGGTATTGGTTTAGGTGTGCTTGTAGGCTCGATTCCATTTTACATTCCAGGTTTCCCTGTCGCATTAAAATTAGGGCTTGCTGGCGGACCATTGGTGGTTGCGTTGATCTTAGCGAGAATTGGCACGATTGGTAAACTTTACTGGTTTATGCCACCTAGTGCTAACTTGGCATTGCGCGAAATAGGGATTGTTCTTTTCTTGGCTGTGGTAGGTTTAAAATCAGGTGGAAGTTTCTTTGATACCTTATTGAATGGCTCAGGTCTTGAATGGATGGGATACGGTATTTTTATCACCTTTATTCCATTAATGATTACTGGTATTTTGGCTCGTCTATATGGCAAACTGAATTACCTTACAATCTGTGGTTTACTTGCCGGTTCAATGACAGACCCTCCCGCTTTAGCATTTGCTAATGAAATTAAAGAAGATAACGGTGCAGCAGCACTTTCTTATGCCACAGTGTATCCATTGGTGATGTTCTTGCGGATAATGTCGCCACAATTATTAGCAGTGTTATTGTGGGCGGCATAGCCAAAATAAGTTCAATTTATACAAACAAAAGCGCGGTTAATTTCGCGCTTATTTTTTGCGTGGATTTTGCGCGAGAGAGTATTCAATGATAGAATCTCGCACTTTTATTGCGAAGCGAGAACAAAATGGCACTAGTTGAATTTTTGATGGAAACCTTAGATGGGTTAAAGGGAACAGATATTGTACATTTTGATGTACGTGGAAAATCATCAATTACGGATAATATGATTATTTGCACGGGTACATCAAGCCGTCAAGTTTCTGCAATGGCAGATAATTTAATTACAGAATGTAAAAAAGCAGGTTTTGAAACTTTTGGTGAAGAAGGTAAAGATACTGCAGATTGGATTGTAGTGGATCTTGGTCAAGCAATCGTACATATCATGCAACGTGACGCGCGTGAAATGTATCAATTAGAGAAACTTTGGGCGTAAATTTTAGTAAAGTGCGGTGAAAAATAACCGCACTTTTTAGATAAGGATGACTTGTGAAAATCACGTTAATTGCTGTCGGAACAAAAATGCCTTCTTGGGTTACAACGGGTTTTGAGGAATATCAACGCCGTTTCCCAAAAGATATGCCTTTTGAACTGATTGAAATCCCAGCAGGTAAGCGTGGAAAAAATGCTGATATTAAACGTATTTTAGAACAAGAAGGTAAAGCGATGTTAGCTGCCTGTGGGAAAGGTAAAGTCGTGACATTAGACATTCCAGGTAAACCTTGGACCACACCACAGTTAGCCGAGCAACTAGAAGCGTGGAAAAACGATGGCCGTGATGTATGTTTGTTGATCGGTGGTCCTGAGGGGCTTTCGCCTGAATGTAAAGCTGCCGCAGAGCAAAGCTGGTCGCTTTCGCCCTTGACATTACCTCACCCGCTTGTTCGTGTTGTGGTGGCTGAAAGTTTATATCGAGCGTGGTCCCTCACGACTAATCATCCTTATCACCGAGAATAGTAAATCCTCATTTTTAGTCAGATGAATTTAAAACGATTCTTCAATACGCCAACTCATGAACCGTTTCGCGATAAAAAAGCGGAGCGTAACCTTTTTGCACGCCGAACTTTAGTGGCTTTTTTGGGGATTTTGCTACTAACAGGCGTGTTATTTACTAATATTTATCAGCTACAGATTGTTAATTTCGATACTTATCAAACTCGTTCTAATGGTAACCGAATTAAATTATTACCTTTACCTCCAACACGTGGCTTAATCTATGATCGTTACGGTAAATTATTAGCCGAAAATCTTACTTTTTTTGGTTTATACATTGTGCCGGAAAAAACTGAAAATTTAGACCGCACTTTAGATGAATTACGCTACATTGTGGGATTGACGGATAACGATATTGAAAATTTTAAAAAGGAACGTCGCCGCGGAACGCGTTACACGCCTATTTTATTGAAACCGAATTTAACAGAAGAACAAATCGCACGTTTTGCAGTGAGTGGCTATCAATATCCGAGTTTAGATGTACGTCCTTATTTCAAACGCTATTACTTATATGGCGAGATTATGACTCATATTTTAGGTTATGTGGGAAAAATCAACGATAAAGACGTTGAACGTTTGAAAAAAGATGAAAAATTTGCCAATTATTCTGGTAGCAATGATATGGGCAAATTGGGGATTGAACGCTATTACGAAGATGAGTTACATGGCACCACAGGTTTTGAAGAAGTAGAAATCAACAACCGTGGTAAAGTTATTCGTAAGTTACGTGAACAACCTTCTGTAGCAGGAAAAAGTATTTATCTTACTATCGATTTAGAGTTGCAGCGTTATATCACTGATCTTTTGGCTGGGCAAAAAGGTGCAATTGTTGTATTGGATCCGAAAGATAGTGGTGTGCTGGCTATGGTGTCCACGCCAAGTTATGACAATAATTTGTTTGTTGATGGTATTTCGTCAGAAGATTATAAGCGTCTATTAAATGATCCTGCTCGTCCGCTTTATAGTCGTGCGACCCAAGGTGTGTATCCTCCTGCTTCTACGGTGAAACCTTTTATTGCAGTGGCTGCACAAACTGAGAATGTGATTAGCCAAAATACGACGATTTTTGACCCAGGCTATTGGGTATTGCCAAATACGACTAAGCGATTCCGAGATTGGAAAAAGAGCGGTCATGGTTATACAGATTTAAATAAAGCAATTACAGAATCATCCGATACTTATTTTTACCAAGTCGCTCATAGTATGGGAATTGATCGTCTTTCTGATTGGATGAAACGATTCGGCTTTGGTATGCCAACTGGGATTGAAATTCAAGAGGAAACGGCAGCCAATATGCCAACGCGCGAATGGAAACAAAAACGTTATAAACGTCCTTGGGTACAAGGCGATACTATTTCTGTGGGAATTGGCCAAGGTTATTGGACGGCAACCCCGTTACAAGTAGCAAAAGCGACAACGATATTGGTCAATAATGGCAAAGTAAATACACCGCATTTGATGAAAGCAATTGAAGTATCTACATTAAAACCTTATGAAGATCCTTTGCTTTATCCTGATATTACAGAGGCTAAACAAAGCTACTGGGATGCAGCGAAACGCGGTATGTACAATGTTGTTAATGCTGCAAATGGAAGTGGGCGAAAAGCCTTTGCAGATGCCAATTATCGTGTTGCAGGGAAATCTGGTACTGCTCAAGTATTTAGTTTAAAAGAAAATGAAAAATACAATGCGGCGGGATTGAAAAAAGAACTGCATGATCACGCATGGTTTACCGCATATGCGCCTTATGAAAATCCTAGATTGGTTGTGACAGTTATTTTAGAGAATGCGGGTGGTGGTTCAAGTAATGCCGCACCATTAGCGCGTAAAGTGATGGATTACTATTTAAATCAGCGTTTACCACAAGTTGAAAAATATAATGCAACCATTCAGCAAAAAGAAGATTTACCACAAGAGAGCGAGCAAATAAATGGAAGATAAAATTCCTTTCTGGTTGCGCGCATGGCAACGTTTGCATATTGATTTTTGGCTTTTTATCGGCTTAGTTGCAATAACAGCCTATGGCATGCTTGTGCTTTATAGTGCCACTGGTGCGAGTGAAACCATGTTTAACAACCGGATTATTCAGGTTTTTCTTGGATTTACTGTTATGCTCGTCATGGCACAATTTCCACCTAAATTCTATCAACGCATTGCGCCTTATCTTTATCTGATAGGCTTTATCATGTTGATTTTAGTGGATGCAATTGGAACAACCAGTAAAGGTGCACAGCGTTGGCTTGATCTTGGATTTATTCGTTTTCAGCCATCTGAAATTGTAAAGCTTGCAGTGCCATTAATGGTCGCTGTGTATTTAGGTAATCGTCCACTTCCACCTAAATTAAGTGAAACATTTATTGCGATTGCAATGATTATGATTCCGACTTTACTTGTGGCTATACAACCAGATTTAGGCACATCAATTTTGGTAAGTGCATCAGGTTTATTTGTAGTATTTTTAGCGGGAATGAGTTGGTGGTTGATTTTAGCTGCAGTGATTGGTTTAGCTGGATTTATTCCGATCATGTGGCTATATCTAATGCACGATTATCAACGCACTCGCGTTCTCACATTATTGGACCCAGAAAAAGATCCTCTCGGTGCTGGTTATCATATTTTACAATCAAAGATTGCGATTGGTTCTGGTGGACTTTGGGGAAAAGGCTGGATGCAGGGTACGCAATCTCAGCTTGAATTCTTACCTGAACCTCATACAGATTTTATTTTTGCTGTAATGAGTGAAGAACATGGAATGGTTGGTTTTCTTATTTTGATCTCCATTTACATGTTTATTATTGTACGTGGTTTGATTATTGCCGTGAACGCTCAAACCTCTTTTGGGCGAATTCTTGCTGGTGCAACGACGTTAATTTTCTTTGTTTATGTGTTTGTTAACATAGGCATGGTAAGTGGTATTTTGCCTGTAGTGGGAGTACCATTACCTTTATTCAGCTATGGTGGAACGTCTTACGTTGCTATTATGGCTGCTTTTGGCTTGGTGATGTCAGTTCATACACATCAAGTAAAATTTATGAAAGGGAACTAATTTCATTTTTACTTTTCTTAAAAGGGTAAATAAATGAAAATAGTCAACGCTTATGAAATTAAAAACATTATTAAATCTGACCGCACTTGCTTTGTTTGCTATAATTACTAGCTTTTCAGCCCATGCGGACACTCACAAAATGTATGGTATCCAAGGGGATAAACTTTCGATTATAACCAAAGTACCTTCTCCTAGTACTTATTCTGTGAAAGGGCAAACTTATACGACAAAAACTGAAGATGATGCTAAATCCTATACTAAAGAAGGGATGGCTAGTTACTATCATCTCAAATTTAATGGGCGTAGAACTGCAAGTGGTGATGTTTATAATTCAACACAATTTACTGCAGCACATAAAACATTGCCAATAAATTCTTATGCTTTGGTGACTAATTTACATAACAATCGTAAAGTTATCGTACGTATTAATGATCGTGGACCTTTTAGTGATAAACGTTTAATTGACCTTTCTCATGCAGCGGCGAAAGAAATTGGATTAATTTCTCGCGGTATGGGACATGTTAGAATTGAGGCGTTGCATGTTGCTAAAAATGGGAGTTTATCGGGCGCAGCGACAAGAACGCTGGCTAAGCATGCAAAAACTCAAGAGGCAGCTGATCGTTTAGTAAAATCTAATGAATCTTCTAATAAATCGTTTAAGATGGTAAATGAAAAAAAAGGAAATGAAGTTTATCGTTTGAAAATGCTTGAGGTTACTTCTCGTAGTCAAGCTGATAAGTTAATTACGCAACTTGCATTAGATAATATTCAAGCCGAAGTAAATCGCTCAGGCAATAAATACGAGATTCACATTGGGCCTTTTGATAACGAAACGCAAATGTCACAAGTGAGAACTAAATTACAAAAAATGGCAGTAAACAAGCCACTAATTGTTTACACATATAAAAATTAATTGTAGGAACACACTATGTTGAAAAGAACAACAAAAATCGCATTTTTATCAAGTTTTGTAGCACTTAGTGCTTTTTCGGTAGCTGCCGAGGATATCCAGTTTGGCGTAACTCCACCACAAATTACTGCTCAAACGTATGTATTGATGGATTACAATTCAGGAGCAATTTTGGCCGCACTTAATCCTGATGAGCGTCAATATCCCGCATCTTTAACTAAAATGATGACAAGTTATGTGGTAGGGAGCGCTTTAAAACAGGGTAAAATTCACAATACTGATATGGTAACCATTGGTGAGAGTGCATGGGGGCGTAATTTCCCAGATTCATCAAAAATGTTTTTAGATTTAAATACGCAGGTATCTGTAGCAGATTTGAATCGTGGTGTGATTGTTGTATCCGGCAATGATGCGACCGTTGCATTAGCTGAACATATTTCTGGCAATGTACCGAACTTTGTAGAAACAATGAACAAATATGTTCAACAATTTGGTTTGAAAAATACAAATTTCACCACGCCGCATGGTTTAGACGATCCTAATCAATATTCTTCTGCTCGTGATATGGCGCTTATTGGTGCACATATTATTCGTGATTTACCTGAAGAATATAAAATTTACTCCGAAAAAGATTTTACATTTAATAAAATCAAACAACCTAATCGTAATGGACTATTATGGGATAAAACCATCAATGTTGATGGAATGAAAACAGGCCATACTAGCCAAGCCGGATATAACTTAGTTGCTTCAGCGACTACACCAAACAATATGCGTTTAATTTCTGTAGTAATGGGGGTGCCAACTTATAAAGGTCGTGAAGTAGAAAGTAAAAAACTTTTACAATGGGGTTTTGCTAATTTCGAAACATTTAAAACTTTAGAGGCAGGCAAAGAAGTTTCAGAACAACCTGTTTATTACGGTAATAAAGGTAGCGTTAAATTAGGAACGTTACAAGATAGCTTTATCACAGTTCCGAAAGGCAAACAAAATGAGCTTAAAGCTCGATATGAGTTAGAAAGTAAAAATTTACAAGCGCCTTTAGCAAAAGGCCAAGTCGTCGGTAAAGTCATTTATCAATTAGAAGGTAAAGATATTGCAGCGGTAAACTTACAAGTAATGGATGAAGTGGGCGAAGCGAGTATTTTCGGAAAAGCTTGGGATTGGCTCGTGCTCACTGTAAAAGGCTTATTTGCATAAAATATGCCAGAAACTTACCGCACTTTTTTCATTTTTAACTGAGGCATTCGTAATGTGTGGGTGGTGTGCCATCCACACATCATTTTTATCATTGGGAAATAATATGACAACAGAAAACGATTACGCAAAACTTAAAGAATTAATGAAATTTCCAGCAAAAATGACATTTAAAGTTGCTGGAATTAATCGCGAGGGGTTAGCGCAAGATCTAATTCAAGTCGTTCAAAAATACATTAAAGGCGATTATATTCCTAAGGAAAAACGGAGTAGTAAAGGTACCTATAATTCGGTTTCAATCGACATTATTGCTGAAAGCTTTGAGCAGGTAGAAACACTTTATAAAGAACTTGCTAAAGTTGAAGGTGTAAAAATGGTTATCTAATATGAATAATTCCCTTATCGTTCGTCAGTTAGGGTTGCAAGATTATCAAGATATTTGGCATAAAATGCAGAATTTTACAGATAGTCGCACCGCGGAAACGCAAGACGAAATTTGGTTGGTGCAACATCCTTCTGTGTTTACCCAAGGGCAAGCAGGTAAACCAGAGCATCTTTTACAACGTAGTGAAATACCTGTAGTACAGTCGGATCGTGGTGGGCAAATAACCTATCATGCACCCGGTCAGCAAGTGATGTATGTGCTCATTGATATTAAGCGTCATGAGAATTTAAATGTACGTCAATTAGTTACCGCACTTGAACAAATGGTGGTAAAAACTTTAGCTGAATATCGTATTGAAAGCTATCCAAAACCTGATGCACCAGGCGTGTATGTGGATGGAAAAAAGATTTGTTCTCTTGGACTGCGTATTCGTCGTGGGTGCTCTTTTCACGGGTTAGCATTGAATATCAATATGGATCTGAATCCATTTCATTATATTAATCCATGTGGCTATGCTGGTCTTGAAATGTGTCAATTAGCGGATTTTGTTAATCAAGATGAAGCTAATTGCGATAAGGTTTCACCAAAATTAATTAAACACTTTGCTGAGCTTTTAGGCTATAATGTAACAAATTTGTAATATTTAATGATCAAAAATGCCCTGTTTGGGCATTTTTATTTAGGAACGCTTATGTCAACGCCTTTCAAAATGGAACGCGGTGTAAAATATCGCGATGCGGCAAAAACGTCGATTATTCCAGTAAAAAATATTGATCCAAACCAAGAGCTATTGAAAAAGCCCGAATGGATGAAAATTAAACTTCCAGCAAATTCACTTAAAATTGAAAGCATCAAAAATGGAATGCGTCGTCATGGTTTACATTCCGTTTGTGAAGAAGCATCTTGTCCAAATTTACACGAATGTTTTAATCATGGAACAGCAACTTTTATGATTTTAGGCGCAATTTGTACGCGCCGTTGCCCGTTCTGTGATGTTGCGCATGGCAAACCATTACCGCCCGATCCTGAAGAGCCACAAAAATTAGCTGAAACTATCCAAGATATGAAACTTAAATATGTGGTGATTACATCGGTGGATCGCGATGATTTACCAGATCGTGGCGCGGGTCATTTTGCAGAATGTGTAAAAGCTGTGCGCGAGCTTAATCCTAACATTAAGATTGAAATTTTAGTGCCTGATTTCCGTGGTCGCATTACACAGGCATTGGAAAAATTAAAAGATAATCCGCCAGATGTCTTTAACCATAATTTAGAAAACGTCCCGCGCCTATATAAAGAGATTCGTCCTGGGGCGGATTACGAATGGTCACTTAAATTATTGCGTGAATTTAAAGAAATGTTCCCGAATATCCCAACTAAATCAGGTTTAATGGTGGGATTAGGCGAAACCAACGAGGAAATTGTACAAGTCATGCAAGATTTACGTGATAACGGTGTGACAATGCTCACGTTGGGGCAATATCTTCAACCTAGCCGCCATCATTTGCCAGTTGCGCGTTATGTTCCGCCAAGCGAATTTGATGAATTCAGAGAAAAAGCCAATGAAATGGGCTTTGAACATGCGGCTTGTGGACCATTTGTTCGCTCTTCTTATCACGCTGATTTACAAGCCAGTGGCGGGTTAGTGAAATAATTTAAAACTGCTCTGAATTAAACCGCACTTTTGGCTTATCACGAAAGTGCGGTTTATTTTTGATGCTTTTTTTCACCGAATATTTACTAGCCAGAATTATTGCAAGCCTGTAAAATAGCCGACCGTTTTATTCGACTAATTATTTATAACACCTAACGATATTGTAGAAAATGACTCAAAAATTACATATTAAAACTTGGGGCTGCCAGATGAATGAATATGATTCATCTAAAATGGCCGATCTTTTATTAAGTACTCATGGACTAGAACTTACCGAAATTCCTGAAGAAGCAGACGTATTATTATTGAATACCTGTTCTATTCGTGAAAAAGCACAAGAAAAAGTGTTCCACCAACTTGGGCGCTGGAAAGAATTAAAGAAAAATAATCCAAATTTAGTGATTGGCGTGGGCGGCTGCGTAGCTTCTCAAGAAGGTGAACATATTCGCCATCGTGCGCCTTATGTAGATATTATTTTTGGTCCGCAAACTTTGCACCGCCTGCCTGAAATGATTAACCAAATTCGTGGTGGTAAGAGCTCTGTTGTAGATGTAAGTTTCCCTGAAATTGAGAAATTTGACCGCTTACCTGAACCTCGTGCAGAAGGTCCAACAGCATTTGTTTCGATTATGGAAGGCTGTAATAAATACTGTACTTTCTGTGTTGTACCTTATACACGCGGTGAAGAAGTCAGTCGCCCTGTGGATGATGTCTTATTTGAAATTGCGCAGCTTGCGGATCAAGGTGTGCGTGAGGTCAATCTACTTGGTCAAAATGTAAATGCTTATCGTGGGCCGACACATGATGGTCAAATTTGTAGCTTTGCTGAATTGCTTCGTCTTGTCGCATCAATTGATGGTATTGACCGTTTACGTTTTACAACCAGTCATCCAATAGAATTTACGGATGATATTATTGACGTATATCGTGATACGCCTGAATTGGTGAGTTTCTTGCATCTTCCAGTCCAAGCGGGTTCTGACCGTGTATTAACGATGATGAAACGTGGTCATACAGCATTAGAATATAAATCTATTATTCGTAAGCTTCGTGCTGTGCGTCCTGATATTCAAATCAGCTCAGATTTTATTGTTGGTTTCCCGGGGGAAACTGCGGAAGATTTTGAGCAAACTATGAATTTGATTGCACAAGTGAACTTTGATATGAGCTTCAGTTTTGTGTATTCTGCTCGACCAGGTACGCCAGCTGCAGATATGCCAGATGATGTCACGGAAGACGAAAAGAAACAACGTCTTTATGTGTTACAAGAGCGTATTAATCAACAAGCCGCACAGTTTAGCCGTCGCATGCTTGGCACAGAACAACGCGTGTTAGTTGAAGGGCCATCGAAGAAAGACATTATGGAATTAACGGGACGTACTGAAACGAATCGTATTGTCAACTTCCAAGGTTCTCCGGAAATGATTGGTAAATTTGTGGATGTGAAAATCACTGATGTTTATACCAATTCTCTACGTGGTGAAGTGGTGCGTACTGAAGATGAAATGGGATTACGTATTGCGCAATCTCCACAAGACGTGATGAATCGCACACGTAAAGAAGATGAATTAGGTGTAGGGCGTTATCACGGCTAATTGAAATCTTGAAATATTTAACCGCACTTTGAGAAATTAAAGTGCGGTTATTTTTTTAGGAATATATGGTTTAGATTTGCCAATCTATCGGTTTTATTCCGTGGCTTTCCAAATATGAATTTGTTTTGGAAAAATGATGACAGCCAAAGAAACCTCGATGAGCTGAAAGTGGGGAAGGATGTGGAGCCGTTAAAACAAGGTGACGAGTGCGGTCAATAATTTGCCCTTTTTTTTGTGCGTGACTGCCCCAAAGTAAAAATACGAGTTTCTCACGATGTTCATTAAGTGCTGCAATAACACGATCAGTAAACGTTTCCCAGCCGAAATTAGCATGTGAATGTGCCATACCACGTTCTACGGTAAGTACTGTGTTGAGCAGCAATACCCCTTGTTCAGCCCATTTGACTAAATAACCATGTGATGGCATTTGGAATCCCGAAATATCTTGTGTAAGCTCTTTATACATATTTACTAGAGAAGGGGGAATGGCGACTTCAGGTTTTACTGAAAAAGCCAATCCATGAGCTTGGTTTGGACCATGGTAGGGATCCTGACCTAAGATTACTACTTTTACATCTTCAAAAGCCGTATATTTGAATGCGTTAAATACATCTTCTTGTGGGGGATAAATCGTTTTCCCGCTTGCTCTTGCAAGATGAACCTGTTGTAGTGCGTGTTGAAAGTAAGGTTGTTCTTTTTCTTTTCCGATAACATCAGTCCAGGTTTTCATTATTTTGATCCTATTAATAAGTTTGCTCTTATTATAAACAAAAAGGTTAAGGCAATAAAAAGTTTAAAAGGTTAAGTTAATGTTAAATTATTTTGGGTGAATAGCTACATAAATGAGTAAAGTTTAATTTAGATCAAGTTTGTAAAATTATCTTAAAAAGATAACCTGTTCTTTATCAAAAAAATCCAAAATAATTTGAAATCTTCAAATTATTTGATAAAATTTGTACAGTTTTTATGATTATTCTAATGCCAATTAGGAGGCTATTATGATTAAAGGTATTCAAATTACTCAAGCGGCAAATGACAATTTGCTTAATTCATTCTGGTTATTAGACAGCGAAAAAAATGAAGCGCGTTGCTTATGTGCAAAAGGCGAATTCGCTGAAGACCAAGTTGTTGCAGTTAGCGAATTAGGTCAAATCGAATACCGTGAATTACCGGTAAACGTAGCGCCAACTGTTAAAGTTGAAGGTGGTCAGCACTTAAACGTAAACGTATTACGTCGTGAAACTTTAGAAGATGCGGTAAACAACCCAGATAAATATCCACAATTAACTATCCGTGTTTCTGGTTACGCAGTACGTTTCAACTCTTTAACTCCAGAACAACAACGCGACGTTATTACTCGTACTTTCACTGAAAGCCTATAATTTCAGTTTGAATGAAAAAAGAAACCCCGAAGTCATTCGGGGTTTTGTTTTATCTAAAAGGTTAAAAAATTTGACCGCACTTTTCCCTTTCATCCCTAGCGATTTCCGCGCTTTTCAGGTACAATCCGCCAGTTAAATTTAATGATTTTTGAGAAAAACTATCTTTTATGAAGAATATTCGCAACTTTTCTATTATTGCCCATATTGACCACGGTAAATCGACGCTTTCTGACCGTTTGATTCAAACTTGTGGTGGCCTTTCGGATCGTGAAATGGAAGCGCAAGTGCTAGACTCAATGGATCTTGAGCGTGAGCGCGGCATTACCATTAAAGCACAAAGTGTTACTTTAAATTATAAAGCTAAAGATGGCGAAACTTATCAATTAAACTTTATCGATACACCAGGACACGTGGACTTTTCCTATGAGGTGTCTCGCTCTCTTGCTGCTTGTGAAGGGGCTTTGTTGGTGGTTGATGCTGGTCAAGGGGTAGAAGCTCAAACCTTGGCAAACTGTTATACCGCAATTGAAATGGATTTAGAAGTAGTACCGATTTTAAATAAAATCGACTTACCAGCTGCTGATCCTGAACGCGTAGCTGAAGAAATTGAAGATATCGTGGGAATTGATGCGATGGAAGCGGTTAGATGCTCTGCTAAAACGGGTGTAGGTATCGAAGATGTATTAGAAGAAATCGTTGCAAAAATTCCTGCACCAGAAGGTGATCCTAATGCGCCATTACAAGCATTGATTATTGATTCTTGGTTCGATAATTATTTGGGCGTGGTGTCTTTAGTGCGTATTAAAAACGGGGTATTACGTAAAGGCGATAAAATTAAAGTGATGTCTACAGGACAAGCTTACAATGTTGATCGTTTAGGGATTTTTACGCCAAAACAAGAAGATACTACTGTTTTAGAATGTGGCGAAGTGGGTTGGGTAGTTTGTGCGATTAAAGATATTTTAGGTGCGCCAGTTGGGGATACTTTAACGCTTCAACATAATCCAGCAACTGAGGTTTTACCAGGCTTTAAAAAAGTAAAACCGCAAGTGTATGCAGGTCTTTTCCCAGTGAGCTCAGATGATTATGAAGCATTTCGTGATGCGCTGAGTAAGTTGAGCTTAAATGATGCTTCACTTTTCTATGAGCCGGAAACTTCAACCGCACTTGGTTTTGGTTTCCGCTGTGGCTTCCTTGGCCTTTTACACATGGAAATCATTCAAGAGCGTCTAGAGCGTGAGTATGATTTAGATCTCATTACTACTGCGCCAACGGTAATTTACGAAGTGCAATTAACGAATGGTGATGTCGTTTATGTCGATAGTCCATCGAAATTGCCTCCGCTTAATAATATTGCTGAAATCCGTGAGCCGATTGCAGAATGTAATATGTTGGTGCCGCAAGAATATTTAGGTAATGTCATTACACTTTGCGTGGAAAAACGTGGTGTGCAAACCAATATGGTATATCACGGTAATCAAATTGCGCTGACTTATGAGATTCCAATGGGAGAAGTGGTTTTAGACTTCTTTGACCGTTTAAAATCGACATCCCGTGGTTATGCTTCGTTAGATTACGGTTTCAAACGTTTCCAAGCTGCAGATATGGTTCGCGTAGATATTATGATTAATAGCGAACGAGTAGATGCTTTAGCTTTAATCGTTCATAAAGATAATTCACAATATCGTGGCCGTGAATTGGTTGAAAAAATGCGTGAGTTAATTCCTCGTCAGCAATTTGATATCGCTATTCAAGCCGCGATTGGAAACCACATAATTGCCCGTTCTACGGTGAAACAATTACGTAAGAATGTATTGGCAAAATGTTATGGTGGTGACGTAAGCCGTAAGAAAAAACTCTTACAGAAACAGAAAGAAGGTAAAAAACGTATGAAGTCTTTAGGTAACGTAGAAGTACCACAAGAAGCGTTTTTAGCAATTTTACATGTAGGAAAAGATAAATAAGGAAAATTATGTCAAATTTATTTTTTGTGATTTTACTGGCGGTTGGTTTTGGTGTTTGGAAAGTTTTAGATTATTTTCAATTACCAAACACATTCAGTATTGTATTGCTAATTTTGACCGCACTTTCAGGCGTATTATGGTGCTACCATTATTTTGTGGTAACGCCAAAACGTAATCGTAAAATTGCACGTGCTGAACAGCGTTCAGGCCAAGTATTAACTGACGAAGAAAAAGCAAAAATTGAACCGATTTCTGAAGCCTCTGAGTTTTTATCATCTCTTTTCCCGGTGCTTTCTGTCGTATTCTTAGTGCGCTCTTTTTTATTTGAACCATTTCAAATTCCATCTGGTTCAATGGAATCGACCTTACGAGTTGGTGACTTTTTGGTCGTGAACAAATATGCTTATGGCGTGAAAGATCCGATTTTCCAAAACACCATTATTGCTGGTGAAAAACCACAACGAGGTGATGTAATTGTGTTTAAAGCACCACAACAAGCTTTAATTCGTACTGGTCTTGGGGCAACTCGAGCAGCCTTTGCAGAAAATTTAGCGTTAAGCTCAAAAGATAATATGTCTGGTGTTGATTATATTAAGCGTATTGTTGGAAAGGGCGGAGATCGCGTCATTTTTGATACGGAACAAAAAACGCTAAAAGTGGTATATGGCAAAGAAGGTAAACCTTGTGAAATTGATTGTGAAACCAAGGCGTTTGAATATACACAAAATCCAACAAATCCTGCTTTTCCGAATGAATTAGAATTGACTGAGAAAGGCGATGTAACACATAACGTGTTAATTAGTGAATATCGTCGTTATTCAGGTCCTGAGTTTTTCCCACAAGAAGGTATGCAAACTGCAGAATGGCTTGTGCCAGAAGGGCAGTATTTTGTGATGGGCGATCACCGTGATCACAGTGATGATAGCCGTTTCTGGGGCTTTGTGCCTGAAAAAAATATTGTGGGTAAAGCCACTTATATTTGGATGAGCTTAGAAAAAGAAGCGAATGAGTGGCCAACAGGTTTCCGTTTTGATCGTTTCTTTACAGCAATAAAATAAGATGAATCATTTAGATCGACTTGAGCGTAAAATCGGTTATCGTTTTAATGATATTGCGCTATTAAAGCAGGCACTTACGCATCGAAGTGCGGCGACTCAACATAATGAACGCCTAGAATTTCTAGGCGATTCTATTCTTAATTTTACTATCGCTGAAGCACTTTATCATCAGTTTCCACGTTGTAATGAAGGCGAACTGAGCCGTATGCGTGCTACTTTGGTACGCGAACCCACTTTAGCGATTTTAGCGCGCCAATTTGAATTAGGCGATTATATGTCGCTTGGTTCTGGCGAGCTAAAGAGCGGTGGTTTTCGCCGCGAATCTATTCTTGCCGATTGTGTAGAAGCGATTATTGGCGCAATGTCTTTGGATCAAGGATTGGCTGTGACGACCCAAGTGATTCGAAATTGGTATCAACAATTATTGGCTGAAATCAAACCGGGTGATAACCAAAAAGATGCGAAAACTCGTTTGCAAGAATATTTACAAGGTAAACATCTGCCATTGCCAACTTATGAAGTGGTCAATATTCAAGGGGAAGCCCATTGCCAAATTTTCACTGTTGAATGCAAAGTGAAAAGTGCGGATAAAATTGACCGCACTTTTGTGGCAAAAGGATCTAGCCGTCGTAAAGCCGAACAAGCAGCAGCAGAACAAATTTTAAAAGAACTGGACATCAAATGACCGAACAATTCGACAAAACCTATTGCGGCTTTATTGCTATCGTAGGCCGCCCAAATGTGGGTAAATCAACGCTCTTAAATAAAATTTTAGGACAAAAAATTTCAATTACATCGCGTAAAGCACAAACCACGCGTCACCGCATTGTGGGAATTAAAACTGAAGGGGCGTATCAAGAAATCTATGTGGATACGCCGGGACTTCATATTGAAGAAAAGCGTGCGATTAACCGTTTAATGAACCGCGCAGCAAGTAGCGCTATCGGCGATGTTGATTTAATTATTTTTGTCGTAGATGGCACACACTGGAATGCAGATGATGAGATGGTGCTAAACAAATTACGCAATGCAAAAGCACCCGTTGTGCTTGCTATCAACAAAGTAGATAACATCAAAAATAAAGATGATTTGTTACCGTTTATTACAGAACTTAGCAGTAAATTTAACTTTGCTCACATTGTACCAATTTCTGCACAGCGTGGTAATAATGTTCATGAATTAGAGAAAATTGTACGTCAATCTTTACGCGAAGGTGTGCATCATTTCCCAGAAGATTATGTCACAGACCGTTCGCAACGTTTCATGGCATCGGAAATAATCCGTGAAAAATTAATGCGTTTTACGGGTGAAGAATTGCCTTATTCTGTTACTGTTGAAATCGAACAGTTCAAAGTGAATGAACGTGGCACCTATGAAATAAATGGATTAATTCTCGTTGAACGTGAAGGTCAGAAAAAAATGGTGATAGGTGCGGGCGGTCAAAAAATTAAAACTATTGGTATGGAAGCGCGTGCTGATATGGAACGTTTATTTGATAACAAAGTTCACCTCGAACTTTGGGTGAAGGTGAAATCTGGTTGGGCCGATGATGAACGTGCATTACGTAGTTTAGGATATATGGATGAATAAAGTGCGGTGAAATCCATAAGTAATAAATAGAAAAATCCCCATTATTGCGATGGGGATTTTTTTCTAATTTTTCACTGAATACACTTTAAATTTTCCTGTTTGAGCAAGCACTTCGTAATCACCGAAATGTTGTCTAAGTAATTCGGGATAAGGCAAAAATGAATTGGCGACAATGCGTAATTCTCCCCCTTGATTGAGGTGCCATTTTGCTTGAGTGATGAGTTCTGTCACAGCTCGGTAGGCAGTATCAATACCATCATGGAATGGCGGATTCGAAATAATCAAATCAAATTTTCCTTCTATATCAGAAAAGACATCACTGGTGTAAACTTCGCCTTGTAATTGATTTTCAGAAAGTGTTTTTCGCGCTGATTCTAACGCCATCGCATGAATATCAGTCATTGTAATTTGTATGTTAGGAGAGCGTTTTTTGATCATAGATCCAATTATTCCCGCCCCACAGCCAAGATCGAGTACTTTTCCTTTTATTTTATTATCAATGGTTGAAAGTAACAGTTCTGTGCCCGTATCTAATTCCGCTGCACTAAATACCCCAGGTAAACTATATATAGTTAAGTCTTGTAGCGTAGAATGTTGATAGGTTTTCCAGAAATTTTTAAGTTCAAAGTGCGGTTTGTTTTGTAGTGAAAAATGATATAACCCACAACGACGAGCAGAGTCAATTTTTGCTATTTCACCATAAGGTTCTAATGTTTTTTCTACTGAACGCACGCCACAACGATTTTCTCCAATAATTAATATTTCTTGGCCAATAGGTGCTTGAGCTAATAGTTGAAGCAGTTGGAAATTGACTTCTTGTTTGTTTTTAGTCCAATAATAAACGATTAAATCGGCTTGACCTTGAAATTCAACGGAAAAATTGACCGCACTTTGTGTTCTTGCATAGTCAAAATAGCAACTCCAAATTTGGATTGATTGGCATTTATAGGCTAATGTTTGAGGAAAATTATCAGAAATACCGCCAGCAAATAATACCGATTTTCCATCAAAAAATGAAAGATGTCGTTCTAAAACTTGGCTTTCTAGAGAAATCACGCTTTGAATCCTGTGGGTTATTAGTTAAAATTACGCGCTATTTTAGCAAAATTATTAATAAAAATTGATTAAAACTATTTTAGGAAAATTCTTTATGAAAAAAATTCTCTCTGCAACCTTAATGGCAACGTTACTATCTGGATGTCAAGTTCTGGACCTTGTTCAAGGTACGCCTCAAAAGGCATCTAAAGTATCAAAGCCGGTATTAACGCCTGCTCAAACTGAAGTATTACAAAAGTTAGATGCACAGTTTCAGCGTATTTCAGCTAAAGGTATCGAAATTGAATTCAATGGCGAGAAATATGTGAAACAAACACAAGTAGTAAAAGGTGACGATCCTCGTTTTGTGAGTTTGGCATTAAGTAAAAACAGCGAGGCTCGTAAAGCTGTGCTAAGTGATACATTTTATTTAACTGATGTTTCTCATGAGAAAGATATTACGGAACGTTATTTTGCAAAAAATAAAGAGACCTGCCAGTTACAGGCTGTGAAGTCAGATATTCATGATTATTATGCTTGTGCCAGTGATAAATTTAAACGTTACGTTGCTTTAGTGCATAAAGATAAAAATATTATTGCTTATCGTAGTTATACCTCATATCAAGTGGAACCTACACAGGCTGAAGAACGTGCGATTATTAAGGCATTAGTCGATTACCCATTTGATAGTATTGCTCGTTAATATGAATAGACGCGATCTTCTTTTACAAGAAATGGGTATTTCCCAGTGGACGTTATATCGCCCAGAGGTGCTACAAGGTTCGGTAGGAATTAGTGTTGCTGAGAATATTCGATTTATCACTGTTTCTGATGAAAATATAAGTGGCTCGCCTTTGTTGACTGATGTGCTACTCAGCCTTGATCTTAAAAAAGAAGATTGCTTATGTTTGAATTACGATCAAATCCAGCATATCGAATGTAAGCAGCCTATTCGTTACTGGTTACTATCAGAAAATAGTGACAAAATTGACCGCACTTTATCATTCTGTATGCTGGCTGAGCGTGTTTATCGCTCGCCAAGTTGGCAACAATTTCAATCTAATCACCAAGCCAAACGCGAGTTGTGGCAACAAATTCAGCAGCCTTAATTATGTCTATTATTTCTCAAATTGAAGCCAGTGATTTCGACAGATTGTATGAAATCGAGCAGCAAGCCCATCTGGTTCCTTGGTCATTTGGTACGTTAAAAAATAATCAAGGTGAGCGTTATCTCAATTTAAAATTGATAGAGAATAATCAGATTATTGGTTTTGCTATTTGCCAAACAGTATTGGATGAAGCGACTTTGTTTAATATTGCTATTGTACCCTCTCATCAAGGTAATGGATTTGGGAAATTATTGTTGAATCAGCTAATCATCCAATTGAAAGAAAAAGGTGTTCAGACCTTATGGCTAGAAGTCAGGGAGTCTAACCCTGCTCGTTTCTTGTATGAAAAAATTGGTTTTAATGAAGTCGATATTCGAAAAAATTATTATCCGAAACCCTGTGGTGGACGAGAAAATGCCGTAGTAATGGCTTGTTATTTATAGACACGAATGATATAGCCTAGGATGTTTATCCTAGGCTATATTTTTTTATGCTTCTTTTGCAGGAAAAACAAATGGATTTAATCCGCTGCGTGCGAAACCTTTTTCTTCCATTTCAATATCCAAGAAAATAGAAGCCAAATCGTCGGCTACTGGCTCTACATGAGGATCTTTTTCTTGGAACATGATTTTCAAGTAACTTTCACAGCTACCACAGGTTTCAGCACGAACAAGTGCAAGTTCTTCATCTAACGACCACATTTCAAGTTTGTCATGACTATTACAGTTGGTGCATTGTGCGCGTACTAAATTCCATTCACTTTCACATAAATTACAATGTAAGTAGCGTAAACCTTGTGATGTACCAATTTGTACAATACTTGCAACAGGTAAAGAACCACAAACAGGGCAGTGATGTAAATTTTCGGCGTTTTCAACTTGGCTATTATGGGGAATTTGATGGGCGAGCTGTAGCCAATAAAGGGAAAGTGCAGCCCAAATAAAGACGGCTTTATCACTGCTGACTAAATTAAATTCTTGTGCTAAGAGTTTATTTGCCATTTCTTCTAATTCAGCAGATGATGCTTTTTCAAGAAATTCAATTGTTGTAGAAACTTGCTCATTGGCTTTGGGTTTTATTTCATCAAGAATTTCAGTTAAATATTCACGCCAGATGCAGTTTCTTTTAAAGGTTTTCGCATTTAGTGGCTCGATATCATTTAGCTGTTCAAACTGTTGTTGCGGTAAAGGATTTTTTTCTAACGTGGAAAGTTGGCTTTCAACTATGTCTGCAGCAAATAATAAATAATCTGATAGTGGGTGATTTTGAGCTAAGTCTCTTAAACGTTTTGCTCTGCGTTGATAAAGATTTTTAGGATTGGCAAATAATACAGCAGGCGTTTGGAAAGAATTTGCCGCTTGTTTGATTTCTGATTCTGATAAGATTTTGATACTCATGTTCTTTTCTCACTTTCATAATAAAAAGTGCGGTCAATTTTAACCGCACTTTTTTCTTTTTCAAGATTTCAGCTTATTTGCCAAATCCTTTAAATAATACTTTGGTTTTGCCTTTTTTACCTGATTGCTCGTTGAGTAAATCTTTTTCAAGCTCAGGTAAAATTTCTTCGCGGTACCATTTCGGGTGGTGTTTCTTCGCCCAACGAACGGTTACCCAACCTTCAATGATTCCTCGAATCGAACCTTTAATCCAGAATGCCATATACATATGCACTAAGATACCAGTGAATAACATAAATGCACTCAAAGAATGGAGCAGAATCGAGAAACGCAATACTGGGATTGAGAAGTAGTGCGAAAAATATTGACGCCACATAATGATGCCAGTCACTAATAACGTTACCATCGCCAAATTTAATGTCCAGAAGAGCATTTTTTGACCAAGGTTATATTTGCCATTATCAGCAACCGCGTGTTCATTCCCTTTAAGAACTTCAACGACACCTTTTGCCCAGCGAATATCATTTTTTTCTGGAATATTGTGATCCCAGTACAATAATGCCAAGTAGATGAAGGCGAAGAACATTAAAATCCCAGTAAATGGGTGAATTGCACGCGCAATTTGTGGTGTACCTAAAATTTCTGTTAACCATGCGAAATCAGGGAAGAAAAATGCAACACCAGTGAACATTGTCATAAAGAAACAAATTACCAACATCCAGTGACTGATACGCGCTGGTGTTCTATGGCGGACGATTCGAGTATCGTTGTTGATCTCAATTTTACTCATTGTTTTCCCCCTTAGATGGTTTTTCTTCTTCAAATTCGTGGTGATGATCTTCCACATCTTCTTCAATATTAGGACCTACAGTTAAGTAGTGAGCGATTTCAGCTAATGCCAAGCCACCCATTGCAACTGCCGCTACTGGCTTCAATACATCTTTCCATAAGGTCACACTTAAATCAATTTGTGGATCTTTTGGAAGGCCATTGTAAAGCTCTGGTTTATCAGCGTGATGTAACACATACATTACGTGTGTTCCGCCTACGCCTGGAGGATCGTAAAGTCCTGCATTTTCATAACCACGAGATTTTAAATCAGCTATGCGTTTTTCCGCGTAGAGTTTCATTTCTTCTTTAGAACCAAAACGAATAGCACCAGTTGGACAGGTTTTCACACATGCAGGCTCTTGACCTACAGAAACACGGTCCACACAAAGGGTACATTTGTACACGCGGTTGTCGTCTGGGTTCATACGTGGAATGTTGAACGGACAACCAGCGATACAGTAACCACATCCGATACATTTATCAGATTGAAAGTCCACGATACCGTTTTTGTACTGAATGATAGCACCAGGTGATGGACAAGCTTTTAAACAGCCTGGTTCAGCACAGTGCATACATCCATCTTTACGGATTAGCCATTCTAAACGATCGTTTTCTTCCACTTCGTTAAAACGCATCACAGTCCATGCTTTAGCATTTAGATCTACAGGGTTATCGTAAATACCATGACACTGCGCATTTACATCAGAGCGGATGTCATTCCACTCTGAGCAGCCAACTTGGCAAGCTTTACAACCGATACATGTACTGACATCGATTAATTTTGCCACTTCAACTTTATGATCACGCGCTTGTGGTGCAGGAGTTAAACCTGAAGTTGCGGAGATTTTAATAATATCTTGAGATTGTACATCCATTGCTCGCATATTATGCCTCCGCCTTTTCTACGTTCACCAAGAAAGTTTTGTATTCTGGTGTTTGTGTAATTGATTCACCCCAAGATGGTGTTAAGGTATTTGCTGAGAAACCGCGGTTACCTTTACCATTTAAGGATTTCATATTCCAGTGAATTGGAATACCAATATGGTGAACTGTGCGTCCATCGATTTCTAAATCTTTCAAACGTTTAGTCACAACAGCAACCGCTTTGATGTAACCACGTCTTGAAGTGACTTTTACCATATCACCTTTTTGGATGCCTTTTTCTGCAGCTAATTTCTCACCAATTTCCACAAACTGTTGTGGTTGAGCGATGATGTTTAGAGCAGATTGAGCTGTCCAACTGTGGAAGTGTTCAGTTAAACGATAAGTTGTAGCCACAAATGGATACTCTTTATTTGAACCAATAAACTCACGGTCTTCCTTATAGATACGGATAGTTGGATCCGTTACTATACTTGGATGAAGTGGGTTCGTATCAATTGGGCTTTCAATTGGTTCGAAGTGTTCTGGTACTGGACCATTATTGATTTTATCAACCGCAAATAGACGACCAACACCTTCCGCAGACATAATAAATGGACCCGCATCTGAACCAGGTGGTTGCGCACCGTAGTCAGCAATGTCATACCAGTTCCAGTTTTTACCATTCCATTTAATTAATTGGCGGTGTTTGTCCCATGGATTACCGTTGATATCTAATGATGCGCGATTGTAAAGAACACGACGGTTTGCAGGCCATGCAAAGCCCCAACCTACAGTACAACCTAATCCTGAAGGGTCAGAATTATCACGATTTGCCATTTGGTTACCTTTTTCTGTCCATTGACCAACATAGAGCCAGTTTCCAGATGTGGTAGTACCGTCATCTCTTAAGTGAGCAAATCCATTTAATAATTGACCTTTCTTATAGATGAGATTGTTATTCGCATCATAAAGATCCTCAAGTGCATAACCATTAAGTTCTTTGGCTAGTTCAGTTGAGCTTGGTGAATGTGGTTGAGCATAATTCCAGGTCATCGCTTCAAAGGATTCAATACCACGACCACCTTCTTTTTTATAAAGGTCATGCATTTCTTCACGAATCATAGAAAGAATTTCAACATCAGGCATCGCTTCGCCAGGTTGATCACAACCTTTCCAGTGCCATTGTGCCCAACGACCTGAGTTGGCAATAGAACCATCTTCTTCTGCGAAACAGGTTGTTGGTAAACGGAATACCTCAGTTTGAATCTCTGCTGGATTTACATTGTTAGATTCACCAAAGTTTTTCCAGAACTCAGAACTTTCAGTTTGTAATGGATCAAGTACAACTAAGTATTTTAATTTACTCATACCAGCAACAGTTTTGTTTTTGTTCGGTAAAGAGTTTAATACGTTGAAACCTTGTAAAATCCAGCCGTTTAATTCACCATCATGCATCATTTTTACGTGCGTGATAGGGTCATAAACACGGTCAACTTTAGGGATGAAGTCAAAGCCCCAGCCATTTTCTTTTGTAGCTTTATCTCCGTAGAAGGTTTTCATCATACTTACGAAGAATTTTGAGGTATTACGATAATAGTTGACTTGATTAGGCACGATATCTTTCGGCGTAATCGCATTCATATATTGTTCGTAAGAGGTTTCTTTTTCGTTTGGTAAACGCATATAGCCTGGCAACATTGTTGGTAGTAGGCCCATATCAGTTGTACCTTGAACGTTTGAGTGTCCACGAAGTGCATTAATACCGCCACCTGGCATACCTATATTACCTAAAAGTAATTGGATCATCGCCATAGAACGAATATTTTGTGTACCGATTGTGTGCTCTGTAAAACCTAATGCATATAAGTGCGTCATTGTTTTATTTGGCGCAGAAGTTTTACCAATTTCTTCACAAATTTGTAAGAATACTTTTTGTTTTACGCCGGTAACGCGTTCAACCATTTCTGGAGTATAACGAGAAACGTGATCTTTTAAGATATTAATGACACAACGAGGGTGTTGTAATGTCATATCACGTTTTGCATTGCCGTTTTCATCAAATTGGTAATTCCAAGTTGATTTATCGTAATTGCGTTTTTCTTCGTTAAAGCCGGAGAATAAACCGTCTTCAAACTTATAGCCTTCATTAATTAAGAATGATGCATTGGTATAGTGTTTAACGTATTCGTGTTGGATCTGATTAGTTTCCAATAGGTAACGGATTACGCCCATTAAGAACGCAATATCAGAACCAGAACGAATTGGTGCGTGAAGATCAGCAACAGACGCAGTACGGTTAAAGCGAGGGTCTACCACGATGATTTTCGCACCGTTTTTCTTCGCTTCAATTGCCCAACGGAAACCAACAGGGTGAGCTTCGGCAGGGTTACCACCTTGAACAAGAATAAGGTTTGCGTTTTTGATATCAACCCAGTTATTTGTCATGGCACCACGACCAAATGATGGAGCAAGACTTGCTACCGTTGGTCCGTGTCAAGTATTCGCTTGGTTACATACCGGCAACATCCCTAACATTCGGATCCATTTATGGGTGAGTAACGCGGCTTCATTACTGATAGCGGATGCGGTCATAATCCCAGTGGTGGTCCAACGGTTTACAGTATTACCTGCAGCATTTTTTTCAACGAAGTTGGCATCACGGTCATCTTTCATTAAACGGGCAATACGCTTAATAGCATCATGCCAAGAAATGCGTTCCCATTTATCAGAGCCCGGTGCACGATATTCAGGATATAAACAGCGGCTTTCGCTATTTACGTAATCAAGGGCGCCAGCACCTTTAGGACAGAGTGCACCACGGCTAACCGGATGATCTGGATCGCCCTCGAGATGGAATAATTTTGAACGAGTATTGGTGCCAGTGTGGCTGCTTAACGTATCGTAAGGTTTGCCTGTGCTATAAAGCAACATACCACAGCTTACGGAACAATATGTACAAGTGTTACGAGATTCAAATGCGCGTAATAATTTGTATTCACGCGGCGCAGCTAACGCACTTGCTGGAGCAAAGCCCAACATCGCAGCCGATGTTCCCGCCATACCACCTGCACAGACCTTAAAGAATTTTCTTCTTGAGATCTGCATAATCACTCCTTTCAACAACAAGTTGTTGAGATATTTAGATAGTAATAAATTCGTCTAGTGTAACTAGATAATTTGGTTGATTTCGTTAAAATAACGTTACTCAACATCGCAAATTGGTTCAAAAGTGGGCCAATTTATGGGCGCCTAGAATAACGATTTTTTAACGATAAATCTATAATCAAATGGCATTATAACGCAGAAATATTGTGATCTAGATCATGATTTTATAAAAATATTAACATTTTTTTTACATTTTAGTAATGGGTAGGTAAAGAATGGATTGGCTGATTAAACAAACGATTAACTTTTTTAAAAGAAATAAAAGTATAGAAAATTCAACCGCACTTTTACAATCAAAAGAAGATTTTCTAGCTGTCGAAATGCCAGTTTCATTAGTTTATAACGGTATTTCTCATGCGGTTATGATGTGTTCACCGAAAGATTTAGAGGTATTTGCTCTGGGGTTTTCTCTCACGGAAGGCATTATTGAAAAACCTTCGGATATTTACGGCATCGATGTTGTGGAGGTTTGCAATGGTATTGAAGTGCAAATCGAACTGTCTAGCCGAAAATTTATGGCATTAAAAGAGCATCGTCGTAATCTTACAGGACGTACGGGGTGTGGCATTTGTGGCACGGAGCAGCTTAATCAAGTGTATAAAAACTTTCCAAAATTAGACCGCACTTTTAAGTTTGATTTGAATTTGCTCGATGGCTGTTTGTCAGAGCTTCATAAAAATCAACGATTAGGTCAGCAAACAGGTTCGACTCATGCTTGTGGCTTTTTTGATTTAGAAGGTAATATGCTTGCTATTTTTGAAGATGTGGGTCGTCATGTTGCGCTTGATAAATTACTTGGCTGGCATGCAAAATCAGGCAAGCCTAATGGAATTATTGTCGCTTCGAGTCGCGCAAGTTATGAAATGGTTCAAAAAACTATTTCTTGCGGGGTGGAAATGTTAGTGACCATTTCTGGGGCAACTGATCTTGCTGTGAAAATGGCTGAAGCCCATCATTTGACTTTGATTGGCTTTGCAAGAGAAGGTAAAGGGAATATCTATAGTGGAGATGGACGAATTAATAGTTAATATCTGAAGTAACTTTATATACATACGAGATATTTTTTCTATTTATTTGTAATCCAACTAGCCAGCGCGATAAAAATAGCAAAGATGCAAAACCAAATTATGTGGAGTTTTGTACTTTTTCGATTGATTTCAGCATTATGCAGCCGACGTCTTTCTAATTGTTGTTTATAAATTTCTAAATCTGCTTGTTTGAAAGAAAAACCACAATTAGGGCAGTTTTCTGTATTTTCACTAATCTTTTTTCTGCATTCAGGGCATCGAGTTAAGGCCATCTTTTTCTCTATAATTATAAAATTACTTATTTATTAGTATTCTAATAGAATTCTTCGGTTTTACAAATGTGATGTAAGTCACAAATCCATAAAATTTCTTAAATTCAATTTTTGATTTTAAACAATTTGAAATAGAATACCGCGGCTTGTTTAGGGCATACACTAAATATTTTTGTTTATCTTTGAGGAGCCTTTCTATGTTATGGTTTTTCTTTTGTGTAGCCATTTTGATTCTTGGTTACTTTGTTTATGGAAAAATTATCGAAAAAATCTTTGTGATTAATCCACAACGTCAGACCCCTGCTTACCAGGTAAATGATGGCGTGGATTATATGCCAATGTCAAAAACCAAAATTTGGTTAATTCAATTATTAAACATTGCTGGAACTGGTCCTATTTTTGGTCCGATTCTTGGTGCGTTATACGGACCAGTGGCAATGCTTTGGATTGTAATCGGTTGTATTTTTGCCGGTGCAGTACATGATTATTTCTGTGGTATGTTGAGTATCCGTCATGGCGGTGCAACTATGCCTCATTTAGCCGGTAAATTCTTAGGTCGTCCTGTAAAAGTATTTATTAACACATTAGCACTTGTACTTTTATTATTAGTAGGTGTTGTATTTGTATCAAGCCCAGCTCAATTAATGGGTACGATTACCATGGACTTATTGGGCGCATCTCAAGGCGCGTTACAATTAGGTGATGCTGAAGCTGTTCATCATGCAGTTGAAGCCGGTGGTATCAAAGTATGGGGAATGGATAAAGCAACTGTTGTTGCAGTTTGGACTATTATTATCTTTGCTTACTATATTCTTGCGACTTTATTACCGATCGACAAAATTATCGGTCGAATCTATCCGCTCTTTGGCGCGTTGTTGCTATTTATGTCTATGGGTATGGTGTATGGCTTAGTTTCTGCACACTTTAGTGCTGTTGATCCTATTGAGTTCTTCCGTACTATCAATGTAGATGGTCAAGGCTTAACTTTAGAGAAATTCACGCAAAATTTCCAAGTGAAAGGTGATGTTCCAATTTGGCCATTATTATTCTTAACTATTTCTTGTGGTGCATTATCTGGTTTCCATGCAACTCAAACTCCTTTAATGGCGCGTTGTGCTGAAAATGAAAAAGAAGGCCGTTTTATCTTTTACGGTGCAATGATTGCTGAAGGTGTAATTGCGTTAATCTGGTGTATGGTTGGTCTTGCATTCTATGAAAACCCACAAGCATTACAAGATGCAATTGCAGCAGGTTCACCATCTAAAGTTGTATATGATAGTTCATTACACTTCTTAGGTTTTATCGGCGGTATTTTTGCTGTATTAGGTGTGGTGGTTTTACCTATTACTTCTGGCGATACCGCATTCCGTGCTGCTCGTTTACAATTAGCAGAAATTTTCCATATCGACCAACGTTCATTACCTAAACGTTTATTAATTGCTGTACCATTATTCGTATTAGGCTATTTCGTTTCAACCATTGACTTTAGCGTGTTATGGCGTTATTTCACTTGGGCAAACCAAATGACAGCAATGGTAATGTTATGGACAGCAGCAGCATACTTATATCGCTACCATAAATTCCACTGGGTTGCGTCTATTCCGGCTTGGTTTATTACAACAGTATGTGCAACTTACTTGTTCTACAACAAAATCGGTTTTGGTTTAGATTATCAACTTTCAGTTTATCTTGGTTTTGCAACAACAATTGTTTGTATCGTGTTATTCTTCGCTATGCTTAAGCCATTAGGCGAGCGTGATGAAGAAGCGTATGTGAATAATTAATCAAGATAATTTGGTTTAAAAAGCCGTTTGGGATATTTTCTCAAACGGCTTTTATTTTGATAAAAAATAGGGTTGTTTCAGGGTTAATCGCTTGCAACTTAATCAAACAAATTATAAACTTACGGCAGATGTGGAGAAAAGTGGTGTTTTGTGGAGATTTTTAGAAAAATTTCTCAAAATAAGTTCAATTTTTAAGGCGTAATATGTTTCGTGGTGCAACAGCGGTTAATTTAGATTCTAAGGGACGTGTAGCGATCCCAACCCGCTATCGCTCTGAAATTCTTGAAAAGAACCAAGGGCAAATGGTTTGTACTGTGGATATTCGCCAACCCTGCCTTTTACTTTATCCCCTTGATGAATGGGAAAAAATCGAACAAAAACTTCTCGCACTTTCTAACTTTGATCCTACCCAACGCCGTTTGCAACGAGTAATGCTTGGTCACGCTACTGAATGTGAGATGGATGCTCAGGGCCGTATTTTACTTAGTGGACCATTACGTCAACACGCAAAATTAGAAAAGGGCTTAATGTTGGTAGGGCAGTTGAATAAATTTGAAATTTGGAGTGATACCGAATGGTATGCACAAATTGAAGAAGATATGGAAATTGGTTCAAGTGCAGACTTTGCGTCTGAGGCTTTGAAAGATTTCTCATTATAGAAAATGATTCACCGTTTTTTACTTTTATATTGTATTTATGGATACCGAAAATTCCTTTTCTTCACCTGAACATATCACAGTTTTACTTCACGAAGCCGTGAATGGCTTGGCATTGAAGGAAAATGGAATTTATATTGATGGTACTTTTGGTCGTGGTGGACATTCTCGTTTAATCCTTTCTAAATTATCCTCAAATGGTCGCCTCATTGGCGTTGACCGTGATCCTAGAGCCATTGCTGAAGCGCAAAAAATTCAAGATTCACGTTTTCAGATTGAACACAACAGCTTTTCCCATATTCCTGAAATTTGTGAAAAATTAAATTTAGTGGGCAAAATTGACGGTATTTTGCTTGATCTTGGTGTGTCATCCCCACAGCTTGATGAAGCAGAGCGTGGTTTTAGTTTTATGAAAGATGGCCCGCTTGATATGCGTATGGACACGACTCAAGGCTTGTCAGCAGAAGAATGGTTAAAACAAGTATCGGTTGAGGATTTAACTTGGGTTTTGAAAACTTTTGGCGAAGAGCGTTTCGCTAAACGTATTGCAACGGCCATTGTTGATTACAACAAAAGTGCGGCCAAAAATGGCACCGAATTTTTATCGCGTACTAGTCAATTAGCTGAGCTTATTTCACAAGCGGTACCTTTTAAAGATAAACATAAACATCCTGCGACTCGCAGTTTCCAAGCTATCCGTATTTTCATCAATGCAGAATTAGATGAATTGGAAAGTGTACTTAATTCTGCTTTAGACATGCTAGCGCCAGAAGGCCGTTTATCAATCATTAGTTTCCATTCTTTAGAAGATAGAATGGTAAAACATTTTATGAAAAAACAAAGTAAAGGTGAGGATATCCCTAAAGGTTTACCGCTGAGAGAAGACCAAATTCAACGTAATCAAAAATTAAAAATTATAGGTAAAGCAATTCAACCAAGTGATGCAGAAATTCAAGCAAATCCTCGTTCAAGAAGTGCGGTATTGCGTGTGGCGGAGAGAATTTAGTGATGTCTGAAAATAATAAACCTCGTTATCCGTTACAGCAGATTTTGGTTGAAGACCTATTTTCTTCAAATAAATTAATTGTGTTGCTATTGGTGGCGATTTTGATTTCATCAATGAGCGTGATTTGGGTAACTCATCAGACTCGTCGATTAATTTCTGAAAATGGTCAATTGGTTTTGCAGCGCCAAGCACTGGAAAGTGAATATCGAAATTTGCAAGTGCAAGAAGCAACAGAAGGAGACAGTACTCGAGTCGAGTCTATTGCTGTTGGCACCTTAAAAATGAAAACATTATCCCCAGAACAAGAAGTTGAAATTAGAGAATAATAGGTAGAAAAGATGGTTAAGTTCAATTCTTCTCGTAAATCAGGTAAAGCAAAAAAAACAATTAGAAAATTGACCACACCTGAAACCGTAAAACATAACAAACAGAAAATTGTGTTTGAAAAATGTTTTATGCGTGTTCGTTATGGAGTTTCTGCTTTTTTTATTTTGGCTGGTTTATGTGCTTTAGTTGCTCGTGCGGCTTATGTGCAGTCTGTTGATTCGAGTACCTTATCTGGAGAGGCTGATAAACGTTCTTTGCGTAAAGATGAAGTGTTATCTGTGCGTGGTTCAATTTTAGATCGTAATGGTCAGCTTTTATCTGTAAGTGTACCGATGAATGCTGTGGTTGCAGATCCGAAAACCATGTTAAAAGAAAATGCACTTGCGGATAAAGAACGGATTACTGCTTTGGCCCAAGAATTGGGTATGAGCGAAAATGATTTGGTGAAAAAAATTGAGAAGAATTCCAAATCAGGTTATTTGTATTTGGCCCGTCAAGTAGAATCGAACAAGGCAGATTATATTCGTAAACTTAAGATTAAAGGTATTAATTTAGAAACTGAGCATCGTCGTTTTTATCCTCGCGTAGAAGAAGCTGCGCATGTGGTGGGTTATACCGATATTGATGGAAACGGTATTGAGGGCATTGAGAAAAGCTTTAATTCCATGCTTGTGGGTAAAGATGGTTCACGTACTGTTCGTAAAGATAAACGCGGAAATATCGTTGAACATATTGCGGATGAGAAAAAATATGATGCGCAAGATGTCACCTTGAGTATCGATGAAAAATTACAATCCATGGTATATCGTGAGATTAAAAAGGCGGTGTCTGATAATAATGCCGAGTCTGGTACTGCGGTATTAGTCGATGTTCGAACCGGTGAAGTGTTGGCTATGGCTACTGCACCATCTTACAATCCAAACAATCGTGTCGGTGTGAAATCCGAGTTAATGCGTAACCGCGCAATCACTGATACGTTTGAGCCAGGTTCTACTGTAAAACCTTTCGTAGTTTTAACCGCACTTCAACGCGGAGTAGTGCGCCGCGATGAAATAATCAACACGGGATCATTCACCGTGAGCGGCAAAGAAATTGTGGACGTTGCACCTAGAGCACAACAAACGTTAGATGAGATTTTAATCAATTCGAGTAACCGTGGTGTGACCCGCCTTGCATTGCGTATGCCACCTAGTGCATTGATGGAAACTTATCAAAATGCAGGTTTAAGTAAACCGACAGATTTAGGCTTGATTGGTGAACAAGTTGGGATTTTGAACGCAAACCGTAAACGCTGGGCAGATATTGAACGTGCAACAGTCGCTTATGGTTACGGTATTACTGCGACACCTTTACAAATAGCTAGAGCATATGCAACCCTTGGTAGTTTTGGTGTTTATCGCCCGCTTTCTATTACTAAAGTCGATCCGCCAGTCATTGGAAAACGTGTTTTCTCTGAAAAAATAACCAAAGATATCGTGGAGATTTTAGAGAAAGTAGCAATTAAAAATAAACGCGCAATGGTGGAAGGCTACCGTGTTGGTGTGAAAACAGGTACAGCGCGTAAGATTGAAAATGGTCACTATGTGAAGAAATATGTGGCATTTACTGCGGGTATTGCACCGATTAGTGACCCTCGTTATGCATTAGTGATTTTGATTAATGATCCAAAAGACGGTGAATATTATGGTGGTGCAGTCTCTGCGCCAGTATTCTCTAGCATTATGGGCTATGCTTTGCGTGCAAATGCTATTCCACAAGATGCTGAACCTGTTGAAAAAACAGCAACTAAAAGCGCAAAACGTATTGTATATGTTGGTGATCACAAGAATCAAAAAGTGAATTAAGGAAAAATTATGAAAAAACTCACCGCACTTTTTAATTTGCCTCAATTAAAGAATGATATAGAACTCCATAATATGGTGTTGGATAGCCGTAAAGTTAAAGCAGGAGATCTTTTTGTGGCGATAAAAGGTCATCAAGTTAATGGAAATCAATTTATTGATTCGGCTATTCATTCTGGTGCGAGTGCGGTGGTGTCTGAGACAGAATTATCTGGCGAGCATTTAACTGTAGAGTTTATTGGGAATGTGCCAGTAGTTAAATATTATCAACTTGCGCGTCATCTTTCATCTTTGGCGGATGTTTTCTATGATTCGCCTTCTAAAAAATTAACGCTTGTTGGTGTCACGGGGACAAATGGTAAAACCACTATTTCTCAATTATTAGCGCAATGGGCGGAGTTATTAGGTCATCGTGCGGCTGTGATGGGGACTATTGGCAATGGCCTTTTAGGTCAAGTTGTCGAAGCCAAAAATACAACTGGCTCAGCAGTAGAAATCCAATCATCACTTTCCAGTTTTAAGCAAGCTGGCGCAGATTTTGCCTCTATTGAAGTTTCATCGCATGGTTTGGCACAACATCGTGTTGAGGCGCTGCGTTTTAAAGCAGGGATTTTTACGAACTTAACACGTGATCATCTAGATTATCACCAAACTATGGAAAATTACGCTTCCGCTAAAAAACGCTTGTTCACAGAATTAGATACGCAAATTAAAGTGATTAATGCTGATGATGAGATTGGAAGCCAATGGTTAAGTGAATTACCTGATGCTATTGCGGTAAGTACGAGCGCTGACTTCCAATCAAACTCACATCAATGGATGAAGGCAACAAATATCCACTATCATGCTAAAGGCGCAGATATTACTTTTGAATCTAGCTGGGGTAATGGTGTATTGCATAGTCCATTAATCGGTGCTTTCAATGTAAGCAATTTGTTATTGGTGATGACCACGTTATTATCATTTGGTTACCCATTGGGAAATTTACTCGCTACGGCGAAATCTTTGAAAGGAGTATGTGGAAGAATGGAAATGATTCAATATCCAAATAAACCAACAGTTATTGTAGATTATGCGCATACACCTGACGCACTAGAAAAAGCCTTGATGGCAGCACGTGAACATTGCCAAGGTGAGTTATGGTGTATTTTTGGCTGTGGTGGAGACCGCGATAGAGGCAAACGTCCATTAATGGCACAAGTTGCAGAGCAGTTTGCTGAAAAGGTGATTGTGACAAAAGATAATCCTAGAACAGAATCACAAAGCCAAATTGAATCAGATATTGTCGCCGGCTTTAAAAATATGGATAAAGTTGGCATTATTCCTGATAGAGAACAGGCCATTCAGTTTGCGATTGAAAGTGCGGTTGAAAATGATGTGATTTTAATTGCTGGCAAAGGCCATGAAAATTATCAAATTATTGGCACTGAAATCGTGCATTTTTCCGACCAAGAAATTGCCCATGATTTTTTAAAATAATAACAATTAAATTATGATTAAACTCTCTACTGAACAATTAGCACAGATTCTTCAAGCTAAATTAATTGGCGATAAAAATGTGCAAGTTGAAGATATTAATACAGATACCCGAAAAAGCGTATCAAATAGTTTATTTTTTGCGTTGAAAGGTGAAAAGTTTGATGCTCACCAATATCTTGAACAAGCGGTAGCTCAAGGTGCGGTAGCCGTTGTTGTTCAGCAAGAAAATTCTTCCATTTCTGTTCCTCAGCTGGTGGTTAAGGATACTCGAATTGCTTTGGGCGAACTTGCAAAATGGTTACGCAAGAAAATAAATCCGCATACTGTTGCGATGACAGGGTCTTCAGGTAAAACCACGGTAAAAGAAATGACGGCAAGTATTTTGCAACATACCGCGAGTGATTCAGACGCGGTACTTTTTACCAATGGTAATTTTAATAACGATATTGGTGTGCCTTTAACCCTTCTTCGCTTAACAGAAAAACATCGTTTCGCCGTGATCGAACTTGGTGCAAATCATCGAGGTGAAATTGATTACACCACAAAATTAGCTCAACCTGATGCTGCATTGATTAATAATATTGCGCCTGCGCATTTAGAGGGCTTTGGTTCTTTAGAGGGCGTAGTGCAAGCTAAAGGTGAGATTTATCGTGGTTTAACATTGAATGGTGTAGCGATTATTAACTCTGAACATAATCATTTAAATGTTTGGCAAAAAGAAATCGGTGAACATGAGATTCAATATTTCAACGGTAAAGATTATTCTGCAAAAAATATTCATCATACTGCCCAAGGTTCCACTTTTACACTTATTTCCCCACAAGGTGAAATTGAGATTAACTTACCTTATCTGGGGGAACATAATGTAAAAAATGCCTTGGCAGCGACCGCACTTGCAATGAATGTCGGTGCCACTCTTACCGATGTAAAAGCTGGGTTAGAACAACATTCACAAGTGAAAGGGCGTTTATTCCCAATTCAAGTAACGCCTAATTTATTGTTATTAGATGATACTTATAACGCAAATAAAGATTCTCTCTGCGCGGCTATTGATGTCCTAAAAAGTTATGATGCTTTCCGTATTTTGTGTGTTGGTGATATGAAAGAGTTAGGGGAAAACTCTCTCTCTATCCACCGTGAAGTAGGACAACATGCCAACTCGGCAAATTTAGATTTAGTTTGTTCTTATGGCAATGAAAGTGCGGTTATTTCTGAGGCTGTTTCGGGTAAGCATTTTACTGATAAGGTGGAAATGGTTGATTTTCTTGTGCCATTGATTGAAACCCAATTACAACAAAATAACAAAGTCGTAGTGCTAGGAAAAGGCTCGCGCTCAATGAAAATGGAAGATGTGATCTATTCATTAAAGGATAAAATTAAATGTTAGTCTGGCTTGCTGAATATCTTGTTCGTTATGAAACCGCATTTAATGCGATTTCTTATATTACCGTCCGTGCAATTCTTGCATTATTAACCGCACTTTTTATTTCACTTTGGATTGGCCCAAAAGTGATCAAACGTTTACAGATCTTAAAATTTGGTCAAGAAGTGCGAAATGATGGTCCTGAAAGTCATTTTGCCAAAAAAGGCACCCCTACTATGGGCGGTGTGATGATTTTATTCTCTATTGGAGTAAGTACGTTATTATGGGCAAATCTTGCTAATCCTTATATTTGGGTTTGTTTATTTGTATTATTTGGATACGGTGCAATTGGTTTTGTGGATGATTTCCGTAAAATTACCCGTAAAAATACAGATGGTTTGATTGCGCGTTGGAAATATTTCTGGATGTCTGTTGTGGCATTAGTGGCAATCCTTTGGCTTTATTGGCTTGGCCACGACACTGATGCCACCCGTTTAGTGATTCCATTCTTTAAAGACATTATGCCTCAATTAGGTTTGTTCTATATTGTGTTGTCTTATTTTGTGATTGTTGGAACCGGTAATGCGGTGAATTTAACAGATGGTTTGGATGGATTGGCGATTATGCCAACCGCGCTTGTCGCAGGCGCGTTTGCCTTAATTGCATGGGCAACGGGTAACGTGAATTTCGCAGAATACTTGCACATCCCATACATTAAATATAGTTCTGAGGTGGTTGTATTTTGTACCGCCATCGTTGGTGCAGGGTTAGGATTCTTATGGTTCAATACTTATCCCGCACAAGTCTTTATGGGCGATGTAGGTTCTCTTGCATTAGGTGGAGCACTTGGTGTCGTGGCGATCCTAGTTCGTCAGGAATTTTTACTTGTGATAATGGGCGGAGTATTTGTTGTTGAAGCGCTCTCTGTTATTTTGCAAGTAGGGTCTTATAAGTTACGCAAACAACGCATTTTTAGAATGGCACCGATTCACCACCATTTTGAATTGAAGGGATGGCCAGAGCCAAGAGTGATTATTCGGTTTTGGATTATTTCCTTAATGTTGGTGTTGATGGGATTGGTCACCTTGAAGTTGCGTTAATGAATATAGCTAGGTTCGCTCTTTCAGTTTTTGAAAGGGCGACCTTTTTTACGTTAGTAAAGGAAATTTATATTTCCATTGATAATATAATTTTAAAATTTATAGCAATTAAGAAGAAAGAAAATGAACGCCTATCAAAACAAAAATATTACTATCATCGGGCTTGGCAAAACAGGTCTTTCTTGCGTGGATTATCTCTTATCCCAACAGGCTAATATTCGTGTGATTGATACCCGAAAAAATCCTACTGGTGTTGATAAACTTCCTCAAAATATCCCTCTTCATACTGGTAGTTTAAATCAGGAATGGTTACTTGAAAGCGATATTATTGTTATCAGTCCAGGGCTTGCGGTAAAAACACCTGAAATTCAAACCGCACTTAAAGCCGGCGTAGAAGTAATCGGTGATATTGAATTATTTTGCCGCGCGGCGACGAAGCCAATTGTGGGAATTACCGGTTCAAATGGAAAAAGTACCGTAACTACTTTAGTTTATGAAATGGCGAAAGCTGCTGGCGTGAAAGTTGGTATGGGCGGCAATATTGGAATTCCAGCTTTGTCATTATTGAATGAAGATTGTGAACTTTATGTATTAGAGCTGTCTAGTTTTCAGCTTGAAACAACTTATAGCTTAAAAGCTGCGGCTGCAACTGTCTTGAACGTAACTGAAGATCATATGGATCGTTATGTGGATTTAGAAGATTATCGCCAAGCAAAATTACGCATTTATCATAATGCTGAGGTCGGCGTTTTGAATAATGAGGATACGCTGACTTTTGGTGAAGGTGAAAATCAAGCGAAACAAAACGTTTCTTTTGCGGAAAATACAGCAGATTATTGGCTAAAAACGGAAAACGGCAAGCAATACTTAATGGCAAAAGATGAAGTAATTTTGCCTTGTGAAGAAGCAACATTAGTCGGTCGCCATAATTATATGAATATTTTGGCGGCAACGGCATTGGCACAAGCTGTCGGTATTAATTTAGATTCAATTCGTACCGCACTTCGTCATTTCAAAGGGTTAGATCATCGTTTTCAATTAGCGCATCAAGCTAATGGTATCCGTTGGATTAATGACTCTAAAGCAACAAATGTGGGGAGTACAGTTGCCGCATTAGCAGGCCTTTATGTGGAAGGCAAATTGCACTTGTTGTTAGGCGGTGATGGAAAAGGGGCTGATTTTTCAGAATTAGCTGACTTAATTAATCAACCACACATTATTTGTTATTGTTTTGGTCGAGATGGTGCGCAACTTGCTAAGCTTTCATCGCAAAGTTATTTGTTTGATACAATGGAGCAAGCGATAGAATTTTTACGCCCAACATTGCAAAGCGGAGATATGGTATTATTGTCGCCAGCTTGTGCAAGCCTAGATCAGTTTGCCTCTTTTGAAAAGCGCGGTGAAGAATTTACTCGTTTAGCTCAATATTCAGCCTAATTTAGTCATTAATAAAAATAAGATGGAATTTTTACAAAACATCAAAAAAAATTACGATGAATGGACACGCATCACACCGCAAGGTTTGCTGTATGATCGTGCGCTATTTTGGTTATTTGTTATTTTGCTTTTAATTGGTTTAGTGGCAGTAACATCTGCATCTATTCCTTATAGCTCTCGTTTATTTAATGATCCTTTTTACTTTGCAAAACGCGATGCTTTTTATGTATTTCTTTCTTTAGCGACTTGTTATGCCATGTTGTATATTCCAACTGAAAAGTTGGAAAAATGGAATGTAAATATTTTCTGGGCAGCCGTGGTTTTATTGATAGCCGTATTATTTATCGGTACATCAGTGAATGGTGCTAAACGTTGGATTTCATTGGGGATTTTGAATTTTCAGCCAGCTGAATTTGCGAAGCTGGCACTGACTTGTTTCTTGGCAAGCTACTTTACTCGTCGTTATGATGAGGTTCGAGGTAGAAAATTTAGTGCGATAAAACCCTTTATTGTGATGGGCGTAATGGGGATGTTCCTATTAGTTCAGCCTGATATGGGAAGTACAGTTGTACTGTTTGTTATTACTTTCGGTATGCTATTTATCGTTGGTGCGCACTTTTTCCAATTTATTTTACTTGGTGCAACAGGTGTAATTCTTGGCGCTTGGTTAATCATCTCTGCTTCTTATCGTTTAAAACGTTTCACTGGTTTTTTAGATCCATTTAAAGACCCTTATGGTACAGGCTTCCAATTAACGAACTCTCTTATGGCATTTGGTCGTGGAGAAATAACGGGGGAAGGGTTAGGTAATTCAATTCAAAAACTAGATTATTTACCTGAAGCGCATACTGACTTTATCATGGCGATTATTGGTGAAGAGTTTGGCTTTATAGGCATTTTAATTGTTGTTATTTTACTCGGCTTGCTTGTATTTCGTGCGTTGAAGATCGGAAAGGAATCTTTAATGTTAGAACAACGTTTTAGAGGATTTTTAGCGTTAGGCATTGGCTTTTGGATTTTCTTCCAAGGCTTTGTTAATTTAGGTATGGCGCTTGGAATGTTGCCGACTAAAGGTTTAACCTTTCCACTCGTGAGTTATGGTGGTTCGAGTATTATTATTATGTCAGCGACTATTGGCATTTTATTACGTATTGATCACGAAAACCGTTTACTTCGCGCAGGTCAAGCACGCCTACGCGATGATTAGAGATAAAGAAGATGAAAAATAAAAAATTATTAGTAATGGCTGGTGGAACTGGCGGTCATGTTTTTCCAGCGATAGCTGTGGCCCAATTTTTACAAAAACAAGGATGGGATATTTGCTGGTTAGGTACGAAAGATCGAATGGAGGCCCACCTTGTACCAAAATATGGAATCCCGATTAGATTTATCCAAATTTCGGGTTTGCGTGGTAAAGGTATAAAAGCTTTATTAAGTGCTCCTTTTGCTATTTTCCGTGCCGTGTTGCAAGCAAAAAAAATTATTCAAGAAGAAAAGCCTGACGCTGTACTTGGAATGGGGGGATATGTTTCAGGCCCTGGTGGTATTGCTGCAAAACTTTGTGGTGTCCCGATAATTTTACATGAACAAAATGCGATAGCGGGTTTAACGAATAAATGGTTAGCTAAAATTGCAACTCGTGTATTGCAAGCATTTCCAAGTGCTTTTCCTCATGCTGAAGTTGTAGGAAATCCAGTTCGAGAAGATTTATTTAAGATACCATATCCTGAAGTTCGTTTTGCGGGGCGTGAGGAAAAATTACGTGTCTTAGTGGTCGGTGGTAGCCAAGGCGCGAGAGTGCTTAATCATACTTTACCTAAAGTAGTCGCCCAACTTGCAGATAAATTATACGTTCGTCATCAAGTAGGTAAAGGTGCGGTAGAAGAAGTTACCAAACTTTATGGTGAGAATTCAGAACAAGTTAAAATAACAGAATTTATTGATGATATGGCTGAGGCTTATGCTTGGGCTGATGTTATAATTTGCCGTTCTGGCGCATTAACTGTATGTGAAATTGCGGCAGTTGGCGTTGCAGCTATTTTTGTACCTTTTCAACATAAAGATCGTCAACAATATTTGAATGCGAAATATTTGGCTGATGTGGGGGCTGCAAAGATTGTAGAACAGGCAGATTTAACGCCTGAAATTCTGGTGAATTATTTAAAAAACTTTACTCGTGAAAATTTATTACAAATGGCTGAGAAAGCGAAAGCAATGTCGACCCCTCTCTCTGCACAGCGAGTTGCTGAGGTTATTATAGAACATTCAAACTAATTGATATTCCAAAGAATAAGAAAAACATTGCGATTTTCAACCGCACTTTTAGAATAGGCACCAATATTTTGCCAATGTGTCAAAAAGGAAAAATAAATGAAACATTCCCACGAAGAAATTAGAAAAATTATCCCTGAAATGCGTCGAGTGCAACAAATTCATTTTATTGGAATTGGTGGCGCGGGAATGAGTGGTATTGCTGAGATTTTATTGAATGAAGGCTATCAAATCTCTGGCTCAGATATTGCTGACGGCTTAGTAACTCAACGTTTAGCTCAAGCTGGAGCAAAAATCTACATTGGCCATACAGAAGAACATATTGAAGGAGCTAGTGTTGTTGTCGTATCTAGTGCGATAAAAGATGATAACCCTGAATTAGTTGCAGCGAAACAAAAACGCATTCCTGTGATTCAACGAGCACAAATGTTGGCTGAAATCATGCGTTTCCGTCATGGTATTGCTGTTGCAGGAACACACGGGAAGACGACAACAACTGCTATGATTTCTATGATTTACACTCAAGCAAAACTCGATCCAACGTTCGTTAATGGTGGTTTGGTGAAATCTGCAGGTAAAAATGCACATCTAGGCGCAAGTCGTTATTTAATTGCCGAAGCCGATGAAAGTGATGCCTCGTTTTTACATTTGCAGCCAATGGTATCTGTTGTGACTAACATGGAACCAGACCATATGGACACCTACGAAGGTGATTTCGAAAAAATGAAAGCCACCTATGTGAAATTCCTGCATAATTTGCCATTCTATGGTTTAGCTGTGATGTGTGCAGATGATCCTGTATTAATGGAACTTGTGCCAAAAGTTGGTCGCCAAGTGATTACATATGGTTTTAGTGAACACGCAGATTATCGCATTGAAGATTATGAACAAACAGGTTTTCAAGGTCATTACACAGTGATTTGCCCAGATAATGAACGTATTAATGTTCTGTTAAATGTTCCTGGAAAACATAATGCGTTAAATGCAACGGCTGCACTTGCTGTAGCAAAAGAAGAAGGTATTGGCAATGAGGCTATTTTAGAAGCCCTTGCTGATTTCCAAGGTGCAGGTCGTCGCTTTGATCAGTTAGGTGAGTTTATTCGTCCAAATGGTAAAGTTCGTTTAGTTGATGACTATGGTCATCACCCAACAGAAGTGGGCGTAACGATTAAAGCCGCACGAGAAGGATGGGGAGATAAACGTATTGTGATGGTTTTCCAACCTCATCGTTATTCTCGTACTCGTGATTTATTTGATGATTTTGTACAAGTGCTTTCGCAAGTGGACGCATTAATTATGCTTGATGTGTACGCAGCAGGAGAAGCCCCAATTGTTGGGGCTGATAGTAAATCTCTTTGTCGTTCCATTAGAAATTTAGGAAAAATCGATCCAATCTTGGTTTCTGACACATCACAATTAGGCGACGTTCTTGATCAAATTATTCAAGATGGCGATTTGATTTTGGCACAAGGTGCGGGTAGCGTAAGTAAAATCTCTCGTGGCTTAGCTCAATCTTGGAAAAATTAAGACTTTTATAAATAGATTTTAGAAATTTGAGATGGTCTTATCTATTAATTAAGGCAACCAGAATAAGATATATAAGTAGGATAAAATGAATTTAAAACAAGAAAAAATTGTAGTGTTATTAGGCGGAACATCCGCTGAGCGTGAAGTTTCTCTTAATTCAGGTAAAGCGGTATTAGAGGCTTTATTAAATCAAGGTTATGATGCTCATCCTATTGATCCTAAAGAATATAATGTTGCCAATCTTAAAAAGGATGGTTTTCATCGAGTGTTTAATATTTTGCATGGCCGAGGTGGTGAAGATGGCACAATGCAAGGTTTATTAGAGCAAATTGGTTTACCTTACACTGGTTGTGGAGTGATGGCTTCCGCATTAACTATGGATAAAATGCGTACAAAAATGTTGTGGAAAGCATTTGGATTACCTGTAGCAGATATGGAAGTAGTAACCCGAGAAACCTTTGCTGAATTAGACGCTCAGGCTGTAGTGGTAAAACTAGGTTTACCATTAATGGTGAAACCTTCTTTAGAAGGATCTAGTGTTGGATTAACTAAAGTTAAAACAGTGGATGAGCTAAAAAGTGCGGTGGAATATGCACTTAAATTTGATAATACGATTCTGATTGAAGAATGGTTAGCTGGCGATGAATTAACAGTGCCTGTATTGGATAGCCAAGTGCTTCCCGCTATTCGTATTGTTCCTGAAGGTGAGTTCTATGATTACAATGCGAAATATATTTCTAATAATACTCAATATTTCTGCCCAGCAGGTTTAACGCCTGAGCGTGAGCAAGAGTTAGCTCTATTAGTAAAACGCGCTTATGATGCAGTGGGCTGTCGCGGTTGGAGCCGTATTGATGTCATGTGCGATGCGAAAGGTGATTTTCGTTTAGTTGAAGTGAATACGAATCCAGGAATGACGAGCCACAGTTTATTCCCAAAATCTGCCGCAAGCGTGGGTATTTCTTTTGAACAGCTTGTTGTGAAAATTTTGGAGCTAAGTGCGTAATGAACATTCTGAAAAGGAAAACTCCACAGAATATTCGTTTTGGTGAACAAAAGCCTAAATATTATTTTCATATTCGGGCTTTCTTGGCTTTGCTTGGTATACTTTTGGCTCTTGGTATCTATTTTAATTGGCAAACGCTGCTAGAGAAAATGGATGATAAGCCTATTAGTGGTTTTGCACTGGCTGGACAAAAGGTTTTTACTACAGATGCCGATATTAAGGAAAGCTTATTAAAAATGGGCACTCTTAAAGGCTTTTGGGGGCAAGATGTTGAGCCAATTCAAGCGCAAATAGAAGCTTTACCTTGGGTTAAAAGCTCAATTGTGCGAAAAATATGGCCAAATCGTTTAAGTATTTGGATTACTGAATATCAACCAGTGGCATTTTGGAATCAGAACCAATTTGTTACTCAGGATGGCGTTGTATTCCAACTTCCAATTGAACGCTTAAAAGAAAATACTTTGCCTTATTTAGGGGGGCCTGATTATCAAAGTTTAAAAGTATTGGAAGCATGGAATCAGATTTATGCCGATTTCAAATCAAAAAATTTAATTGCAAAAGGCATGAATATTGATGAACGCGGTGCATGGCAAGTAACACTTGATAATGACATTGTGTTAAAGTTAGGTCGTGGAGAATGGAAATCTAAGCTTGAACGATTTATCACGATTTATCCGCAAGTTGATGTTCCAGAAAATAAAAAAATAGATTATGTAGATTTACGATATGCGGCAGGCGCTGCAGTGGGTATGGCTGATAAATAAAAACTAGGTGCGAAAATGGTTAAAGGTGTGGAAGCTAAAACAATTGTAGGATTAGAAGTCGGTACGTCAAAAGTTGTTGCCGTAGTGGGCGAGGTATTTCCTGATGGCGTAGTGAATGTGTTAGGTGTTGGTAGTTGCCCATCTAAAGGGATTGATCGTGGCAGTATCACCGATCTTGAAGCTGTCGTAAATTCTATTCAAAGAGCCATTGAAGCTGCTGAATCTATGGCTGATTGTCAGATTATGAGTGTCACTTTGGCAATTACTGGGGAACATATTCAAAGTTTAAATGAAAGTGGTTTTGTGCCAATTTCAGATGGCGAAGTAACACAAGATGAAATTGATTCCGCACTGCATACAGCGAGCTCCATCAAGTTGCCTGAAGGCTTATCCTTATTGCATGTGATTCCACAAGAATATGCGGTGGATCGCCAGTTAAATATTAAAAATCCATTGGGTTTGCAAGGTGTCCGTTTAAAAGCACAAGTACATTTAATCGCCTGTCATCAAGATTGGCAAAACAACCTGAAAAAAGCGGTTGAGCGCTGCGGTTTACAGGTAGATAAAGTCGTTTTTTCTGGTTTTGCAGCAACACATTCAGTATTAACCGAAGATGAAAAAGATCTTGGTGTTTGCTTGATCGATTTCGGTGCAGGCACAATGAATGTGATGGTTTATACAAACGGCGCATTACGTTTCAGTAAGGTTATTCCTTATGCAGGAAATATTGTGACTAACGATATTGCCCACGCTTGTACTATTTCGCGTGCAGAAGCTGAACGAATTAAAGTTAATTATGCAAGTGCATTTTACCCAGCTCGTTTGCACGGTGATAAAAAAATTGAAGTTGCAAGTATTGGTGGGCGAGCACCTCGTTCATTAACAAAGAGTGATTTATCCTTAATTACATCTGCTCGCTACACGGAACTTCTAGGTGTGGTGAAAGATGAATTAGATAAATTAAAGGCTGAGTTGGAAACAAAACATGTGAAGTTTGAGCTTATTGCTGGCGTAGTGATTACTGGTGGTGGAGCACAAATAGAAGATTTGAAAGAATGTGCATCTGACGTATTTAATTGCCAAGTACGTATTGGTAGCCCGCTGAATATTACTGGATTGACAGATTACGTGAATCGTCCTCAATATTCAACGGTAGTGGGATTGTTGCAGTATAACCATAGTAACAGTGATGATGATTTGATTTCAGGAAATGATGAATCTGATGACGGAGTACTAAAAACAATTTGGAATGGAATTAAAAAAATTGTGAATAAAGTGCGGTCAGAATTTTGATTATTTTAATTTTTCATCTACAATAGAGGGAATTTATATTTTATATATTTAGTCAGCTTATCTGGCAGTAACGGAGAACATCAATGCTATACCCAGAGTACCCTGAGTACGACAATTTTAACGAATCCGGCGCACTGATCAAAGTCGTAGGTGTAGGCGGTGGCGGTGGCAATGCCGTAAACCATATGGTAATGAATATGGTAAAACAAGAAATGGGCGGAACCTTTGTTGGCGAAAGTTCATTAACATCAGAGGAACACGGTCGCATAGTATTTTATGCTGTCAATACTGATGCTCAAGCATTGCGTAAAAGTCAAGTTCAACAGACCGTACAAATTGGTGGAGAAACAACCAAAGGTTTAGGTGCTGGGGCAAATCCGAATATTGGTCGTAAGGCAGCAGAAGATGATCAGGATGAAATCCGCAAAATGCTTGAAGGTGCCGATATGGTCTTTATTGCAGCTGGTATGGGCGGTGGTACTGGTACTGGTGCAGCGCCTGTTGTCGCAAAAATAGCTAAAGAATTAGGCATTTTAACTGTTGCTGTAGTGACGAAACCTTTTGCCTTTGAAGGCAAAAAACGTATGCAATTTGCAGAGCTTGGTATTAAAGATTTATCCCAATATGTTGATTCAATGATTATTATTCCGAATCAACAAATCCAAAAAGTTCTCTCTAAAAATGCTAAATTAATTGAAGCTTTTGCTGCTGCAAACGACGTATTGCGTAATTCTGTAATGGGAATTTCAGATATGATTACCTCTCCTGGTTTAATTAACGTGGACTTCGCTGATGTAAGAACGGTAATGTCAGTTCAAGGGCAAGCTATGATTGGTTTTGGTTCAGCTGTGGGAAAACCCAGTGAGGGTAGAGCAGAAGAGGCAGCTCGTCTTGCAGTACGCAATGATCTTCTAGAAAAAATCGATCTTTCTAACGCTCAAGGAATTTTAGTTAATATTACTGCTGGAATGGATTTAGTTTTTGAAGAGTTTAACATTATAGGTGAGACAATAGGTAGTTTTGCTTCTGAAGAAGCGACAGTTGTTGTTGGTACGAGTTTAGTGCCTGAGATGAGTGATGAAATTCGAGTGACTATTGTGGCAACAGGATTGGGGGAAATCGCTCCAAATGAGTCTGTTCAAGTATTGCGTCCTTCTCGTCCAGTTGAGCCAGAAGGTACAGGTCGCGTAAATATTGTGCCTGATATACATACTCGTGAGCCAGTAGAAACTCAAAAAACTCCAGCAGAAGAATACCATCGTCCGTTGGATAAACCTATCACAGATCGTTTAGAAGCATTTAAGAAAAACAGTTTCTTTAATCCTGCGCAACGTGAAGAGAATTAATTTAATTGGTTTTGAGAAATACCTGGAATATTAAGGTAGTAGAATGATTAAACAAAGAACATTAAAACAAAGTATTAAAGTAACTGGCGTTGGTTTGCATAGCGGTAAGAAAGTGACTTTAACATTACGTCCAGCTATGCCAAACACTGGTGTTGTTTACTATCGTACAGATTTAAATCCAGCTGTGGCATTTCCAGCTGATCCTAATTCAGTACGTGATACAATGCTTTGTACTGCATTAATTAATGAGCAAGGTGTACGTATTTCTACTGTTGAACATTTGAATGCTGCACTATCAGGTCTTGGTATTGATAATATCATTATTGAGGTTGATGCGCCTGAGATTCCTATTATGGATGGTAGCGCAAGTCCATTTATTTATTTGTTGTTAGATGCTGGAATTGAAGAACAAAATGCGCCTAAGAAATTTATTCGTATTAAAGAATATGTTCGAGTTGAAGATGGTGATAAATGGGCTGAATTTAAACCTTACAATGGTTTCCGTTTAGATTTCACTATTGATTTTGATCATCCCGCTATTGGCAAAAATGTTCGCAATTATGTCATGGATTTCTCTGCTCAAGCATTTGTTCATCAAATTAGTCGAGCAAGAACATTTGGTTTCATGAAAGATATAGAATATCTTCAATCTCAAGGGCTAGCATTAGGTGGTAGCCTTGATAATGCTATTGTTCTTGATGATTATAGAATTTTAAATGAAGATGGTTTACGCTTTAAAGATGAACTTGTTCGTCATAAAATGTTAGACGCAATTGGCGATCTTTATATGGCTGGTTATAACATTATTGGTGATTTTAAAGCTTATAAGTCTGGTCATGGTTTAAATAACAAGTTACTACGTGCTGTATTAGCAAATCAAGAAGCATGGGAGTTTGTAACTTTCGAAGATAAAGAACAAGTACCGCAAGGATATGTTGCGCCTGTTCAAGTATTTATCTAATCATTTTATTTTTGAAAAAGCTATATTTCTGCTAAGAAGTATAGCTTTTTTATTTTCATCGCACTTTAAATGACTAAGGCTTAAAAGTGCGGTTTATTTTTCTCGTTTTTTATAAGGGGATGCTATGAAGCTAGAATTATCTGAAATTCGCCAACAAATTACGCAAATAGACCGTAGTTTATTAAAATTGCTTTCTGAGCGTCATCGTTTAGCTTTCGATGTAGTGAGAAGTAAAGAGATCTCGCAAAAAGCTTTACGTGATGTAGAGCGAGAACAACAACTTTTACAAGAATTAGTTCAATTTTCAGAAAATGAGAATTATCAACTTGAACCACAATATATCACTTCAATTTTCCAAAAAATCATTGAAGATTCAGTATTGACACAGCAAGTCTATTTGCAGAATAAACTTAATGAACAACGTAATCAAAATTTACATATTGCTTTTTTAGGTAAGAGAGGGTCTTATTCAAATTTAGCTGCACGTAATTATGCTGCCCGTTATCAAAAACAATTTGTAGAACTAGGATGTCAGTCTTTTGAGCAAGTATTTGAAAAAGTGCAAAATGGTGAAGCGGATTTTGGTGTATTACCTTTAGAAAATACAACATCAGGCGCTATTAATGAAGTCTATGACTTGCTCCAACATACTGACTTATCATTAGTAGGCGAGCTCGCTTATCCAATTCAGCATTGTGTTTTGGTAAATGGCAAGACTGAATTAAGCGAAATCGATACTTTATATAGTCATCCGCAAGTGATTCAACAATGTAGTCAATTTATACATAGTCTTGATCGAGTACATATTGAGTATTGTGAAAGTAGCTCCCATGCAATGCAACTTATTGCAAGTTTAAATAAGCCGAATATTGCGGCATTAGGGAATGAAGATGGTGGTAAATTGTATGGACTTAGTGTATTAAAAACTAATATTGCTAATCAAGAGAACAATATTACGCGTTTTATTGTTGTTGCTAAAGAACAGCGTGAGGTTTCACCACAGATACCGGCAAAAACATTATTGTTAATGACAACTTCACAGCAAATTGGCTCATTAGTTGATGCACTTTTAGTTTTCAAAAAACATCAAATTAATATGACGAAATTAGAGTCTCGTCCAATTTATGGAAAACCTTGGGAGGAAATGTTTTATCTCGAAATAGAAGCGAATATCCATCATCCTGATATTCAGCAAGCGTTGGAAGAGTTAAAGAATTGTAGTAACTATCTAAAGATTTTAGGTTGTTATCCTAGCGAGATTGTAAAACCAGTTAATTTATAAGAAAGTGCGGTCAATAGAATTATTTTTGACCGCACTTTTTTATGCCTTTTTATTTCGTTCTAAAGATTTGTGCTGAATTTGGACGATTTTCCCTTTCGCTTGAAAATATTCGCCTAACTGCTGTGCAATATAAACGGAGCGGTGTTTTCCCCCAGTACATCCAATGGCAATGGTTAAATAGCTACGATTGTTTTTTTCTAACATTGGCAACCAAGTATCAATATAGTTACGAGTGAGGTAGATAAATTCATTTACTTGCGTGTGACTATTTAGAAATTCTGCTACTGGCGCATCTAATCCTGTCATTGGGCGTAACGTTGGATCCCAATGCGGGTTAGGCAAGAAACGCACATCGAAAACATAATCAGCGTCTAAAGGAATCCCATATTTAAAGCCAAAAGATTCAACAACGATTTTTAGTTCTTTATCACTATTTCCTCGTAAAAATTCGCGTAGGCGTTCCGCAAGGGTATGAGTAGAAAGATGGGTGGTATCAATAATAAAGTTTGCGTGTTGAATTAATGGCTCAAGGTAGCGATATTCTTCATCAATTGCGGCTTCAAGAGATAGATCTTTCAAGGAAAGTGGGTGCAGACGGCGTGAATCGCTATAACGACGAATCAATGTGCCACGATCTGTTTCAAGGAAAATAATCTTTAATTGATGATATTTTTGTAAGGTATTTAGAGTTTGTTCGAGAGTATTGGCTGAATTAGGAATATTACGAATATCAAGGCTGATTGCGACCGAAGATTGGGATTGAGATAGAATATCAGTCAACTGAGGAAGTAAATCTAGAGGAATATTATCAACACAATAATATCCGGCATCTTCTAATGCTCGTAAGGCTACGGATTTTCCTGCGCCAGAACGTCCACTAATAATGATAATTTCCATAATTTCCCCTTTAAATTATTCTTGGGTTTCTTCAGGCGAAGTTTCTTCCCTATCTGAAATCTCAAAAACTTGCCAAATTTCATCCGCACTTTTGGCGGAACGTAATTGTTTTAACATATTTTTATCGGTAAGCTTTTCGATTAATGATGCCAATATAGGGGTGTATGTTTCGCACTGCTTCTCTGGAATAAGTATGGCAAAAATTAAATCTACAGGTTTACCATCAAGCGAATCATAATTAATTGGGTTATCCAATTGCATAAACATGGCAATTGCTTTGTCACATACTTCAAGAGGCATTTTCGCCTTAGGCATTGCTATGCCATTGCCTAGTCCTGAGTTACCTAGCTTTTCGCGCTCAAAAAGGGATTCAAAGCACGCTTGCTCACCTTTATCACAGTGAAGTTTTTCTTCTACAAAATGTGCGATAGATTCAAATAATCGTTTTTTGCTAGAAAAACTAACGCCCTGACGAATATTCTCAGGGCTTAATAGTTCAGTTATTTTCATTTTTATAATTTGAATTGTTCGCCCAAATAAACGCGTTTAACGTGTTCATCGTTCATAACTTGTTCTGGTGTGCCTGTTGCGATAATTTTGCCTTCACCTACAATATAAGCGCGTTCGCAAACATCAAGGGTTTCACGAACATTATGGTCAGTAATTAATACGCCTAATCCACGATTGCGCAAATCAGTAATAATTTTCTTAATATCGCTCACAGAAATAGGATCTACACCAGCAAAAGGCTCATCTAATAGAATAAACTTAGGGTTTGCAGCTAATGCTCGTGCGATTTCAACTCGACGACGTTCACCGCCAGATAATGACTGACCTAAATTATCCCGAATATGGCCAATATTAAATTCCTCAATCAACTCATCAGCTTTTTCTCGACGTTGTTGAGAGGTTAAATCTTTGCGGATTTCTAATACAGCCATTAGATTTTCATATACAGTCAAACGGCGAAAAATAGAGGCTTCTTGTGGTAAATAACCGATTCCACGTTGCGCACGATTATGCATTGGGAGTAAACTAATGTCTTCTCCGTCAATAATAATTTTACCTTGATCTTGGCGAACTAACCCGACAACCATGTAGAAGGTTGTTGTTTTCCCCGCTCCGTTTGGTCCGAGCAAACCAACAATTTCATTAGAGTTTACAGTTAAACTTACATCTGAAACAACTTTACGGCTTTTATAGCTCTTAGCTAAATTTTCAGCAGTCAGAATTGACATAAATTACTTCCCTTTAGCTTGTTGTAATTGAGATGGAATAAGGACTGTGGTTACACGTGATTTTCCATTGCCATTAGCTTTAAGTTGCTGTTTTTTCACATCGTAGGTAATTAGTTGTCCATTAATCTTACTATCAAGTTGCTTTAATTCAGCATTGTCAGTTAATGTCAAAAATTCAGTACCAAGATCATAGTGAACTTTGTTTGCTTTCCCATCCACTGGCTTACCATTATCTAGCTGTTGATGGAATGTTACTGGAGTACCAAATGCTTCTACGGTTTCTTTTTTACCTGAATTTTCAGGTGGGCGTGTAATGACAACTTTATTTGCCTTGATTAAAATTGAACCCTGAGTAATTGAAACGTTATCAGTAAAAGTGACAACACTTTTTTCCATATCTAATGATTGATTATCAGAAACAATGTTGATCGGTTGATTGGTATCATCTTTCAAAGCTAAAGCAGAGAAAGAGGTCATGATTAATGCAGCGAGTAAAATAATTTTATTGTTTGTTAATTTCATAATATGTTTTTACCTGTTCTTTTAATGTTGCAATTTGTTGGCGTAGATTGCCAATCATTTTTAAGCCTGTTGAGTTAAAATTTTGTCCGTTTATTTTCACCATTGTATCTGATGAAATATCTTGAGTTTTTAAGTTAACCTCTGCAACTTGTGTTTCGATTCGCTGTAACCGAGAAGTTGGTTCTAAACTTTCAGCAACGACATCACCCTCTAAATAAAGCATTTCATCTTTCGTCAATTTGGCTTTTTTTGCGCTAAGTTTCCAACTTTGTGATTCTAATAATTTTGCTGAATTATTTGATTTTTCAGCATTATTAGATGTAGAGACATCGAATAAGTACACCAAAGGCATTTCAAACTCAGTATGGCCATCAACTGTATAATGTTTCACTTTGTCTGCGGTCGAGAGATATTGTTTCTTACCTTCAGGGGAAAACACCGTAGTTTCCATTTTATTTCCAATATAATCTGGACTATCTGGTTTTTTTACTAAGTTTGACAAATCAGGTTTATCGCTATTTAAAGAATAAAACCATCCCAGTGAACCGAGAGCGATAAGACCTAAAATTACATTCCAACGAATATTCATATTTTTAAATTTGTTACTCGAGAAGTGCGGATAAAAATTTGATATTTTTTAATCTTCTAACATCAATGCTTTGAGCATTTGATAAATTTCTCGATAGGCTTTCGATGGTTTATTCTGCTCACGTTCTTTTTGTGCTGAACGAATAAGATTACGTAGTTGTTGACGATCTACATCGGGATAATCATTTAATAAATCGGTTAGAGCCACGTCACCTTTTTCTACTAATTCATCCCGCACTTTTTCGATTTTGTGCAGCATGGCCTGCTGTTGGTTATGTTTATTTTCGATTTTATCTAATGCTTCACGAATGGGCTCAACATCAATGCCTCGAAATAATTTTCCGATATACTGTAATTGACGGCGACGAGCTTCTTTTTGTAAACGCTGTGCAAGCTCAATGGCATCAAGTAAGGATTCATCAAGTGGGATTTTAGCAAGATTAGCTTTGGTTAAATTTACAATCTTTTCACCAAGTTGTTTTAAGTCTTCAGCATCGCGTTTGATTTCGCTTTTACTTACCCAAATAATTTCTTCTTGGTCTTCATCTTCCCAATCGAAAGCTTCTTTTTTCTTACGTTTCGCCATAATTTCTCTCAACTAAAATTTGGCGCGTATTTTAGCACAAAGTTTCAAAATAATATAAAATGTGACAAATTTTTAACGGGAAAAAATAATGAAAATAGCCGAAAATCAAACCGCACTTTTGAAAGCTCAAGAACAAGAATTACGTCAAGCAGTTAGCTTTGCTGTTGAATTAGCAACAAAATCAGGCGCGAGTGCAGAAGTCGCGGTCACTAAAGTGAGCGGATTGTCAGTATCCACACGTTTGCAAGAAATTGAAAATGTTGAATTTACTAATGATGGTGCATTGGGGATTTCCGTTTATATGGGACAACAAAAAGGCAATGCATCAACATCAGATTTAAGTGAAGGCGCTATTCGAAACGCAGTAGAAGCCGCACTTGCTATTGCAAAATATACTTCACCCGATGATTGCACAGGCCTTGCGGATAAGGATTTAATGGCTTTTGAGGCACCTGATTTAGAGCTTTATCATGCTGCTGATGTGAATGTTGATAAAGCAACAGAACTTGCACTTCAGGCTGAAAAGGCGGCTTTAGAGGCGGACGAGCGTATTATAAATAGTAATGGTGCAAGTTTTAATTCTCATACAGGCGTGAAAGTGTATGGAAATAGCCATGGCATGTTGCAAAGTTATTTATCAAGCCGTTATTCCTTATCTTGTTCGGTTATTAGTGGCGTAGAAGATGCCTTAGAAAATGATTACGAATATACGATCTCTCGTGAATTCGATAAACTCCAATCGCCAATTTGGGTTGGTGAAAATTGTGCAAAGAAAGTCGTTTCTCGTTTAAATCCTCAAAAATTGAGTACACGAGAAGTGCCTGTCATTTTTTTAAATGATGTTGCAACTGGTCTTATTTCTCACTTTGCTGCTGCAATAAGTGGTGGCAGTTTATATAGAAAATCGAGTTTCTTGCTCGAACATTTGGGTAAACAGGTCTTACCTGATTGGTTCAATATCAGTGAGAGACCACATTTATTACGTCGTTTGGCTTCAACGCCTTTTGATAGTGAAGGTGTTCGTACGCAAGATCGTGAAATTGTTGAAGGTGGAATATTACAAACTTATTTAGTGACAAGTTACAGTGGTAAAAAACTCGGTATGCCAAGTACAGGGCACGCTGGAGGCATTCACAACTGGCTTGTTAAGCCAAATTTGGCTGGTGGATTGACCGCGCTTTTACATCAAATGGGAACTGGATTGTTAGTAACGGATGTCATGGGACAAGGTGTCAATATTGTTACGGGCGATTATTCGCGTGGTGCATCAGGTTTTTGGGTGGAAAATGGTCAAGTTCAATATCCAGTCGCCGAAATTACCATTGCAGGGCAATTACAAGATATGTTGAAGAATATGGTTGCTGTAGCGGATGATATAGAGCATCGTTCTAACATCCAAACTGGTTCTATTTTGTTAGATAAGATGAAAATTTCAGGAAATTAAAAAATATTTTTAAAATTGAGAATTATTCTTATTGACAATAACTAAATGTCTGCTACTATACGCACATCTGTTAAGCGATTGCAGGTTGCTCCAACAGGTAGAGTAGAAAGTAAATTCGTTAGGGTTCAAAAAGGCTGAAGGTTTAAACTTCAGCCTTTTTTTTGTAAAATAGCAAACGATTTTATCCCCTGTCATTTCATAAGGAAACACAATGAAAAAACACCACGTTGACGTTTTAATTTCAGAGAACGATGTTCATGCTCGTATTGCTGAATTAGGTGCTCAAATCACAAAATTTTATCAAGAAAAACAGATCGATAGCCTTGTTGTTGTGGGGCTTTTACGTGGTTCCTTTATGTTTATGGCGGATATCGTTCGTCAGATAAATTTACCTGTGGAAATTGAATTTATGACAACTTCAAGTTATGGCACAGGTATGACCACTAATCACGACGTTCGTATTACCAAAGATTTAGACGGTGATATAAAAGGTAAGCACGTTTTAATTGTGGAAGATATTATTGATACGGGCTATACATTGGAAAAAGTGCGTGATATTTTGAATTTGCGTGAGCCTGCGAGCCTTGCAATTTGTACTTTGCTTGATAAACCTTCTCGCCGCGAAGTGGAAGTGCCTGTTGAATGGGTTGGTTTTGAAATTCCTGATGAATTTGTGGTGGGGTATGGTATCGATTACGCACAACGCCATCGTAATTTAGGCTATATCGGTAAAGTTGTTTTAGAAGAATAATTTGATTTTATTGAAAAGTGCGGTTGAAATTTTAAATGAATTTTTAGCCGCACTTTTATAACTTAAATCGATGAATAATTTGATTTGCTGAACCTCGCCAAACTAAACTTGGGTCTGCCTGTTCTTGAATAAACTTCCCATCAATTAACACATCAATATAAGGCAAAATAGCACGTTGTTGTTCATCTAATTCATCTAGTTTATAACCCGTCCAAACCCAGATGTCTTTATCGGGACATTCTCGTTTTACACGTTGCACAAAGGGCAATAATGTTTCTACGTTAAGGGGATGAAGTGGATCGCCACCTGAAAGCGTCAACCCTTGGCGTTTAATGCGTGTGTCTTTTAAATCATTGATGATTTGTTGTTCCATTGCTTCATCAAATAGTACACCCGCTGAAAATGACCAACTTTTTTGGTTATAGCAACCTTTGCAAGCATGCGTACATCCACTGACGAAAAGTGTGCATCTTGTACCTTCGCCATTGATCACATCGGTCGGGTAGTATTGGAGATAGTTCATTTCATAAAAATCCTAAAAATGTGGCTTAAATTCTCGCCAAATTCACCGCACTTTTTAATTAATCTTTGCAATGCGGCGGTAATTTCTGCATAATAGCGCGCAATCGCATTGCGATATCAATGGAAACCTTCTCGGTCTCTCGCAACGGTGTCTGGTTTACTCGGTCAGGTCCGGAAGGAAGCAGCCAAAGTCGGAATTACTGTGTGCCGAGAAGAAGCTGGGAAGGTTTCCGCCCAACTTCCTTTTCTTATACCCGCTCAATCAATCTTTTAAAGAAACCATTTTCTTTTGTGATTAAGCTATTGTAATCACCTTCTTCGATTAATCTTCCGTTATCAATTACACAAATTTTATTGAATTGTTCAATTGAACTGAGACGGTGAGTGACCATAATTAGGGTTTTATTTTCGGCATGTTGCAGAATTAAACGTAAAATCTGACGTTCAGTTTCGCGATCTAAGCCTTCTGTTGGTTCATCTAATAATAAAATTGGCGCATTATTGAGTAAAATACGTGCTAAACCTAAACGGCGTTGTTCTCCGCCAGAAAGCGGACGACCGCCATCTCCCAGCCAAAGATTTAAACTATCTTCTTGCTCAAGTAATTTGCTTAAGCCAACTTGATGTAGCACTTCAATCATTTTTTCATCGGAAATTTTATCCGCACTTGCAAATTGTAAATTTTGACGAAGTGTATCGCTGAATACGTGAACACGTTGAGTTAAAAAACAAATTTGGCGGCGTAATGTTTCTTCTGAATAGGCGGAAATGGGTTTTTCTGCCAATAAAAGCTCACCTTGATTCGCATCATAATTGCGTACTAAAAGTTGAAGAAGTGAAGATTTTCCACTTCCAGTTTTGCCTAAAATAGCAATTCTTTGGCCTTGTTCTAAATCTAATGTAAGATTTTTTAATACAAGCGTTTCTTGCCCTGGATAGGAAAAACTTAAATCCTTCGCAGAAATTAACCGCACTTTTGTTTCAAATTCCTCGTTGCCATTAAACTCAACAAGCGGTTTTTGCTCAATGATTTCGGTCACACGTTCTGCTGCCGCAATAACTTGACCTATATGTAAAAATGCCGCACCCAATGGCATGATGATCTCAAAGGCGGCAAGTGCAGCAAAAGTGAAAAGTGCAATATAAGCCGTGCGATATTCATCTGTGCCAAAATCGGCGTTACTTGCAAACCATAGCATTCCAGAAATCAACAAACCATTAAGAAACAGAACAAGTGCGGTAGAAAATCCACTTAATTTTGCTTCTTTGGCTTGATCTTCCTGCCATGTTTTTTCTGTGGCTGACATTTTCTCTTTTAATTTATCTTCTGCATTAAATAATAAAAGCTCGGCTTGTGCTTGGATAAATTCTAAAAACTGGGTTCGATAGGTCGCGCGTGCTTGGATTAAGCGTTCGCCAAATTGCTGTCCTAAGCGATAAAAAATGGTTGGGATAATTATTAATAAAATCAACAAAAATAAGCCTAAACCAAGTGCGAGTGGAATATTGATAAAGCTAAGTCCAATCGTCATGGCAATGATTACAAATGCAGCAGTGAAGAATGGTGCAAGTAAACGTAAATAGAGGCTATCAAGTGTATCAACATCGGACACTAAACGATTTAACAAATCGCTGTTGCGATAACGATTTAATACCGCTGGGCTTAAAGGAATAATTTTTTCAAAAACTTGTACGCGTAATTTGGACAAAATGCGGAATGTTGCATCATGCGTCACTATTTTTTCAAAATAGCGCATGACGGTTCGTCCGATAGCTAAACCTCGCACACTGGCTGAAGGGTAGAAAAAGTTAAATAGCGTGCCTAGTCCTGCAATGGCTGTGGCGGCTAAAAACCAGCCTGAAACGGTAAGCAAGCCCATGCTGGAGCCTAAACCTAAAATCATCAGCACCAAGCCTAAAATGAGAGGGAACTTGGCGAATTTAAATAAACGTATAAACGGAAGTAATGTGCCCATTATTGGATATCCTGTTGTCGTTGAGCGAGTAGTTCAGCAAAGAAACCTTCATGTTGTAATTCAGCAAATTTACCTTGCTGTACTATTTCTCCTCGTTGCATCACAAAAATTTGATCACATTGTTTCAAATCTTCAATTCGGTGGGTAATCATCAGCGTAGTTTGATGCTGGCTTGCTTCATTCAATGCTTGTAAAACAAGATTTTCTGATTGCGCATCTAAGCTTGCGGTTGGCTCATCGAGCAAAAGTAAATCGCCTTTGCGTAATAGTGCACGAGCAATAGCAAGGCGTTGCGCTTGTCCCACCGAAACGCCTAATCCACCATCTTTGATTTCGTGATGAAGTCCAAGTTTATCGGTAAATTCTTTCGCTTGAGAGCGTATTAACGCTTGATTAATTTCTTCATCGTTAGCTTGAATATCGCCAAGGAGTAAGTTTTCTTCAATTGTACCTTGTAATAACAATGGATTTTGTCCTACCCAGGCAATATGTTTGCGCCAATCAGCTAGATTGCTTTCGCGAAGTTCTTGACCATTAATTTTGAGAGAGCCCTCATAAGGCAAAAAGCCCAAAATTACATTCATTAATGAGGTTTTCCCTGCACCACTTTGTCCTACAAGCGCAACATTATGATTCGCTGGAATCTGGAAGTTTAACGGCTTAGTTAATGCTGATCCTTGTGTCGAAAGCACCACTAAATTTTCGGCAGAAATTTCAACCGCACTTTCTAAAGAAATTGTTTTTTCGTTTTGATGAACGGTTAAATAATCGGATTCTAAAAAATTAACAATGGCATCTGCTGCACCAATGCCCGCTGCGCGGTCGTGGTAATAAGCGCCAAGATCGCGTAAGGGTTGATAAAATTCAGGTGCAAGAATTAAACAAAAGAAACCTGTGAAAAGTGTAAGCGGTGCATTATAGGTGCCAAATTCAATTTGGCCCAAGTAGCTAAAACCAAAATAGACCGCCATCAGTGCAATGGAAATAGAGGTAAAAAATTCCAATACGGCAGAAGAGAGAAAAGCGAGTTTTAGCACATCCATTGTGGTTTCTCGGAAATCTTCAGTGGCGTTTTCAATATGTTCAGTTTGTTCAGAAGTGCGGTTAAAAAGACGCAAGGTTTCCAAGCCACGTAAGCGATCTAAAAATTGGGCGCTGAGGCGAGAAAGGGTATCCATATTTTTTTGGCTGTTGTCAGCCGCAGCAATACCGACAATAATCATAAACAGAGGAACAAGTGGTGCGGTAATCATTAAGATTAAGCCAGCAGCCCAGTTCAACGGAAATACAGCAATTAAAATAACGACTGGAACAATGGCTGAAAGACTTTGTTGAGGCAGAAAACGAGCATAGAAATTATGTAAGTTTTCAACCTGTTCCAACATAATGCTTGCCCAACTTCCAGCTGGTTTTTGATTGATTGTCGCAGGGCCGACAAGATGGATTTTATCCAGAATCTTTTGACGAATATGATTGCGTAATAATTGTCCGCTTTGGAAACCTATTTTTTCGCGTGCCCATAAAATAATTGCACGCATCCCGAAGCCGATAATTAGCCCGAGAAAATAAGGAATGAGTTCATCACGAGGCACATTTTGCATAATCAGTTTATCAAGCAACGTCGCAAGAAAATAAGTTTGCGCGACTAAAATGAGTGCAGAAAGCGTAGCCAGGACAATGTTTGCGCGCATTAATTTTTTGATGGGTTCTTGTTGTGCGCGAAGCCATTTTTGTAAATATTTTTGGCGAAGTTTGTTCATAGTTTTATCGTGATATAGAAAAAGTTCCCCTCTTTTAAAAAGAGGGGAATGAGTTAGAGAATTTATGCTTCTTGAGCATCTAAATAGCGTTCTGCATCTAATGCTGCCATACAACCAGTCCCCGCGGAGGTAATGGCTTGTCGATAATTGTGATCCATTACATCGCCTGCTGCGAATACGCCTTCTACAGAGGTGGCTGTTGCATTTCCTTCAAGACCAGATTTTACAACGATATAGCCATTATTCAATTCTAGTTGCCCTTGGAAAATTTCCGTATTTGGCGAGTGACCAATCGCTACGAATAAGCCATCTAATTTGAGTTCTTCTTTCTCCCCTGTTTTAGTGTCGGCTAAACGTAATCCAGTTACGCCCATGTTGTCACCCAACACTTCATCTAAAGTGCGGTCAGTATGAAGAACGATTTTTCCTTCTTCTACTTTTTTGTATAAACGGTCGATAAGAATTTTTTCCGCACGGAAGCTATCGCGACGGTGAATTAAATGCACTGTACTTGCGATATTGGCTAAGTAAAGTGCTTCTTCTACCGCAGTATTTCCACCACCAATCACACCAACAGGTTTATTACGATAAAAGAAACCATCACAGGTTGCGCAAGCCGAAACACCACGGCCTTTGTAGTTTTCTTCTGAAGGTAAGCCAATATAGCGTGCAGAGGCACCCGTTGCGATAATTAACGCATCACAAGTGAAATTTTGTACATCGCCAAAAAGTTTGAATGGGTGAGAGGATAAATCGACGCGATTGATATGATCGAAGACGATTTCTGTCTCAAATTTTTCTGCATGTTGCAACATACGTTGCATTAAACCTGAACCAGTAGTCATCTCAAAATCACCCGGCCAGTTTTCGATTTCATCTGTGGTGGTAAGCTGGCCACCTTGTTGCAAACCAGTCACTAATACAGGTTTTAAGTTTGCACGTGCCGCATAAATGGCTGCTGTATAACCAGCAGGGCCTGAGCCTAAAATTAAAAGTTTTGCGTGTTTGATATCTGACATAAAGAATCCTTGTTTTTCGTAAAGAGAGAATTAATTAAATTCAAGCCTATTCTAATGATTGCAATGCATGGAATTATTCCATACACCTTATCAATTATAAACCTTTCGATTAATAGAGCAGTGAATAAAGCAATCGGCGAAACTTATTTGTTAACGGATCAGCATTGCCCATTGCACTTAAAATGGATAAAAATTGTTGTTTCACTTCACCATTCTGCGCGCCTAAGTCGGTTTTTAAAATACCGAAAAGTAGTGTCAGTGCTTCTTCATTTCGTTCAGCTTGATGAAGTTGTATGGCAAGTTTTATAGCGATTTCAGGTGTTGGGTTTTTAGCATAATCAGCCTGTAATTGTTGGATTTCAGGTGTATCGGCAGCTTGAATCTGTAGCTCAATTTGTGCTTGTAATCCGTGCCAACGACTATCACGATCTTGCAATGGAATTTGTTTTAGAATTTCCTGTGCTGGCTCTGTTTTTTTCATTGCAATATAGGTTTCAGCGTAGAGTAGGGCGACATCACTATTTTTCTTATCAGAAAGTTCCCATGCATCTTTCAATAATGGCAATGCTGCCTCATAATTTTCTACTTGCAAGAAATCTAACGCTTGCTGGAATTTTAAATCTTCTTCTTTCGGTAAAATAATACTTAATCGTTGGATTAATGACGCTTTATCAAGTGCGTCTGGAAATGCATCTAATGCCTGTGCTTCTTTAAACAAATAGGTGGTTGGCAATGCTTGGATGCGGAATTGTGCGGCAATCATTTGCTCTTTTTCACAATTTACTTTTCCAAGAATAAATTGTCCTTGATATTGTTCTGCAACTTGCTCAAGTAGCACCAAAAAATCCGCCGATTCTTTATGTGTTGGCGCGTAAAAATTGATGACAAGTGGTTTTTCTAAGGATTGTTGCAGTATTTCAGTAAGATTTTGTTTGTTGATGTCAACGATAAAAGGAAAATCAGCCATGTTTTATCCTTGTGAAAAAATAATGGCTGATTTTAGCAAAGTGCGGAAGATTTTAGAAACGTTTTACCATTTCTGTTATTAAGCAAGTTTTTCTAGGATCAATTTTCCCATCATTTCAATATGTGTATGCTCTACATTAAGTGCGGGAATATATTGATAAGATTGTCCGCCATTATTTAGGAAATTTTCTCGATTTTCTTTGTCAATTTCTTCAATGGTTTCTAAACAATCAACGGAAAAACCAGGGCAAACAACGGCAATTTTTTGAATGTTCTGTGTTGCAGCAGATTCTAAAAATTTATCGGTGTAAGGCTGTAGCCATTCTTCACGCCCAAAGCGAGATTGAAACGTCATTCCCCATTGGTTTTCTGTTAAGCCCAGTTTATTAACAACTGCAATAGTTGTTTGTTTACAATGTTCACGATAATAATCGCCCATTTTTTCATAACGCAGAGGAATACCGTGATAAGAAAATAGTAAAAACTCATCAGAGTTTAACCGCGCTTTTATGGAATTGGCTAAGGCGTTAATGTAATTTTCATCAATATGATAAGAATGGATGAAATCAAAAGGCACTAATCCTCGTTCTTCTTTAAGGGCGTTAGCGAAAGCATCAAATACTGCGCCCGTGGTTGAGCTAGAGTATTGAGGATAAAGAGGCAAAACAATAATTCGCTCAACTTGATTTTTAAGCAAGTTTTTCACCGCACTTTGCATTGAGGGATTGCCGTACGTCATGGCAATTTCTACTTGAGTATCGATATTTTGTTTATCTAAATAGGCTTGTAATGCGTCTTTTTGTTGTTGTGAAATGGCAAGTAAAGGCGAGCCTTGTTCTGTCCAAATCGCTTGATAATTTTTAGCGATACGTTTTGAACGCAATGGCAAAATAATGGCTTTTAGCAGTGGATACCATTTGCAACGTGGTAAATCTACCACGCGAGGATCCGTTAAAAATTGCCATAAATAACGGCTAATTGACTTCGGTGTCGGACTATCTGGCGTACCTAGATTGGCAAGTAATACGCCGATTTTTACTGGTTTTGTCATAAATTGATTACGGAAAGGGTTAATCTAGAAACACAACAAAGTTTATTCTCTTCTGTGCGGATGTCAATTTGCCAAACCTGGATATTTCTGCCCAAATTAATTGGCGTGGCTCTCGCGGTCACTTTACCTGAACGAACTGGGCGAAGATGATTGGCATTAATATCCAATCCCACCGCAGTTTTGCCTTCTTCTAAACAAAGCGAACCCGCAAGGGAACCAATTGTTTCAGCTAAAGCAACCGAAACCCCGCCATGTAATAAGCAAAACGGCTGCATAGTACGATGATCCACTGGCATTGTCGCTTCAATCCAATCCTCGCCAAACGCAGAAATTTCAATGCCAAGATGGCTAACTGCACTGTTAGCACAAAGTTGATTTAAGTTTTCAAGGGTAAAAGTTTTTTTCCAGAGCATTTAATCTATTCCATATTATCAATTATCTTGGCTCCACCTATTTATGGGGAGCTGCCGAAGGCTGAGAGGGGATAAATGTTCAATTTCAACATAAATTGTTTTAGGTACATTATCTATTTTTTTAATATTTCATCATTCCAAAATTTTATTTCGCATATCTCTATATCCCCCTTCCGCCCTTCGGGCATCTTCCCCCGCAAGCAGGGGAAGGTAAGTTATCATTATTTATTTTATAACTTCTAATCTTGGCTCCACCCATTTATGGGGGGAGCCGCCGAAGGCTGAGGGGGGATAAATGCTCAATTTCAACATAAATTGCCTCAAGTACATTATCTATGTTTTTTAGTACTTCATCATTCCAAAACCGAATAACTTTATAGCCTTGTGCTGTTAAGAATTTTGTTCTTTCTAAATCATATTGTTCTTGTTCTACGTGCTGAATGCCATCTAATTCAATAACAAGTTTTAATTTTCTACTGCAAAAATCCACAATGTAATGACCAATAATAACCTGTCTATTAAAACGGATACCACAAAAGAGTTTATTTCTCAAATGGTACCATAGTGCATACTCTGCATCTGTCATATTATGTCTTAATTCTGTAGCATATTGGGCTAATCGTTTATTTTTATTTCGCATATCCTTATATCCCTATATCCCCCTTCCGCCCTTCGGGCACCTTCCCCCGCAAGCAGGGGAAGGCAAGTTATCATTCTTTATTTAAATATCTCAAGTAAGGCCTGCACAGGGTGTTTTAGCACCACATGTTCATAACGTTTTACCTGACTGCGGCAAGAATAACCAGTAGCTAAACAAAAGTGCGGATCTTTTCCATGCAGTTTTTTATGCCACGATACATCGTAGATTTCTCGGCTCATTTTTTGATTTTGCACTTCATGTCCAAATACACCAGCCATACCGCAACATCCTACTTTTTCTACATTCAGTTGTTGCCCAAATCTTCCAAAAATTTCTTGCCATTCTTTTAGACTGTTTGGCATAAAGGTAGATTCCGTACAATGCGGGAATAAATACCAATTGGAAGTGCGGTCAGTTTTGGCGATGTTTTTCAGTTTATCTTGTAACGTCGCATTTTGTAATCTTTGTTTTAACCATTCGTGTGCGGTGAGAACGTGAAAGTCGCCACGTTTTTCTTGTAGTGCCTCTTTGTATTCATCTCGATAAGACAGCACGATGGCTGGATCAACGCCTACAAGTGGAATGCCTAATTTTGCCATTCGATTTAAAAACTCTGCTTGGTTTTGTGCTGTTTTGCTAAAGCGTTTTAAGAAGCCTTTAATGTGCATTGCTTTGCCGTTTGGTTTAAATGGCAACAGAATTGGTTTAAAGCCTAATTTTTGTGTAAGCATAACAAAATCGCGTACCACTTTTGCATCATAGTAAGAGGTATAAGGATCTTGCACAATAAATAAAATATCGTTTTTTTCTACCGCACTTAGGTCTTCCAATTCTTCCAAGGATTTGCCTTGATAATGAATTTCCACCAGCTGTTGTTGCAAATTAGGTTCTGAAAGCAAGGGCAAATCGGTCATGCCTAGCGTTTTTTCCACTAATGTTTGCGTGACTTTTAGCTTGGTAAAATAATTAAAGAATTTTGCCTGTTTTGCCATATAAGGCGCTGCGATTTCTAAATTTGCCACAATGTGATCTTTTGCGGGCCGTAAGTAGCGGCTGTGATAAAAATGAAAGAATTTCGCGCGGAAACTTGGTACATCAATTTTAATCGGGCATTGGCTTGCACAGGCTTTACAAGCAAGGCAAGTATCCATCGCAGCTTTCACTTCGTGAGAAAAATCATAATCGCCTCGCCATTTTTGAACTGTATTGCTTAGTCTTTTCACAAGTGCGGTTAGTTTTATTTCTGTTTTACGGAAGTCTAATTGTTCGGGCGAAACATTTTCATTCGCCATTAATCTAAGCCATTCTCGAACCATGGCTGCGCGACCTTTCGGCGAAAATACACGGTTTTTACTGACTTTCATCGATGGGCACATAATGCTGTGTTCATCAAAATTGAAACATAAACCGTTTCCATTGCAGTTCATTGCACCTTTAAATTCATCGCGTATTGTGATAGGAATTTGCCGATCGTTATCAGCTCGCATCGGCGAAAGAATAGAATAAAGTTCCTCTTTGGAATCCAAAGGCGTACAGATTTTACCAGGATTTAAGCGATTGTTCGGATCAAACAAGGTTTTGATATAACTAAGTTCCTGCCAGAGTTCTGGCGTAAAGAATTTTTCGCCGTAATGGGAACGCACGCCTTTTCCATGCTCTCCCCAGAGTAATCCACCATATTTAATCGTAAGTTCTGCCACTTCATCTGAAATTTGTTTAAATAATTTCACTTGTTCTTTATCGCATAAATCAAGCGCAGGGCGAACGTGCAACACGCCCGCATCGACGTGACCAAACATGCCATATTGTAAATTGTGTTGGTCTAATAAAGCACGAAATTCACTAATGTAATCCGCAAGATTTTCTGGAGGGACACAAGTATCTTCTACAAAAGGAATTGGTTTGGCTGCACCTTTTGCATTACCAAGTAAGCCCACGGCTTTTTTTCGCATTGCATAAATACGTTCAATAGAATGTAAATCAGAACAAACTTGATAGCCAATAATGTGATCTTGGTTGTGTTCGATTTTTTCATCAAGTAAGCGATAAAGTGCGGTAACTTGGCGGTCTATTTTTTCTCTATTATTACCAGCAAATTCCACAATATTTAAACCAAGAATTGGATCTTTTTCATCTTCTGTAAGAAGTTCATTCACCGAGTGCCAAATAATATCTTGTTTGGCGAGGTTTAAAACTTTGGAATCAACGGTTTCCACAGAAAGTGCATTGGCTTTTACCATAAAGGGCGCATTGCGTAATGCTGCATCAAAAGAACGATATTTAATATTGATGAGCGTGCGATACTGCGGAATAGGCAGAAGATTGAGTTTGGCTTCGCAAATAAATGCGAGAGAACCTTCAGAACCAGTGAGAATTCTAGTGAGATTAAATTCACTTTCATCTTCATTGAATACATTTTTCAGATCGTAACCTGTTAGAAAACGGTTAAGTTGTGGCAGATCTTTAATGATTACCGCTCTTTTTTCTTTACAGTGTTGTGCGATTGTTTGATGGAGTCTTTTGCTACTCTCACTTAATTCAAGCGCATCAATGTTTTCTAAAACATCAACAGAATTGACCGCACTTGTATCTAAAATTTCACCGTTCATTAATACGGCACGCAATGCCAAAACGTGGTTAGATGTTTTACCGTATTGTAATGAACCTTGCCCCGAGGCATCTGTGTTAATCATTCCGCCTAAAGTCGCTCGATTGCTGGTGGATAACTCTGGAGCAAAGAATAAACCATGTGGTTTTAAAAATTGATTAAGTTGATCTTTTACGACACCTGCTTGTACTTTAACCCAACGTTCTTTTACATTGAGTTCTAAGATGGCAGTCATATGACGAGAAAGATCCACTATTATATTGTTATTAATGGATTGACCATTAGTGCCAGTGCCTCCACCGCGAGGCGTAAAGCTGATAGATTGATATTCAGGTAAATTTGCCAATTTTGTTATACGCACTATATCAGCAACAGTTTTTGGAAAAAGAATAGCCTGTGGAAGCTGTTGGTAAACGCTGTTATCCGTAGCAAGACTTAATCTATCTGCATAATTTGTAGCGATATCTCCTTCAAAATGTTGTTTTTTAAGTGCTTGGAGATAGTTAAGGACATCTTGTTCAATTTGTGGAGTGCGATTTAGGCTTGGTAACATAGCATTTAACTCATTTAAAGATATAAATAGCTGGGTGTTCTCGATAATATCTTAAGGTGCGAACAATGTCGAATTAGATTTTGAGCGTTTTTAAGAAGCTTTTTATGGAGTAAATTAGTCAAGAAAAGAGTATTTTTGGATAAAAAAATAAACAAAAAGTTCAAAAGAATTTGATCTTTTCAATTTTTATAGGATAATAGGCGCACTTTTGAACGTTCCTTTGGCGTAAACAAAGGAATTGAATTTGTCAAAAGGTAAAAAGTAGGGCAAATTCAAAACCCTAGTTAAGCGACTGTTTAGAATGTAACTTTAATTAAAAGTTCAGTATAAACAAGGACACTTTTTTATTACTATTCGATGACTAAATAGAGGACATCAAAATGAAAAAAACTGCAATCGCATTAGTAGTTGCTGGTTTAGCAGCTGCTTCAGTAGCTCAAGCAGCTCCACAAGAAAACACTTTCTATGCAGGTGTTAAAGCTGGTCAAGCATCTTTCCACGATGGCGTTCGTGCTATAGCTCGTGAAGGTGGTTTTGGTTATCATCGTAATTCTTTCACTTATGGAGTATTTGGTGGTTACCAAATCTTAAATCGTGATAACTTAGGTTTAGCGGTTGAATTAGGTTACGATGATTTCGGTCGTGTTAAATTCAAAGATGCTGGTAAAGTAGCAGTAAAACACACTAACCACGGTACTCACTTAAGCTTAAAAGGTAGCTATGAAGTGTTAAATGGCTTAGATGTTTATGGTAAAGCAGGTGTTGCTTTAGTTCGTTCTGATTATAAATCCTACGATCCAGATGGCGTTCGTGATCACAAAGAAGGTCGTCACAGCTTACGTACCTCTGGCTTATTTGCAGTGGGTGCAGAATATGCAGTATTACCAGAGTTAGCGGTTCGTTTAGAATACCAATGGTTAACTCGTGTAGGTAAATACCGCGAACAAGATAGACCAAATAGTGCAATCAACTACAACCCTTGGATTGGTTCTATCAACGCGGGTATTTCTTACCGTTTTGGTCAAGGCGCAGCGCCAGTTGTAGCAGCACCTGAAGTTGTAAGCAAAACTTTCAACTTAAACTCTGATGTGACTTTCGCATTCGGTAAAGCAAACTTAAAACCACAAGCTCAAGCAGCTTTAGATGGTATCTACGGTGAAATCGCACAAGTTAACAACGCTAAAGTAGCTGTTGCTGGTTACACTGACCGTATCGGTTCTGACGCTGGTAACTTAAAACTTTCTCAACGTCGTGCTGACACTGTAGCTAACTACTTCGTGTCTAAAGGTGTTTCTGCAGATGCAATCTCTGCAACTGGTTATGGTAAAGCAAACCCAGTGACTGGCGCAACTTGTGACCAAGTTAAAGGTCGTAAAGCGCTTATCGCATGTCTTGCTCCAGACCGTCGTGTAGAAATCGCAGTTAACGGTACTAAATAATTTTAGTATTCGTTTAACGAAAGATTAAATACAGCAAAAGGCTTAAACTTCGGTTTAGGCCTTTTGTTTTATATGAATCTAAAACCAAGCATTTCAATCAAGTTTTAACTTGTGATAGAATGAGGTACTCATTTATTTATAGGGAACATTATGGAAACCTTAGACAAAATCAAAAAGCAAATTAGTGAAAATCCAATTCTTATTTATATGAAAGGTTCACCAAAATTACCATCTTGTGGCTTTTCTGCTCGTGCATCTGAAGCATTGATGAATTGTAAAGTACCTTTTGGTTATGTGGATATTTTGCAACATCCAGATATTCGTGCTGAATTACCAGCATATGCAAACTGGCCAACTTTCCCGCAATTATGGGTAGAGGGGGAATTAATTGGTGGTTGTGATATCATTTTAGAGATGTATCAATCTGGTGAATTACAAACTTTATTAGCAGAAGTGGCAGCAAAACACGCTTAAGATATGAGAAAAATGAAACCCGCTTATAGCGGGTTTTTTATACAAATAAATTTGTTTTTATTGAACACATAGTCTAGGCAAGTTTTAATACCTTAGAAAGTGCGGTAAAAAATCGATCATTTTCTTCAGGTAAACCAATACTTATGCGTAAATGATTCGGCATGCCATAACCAGCAATAGGGCGAACAATTACGCCTTCGCGTAATAACGCATCATAAATTGGGGCTGCAGATTGTTTGAAATCAATCGTTATAAAATTTCCTTTGGAAGGAATATATTCTAATTGATGATGTTGGCAGAACTCTTCATAACGTCGCATTTCTACTCGATTATTTTCAGCTACTTTCTCAACAAATTCATCGTCATTCATTACGGCAACTGCAGCGGTTAATGCCAAAGAATTACAGTTAAATGGTTGTCGAACTCGATTTAATAAATCTGCGATTTCTGGATTAGATACAGCATAACCAATGCGTAAACCTGCTAAACCATAGGCTTTAGAAAGAGAGCGTGAAATAATTAAATTTGAATATTTTTTTAATAAACGGAATGAGTCTACTCGTTCTTCAGATCTGGTAAATTCAGTGTAGGCTTCATCTAATACCACGATTACATTTTGGGGAACTTCTACTAAAAAATCTTCAATTTCTTGTGACGTTAAAAAATTACCCGTTGGATTATTGGGATTAGCAATGTAAATGAGCTTTGTTTTATCAGAAAGTGCGGTCAAAAATCCTTGTAAATCGTGCCCCCAATTTTTAGCTGGAACTTCTTTCGAAATTGCATTAATCGCTTTAGTTACTAAAGGATAAACGATAAAGGCATATTGTGAATAAATGATTTCATCGCCTTCGGTTGCGAAAGTGTGAGCAAAAAGTTCTAATAAATCATTTGAGCCATTTCCGAGCGTAATTTGATTTGGTTGAACGCCAAATTTTTTTGCGATAGTTTGTTTTAGTTCAAAGCCATTCGCATCTGGATAACGAGTCAGTTTATCTAATTGTTCGAAAATTGCTTTTTTTGCACTTTCTGGAAAACCAAATGGGTTTTCGTTTGAGGCAAGTTTAACGATATTGGAAATACCAAGTTCTCGTTCTAATTCTTCAATGGGTTTGCCTGCTTGATAAGGGGATAAGGATTGTACGCCACGATTGGCAATGTTGATGTACTGCATAGTGTTATTTGAAAATATTGATGTGGATTAGGATGAATTTTCAAGTAAATTTGGGCGTAGTAAATACGCCCATTGAAAATGTTCTTTAACTATTGAGGAAGATTTTCAGCTTCAAATTTTTTCATAAATGAAATGAGTGCCTCAACGCCTTCCTGTGGCATAGCATTATAAATAGATGCTCGCATTCCACCTAAAACCTTGTGGCCTTTCAAAGCTTGTAAGCCCGCAGCAGTAGATTCTGCGACAAATTTTGCATCTAATTCAGCATTACCAGTGATGAAAGTGACATTCATTGTTGAGCGGTTTTCTTTTGCTACCACATTGCGGTAAAGTTTGCTCGAATCAATATAATCATAAAGGGTTTGTGCTTTTAGCGTATTACGTTTTGCGATCACTGCTAAGCCCCCCATCTCTTTAAGATGTTTAAATACGAGGGAACATAAATACCAAGCAAATGTTGGTGGTGTATTGATCATTGAGTCTGCATCACGTTGAGTAGCATAATTCCAAATAGATGGGGTTTCTTTACGTGCATTGCCGATTAAATCATCACGAATAATGACTAATGTAATGCCCGCAGGACCAAGATTTTTTTGCGCACCAGCATAAATTACACCAAATTTACTGATATCGATTTGGCGTGAAAGAATATTTGAAGACATATCAGCGACCAATATGGCATCGCCCACATTTGGTACATCAAAAATCTCTACACCACTAATAGTTTCATTCGGGCAATAATGAACGTAGTCATATTGATCAGCAATATGGCTAAAATCAAGATCGGTAATTTGAGTCTGTTCGCCATTTTCTACGATAGTGATTTCATCAATTTCTGCAAAATTTCTTGCTTCTTTTGCCGCTGTCGCTGACCAATGTCCACTATTTAAATAAAGGGCTTTGCCTTTTTTACCGATTAAGTTCATCGGAATCGCTGCAAATTGACCGCGAGCACCACCTTGTAGGAAAAGTACGCGATAGTTATCAGGAATATTGTAAACCTCACGTAGATCTTTTTCTGCTTGAGCAATAAGTTCCATGAAATATTTACCGCGATGGCTTACTTCCATCACGGACACACCTTGATTGAGCCAGTTTGTCAGTTCACCTTGTGCTTTTTGTAGCACTTCTGGAAAAATCATCGCTGGGCCAGCGCTAAAATTAAAGACTTGTGACATTGTGTTTCCTTATTTTTGTAGATAGTTGGATCTGTTTTATCACTACAAAAGCAGAGAATCAACGGTTTTTCGGTAAATAAAAAATTTTTTTGAGCTGACTCACAAAATTTACTTTCAGCTTTTGACGAATTACCAAAAAGAGGCTACATTACCGCCATCAATTTTCTTACTAAAAGAGAGTCATTATGGAAACTGTAAACAAGCAATCTTTCCAAGAAGTGTTGGAATACGTGCGTATGTATCGTTCGAAAAACAAAATTAAGCGCGACATGGAAGACAATAATCGTAAAATCCGTGACAATCAAAAACGCGTATTATTGTTAGATAACTTAAATCAATATATTCGTGATGATATGACCATAGAAGAGGTGCGTGGAATTATTGAAAGTATGCGTGATGACTATGAAGGTCGTGTTGATGATTATACGATTCGTAATGCAGAGCTTTCTACGCAACGTCGAGAGATCAGTGCGAAAATGAAAAGTCAGAAAAAAGCTCATGCGGAATTATTGAAAAATTCTGAAAAATAAAAAATAAGCCGACTGAATCAGTCGGCTTATTTTTTATAAGCTATTCATTGCATTAATGATTTTAATTTCATCAAAATTGACAATATCTTCTTGGAATATTGTGCTTTCTTGAATTTTCCCCTCTTGTAATAATTTTTCTCGTTGTGTGCCTCTAAGTAATGGGGTGTCTGGTGTGTACCATTTTTCTCCTTGGCGGAAGATTAAATTCCCAATGGAACAATCTGTCACTTTTCCATTTTTGATAATAATAATTTCATCACAAGTGCCTCGTTGAGTAAATAATGTATTAATTAAACTGCGATCAGAATATTTCAAGCCATATTCGATATCGTCAAAAATTATAGGTTGAAAAGTGCGGTAAATTTTTCGATAGTATTCAAAATATTGAATTTGTGTGGTTTCGGCATTGTAATCAATGCGGCAGCGAACTAATCGATTTTGTAAGTAAGCAGGCAGTTGAATGAGTGAAAAAAGATTAAAAATTTTCACCGCACTTTCGCCATAATATTCACGCAAACTACGTTCATATCGCGCTTGGTGTAAATCGATATTTTGAATTTTCCCGTTTTCAATACAAAGGGTTTCAAATAGAGGATACATTAATGAGCACCTTCAATCGGTAAATAGACTTTTTCTAACAATTCTTCATATTCATCTTGCACATTGCTATGAATGGTAATTCCGCCTCCGCTATGAAAATAGAATTTTTCATCTACTTGGGAAATAAATCGAATTGCCACCGCACTTTGTAGTGTTTTACCATCAAATATGCCAAAAATTCCTGTGTAATAACCGCGTTTTTGTTTTTCTGCCTGTTGAAGAATTTGTGTGGTTTTTTCTTTTGGCGCGCCACTAATGGAACCGGCAGGCAAGAGTGTCGCTAAAATATCCCCAATTTGATTTTGCCAGTTTTCATTCAATTTTCCGCAAATTTCAGAACTGGTTTGCAGTATTTCACCTTTTTGTGTTTTGATACGATCGATATAACGAAATTTTTTCATCTGAATGTTTTGTGCCACCATGGATAAATCGTTACGCATCAAATCAACAATCGTGTAATGTTCGCGTTGTTCTTTTTCATTTGTGAGCAACTGATTTTCTGCATCGAGCAGAGATGCATTAATTGTCCCTTTCATGGGATAAGTAAAAATGTTGTTGTCATGAATATTGACAAAACATTCTGGTGAGAAGCAAACAAATTGATCTTTTAACCACAATTTATAAGGTGCATTTGTTTGATGAAAAATCTGTTCAAGTGAAATATTTCCTGAAATTTCAGTGGGGTAGGTGAGATTTAATAAATAAGAATTGCCTTTTTGCAATTCACTTTGAACAAGTTCAAAACCTTGTTGATAACGCGAGAAGGGCATTGGATGTTTGGTAAAATTAAGAGGGATAGGTTGTGGAAAAATTGTGCTATTTTTTTTCCCTAAAATATCAAAATAAATGCCTTGTTGTGCAGAATTTTCGAGAGGACAAATCAATGGCTTTTCTTTTTCAAAATCAATGAGAAAGAAAAATGGCGTGCGTTGTTTGCCATAATGATTAGCCTGTTCAATAAAATGTTGCATTGTGCTTTGTGCCATTTTGCGTAAAATTGCCCGATTATAACGAATGCCGAGCGGTTATGAAATTACTCATCATTAATAATCACGATTCTTTTACTTTTAATTTGGTGGATTTAATTCGAAAATTAAATGTGCCTTATGATGTTTTAAACGTGGAAGATTTGAAAGAAAATACAGCGGAGAACTATAGTCATATATTGATTTCACCGGGGCCTGATGTGCCACGCGCTTATCCACAACTTTTTTCCATGTTGGAAAAATATTATCAGCAAAAATCTATTTTAGGTGTGTGTTTAGGGCATCAAACCTTATGCGAATTTTTTGGTGGTACATTGTATAACTTACAGAAAGTCCGTCATGGGCAGAAACGAACATTAAAAGTGCGGTCAAATTCTCCATTATTTTTTAGCCTTCCAAGCGAATTTAATATCGGGCTATATCATTCTTGGGGCGTACAGGAAGAAGATTTTCCTGATTGCCTAGAAATTACCGCACTTTGTGATGAGGGCGTGGTAATGGCGATTCAGCATAAATCGTTACCAATTTATAGTGTTCAGTTTCATCCAGAATCTTATATGTCTGATTTTGGTGAACAAATTCTGCGTAATTGGTTGGCTATTCCTGCTACGATTAACCCATAATACCGCTTGCTTATTAAGCAAAAATACGTATTATAGCCGTCTATACGTCAATACATCCAAATTTAAAAGAAAAAGAGAGAAAATATGTCTAGCTATTTATTTACATCTGAATCTGTCTCTGAAGGGCATCCAGATAAAATTGCCGATCAAATTTCTGATGCGGTACTTGATGAAATCCTAAAACAAGATCCAAAAGCTCGAGTAGCTTGTGAGACCTATGTAAAAACTGGTATGGCATTGGTTGGTGGTGAAATTACAACATCAGCATGGGTCGATATTGAGAATTTAACGCGTAAAGTGATTTGTGATATTGGTTATGAACATTCTGAAATGGGTTTTGATGGCCATTCTTGTGCGGTGCTTAATGCGATTGGTAAACAATCTGCAGATATTAATCAAGGCGTTGATCGTGAAAATCCATTAGATCAGGGCGCAGGAGACCAAGGTATTATGTTTGGTTATGCCACCAATGAAACAGATGTATTAATGCCAGCAGCTATTACTTATGCACATCGTTTAATGGAAAAACAAGCTGAAGTGCGTAAAAGCGGTAAATTAGCATGGTTGCGCCCTGATGCGAAAAGCCAAGTCACGTTAAAATATGAAGATAATAAAATTGTTGGTGTGGATGCGGTTGTACTTTCTACTCAACATTCTGAAGAAGTTAGCCAAAAAGATTTACATGAAGGTGTGATGGAAGAAATTATCAAACCTGTATTACCAAGTGAATGGCTTTCTAAAGAAACAAAATTCTTCATTAATCCGACTGGCCGTTTTGTTATTGGTGGACCGATGGGGGATTGTGGTTTAACTGGTCGTAAAATTATCGTAGATACTTACGGTGGTGCCGCTCGTCACGGTGGTGGCGCATTCTCAGGAAAAGATCCATCTAAAGTAGATCGTTCCGCTGCTTATGCTGCACGTTATGTCGCAAAAAACATTGTGGCAGCTGGTTTGGCAGATCGTTGTGAAATCCAACTTTCTTATGCGATTGGTGTGGCTGATCCTACTTCTATCATGGTTGAAACCTTTGGAACTGGAAAAGTTGCGAATGAATTATTAGTGTCATTAGTGCGTGAATTTTTTGATTTACGTCCTTATGGCTTAATTAAAATGTTAGATTTAATCCAACCAATCTATCGTGAAACGGCAGCTTATGGTCATTTCGGTCGTGAACAATTCCCTTGGGAAAAAGTGGATCGCGCAGCAGAATTGCGTGTTGCAGCAGGATTAAAATAATAGGCTTGAATTTTTAGTTTGAAAGGCTTATATTTAGAAGGCAACAAGGTTTCTTGTTGCCTTAGTTGGTTTAGGTTGCTACCAAGCTGGGGAGCTAAAGGACAGCAACAAGAACCCGATAATAATCATTAAGATGATTTTTATCATAAGGCTATCTCCTTTCAGAGTTGTTAAACAAAGCTGATCGAGATTGAGTTACTGCCTGACCCGCCAGTCAGGCAATAACGTACCTGACCAACCACTGGTTATTCTATCATATGAAAGCTGCTTATTTAGCAGTTTTTTCTTTTCAATCATGACATCAATATCACTCATTCCATTTCGTCATTTAAAAATGCAAGTGCAACGTAAATTGAATCAGTCTTTTCAGCTTGCAGAGGCTTATTTTAAGCGAAAATTTACAATGCCTGAGGTAAATTATGAGTTGCGTGGCATAAAGGCAGGCGTGGCTTACCTACAAAAAAATGAAATAAAATTTAATCGCACTTTGTTATTAGAAAATGCAGATGAATTTATTCGACAAGTTGTACCGCATGAGCTTGCGCATTTGATTGTGTATCAAATGTTTGGCCGTGTAAAACCTCATGGGAAAGAGTGGCAGCTTGTAATGAATAAAATTTTTAAGCTTCCTGCGGATACTTGTCATCAATTTGATATAAAAAATGTGCAAGGTAAAACCTTTGAATATTGTTGTGCATGCCAAACACATTTTCTAAGTACTCGTCGTCATAATAGAATAGTGAGAGAAAAGATTGAATATTTATGTAGAAAATGTAAGGGAAAATTAGTTTTTGTCGATGAAATAGAATAATTTTTGTGATATATTCTTCCAGTTTATTCAATAAATAAAGGAGTGATCCAATGAAAAAATCTTTATTAGCAGTTATTGTTGGTGCATTTGCCTTTACTTCTGTTGCAAATGCGAATATCTATGCTGAAGGCGATATCGGTTTATCTCAAACTCAAGCAAACGGCAGTAATAATACTCGAATTGAACCTCGTGTAGCGGTTGGTTATAAATTAGGAAATACGCGTGTTGCGGGTGATTATACTCATCATGGAAAAGTTGATGGTGCTAAAATTCACGGTTTAGGTGCATCAGTATTATATGATTTTGACACGAATTCTAAAGTGCAGCCTTATGTAGGTGCTCGTGTTGCAGCTAACCAGTTTAAATATGATAACAGAGCTAACCAACCATATAGAAGTTCTTCAGAAATTAAGCTCGGATATGGTGTTGTAGCAGGTGCGAAATATAAATTAGATGGCAACTGGTACGCTAATGGTGGGATTGAGTACAATCGTTTAGGTAATTTTGATAGTACCAAAGTTAATAACTATGGTGCGAAAGTTGGTGTGGGTTACGGATTCTAATTTTTAGAATACAAAAATCTTTTTTATAAAACACTTTAATTTAACGGTGATCGTTTAAAACAATCACCGTTATTTATTTTGGGATTATTTCAATACGCTAAAACCCAAAACTTACCCCAGTTGCAGCACCCACACCGTTATTGGTATCAGCAGAGCCTGAAAGGCTAATTACCATATTCGGTTTAGGTGTATAACGAACCCCAACTGCAACAGCAGATTGTCCTCGATAAGTCCCTGCTGCCGCCCCAACGGTAAAACGTTTTCCTTGTACTGGGTAAATTTGCCCCATTGCCATTGCTGCGGCAATACCCGCACGGCTTTCACGAGTGGTTTTTCGGATTTGTCGATTGATTTCGCCAGTCGCTTGATTCAATCCTTTGATTGCTGCACGAGTGAGATCAGTTTCATTGGCAGAAAGTCCATTTGTTCCATTGTTACCATTTATACCGTGATTAGCGTTTGCTCCATTTTGTCCGTTAGCACCGCTTTGACCTGCCGAACCATTGTGACCTGTTGTTCCATTTGTACCTTGATTACCAGCAGAACCAGCATTACCTGTCGAGCCTGCGCCACCAGCTTGTCTATTTTGTCCGTTGGCACCGCTTTGACCTGCTGTGTTGTGATTACCGTCTGTTCCATTATTCGGGGTTTGTGGTTTTTCTTTGACTGCATTGTCTGTTTCAGGTGCTTTTTCTGCCTGAATTAAATGGGCTTTACCATCATCGCCTGTTTTAGCATAAAGTTCTAAAGATTTACTCGGATCATCTTTATTGACTAAGGTTAAACGGTCAAATACTGGATTAGTTTTCATTGCAATGCGAATACCGTCATTGTCGTTATAAGTAATCAAGTTGCGACTGCTATACAAATCTGCTTTATAGCCAACACCACTCTCGCCTAAAATAGAGAGCGTTTCGCCCACGTGTTTGTAGAAGTTGTGGGTTTTATCCGTATCAGCAAAACCTTGATTGTCGGAATTAACTGCAAAACGCAAGCCTGCAGATTTCAACTGTGCCAAGTTTACGGCATCAGTGTCTTCCGTCCCTGCAGCTACGCCAGTAATTTGGCGGGTTATGCCTGTTATTTCATTACCCACTGAAACCGAACCCGCAGTGCCTTTCCAAGTTGAAACTAATTTATTTTGCTCTTGTTGTTTTTTATTTAGGTCTGATTCGGCTTTATCTGCTTTCTTTTCCGTTTCAGTTAATTTAGCTTCAATTAGTGGTTTTGCTTTATCATAATCCTTTTCTTGAATAGTTGTTTTGGTTTGAAGAGCGGTCAATTTTTCCTGCATTTTTTCTAATTCATTTTTAGCTGTTTCATAAGATTTAGTTGCTTTGTCAATCTCAGCTTGATTTGGATTAGTTGCAGCTTTCAATTTTTCCATATTGGCTTTTAATCCATTAACTTCCTCTTCTTTTTTCGGCAAATCGTAAAGAATATTACGTAATTCTGCCAAGTCGGCATAATTTTGACGCTCTTTTTCATAAGCCTCTTTTAGAGGAGCAATTTCAGCTTGCAATTCCTGATATTTTTTACCCGCTTCGCCTAACAAGGTCATTTGTTTCTTATTGCCATTTATTTCAAGTTTTGTTGCTTGCTCACTAATGTCATAGCCGATAGTAGCAAGATCACGATTATTAAATGAATCTGAACCTAAAGCTACCCCGCCATTTACGCCCTCGTTAATACGAGTATTCGCTCCTAAAGCTAAGGAATTTTCTGCACGAGCGGCGGAAAAATGTCCAAATGCAGAAGAATAATCTTTATAAGCAATAGCGTGAGAGCCGAGTGCAGATGAATAGAGTCCTCGTGATTCTGCCCCAATACCAACTGATAAAGAATCAGATCCTGATGCCTCTGCCGTGCCGCCTATGGCAATAGTTTGAAAGCCATAGCCTTTTGCGTTCAACCCGATAGCAATTGAGCCTTTGTATCGTTTTTCAGGTTCAGGATTAGCAATGCTATAATCATTACTTTTAGTACGGTGACTACCTGTTTCTCCAACCTTACCATCTGCCACGAGAGTATCACGCTCTTTATCTATATAAAGAATACTGCCTGCTGCTGGAGAACGTTTTTTACCAACGTATGCACCGTTACCCATTGCGATGGAATAATTAGATGCATCTTCAATTTCACTATTTCTCCCAATAGCAATGGTATCTTCTCCACGAGATAAAGCATAATCTCCAATGGAGATACCAGCATAATTGTAGGATTTTGCACTGTTTCCTAGTGCTATTGTTCTATCGCCTATCGCTCTAGCACCAGTGCCTAGTGCAGTAGAATATTTTCCTAACGCATTAGTACCAGCCCCAATAGATACCGCTTGAACAGCTTGTTCTCCAGTCGTATTCAATATACCAATAGAAATTGAGCTATCAGCTTGAGCTTTTGTCTCGTATCCTCCTAAAGCAATACTTCCAGATTTCGTAACAAGAGAACCGTAACCAATTGCAACGCTAAAGCCTCCAGCAAATCTAACAGTGGCACTATTTCCTATAGCCACAGAATTGTTCGCAGCATTCGTTTTATAGCCAATTGCAACACCTCCTTTACTATTTACTCTAGACTCTACACCAATAGCCACATCTTCAAGATTATTAATGTATGCATCTTTTTTATCTTTTACTTTATCGTAAGGCATTGTGCCAACATATTTTTTTAATACAGCTAGTTTTTTCTCTTGTTCCTCTATTTTTTTCTCTTGTTCCTCTATTTTTGTTTGTTGGGCTTGATATTTCTTTTCTAAATCTGTTAATTTCTGAGTATTATCCGCAGCAGGTGCTGACGTAGACGTAGGTTCATCTGCCAACACCGCACCACTCACTAATGCCATACAAAGTGCGGTTAATTTTACCGATGTTTTTGCAGATTTTACTTTTCCTTTAGCAAGTTCAGAGACCACTTGAAAAACGCCTGATGCCCGATTAAAAATAATTCTATAAATATGATTCATACTAACCTCGATTTGATTTTTCGTTTATGTTTACAATAAAAAAGACAAAGAAAACCCCAGCCGTGTTTTAACGTTGAAAAACACAGTGAGACTAAAGAATGATGTTTTCTTTAAAATGAACTGGATTTGTGTGAGGAAGTGCAGAAAAAATAAATCCACACAACACAGAAGAGATGTATCGCCTCAGCTTAAAAGGTGTTGTGCCTCTGGCGGAAAGTGCTAGTATTGTTTGTTTGTTTGTTTGTTTGTTTGTTTGTTTGTTTGTTTGTTTGTTTGTTTGTTTGTTTGTTTGTCATTACGTTTATCTTTTTTTGATTTTGAGATATATAAAATTAACGTGCTTTTAACAAATTACTATATACAACCTGTAGTAATTAATATTAAATGATCAGAGATTCGATTTCTCGCTAAGGTAGTCTTTTTATTGGGCGAATAATTGTTTAACAAATAATAGTTCTTGTCGTTCAAATTCTTCATTGGTAATCGGTGCGCTAGCTCTTTCAAGCATAGTAGAAAATGCGCTATCGCCCATATCCGCTCCTTCAATTTGATTACTGATATGGGCTTCTTTTAGGGCTTTAATACGTTGTTCAATAATTTGCTCAAAATTCATTATTTTCCTCGCTAATACTATACTTTGGCAAAGTATAGCACAAGGCAAGGATGTGACGAAGTAGCTTTTACTTTTCAAATAGAAAATCCCAATCTAGGTTGGGATTTAAAATCACTAAAAATTTTACCGCACTTTATGCTTTGCTTACTTCAAAACGTTCAAATGCCAATACTTTTTTCTCTAATTTACGTAGTAATAATGTTGTAATGCCTGTGATAATTAAATAAATACCACCTGCGATGCCATAAATTGTTAGTGCATCATATTCTGTACCATAGAGTTGGCGTGCGTAACCCATAATATCCATAATGGTAATGGTGGAAGCTAACGCCGTGCCTTTAAATACCAAAATAATTTCGTTACTGTAAGACGGCAATGCGCGTTTTAAGGCATAAGGAATTAAAATTTTTAAAGTTTGTATGCGGTTTAGTCCTAATGCGGCACAACTTTCCCATTGTCCTTTTGGAATAGCTTTCACTGCACCGTGAAATAATTGGGTGGAATAGGCTGCGCTGTTTAGTGCTAAAGCTAATGCGGCACAGAACCACGCATTGGATAAGACATACCATAATGGGCTGTCAATAATCCATTGGAATTGACCGGGCCCTGCATAAATTAAAAAGAACTGTACTAACAGTGGCGTGCCTGTGAATAAAGTAAGGTATAAATTGACCGCACTTTTTATCCATTTATTTTCCATTGAAAGTAAAAAAGTAAGAAATAAGGCTAAAAAGAAAGCAATCAGTAAGGATACGACTGTGAGTAGTAAACTCGTTGGGATCCCTTGTGCGATCACAGTTAAATATTCTTGAAACATTATTTCACGCCCCTTTCAAAACGAGTAAAACGCAGCTCTAATTTTCGAATACCAACTTGGCTAATTAATGTCACCGCTAAATAAATTAACGCAGCAATACCGTACCAAGTGAAGGGTTGATGTGTATTGGTATTAATCAGATCTGCTTGGCGCATCAAATCGTCCACGCCGATTAATGAAACCAATGCTGTATCTTTTAGTAATACAAGCCATTGATTGCTTAAACCCGGTAAAGCGTGACGCCATACTTGTGGCATGACAATATGAATGAACGTATAGCTTTTGCTTAAGCCTAACGCTGCACCTGATTCCCATTGTCCTTTTGGTATGGCTTGAATTGCGCCGCGTAATGTTTGTGAAGCATAAGCTGCAAAAATGAGAGAAAGCGCAAACACACCACAGCCAAATGCCCCAAATTCAATGTATTCTCCTGTCAGCATTTCGACTAATTCGGTGGAACCAAAATAGACAAGTAATACAACGAGAATTTCAGGTAAGCCACGTAATAAGGCAATGAGTATTGCTGTTGGTTTTCCAACAAAACGATTTGCTTCAAGCACGGCAAAAATTAGGCTTAAAAATAAGCCTAAGATTAATGAACAGACCGCAAGCCCTAAAGTCATTAGGGCTGCGGTAAGCATTAAAGAAAGAAAATCATAACTCATAGATTATTTTGTCATCCATTTATCATAGATTTTTTGGTATTCACCATTTGCTTTAATTGCAGCTAAACCTTTGTTTAATTGTGCAGCCAAATCTTTGTTTGATTTGTGCATTGCAATACCTAAACCATTACCAAAATATTTTTTATTTGCTACTTTCTCGCCAACAAATTGCATTTCTGGTTCTTTGCTAATCATGTCAGCAAGCACGGCGGTATCGCCAAAAATCATATCAATTCTACCGCTCTTTAAGTCTAAAATTGCGCTTTGTAAGCTCGCATAAGCCTTAGTTGTATATTGTTTAGTTTCAGCTACTGTGTATTGTTGGAATGTGGTTCCATTTTGAACGCCAACGTTTTTTGCACTTTCTAATGTCGCTTTGCCTTTAAGAGCAACATAGCTTGCTGTGCTGTCGTAATACGCATCAGAGAATAAAACCTGTTTTGCTCTCGCATCTGTAATATCAATAGCGGAAATGGATGCGTCAAAGCGTTTTGCTTTTAAATTTGGAATTAATGCATCAAAAGCTTCGCCTTTGAATTTACAGGTTGCTTGGATTTCTTTACAAATTGCATTCGCTACATCGACATCAAAACCAATAATCTCGCCTTTTTCATTTGTGGTTTCAAATGGTGGATAGCTAGGTTCCATTGCAAAAGTGAGTTCTTGTGCGCTTGCTGCTACGGATGCGCCTAATAAAATTGCAGTTAATAATGTTTTTTTCATCGTAAGCTCCTTATTTTCTAGTGAGAAAGATAGTGTTTAAATTGTTCCGTTTTTGGATTTTCAAAGCAATCAGCCGATCCCATTTCGACGATTTTACCTTGTTCCATATAGACGACTTTTGTTGCCACTTTTTGCGCCACATTGACTTCGTGGGTCACAATCACTTGCGTAATGCCAGTTTCTTGTAATTCTTTAATTATATCTACAACTTGCGCTGTAATTTCGGGATCCAATGCTGCCGTTGGTTCATCAAATAACAGAACTTGTGGTTTCATCATCAGGGCGCGGGCTATTGCTACACGTTGTTGTTGCCCGCCTGACAAATGTAATGGAAAGCGATCAGCAAGTTGTTCTAAACGTAAACGTTTTAACAACTCCATTGCATCTGCTTTGGCTTCATTTTCGCTTACGCCACGCACTTTCATTGGCGCTTCAATTAAGTTTTCAATAACAGTTAAGTGCGGCCAAAGGTGATATTGTTGAAATACCATTCCTACATCTTGGCGTAATTGTCGGATTGCTTTGGGATTTGCCATTGCATTGGATAAATTAAAATCATTATTTGCAATGCTTAATTCGCCAGATTTTGGCACTTCTAACAAATTTAATGTACGAATTAATGTGCTTTTTCCTGCGCCACTTGGGCCCAGTAACACAACGGTATCGCCTTCTTCTGCTTCAAGGTTAATATCAAATAACGCTTGTGATGAACCGTAAAAGAAATTGAGATTTTTAACACGAATAGCCATTTTTCTTCTCTATGCTTTACAAGATGAAAAAATATTACATTTTTATGCATAATTATGCAAGTGGCGTAAATAAAAAATCCCAAAAAAATTTGGGATTTTAAAAATTTGATTGAAATCAACCGCACTTTAGGCTTCTTTAGCCATCTCGAATTCAATTAACATCATTAAAATATGAATAACTTTGATATGGATTTCTTGAATACGATCTGCATAACGGAAATGTGGCACACGAATTTCAACATCCGCTAATCCAGCCATTTTGCCCCCATCTTTGCCTGTCATCGCAATGACTTTCATGCCTTTTGCTTTTGCGGCTTCAATGGCGTTTAAAATATTTTTTGAATTGCCAGAGGTCGATAAACCGAATAACACATCGCCTTTTTGACCCACCGCTTCAACATAGCGTGAAAAGACATATTCATAGCCAAAATCATTACTTACACAGCTTAAATGGCTTGCATCTGAAATCGCAATGGCGGGATAACCTGGGCGATTTTCACGATAACGACCCGTTAATTCTTCTGCAAAATGCATCGCATCACAGTGTGAACCGCCATTACCACAAGAAAGCACTTTTCCGCCTTGTTTAAAACTATTGGAAATTAATAATGCGGCTTCTTGAATTAATTTACTGTTATTTTCATCAGCAATAAATTTGTTTAACACATCTTGTGCTTCCACAAGTTCTGCTTTGATTTGATCTAAATACATTGATTGCTCCTTGTTGGGAATAAAATCGCGTTGGCATTGTATAGCAGATAAACATTCTCCGCTAGCCTAAATAAAAATTCATCTTTTTCCAATGAAGTAAAGATTTTTTGCGATTTAGATCGTAATAGTGAATTTGCGTGCTTTTAGATTATTCCAGATAAACTTATTCTGAGAAAAATGACCAGTACTAAAATTGACAAAAATATCATGAAATTTTACCGCACTTTGTTACTTTTCTTCGTGAGCTCTTTCGCTTTAGCTAACACAGATTTAATGCTTCTTCATACCTACGATAATCAATCAATAGAAGGTTGGGTGATGTCTGAAAAATTAGATGGTGTACGCGGTTATTGGGATGGAAAGCAATTATTAACTCGACAAGGGCAACGTTTATCACCGCCAGCCTATTTCACTAAGGATTTTCCGCCTTTTGCCATTGATGGTGAATTATTTAGTGAGCGAAATCATTTTGAGGAAATTTCATCAATCACAAAGTCTTTTAAAGGCGATGGTTGGGAAAAACTGAAATTGTATGTTTTTGATGTGCCTGATGCGGAAGGTACTTTATTTGATCGTTTGGCTAAATTGAAAGCGTATTTAGTTGAACATCCAACAACTTATATTGAAATTATTGAACAAATTCCAGTGAGAGATAAAGCGCATTTATATAAGTTTCTTAATCAAATCGAATCTTTGAAGGGGGAGGGCGTCGTAGTACGAGATCCTTATGCACCTTATGAACGAAAACGTAGCCATCGGATTTTAAAATTGAAGACAACTCAAGATGAAGAGTGTACGGTCATTGCACACCATAAAGGCAAAGGACAATTTGAAAATGTGATGGGGGCTTTAACTTGTAAAAATCATCGGGGAGAATTTAAAATCGGTTCAGGTTTTAATTTAAACGAACGAGAAAATCCCCCTCCGATAGGATCCGTGATTACTTATAAATATCGAGGTCTCACGAGTCGTGGAAAACCTCGATTTGCAACCTATTGGCGAGAGAAAAAATAAGCCTATTTATCAGTCTGACAAAATGAATTTAATCAATATGGAAACAAGCGATTAATTTTCCATCAGTATATTGTTCCAAGTGCGGTTGATTTTCACGACATTTTTCTGTTGCTTTCCAACAACGAGGATTAAATGCACAGCCTTTGGGCGGATTAATCGGGCTTGGTAATTCTCCTGTCAGTTTTATACGTTCACGGCGCAAGTTTGGTGACAAACGTGGTGTTGCTGAAAGTAACGCTTTGGTATAAGGATGTTGAGGATTAGAGAAAATTTGTTCTGTTGTTCCTTTTTCGACACAACGACCTAAATACATCACCATCACTTCATCAGCGATATGTTCTACCACAGAAAGATCGTGAGAAATGAACACGTAAGACAAGCCTAATTCATCTTGTAAATCCATCATTAAATTCAGTACTTGCGCACGCACGGAAACATCCAATGCAGAAACAGGTTCATCGGCAACGACAACATCAGGTTCTAACATTAATCCACGTGCAATAGCGATGCGTTGGCGTTGTCCACCTGAAAACATATGGGGATAACGATCATAAAATTCAGCACGCAATCCCACTTTTTCCATCATTGATAAAACTTTTTCTCGACGTTCTTTGGCGGAAAGTTTTGTGTTGATGATTAATGGTTCTTCCAAAATTGAACCAATCTTTTTGCGTGGATTTAATGACGCGTAAGGATTTTGGAAAACTATTTGAATTTTTTTACGACGTAGTGCTTTTGTTTCTGAATCATTTTCTAAAAAATTATGCCCTTTGTAATACAATTCGCCTTCGCTGGGTTCTTCAATCATTGTCAATAAACGACCTAGCGTTGATTTTCCACAACCAGATTCCCCCACGACAGCTAAAGTTTTACCACGTTCAAGCTGAAAAGAGACACCGTCTAAGGCTTTTACTTGCTGTGGTTTTGCAAATAAGCCTTTTTTTACAGGGTAATATTTTTTTAAGCCAATCGCATTTAATAATGGCGTATTTTCTTTTACTTCATTCGTCATTATTAAGCTCCTTGATATTCAACTGGATTGCCTTGCTCGTTCAGTGGAGTATGGCATTTTACTTTGCGAGAACCGATATGATGCAATTGAGGTTCGACTTGGCGACAGTATTCGGTTGCATAAGGACAGCGAGGATTTAATAAACAGCCTGTTGGGCGATCGTATTTTCCAGGTACCACACCTTGTAATGACGCTAAGCGAGATTTTCCTTCTGCAAATTCAGGCAATGAACGTAACAAGGCTTGAGTGTAAGGATGTTTGGGCTCGCGGAAAATATCTTTTGCAGTGCCTTCTTCAACGATTTGTCCTGCATACATCACGATAATTCGATCTGCAGCTTCAGCAACAAGCGCAAGATCGTGAGTAATCAAAATTAGGGACATGCATTCTTTTTTCTGCAATTCGAGTAAGAGTTCCATAATTTGTGCTTGAATAGTGACATCTAGCGCAGTGGTTGGCTCGTCTGCAATCAATAATTTAGGTCTGCAAGCAATTGCCATCGCAATCATCACGCGCTGGCTCATTCCACCAGACAGCTGATGGGGATAAACATCAATCCGAGATTCAGGATCTGGGATACCGACCAATCTTAAAAGCTCTAAAGTGCGGTCTTTTCTCGCCTTTTTTGTGCCACCTTCGTGAGTTTTTAACGCTTCCATAATTTGGAAACCCACAGTATAAGCTGGATTCAAGCTTGTCATCGGATCTTGGAAAATCATCGCAACATCAGCACCAATAAGCTGCCGTTTAGCTTTACTCTCTAAAGTGAGTAAATCAGTATTTTCAAATTGCAAGGATTCTGCCGATACACGTCCTGGATGATCAATTAATCCCATAATAGCGAGCGAACTCACCGATTTACCTGAGCCCGATTCACCCACAATGCCAAGTACTTCGCCTTGTGCGACTTGATAGCTGATGCGATCCACTGCTTTAAATGGCGTTTTTTTATCGCCAAAGTGAACAGAAAGTTCTTTTACGTCTAATAATGCCATTCTGTTTTCCTATTGTTTGAGTTTTGGATCAAGGGCATCACGCAAGCCATCGCCCATTAAGTTGAAAGCTAATACCAAAGATAAAATAACTAAACCGGGAATTGTAACCAACCAGTTTGCCGCTTGCATAAAACCACGAGCTTCTGAAAGCATTGTACCAAGTTCAGGTGTTGGTGGCTTTGCACCAATGCCTAAGAAACCAAGTGTCGCGAGTTCTAAGATAGCATTGGATATTCCCATTGTCATTTGTACAATCAAGGGCGCTAAACAGTTTGGTAAAATCACAATAAACATGAGGCGTAAAATACCTGCCCCTGCCACTTTAGATGAAGTTACATAATCACGATTTTTTTCATTCATTACTGCCGCTCTGGTTAAACGCACGTAACTAGGAATCGATACTACGGCGATCGCTAAAGTGGCATTGGCGAGTGATGGCTCTAAAATAGAGACGACTACAATCGTTAAGAGCAAGTTTGGAATCGCGAGCATAATATCAATTAGGCGAATGATAATTGTATCTAGCACGCCGCCATAATAACCAGAAATCAAGCCAAGACTGGTACCAAAGGCGCAGGATAGCAATACGATGACAAATCCCGCAAAGACGGAAATTCGCGTTCCGTAAATGATGCGAGAAAGGATATCTCGCCCAATATCGTCTGTACCGAGTAAATAGGCAGGATTGCCGCCTTCATACCAAGCAGGGGGAAGTAAAAGTGCGGTACGATTTTGTTCTGTTGGATCAAAAGGCGCAATATAAGGCGCAAAAATGCTGATTAAGGCAACAATCAAAATAAAAATTAAACCAATTAGCGCACCACGATTTTGTTTAAAGTAAAACCAAAATTCTTGCAAGGGCGTTTTCGGCGCGAAAGTTGAAGGCGTGTCAGACATAATTTCTCCTACAATTAATGACGGATACGCGGATTGACCACGCCGTAAAGTAAATCGACAGTTAAATTCACCACAATAATAATCGTCGCAATAATCAGTACAGAACCTTGCAACACAGGATAATCACGCGCTTGAATGGCATCAATAATCCATTTTCCAATTCCCGGCCAAGAAAAAATGGTTTCTGTCAGTACGGCGCCAGAGAGTAATTGACCAACGATTAATCCCACCACAGTGACAACAGGAATTAACGCATTACGCAATGCGTGAACAATAACAATTCGAGTATAGCTTAAACCTTTTGCTTTTGCCGTGCGAATGTAATCTTCGCCTAATACTTCCAGCATCGCAGATCGTGTCATACGCGTAATAATGGCGAGAGGAACGGTGCCTAAGACGATGGCAGGAAGAATTAATGATTTCACCGCATTTTCGAAGGCACCAGAAACACCTGAAAGCCAGCTATCAATAAGCATAAATCCTGTTGGTGTATCGATCCAAAATTCATTATCTAAACGCCCGCCTTGTGGCAAACCGAGTTGTGGCGAAACATATAAAATTAAAATTAAACCCCACCAGAAAATTGGCATAGAATAACCGGTGAGCGACGCAGCTGTAACGGTGTGAGAAATCCAACTGTCTTTTTTTACGGCAGCAATCGTGCCTAAAATAACGCCGCCTAATAACGACCAAAATAACGCAGAAAAAGCTAATTCAGCGGTAGCAGGAAAAAGCGTAAAAAATTCAGTAAGGACAGGTTGTTGAGTGCGGAACGATGCACCGAAATCCCCTTGAATTACATTGCCAATATAGTGGAAATATTGCTGATAAAGAGGTAAATCTAAACCCAATTGGTGCATCATTTGTTGATGTGCTTCTGGTGTTAAGCCACGTTCACCCATCATTATTTCAACTGGATCGCCAGGAATAAAATGCACAAGGGCAAACGTGATAAAAGTAATGGCAATAAAAGTTGGAATTACCATTAAGATACGTTTGAAGAAAAATTTAAACATTCAATCACTCAAATACAAAAAAAGCGCAGTTAAAATTCACCGCACTTTTCAAAGAAATTAATCGGTAGAAGTAAAACTCTCTTGGATTCTACCGCACTTTTTCCAGTTTTGCCAAATGTGCAATGAGCCATTTAATGCCTTGCGCTTGGAAGGCAATTTGGAGGCGAGTATTGTTATCTAAGCCTTCGACATTAATGACTGTGCCAAAACCGAATTTTTCATGTTTGACTTTTTGCCCCATTTTCCATTCATTTTCGACCGCACTGGTATTAGACAATGAACCGACTTTGGCTAGATTCATCGCGCGAGTAACTGTTCCTCGTAAACGAATTTCTTGGATACACTCTCTCGGTAATTCAGCGATAAAACGTGATGGTAAATGGCGTTCTTCTTTTGCATATAACCGACGGCTTTCCGCATAAGAGATGGTCAGCTTTTTCTTCGCGCGAGTAATACCTACGTAAGCTAAACGACGTTCTTCTTCTAAACGTCCCGGTTCTTCAAAAGAACGGAAACTTGGGAATAAACCTTCTTCTACGCCAACCATAAATATACGAGGAAATTCTAAGCCTTTCGCAGAGTGCAACGTCATCATTTCTACACAAGATTGATGTGGAGAGGCTTGTTCTTCACCAGCTTCTAAAGAAGCATGAGTTAAAAAGGCAGTGAGTTCCGTCATATCTTCTGCATCATCAGGTTTGATGAATTCACGGGTTGCGGTAACTAATTCTTCCAAGTTTTCAATACGCACTTCGCCTTTTTCACCTTTTTCTTGCTTATACATTTCATATAAACCCGAATGTTTAATTACAAAATCAGTTTGTGCGAAAAGCGGCATTTCTGCGGTATCAAGTTGTAGTGAATTAATTAATTCTTGGAAACGCAATAATGCTGTTGAGGCTCGCCCAGCCAACATATTTTCTTGTGTTGCAACTTGTACTGCTTGCCATAAGGTAATTTGGCGTTCGCGTGTTAAGTTACGCAATATATCTAAAGTGCGGTCGCCAATGCCACGGGTGGGCGTATTAATTACACGCTCAAAAGCGGCATCATCTTGACGATTATTAATCAAACGAAGATAGGCCAAAGCATCTTTAATTTCTTGGCGTTCGAAGAAACGCATACCACCATAAATACGATATGGAATTTGACAACGAATTAAGGCTTCTTCAATAACGCGTGATTGGCTATTACTACGATAAAGTACAGCGCAATCATCAAGTTTTCCGCCATGTTCTACCCAATCCTGAATTTGTGAGGCAACAAATTTTGCTTCGTCCAATTCATTAAAGGCAGCATAGATGCCCACAGGATCGCCTTTTTCATCCTCTGTCCATAAATTTTTACCAAGACGATCACTATTGTTTGAAATTAATTCATTTGCGCTGTTTAGGATATTGGCGGTAGAACGATAGTTTTGTTCAAGGCGGATTGTTTCGGCTTTGAAATCTTTCAAGAATTTTTGAATATTTTCGATTTGTGCGCCACGCCAACCGTATATAGATTGATCGTCATCGCCTACTATCATGACTTTGCCCGTTTCTCCAGCAAGAATTTTAATCCACTTATATTGAATTTTATTGGTATCTTGAAACTCATCCACCAAAATATGCTGAAAACGTTGTTGATAACGTTGCAAAATTAATGGTTTTTTCTCAAATAATTCATAGGCTCGAATTAATAATTCGGCAAAATCGACCAATCCTGCGCGATCACAAGTATCTTGATAGATCTTATAAATTTTAATCCATTCACGCTCTTGGCGATCATTAAAATCTTCAATGTCGTTTGGGCGCAAGCCTTCATCTTTTTTGTTATTGATGTACCAACAAGCCTGTTTGGGTGGAAAGGCTTTTTCATCAAAATTATGTAATTTTAATAAGCGTTTAATTAAACGAAGTTGATCTTCTGAATCTAAAATTTGGAAATCTTGTGGCAATCCCACATCTAAATGATGAGCTCGTAATAAACGATGGGCAATACTGTGGAAGGTGCCAATCCACATACCAAATAATTGATGTTGTGCATGTTTGGCAAGGGTAGCTTGAATACGATGACGCATTTCTGCTGCGGCTTTATTGGTAAATGTCACCGCCATAATGCTGCCTTCAGAAATATTTTCTACCGCAATTAACCAAGCGATACGGTGCGTCAATACGCGCGTTTTGCCAGAGCCTGCACCGGCTAGCACTAAGTGATTACCAAGAGGAGCAGCTACGGCTTCGCGTTGTTTATCGTTAAGTCCGTCAAGTAATTCAGAAATATCCATAATGAAATTTTTATCTGTTCAAATTTACAGGAATTATAAGTCTAATTTTTTTATATCACAATCAAGAAAATCATAAACTTATCCGACTTTACAAAAATAGTATTACAACTTATATTGATTTGCGGTTAGTCGGGGTGCGGACATCGCTGAGAAAATACCCGTGAACCTGAAACAGTTAGCACTGGCGTAGGAAACTAATCTCTCCTCCTTAAGGGCTGACTTACTTTTTTCTGTATTCATATAAGTAAGGATGCATCATGGCACTCTCTTTTTCTTTAAAAAATTCTTTTAAATTGACCGCACTTTTCAGCGTGCTTGGTTGTAGCTTATTAGGATTAAGTTTATCAACTCCTGCTCAAGCGGAAGGCAAATTAGTGCTGTATTGCAGCGTCCAAAACACGACTTGTGAAAAAGTCGCTCACGCTTTTAGCAAAAAATATAATGTGGACACTCAGTTTGTGCGTAATAGTACTGGGACTGTATTAGGAAAAATCAAATCCGAAAAAGAAAATCCACAAGCAGATGTGTGGTATGGCGGTACATTGGAACCGCACTTTCAGGCTCGAGATGCAGGTTTGTTAGAAACTTATCGTTCGCCTCTGCAAAAAGAAATTATGCCTCAATTCAAAAAGCTCACTGAACAACGTGGCGATACTACGTCGATTATTTATCTTATGGAGCTTGGCATTGGGATGAATGAAAAACTGCTAGCTGAAAAAAATATCGCGAAACCTCAATGTTATGCTGATTTATTAAAACCAGAATTTAAAGGGTTAATTCAATATCCAGATCCTCGAGTATCGGGCACTGGCTACACTATTCTTACAACTTTAATTGAAATTATGGGCGAAGATAAAGCCTTTGCTTATTTGAAAGAACTTGACAAAAACATTGCTCAATACACGAAAACTGGATTAGCAACGGCTAATATTTCTACGGGCGCAGCCGCTGTTGATATTGGTTTTATGCATACTTATGTGCGTGAAAAGGATAAAGGTGCACCGGTTATTGGTGCTTTACCTTGCGAAGGCACTGGCTATACGTTAGGGGCGGTCAGTATCATTAAAAATGGACGCAATTTAGATAATGCTAAACGCTTTGTCGATTTTGTTCTTTCTGCAGAAGCTCAAGAAATTCCTTGGCGTGAGGCGGATTCTTACCAACTGCCAACAAATATTCATGCCAAAGCGCATCCACATCTTTCTGATCCTGCGAAACTTAAATTGATTGATATTGATTTCATCAAATTTGGTTCGGATCAAGAGGCGAAACGATTAATAGAACGCTGGGTTGAAAATGTGAAGGAAAGAAAAGAGTAATTGATATTAGCCTGATAAAAGTGCGGTGAAAATTCACCGCACTTTGCTTTTCCCCTTGAAATCTTTCTTTTTATTCTTATATCTGTGACGTTCAATTTTTATCTTTATGAAGGAAAAAATTATGTCACAAAATCAAGAAACTCGCGGCTTTCAATCTGAAGTCAAACAACTACTCCAATTAATGATTCATTCTTTGTATTCCAACAAAGAAATTTTCTTACGTGAATTAATTTCTAATGCCTCTGATGCGGCAGATAAATTACGCTTTAAAGCGCTTTCTAACCCTGATTTATATGAAGGCGATGGCGACTTACGTGTGCGTGTTAGCTTTGATGCGGATAAAGGAACGATCACGATTACTGATAACGGCATTGGTATGACTCGCGAGCAAGTCATCGATCATTTGGGGACGATTGCAAAATCAGGAACAAAAGAATTTTTAACCGCACTTGGCCAAGACCAAGCAAAAAATAGCCAACTTATTGGGCAATTTGGTGTGGGTTTTTATTCAGCTTTTATTGTGGCAGATAAAGTGACTGTAAAAACCAGAGCAGCTGGCGAAGAGGCGGATAAAGCGGTACTTTGGGAATCTGCGGGTGAAGGCGAATATTCTGTGGCGGATATTGAGAAAAAATCCCGTGGCACTGATGTGATTTTGCATTTACGCGAAGATGAAAAAGAATTTTTAAACGAATGGCGTTTGCGTGAAATTATCGGTAAATATTCTGACCATATTGGCTTGCCAGTGGAAATGCTGACGAAAGAATACGATGATGAAGGCAAAGAGTGCGGTGAGAAATGGGAGAAAATTAATAAATCCGATGCACTTTGGACGCGTTCTAAAAATGATGTGTCTGATGATGAATATAAAGAGTTTTATAAACACTTAAGCCATGATTTTGCTGATCCTGTCACTTGGGCACATAACAAAGTGGAAGGTAATCAGGAATATACCAGCCTGCTTTATGTGCCAAGTAAAGCACCTTGGGATTTATTTAATCGCGAACATAAACATGGCTTAAAACTTTATGTTCAACGTGTATTTATTATGGATGATGCTGAGCAATTTATGCCGAATTATCTACGTTTTATGCGTGGTTTAATCGATAGTAATGATTTGCCATTAAATGTATCTCGTGAAATTTTGCAAGATAATAAAATTACTGCGGCATTACGCAAAGCATTAACTAAGCGTTCATTACAAATGCTAGAAAAATTAGCAAAAGATGATGCAGAAAAATATCTTCAATTTTGGAAAGAGTTTGGTTTAGTCTTGAAAGAAGGCCCAGCAGAAGATTTTGCTAACAAAGAAACTGTCGCGAAGTTATTGCGTTTTGCTTCGACACATAATGATAGCAGTGAGCAAACTGTCTCTTTAGAAGATTATCTTTCACGTATGAAAGAGGGGCAAAAAGCTATCTATTACATTACAGCAGATAGTTATGTTGCAGCGAAAAATAGCCCCCACTTGGAATTATTCAATAAAAAAGGCATTGAGGTTTTATTGCTTTCAGATCGCATTGATGAATGGATGTTAAGTTATTTAACTGAATTCAATGGTAAACAATTACAAAGTATCACGAAAGCAGATTTGGATTTAGGCGATTTAGCCGATAAAGAATCTGAAACACAAAAACAACAAGATGAAGCCTTTGGTAGTTTTATTGAGCGTGTGAAAAACTTGCTTGGTGAACGCGTGAAAACGGTGCGTTTAACTCACAATTTAACGGATACACCAGCGGTGGTTTCTACGGATAATGATCAAATGACGACCCAAATGGCGAAATTGTTTGCAGCCGCAGGGCAACCTGTACCAGAAGTAAAATACACTTTTGAACTTAATCCAGAACACCATTTAGTGAAAAAAGTGGCTGATATTGCCGATGAAACAGAATTTGCTAATTGGGTGGAATTGTTGCTTGAACAAGCTATGTTAGCAGAGCGAGGATCTTTGGAAAATCCAGCTGTGTTTATTAAACGCATAAATAAATTATTAGGCTAACTAAAAATAAATAAGCCCGATTAAATCGGGCTTATTTATTGGGATAGTATTTAGGATAATCCTCAATCCATTTTTTCATTGTTTTTTGTTGCTTGAGCGTATTCGCAAAATTAAATGTTTTTCGTTTATTATTAAATTTAGCACCTAAAATAATGACTTTTCTTTCGTCTTCGGCCACTTCATATAAAAAATAGATATTATTTATTGTAATGTATTTATAGCCTGTTTTTCCCCAGAACGGTCTAAGTTGCGGGATATTTGTTAAAATCATTTTTAGTTTATCAAGATCATCTTGAGTTAGATAAGTCACGATAAATTGTTTTAGAAGATTTTTTTCAAGATAATCCCCAGATGTTTCAGCAATATAAACATCGTATGTCGGCAGCATAATCAACCCTATTTTTTAAAATCGAATGGCTCAATTTTATGATTTAAAATAGCTTGCCAAGCTTCCGAACTTGCTTTTGCAGCTAATTGTCGTTCTTCCAAACTAAAAGCGTATTCTTCCTTGTCTTTTTTTTGCGTTTTGAGTAAATCAGAAATTTGTTCAAAAGTGAGTTCCATTTGAGACTCCTTACTGTGAATATTGACAATATTATGCCTGACTAAGTGACTTTTTTCATCTGTTTTTTCATCGAATTATTGCTCGTTTTTCAGGTATAATGCATTAATTAAATGGCGAGAAAAGAGAGAAAAATATGATTACAGTTTACGGCATTAAAAATTGCGATACGGTGAAGAAAGCGTTGAAATGGCTGGCGGATCACAATATTGAACACAAACTTCACGACTACCGTGTTGATGGTTTAGATTTGAATTTTTTAACTCAGGCAGAAACTCAATTTGGCTGGGATGTATTGGTGAATAAACGTAGTACAACTTGGCGTAATTTGGATGAACAAATTAGAAATTCTCTTGATAAAGAGACCGCACTTTCCGTGTTGGCTGAGAATCCAACCTTAATTAAACGCCCAATTATTTTACAAGATGGGAAGGCTCTAATTGGTTTTAATGAGAAGGAATATCAGGCTGCTTTTGTCTAGAGTGCGGTTATTTTTTTAGGAGTTTTTATGAGAGAAAAAGTGGTTTTGTTGGCGCAAGATTTAATTCGTCGCCCATCTATTAGCCCGAATGACGAAGGCTGTCAGCAAATTATTGCCGAACGTTTAGAAAAGTTAGGTTTTCAAATTGAATGGATGCCTTTTAATGATACGCTGAATTTGTGGGCAAAACACGGAACGGGTGAGCCAGTTATTGCTTTTGCAGGTCATACGGATGTTGTACCTACTGGTGATGAAAATCAATGGTTGTATTCTCCGTTTTCTGCTGAGATTATTGATGGCATGCTTTATGGCCGTGGTGCGGCGGATATGAAAGGATCCCTTGCCGCAATGATTATGGCGGCAGAAGAATATGTAAAAGCAAATCCTAATCATAAAGGCACAATTGCATTATTGATTACCTCTGATGAAGAGGCCGCCGCAAAAGATGGTACCGTGCGTGTGGTTGAGACTTTAATGGCGCGTAATGAAAAAATTACTTATTGTATGGTTGGCGAGCCATCGAGTGCTAAAAACTTAGGCGATGTTGTCAAAAATGGTCGTAGAGGCTCAATTACAGGAAACCTTTATATTCAGGGGATTCAAGGACACGTGGCATATCCGCATTTAGCTGAAAATCCAATCCATAAAGCCGCCCCATTCTTGCAAGGATTGACGACCTATCAATGGGATGAAGGTAATGAGTTTTTCCCTCCAACAAGCCTACAAATTGCTAATATTCACGCAGGTACGGGAAGTAATAATGTGATTCCAGGCGAGTTATATATTCAGTTCAATTTGCGTTATTGCACAGAAGTAACGGATGAAATCATCAAGCAAAAAGTGGCTGAAATGCTAGAAAAACATAATTTGAAATATCGTATTGAATGGAATTTATCAGGTAAGCCTTTTTTAACGAAACCGGGTAAATTATTAGATTTGATAACCTCCGCTATTGAGGAAACCACAGGCATAACGCCAAAGCCTGAAACAGGTGGTGGCACGTCAGACGGTCGTTTTATTGCATTGATGGGTGCAGAAGTAGTGGAATTTGGTCCGCTTAACGCAACAATTCATAAGGTAAATGAATGTGTCAGTGTAGAAGATCTTGGCAAGTGCGGTGAGATTTATCACAAAATGTTAGTGAATTTATTGGATAGCTAAAATGAAATTAACGCCAGAAATGCTTACAGGAAAGTCCCGTGAGCATTTAGTCAATTTACCCGCAATTCATTCCTCAAATCATTTTTTGCAAATGCAAGCAGTGAACGCATTTCAAGGGTTGCAACAAAGTGCAGAAAAAAATGGCTTTAATTTACAGCCAGCGAGTAGTTTTCGTGATTTTGAACGCCAACAGCTTATTTGGAACAGCAAATTTAAGGGCGAGAGAAAAGTCCATGATGACGAAGGAAAAGCATTAGAGTTGAGCCAATTAGATGACTGGCAAAAATGTCAGGCGATCTTACGTTGGTCTGCATTGCCAGGGGCGAGCCGTCATCATTGGGGAACGGAAGTGGATATTTTCGATCCTGATCTTTTGCCACAAGGTCAATCTTTACAACTGGAGCCTTGGGAATATGAAAAAGGCGGCTATTTCTTTGAATTGAGTGAATTTCTTACTGAAAATTTACCGCACTTTGATTTTTCTTTGCCTTTTATAAATATGCAGTCCAATAAGAAAGTAGGGCGGGAGCCTTGGCATATCAGTTATTTGCCGTTAGCTGAATTGGCAAGCCAGCAATTTTCTCCAGACATTTTACAACAGGCATGGAAAGGGGAAAATATTTTAGGCGCAGACTGTTTAATATCAAATCTTGAACAAATTTTTTCTGAATATATTGTTTAAAAATAAAGCCTTATCGTGAAGATAAGGCTTTATTCTTAGGTGTAAAAAAGCCCTTTTCCATGCAAATAAATTGGCAGCTCATCGCCAATAGATAAATCGGGGGAAATGATGTTCTCAATCCATATTGCGTAGCCATTAATTTCAATTTGAATAGTGGTAATTTTCCCCTTAAATTCGATTTGTTTTACTTGCCCTTTGAAAAGTGAGGTTGGATTTTCCGATGTTTTAAACAGGCTAAATTGTTCTGGGCGAAGTAAAATCTTACCTTGTTTCAGCGAGATTGATTTGTTTTTTACAGGAATATTACCTAATTGGCATTGAACTGTGTTTTCATCAATCAGATTCGCCGATAGCACGATGTTGTCACCAATAAAACTTGCGGTTTCAATATGATTAGGCGACCAATAAAGTGTACGAGGCGTGTCGATTTGTAAAATTTTTCCTTGTTGGATAACAGCGATTTTATCCGCATAACGTAATGCTTCATCACGATCATGGGTGACGAAAATCGCTGATGCACCACTTTGACGCAGCGCTTTTAGCATATCATGACGAATTTGCTGGCGTAGATGTTCATCTAAGGCACTAAAAGGTTCGTCTAATAAAATCAGTTCTGGATTCGGTGCTAGTGCTCGAGCTAGCGCCACACGTTGTTGTTGTCCGCCTGATAGTTGATGAGGAAAACGTTCTGCCAATTCACTAATTCCAGTGAGTTGCATTGCCTGCTCAATCCGCATTTTCTCTTCATCCGTTTTCCCTTTTCCATTCCCTAATCCATAAGCAATGTTGCGATAGACATTTAAGTGAGGGAACAGAACGCCTTCTTGTACCACATAACCTAGATGGCGCTGTTGCGTTGGCACATTAGAATTCTCGCCAAAAATTAACCGCTCTTTTAGCCAAATTTCACCCGTATTGGGTTGTTCAAATCCTGCGATCGCTCGTAATAACGTTGTTTTCCCACAACCAGAAGCACCAAGCAAAAAGAGGATTTCACCTCGTTGCAGGGTAAAGGAAATATCGTGTAGAACTTGTTGTTCATTAAAAAATTTATTGAGATTTCTAATGGATAATAACGGATTATTTATCATTTTATTTAAATGCACATTTTTTCAATAAAAACACAGGAATCCCTGAAAAGAGAACGAGCATGAGTGCATAAGGCGTTGCTGCAGCGTATTGCGCATCACTGGTATATTCCCAAACGGCAATCGAAAGGGTTTTGATGTCGTTTGGCGTGAGCAAAAGTGTTGCAGTAAGCTCTTTCATTAAATTCAAAAATACTAGAGAGAATGCCGCCGCAATACCTGGTAGCATTGCAGGTAATGTTAAAGTTCGGAAAATATAGAATGGGCTTCGTCCTAGGCTTTGTCCTACTTTCTCAATATTATCAGAAAGTTGCTCAAGTGAGGCTCTAAGTGTGGTTTGTGCCATTGGTAAATAGAGCATAAAGTAAGCTACGATGATAATTAAAAAGGTTTGATATAAGCTGTTGGCATAGTTGATCGTAAAGTAGATCAGCGATAATGCGATAACTAAGCCTGGTACAGCGTGTAATAGGTAAGGTAAGCGATCGATCCAAATGGTTAATTTGCTACGATAGCGTACAGCTGCCCAAACCAATGGCAAAGCACAAACTACGGTAAGCAATGCGCCTAGTCCTGAAATGATAAATGAATTACTGAATGCCGATAAAAATTCTGAAAAATCACCCGCACTTTCGAGTGAAGTTCCCACAATAAGCCAGTAAATTAACATAATCACAGGCACGCCAATGCTTAAGATGAATATGCTAGAGAAAAATCCGACGGTTAAACATTGTTTGCCAAAAGAAAGTGTTTTTACTGGATAAGGACGAGTGACACCTTTGCCACTGTTGTAAAGTGTTTGTTTACCACGGAAGAATGTTTCTCCCAACACAATAATGCTACAAATTGCCATTAATACAGCGGAAAGTAGTGCTGCGGTGCTGTTATTAAAAGACATTTCATATTCTTGGAAAATCGCAGTGGTGAATGTTTGGTAATTTAAAATTGAAACTGCACCGAAATCCACCAGCATATGTAATGCTATCAGTAATAAACTACTACCGATTGCCGGTTTTAATTGTGGGAAAATAGCGTGCCAAAAGGTGTAAGTTTGGCTTTTTCCTAATGAAAGGCTTACTTCTTCAAGGGAGCGATCTAGTCGTTTAAGTGTGGCTGAAATAGGCAAGTAAGCGAGTGGGAAAGAGCTTAATGTCATGATGCCAATTGTTCCCCAAAAACCTTCTACTCGAAAGGTGAGGCTAATCCAAGTAAAACAGCTCACAAAGGCTGGGATACAAAGTGGTAAGCTCATCGCCACTTCAAAAAATGATTTGCCGAAAAAACGATATCGTTCAAGTAAAAATGCACAAAGCGTACCGAGAAAAATTGATCCAATGGTTACACAGACCATGAGAAGCATTGTGTTGCTCAGTAATTCCGCCATTCTTGGGCGAATAAGAAGCTCAAAGCTACGATCTAATCCGACTTCAATCGCACGGAAAAGAATATATAGAAATGGTAATAAGAGCGGTAAACCAATAAGTAAAATAATGATGGTGAGCCAAAGTGGGGGAGTTCGGGTCAAAAGATAATCCTTTATATGTGGCAACTGTATCTCCACTTTGGGTGAAAATACAGTTGCGACGTTAGCGGGCTTATTTTAAACCAGCTTCTTCAATTAATTTATTTGCTTGTTCTTTGTCTTGAGCAGTAGTTGCTGAAACTACTGGCGCTTGCAATTTAGCATAAGGTTCCATATTGAATGGAGAAGTCACATCTGTACGTAATGGATATTCTGCACGTACAGCAACTAAGGCTTCTTGACCTTTTTTGCTTGCTAAGAAGTCCACGAATTTTTTCGCTTCTTCTTTATTTTTAGATGATTTTAAGATTGCAGCACCTGAGTAAGTGACTAACGCACCAGGGTCTTTATGACGAATAAAGTACAAGCGAGTTTTTAAGTTTTCTGCGCCTTTTTCTTTTGCTAATGCATACCAGTAGTAGTTATTAATTAAGGCTGCAGGCACTTCGCCATTTTCAACAGCTTGCAATGCAACACTGTTTTTTGCGTAAAGTTTACCATTTTCTTTTAAGCCTTTTAACCAATTAAGCGCAACTTTCTCGCCTTTTAGTTTAACAATAGCTACAACTTGTTCTAAGAATGCACCAGAGGTTGGTACATAACCGATTTTATCTTTCCATTTTGGTGTCGCGTAATCAAGCACTGATTTTTCCATATCTTTTTCAGATAATTTAGTGTGATCATAAACCACAACACGAGAACGACCACTTAATGCGATCCAATCCTTTTTAGGCGCCACTGGTACACCTTGGTGAGAGGTTTGTTTGATCGTATTGGCTGAAAGTGGCTCTAATAAACCCGCTTCAGAAAGTGCGGCAAATGGAGATGTTTGTTCTGAATAGAATACATCGGCGGGGCTTTTATCGCCTTCTTCTTTAAGTTGACCAGCTAACTGTTCACTTTTAGCACTATTTAAAGTGACTTTAATGCCAGTTTCCTGCGTAAATGCATCAGCTACGGCTTTTGCAGCTTCTTTATGTTGGCCGTTGTAAACGGTAATATCGGCAAAGCTACTTGCTGAGAATGTAAGCGCGGCAGCGAGAGTCGCAATTTTGAAAGATTTGAATGTCATTGAAAACTCCTTGTTTTGTGAGAATGAATGTTTTAATTAAGTCTGAATGACCCTTATTTTATTTCCAAATCTATTCAAATGCAAATAATTCTCAATTTTTATTTATAGCAAAACAAAAGGAGAGCGGTTAGCTCTCCTTCAATATATTGATTGCTTTGAATTTTGCTTATAGTGCGACTGGTTGGATGTAACCTAAGTTAGCTAAAGTTTCACAAAGAGAATTACACAATCCTGAACAATCATATTCTTCATCAATAAGTTTATTATTGTTCATATCTCTGTATTCATTCTGAATTAAATATTCTTTAAGTGAAGCGTTCAGTGCTTTTTTGGTTGTTGGTTTTTCCATTTGGGACATTATGTGAAGATGAAGTTTATTCAAATCTTCAATACTTCCATTATACATATTGCCCGCACCAATATATTCATTTGCACCCTCTAACAAAGCTTGTATATATTGAGTAAACCGTTTTGGTACATAAGTTTTGTTATCTTCAAATGCATATATTTGATATGGTGTGTGGAAAACATTGATATAGCCTAGAACTGTAGATAGTAATACAGAAGAGTAAATTTCATTTTTAGTGATATTTTTAAACTCTTTATTATTCGATACATAATCAGTTAATGATTTAATAGTAAAACTACCCACTTGATAAATAAAGTGTTCAAGTAATCTTGCTGCGTCTTTATTATTGAATATATTGCTCAGATTATTTTTTTTGTTTTGGTTAATAAAAGTTAATTTATTCAATAATGCTTTATCAATGATTTCTGTACGGTTAATTTTATCTTGTAAATGAGCATGGCATAGTAAACTTCTTCTAAATGCTACATCGTAAAGATAATCTAGGCATTGCTCACGTGCAACATAATCTGTTTCGGATAATTGATTGATCATGTCACGTAAATATTGTGGCATCCAAGAAATATATGAAAGTTGAAAATCTGTATCACCAATATAAGCTAATTGATGTTGATTGACGCTATCTACAAATTGATTTAAATAGAGAGGGTCATTGTGATATTCAAGATATTCATGTGCAATATAATGGTCATCTTGATTTTGAATAGTATCAAAATTTGAAATTCTAAATTTATTTCGTTCTTTTTCTGATTCAATAGATTTAATTGCATCGGAGAATAACTGAACAACGGCCTTGCCACGACGAGTTTGTTCTGCAAGCGGCAAATCCTGCGTATATTTATTGGCATAAAGCATAATATCTCGTGCAACTTCACGGCTTTTCCAACCTGGATAGGTATTATAAGAAATATAAGCAATACCATTCGGGGTTAAATTTTCGCGACAAATTTCAAGAATTTTATCTTTCACATTATCAGGCACCCAAGAATAAATACCATGCACGAGAATATAGTCAAACATGCCAAATTCAGGCGTAATATCGAGAATATTTTTTGCTTCTAAACGAACATTTGTTAATCCCATTGATTTAATAATTTCATTACCTTGGGTAATTTGGATTTCTGATAAATCAATACCTACAAATTCTGTATCAGGATAATAAACCGCTTGAGAAATTAAGTTCCCACCAAAAGAAGAACCTAGTTCTAATACTTTAGCACCTTTGAGTGCTGGAGGGGTTAATCCCCATAATGTTGCATTCCCTTCCAAAAGCGCAATGCTCGTGTAAGAAAAGGGTTTTGAGTAGTATCTAAGTTCGTCGTAAGAGTTATTTTGCTCGGTCATAATATATCCAGTTTATCACATAATTAAAGTCGCATATTATAGAGGGAATAGGGATAAAAACAAAGCGATGATTATTTCCCATGAACTGGTAATTACGCTAGAATAACAGCAATTTTCACCAGCTTAGTATCCTCATGCTTTCATTTACTCTCGAACCTCAAGATAACGCACGTTTGCAATCTTTATGCGGTGCATTTGATGAGCATCTAAAACTTATCGAAAAAGAATTTAATCTTGTCATTGCTCGTCATAATTTCACTTTTAATATTGATATTATGGAAGAGGAGCAAAAACCTCATCATGCAAAATTGATAAAAAGTGCGGTGAAATTAATTCAAGATTTGTATGTAGAAACTGCGCCCGTAAAAGGTAAAGTGAAAGAGTTAGATTTGGAAGATGTGCATATGGCTTTACAAGAAAGCCGAATGCTATCTCAAGTTGAACCGAACCGTGCTGAAAATAATGTTTTCAGTACAACGATTAAAACTAAACGAGGTGTGATTAAACCTCGAGGCGAAAATCAAGTTCAATATTTGCATAATATTTTAACTCACGATATTAGTTTTGGTATTGGCCCTGCGGGAACGGGGAAAACATTCTTAGCGGTTGCTGCGGCAGTGGAGGCTTTAGAGCGTCAAGAAATTCGTCGCGTTTTACTCACTCGCCCTGCGGTGGAAGCGGGCGAAAAGCTAGGGTTTTTACCGGGGGATTTAGGTCAGAAAATCGAACCTTATTTACGTCCGCTTTATGATGCGTTGTTTGAAATGCTAGGTTTTGAGCGTGTGCAAAAATTAATGGAACGTAATGTTATTGAAATTGCTCCTTTGGCTTATATGCGTGGGCGTACACTTAATGATAGCTTTATTATTTTAGATGAAAGCCAAAACACGACAGTTGAGCAAATGAAAATGTTTTTAACCCGCATTGGTTTTAATTCTAAAGCCGTGATTACGGGCGATATTACGCAAATTGACTTACCTCGTAGCACAAAATCTGGTTTACGCCATGCTATTGAAGTGTTGGAAAAAGTATCAGAATTAAGTTTTAACTATTTTGATAGCAAAGATATTGTGCGTCATCCGGTGGTGGCTAAAGTCGTGCAAGCATACGAAGAATGGGAAGTGCAAGATGAAATTCGTCGAAAAGAATTAGCGGAGCTTCGTAAAGCCGAACGTGAAAAAGAGCGGTTAGAAATTACAAAGAATTTAGGAGAGTGAAATGGGAAGTATATTCGTTGATCTGCAAATTGCCACAGAAAATATAGAGGGGCTACCAACAGAAGAGCAAATTGTGCAGTGGGCAACAGCTGCGGTTCAACCGGAAGGGGATGAAGTTGAAATGACGGTTCGTATTGTGGATGAAGCCGAAAGCCATGAATTAAATTTGACTTATCGTGGCAAGGATCGCCCGACTAACGTGCTTTCATTTCCATTTGAATGCCCCGATGAGGTGGAGTTACCGTTGTTAGGGGATCTCGTTATTTGTCGTCAAGTCGTGGAGCGAGAAGCCGCAGAACAAGAGAAACCATTAATGGCGCATTGGGCGCATATGGTCGTGCATGGTAGTTTACATTTACTTGGTTATGATCATATTGAAGACGATGAAGCGGAAGAAATGGAAAGTTTAGAAACCCAAATTATGCAAGGATTAGGCTTTGATGATCCTTATCTAGCAGAGAAATAATCTTTATTCGGAGTAATGATGTATAAAGCGATATTTAGTGATTTTGATGGCACGTTATTAACCTCTCAACATACGATTTCCCCTCGAACTGTTGCAGCAATTAAGCGTTTAACGGCAAATGGTATTCCTTTTGTACCAATTTCGGCGCGTTCTCCTTTAGGTATTTTGCCTTATTGGAAACAGCTTGAAACGAATAATGTGCTTGTTGCATTTAGTGGCGCGCTTATTTTGAATCAACATCTTGAACCAATTTATAGCGTACAAATTGATCCAAAAGATATTTTAGATATTAATACCGTTTTGGCGGATCACCCTTTGCTTGGCGTGAATTATTATACAAATAATGATTGCCATGCTCGCGATGTAGAAAATAAATGGGTGATTTATGAACGCAGCGTCACCAAAATTGAGATTCATCCTTTTGATGAAGTTGCGGCTCGTTCGCCACATAAAATTCAAATTATTGGGGAAGCAGAAGAAATCATTGAGATTGAAATTATTTTAAAGGAAAAATTTCCACATCTGAGTATTTGTCGTTCTCATGCTAACTTTTTAGAGGTGATGCACAAGAGTGCAACCAAAGGAAGTGCGGTGCGTTTTTTGGAAGATTATTTTGGCGTAAAAACCGATGAAGTGATTGCATTTGGTGATAATTTTAATGATTTGGATATGCTAGAACATGTTGGGCTTGGGGTGGCAATGGGAAATGCACCTGATGAAATTAAAAAAGCTGCAAATGTAGTCACCGCGACCAATAATGAAGATGGGTTAGCATTAATTTTGGAAGAAAAATTTCCTGAATAATTGGCAAGAAAAAGGCTCTCAAACGAGAGCCTTGTAGTTATGAATTTTTTGATTCTTTTGAATTATACATATCTTCAATTTGCTTACGATAACGCTCTAAAATCACTTTTCTACGTAATTTTAATGTTGGTGTAATTTCACCTAATTTGATGCTGAATGCTTGAGAAAGTAACGTGAATTTTTTTACTTGCTCGAAATGAGCCAATTCTTTTTGCACCGCATTAATACGTTGCTCAAACATTTTCAGAATGTCAGAATTTTTTAATAATTCTAAACGGTCATGATATTTAATATTGAGCTGTTTAGCGTGCTCTTCCAAACTATCAAAGCAAGGCACAATAAGCGCGGATACATATTTTTTCGCATCGGCGATGATCGCAATTTGTTCGATAAATTTATCTTTACCGATTTTGCTTTCGATATATTGTGGCGCGATATATTTGCCGTTTGAGGTTTTCATTAATTCTTTAATACGATCGGTAATAAATAAATTCCCTTGTTCGTCAAACTCTCCCGCATCGCCAGTTTTTAAGAAACCATCTTCTGTAAAGGCTTGAGCCGTTTCTTCTGGCTTCTTATAATAGCCTTTCATCACCATTCCGCCACGCACGAGGATTTCATTATTTTCCCCAATTTTAACTTCCGCTTTTGGCATGAGTGTGCCGATTGAATTTGGGTTAAATTGGAAATCATGCCAGCAAGAAACGGTCGCAGTTGTTTCTGTCATGCCATAGCCTAATTTGATGTTGATACCAATAGCATGGAAAAATAGCCCAATAGCAGGTTCTAATTTTGCTCCTCCGCAAGGCATCATTTTTATATGCCCCCCCAATAATTGGCGAAGTTTTGAGAGCACTAATTTATCTGCCAAAGCAAATTGTTTTTTCAATAAGAACGGAATAGTTTTGTTATTTGCACGTAAATCAAAGTGTTTTTGTCCTACGGAAATTGCCCAATGGAACATTATTTGGCGAAGTTTTGGTGCTTTTTGAACTTTATCCAATACGGCGGCATAAATTTTTTCGTAAAAACGTGGTACGGCACACATTAAAGTTGGGCGAATTTCCGTTAAAGCTGACCGCACTTGATTGGTGTCTTCTAAATAGCAAAGTATTGCACCTCTATGAAGAATATAAGCCGCCCAGGCTCGTTCAAAAATATGAGAGAACGGTAAAAAAGAAAGTGAAACGTCCTGATCTGTCACATTAAGTGAAAGATCATGTGTTTCTAATTGGTGAGCGAGATTAGCGTAATCTAGCATGACACCTTTAGGCTCTCCAGTAGTGCCAGAGGTATAAATAATCGTAAATAAATCCGATAATTGTTTTTGGTTTAAGCGTTGAGTCAGTTCATCTTGTTGTACGTTTGAACCTGTTTCAATAAAACTTTTCCAAGTGCAAGAAAGGGGATCTTGTTGTAATTGAATTGTGGATTTCATTGCCACAATTTTTTGTAATTTTGGACAATGATGAGCAATTTCCAATGCTTGATCGTATTGCTCTTGATCGCCGACGAATAGAATTTTTACATCGGCATGATTTAGGATAAATTCTGCTTGCTGGGCTGTATTGGTTGCGTAAATAGGTACTGTGATTGCTCGAATTTGTAAGGCCGCAATGTCAGCGATTGTCCAACGTTCCATATTATGGGCAAAAATGCCGATTTTATCTTGCACGCCAATACTGTGAGCAAGCAATGCTCGAGAAAGTTGATTGAGTTGCTCTTGAAAGTTTTTCCAAGAGATATCTCTCCACAAGCCGTGTTCTTTATAGCGAAGTGCGGTCATATTTGCACGAGTTTTGGCTTGTTGTTGAATACGATGAACAAAATGGAGCTCAAGATTCATATTAACCCTATTTTTTTGATTTTATTGAGCGAACAGTTGTGCGCTAATATAATCTTAAATAGGAATGAAAGCTAGAAGAATATTGATTTTTTAAATTATTTTTAGTGATCCCTTGTTCATTTTTAGATCATAAATTAAATTCTAGATAATAAAAAACCGCTCCGAAGAGCGGTTAATTTTTTCAAAGTTTTAATTAGCCTTTGTAGTTGTAGATATGAGCTACTAAGTCTAATACTTTGTTTGAGTAACCCGTTTCGTTATCGTACCAAGATACTAATTTAACGAAAGAATCAGTTAATGCGATACCAGCGTCTGCATCAAATACAGAAGTTAAAGCACAACCGTTGAAGTCAGTAGAAACAACAGCATCTTCAGTGTAACCTAATACGCCTTTTAATTCACCATTGAAAGTTTTACCTTCAGCTGCATCTTTGATTGCTTGTTTGATTGCATCGTAAGAAGCTGGTTTTTCAAGGTTAACAGTTAAGTCAACAACAGATACGTTTGGAGTTGGAACACGGAAAGCCATACCAGTTAATTTACCGTTTAATGCAGGTAATACTTTACCTACTGCTTTCGCTGCACCTGTTGAAGATGGAATGATGTTTTGTGATGCACCGCGGCCGCCGCGCCAGTCTTTAGCTGATGGGCCATCCACAGTTTTTTGAGTTGCAGTCGTTGCGTGAACAGTGGTCATTAAACCATCTTTAATACCGAAAGTTTCATGAACAACACGTGCTAAAGGAGCTAAACAGTTTGTTGTACAAGATGCGTTAGAAACGATATCTTGACCTGCGTATGCGTTGAAGTTTACACCACGAACGAACATAGGGGTTGCATCTTTAGATGGACCAGTTAATACAACTTTTTTCGCGCCTGCAGTGATATGTTTACGAGCAGTTTCATCAGTTAAGAATAAACCGGTCGCTTCAACAGCGATATCAACACCGATTGCACCCCAGTTTAAGTTTGCTGGATCACGTTCTGCAGTTACACGGATAGTTTTACCATTAACCACTAAGTTACCATCTTTCACTTCAACAGTGCCATCGAAACGACCGTGAGTTGAATCATATTTTAACATATAAGCCATGTATTCAACGTCGATTAAGTCGTTGATACCTACAACTTCGATGTCGTCACGGTTTTGTGCAGCACGGAATACGATACGACCGATACGGCCGAAACCATTGATACCAATTTTAATTGCCATAAGATTTTCACCTTTTATTTAAGTTAAACAAATCTGTTTGCTTTGAGTAATACTGCTCACTCAGTAAGACAGCGCACAGAGTATAGCACGAGCATTTTTATAAAACTATAAACCCTACCACTTTTTTGTGATCTATATCAAATCATCATTAGAATGAAAAAGTACCGTAAAAAATCACCGCACTTTTGATGATTTTTTATAGAGAAATCTGCATAATAGACTGAAATTGTTAGAGAAGGTTAAATGTTCTATGTCTCAAGGTAATCTTTATATTTTATCTGCACCAAGTGGTGCGGGAAAATCTTCGTTAATTTCAGCATTATTGGCATCAGATAGTTCAACTCAAAAAATGGTGTCTGTGTCACATACGACCCGTGCTCCACGCCCGGGTGAAGTTGAAGGCGTACACTATTATTTTGTATCAAAAGAAGAGTTTGAATCACTCATTGAGCAAGATTTATTTCTAGAATATGCCAAAGTTTTTGGTGGTAATTATTATGGAACCTCTTTACCTGCGATTGAAGAAAATTTAGCAAAAGGCATTGATGTATTTTTAGATATTGATTGGCAGGGTGCTCAACAAATCCGTAAAAAAGTGCCTTCGGTAAAAAGCATTTTTATTTTACCGCCTTCATTGCCTGAATTAGAGCGTCGTTTAATTGGTCGTGGGCAAGATAGTGAAGAGGTTATCGCTGAACGAATGTCAAAAGCAATCAGTGAAATTTCTCATTATGACGAATATGATTATGTCATTGTGAATGATGATTTTGAGAAAGCATTAAAAGATTTACAAAGTATTTTGCAATCGGAACGCTTAACAAAAGATTATCAACAAAAACAAAATGCAATGTTAATTCAACAGCTACTAGCAAAATAGGGCGAAATTGAGTATTATAACACCCTTTCAATAGAGTAATTTTTGACAAATCGGAGTAAATTATGGCTCGTGTTACTGTGCAAGATGCAGTAGAAAAAATTGGTAACCGTTTTGATTTAATTTTAACGGCTGCGCGTCGTGCAAGACAATTACAACTTAACCAAAGTGCGCCGTTAGTGCCAGAAGATAATGATAAACCAACAGTAATTGCATTACGTGAAATCGAAAAAGGTTTGATTAATCAAGATATTATGGATGCACAAGAATTCCAAGAAATGGCTAAAGTGCAAGAAACGGAAGAAGCAGCTGTTGCATTAATTACAGAATAATCTTTTAAAAGTGCGGTAAAAAATCACGATATTTTAACCGCACTTTCTCTTTCAACAATAAGTAGGTCTCCTTTGGAACTGTTTGCGGATTTAGATCGAATTATTCAAGGGTATTTGCCCGCAGATAAAATTGAACTCATCAAGCGTGCGTTTGTGATTGCAAGAGATGCGCACGAAGGACAATTTCGCTCCAGCGGCGAACCTTACATTACCCATCCTGTGGCAGTAGCATCCATTATTGCTCAACTTCACTTAGATCACGAAGCGGTAATGGCTGCGCTTTTGCACGATGTTATTGAAGATACACCTTATACGGAAGAACAACTGAAAGAAGAGTTCGGTGCCAGTGTAGCTGAAATTGTAGATGGTGTATCAAAACTCGATAAGTTGAAATTTCGTACTCGCCAAGAGGCACAAGTTGAGAATTTTCGCAAAATGATTTTGGCGATGACGCGTGATATTCGCGTTGTGTTAATCAAGCTTGCTGACCGCACCCATAATATGCGCACGCTTGGTGCGTTACGACCAGATAAACGCCGCCGTATTGCGAAAGAAACCCTTGAAATCTATTGTCCGCTTGCTCATCGTTTAGGTATTGAGCATATTAAAAATGAATTAGAAGACTTATCTTTTCAGGCAATGCATCCACACCGTTATGAGGTGTTAAAAAAACTCATTGATGTAGCGCGGAGTAACCGACAAGATTTAATCGAACGTATTTCACAAGAGATTAAAGTGCGGTTAGAAAACGCAGGAATTTTTGCCCGAGTGTGGGGACGTGAAAAACACCTTTACAAAATCTATCAAAAAATGCGCATAAAGGATCAAGAATTCCACTCGATTATGGATATTTATGCGTTCCGTGTGATTGTAAAAAATGTGGATGATTGTTATCGCGTTTTGGGGCAAATGCATAATCTTTATAAGCCACGCCCTGGTCGAGTAAAGGATTATATCGCGGTACCTAAAGCAAATGGCTATCAATCTTTGCAAACTTCAATGATTGGGCCGAAAGGTGTTCCTGTAGAAGTTCATATTCATACTGAAGATATGGAACAAGTCGCCGAAATGGGCATTACTGCGCATTGGGTTTATAAAGAAAATGGTAAAAACGACAGTACAACCGCACAAATCCGCGCGCAGCGCTGGCTGCAAAGTTTGGTCGAAATTCAACAAAGTGTAGGGAACTCGTTTGAGTTTATTGAGAATGTAAAATCAGAGTTTTTCCCGAAAGAAATTTATGTTTTTACCCCAAAAGGTCGAATTGTTGAATTGCCAATGGGCGCAACAGCAGTGGATTTCGCTTATGCTGTGCATTCAGATGTGGGGAATACTTGTGTTGGCGTGACTGTTGAGCATAAACCCTATCCGCTTTCGCAAGCTCTTGAGTCTGGTCAAACGGTCAATATCATCACCGATCCAAATGCGCATCCTGAAGCCGCATGGTTAAATTTCGTGGTAACTGCTCGTGCTAAAACACGGATTCGCCATTATCTCAAGCAGCGTTGTGAAGAGGATGCTGTGAAATTAGGTGAAGTTGAGCTTAATGCAGCATTACAGCCTCATAATTTAGGTGATTTTTCTATTCAACAAATTAGCACTGTACTAGATACTTTTGCACTTTCTTCTTTAGATGAATTATTACGAGAAATTGGTTTAGGCAATCAATCTGCCTCCATCATTGCGCATCAATTTGTGGGCGTACCGTTAGAATCTGCTAATACTAAGAATCTCGAATTTGAATCAAAAATACTCACTATTGCACCAATGCAAGTGGGTAAAACACAATTTGCTCAATGTTGTCATCCAATCCCTGGTGATCCTATCGTGGGATGTTGTACACAAGAAAACACAGTAGTGGTGCACCATCAACATTGTGCAAGTTTGAAAAATGCTTGTCGTCAATCGCTGGCTAAATGGGATAACGTTCAAAGTGCGGTGAATTTTGAGGCAGAATTACAAATAGAAATATTGAATGAGCAGAATGCCTTGCTTAGTTTAATGACTGCAATTTCTGCGAGCGAAAGCAGTCTTCAAAATATTTGGACGGAAGAATTAGAGAACAATTTATTGCTTGTGATTTTGCAGGTTTGTGTAAAAGATATCAAACACCTTGCCAATATCGTTCATCGCATTAAAGGCATCACTGGTGTCGTTAATGTCAAACGCAATATTAATGAGCTATGAGCCTTGAACTTCTCGATGCCGTACCTTTGACTAGCCTCTCTGGTGTTGGTGCGGCCATTTCTAATAAACTGGCTAAAATCGGCATTCATAACCTGCAAGATTTACTCTTTCATTTACCTATTCGCTATGAAGATCGTACGCGAATTACGCCAATCGCTAATCTTCGCCCCGAACAATATTTTACCATTGAAGGAATTGTACAAACCTGTGAAGTCGCTTTTGGCCGTCGCCCGATTTTATCGGTCAGTTTGTCAGACGGCACATCGAAAATTATGTTACGTTTTTTCAATTTTAATGCGGGGATGCGTAATAGTTTTCAAGCTGGTGTGCGGGTAAAGGCCTTTGGCGAAGTGAAACGTGGGCGTCATATGCCAGAAATTCATCATCCAGAATATCAAATTGTGCGAGATAATGCGCCTATTGTATTGGAAGAAACGCTAACGCCGATTTATTCCACGACGGAAGGGTTAAAACAAAATTCATTACGAAAATTAACGGATCAGGCTTTGGCATTACTCGACAAAGTTCAGATTGCAGAAATTTTGCCTAATGAATTTAATCCACATCAATATAGTTTAAAAGAGGCATTGCGATTATTGCATCGTCCGCCGCCAGATATTTCATTAGAAATGTTAGAGCAAGGTAAGCATCCTGCACAACAACGATTAATTTTTGAAGAATTATTGGCGCATAATCTCGCTATGCAAAAAGTGCGGTTAGGAACGCAGCAATTTTCTGCCTTACCGCTACATTATCAAACAGATTTGAAACAGCGATTTTTAGCCACTTTGCCATTTCAACCAACTAATGCGCAAAAACGAGTCGTGTCGGATATTGAACAAGATCTTATCAAAGATTATCCGATGATGCGCTTAGTACAAGGGGATGTCGGCTCAGGAAAAACATTGGTTGCTGCATTGGCTGCTTTAACGGCAATTGATAACGGCAAACAAGTCGCCTTAATGGCACCAACAGAAATTCTTGCAGAACAGCACGCGAATAATTTTCGACGTTGGTTTGAGCCTTTCGGTATCGAAGTTGGTTGGTTAGCCGGTAAAGTAAAAGGAAAATCAAGACAAGCAGAGCTTGAAAAAATTAAAACTGGTGCGGTGCAAATGGTGGTGGGGACGCACGCTTTATTCCAAGAAGAAGTCGAGTTTTCTGACTTAGCATTAGTGATTATTGATGAACAGCACCGTTTTGGGGTGCATCAACGATTAATGTTGCGTGAGAAAGGCGAAAAAGCGGGATTTTATCCCCATCAGTTAATTATGACGGCCACGCCGATACCAAGAACGTTAGCAATGACTGTCTATGCCGATTTGGATACATCAATTATTGATGAATTGCCTCCCGGTCGTACGCCTATAACAACAGTGGTGGTTTCTGAAGAACGTCGCGCTGAAATTGTGATGCGTGTAAAAAACGCTTGTGTTAATGAAAAACGCCAAGCCTATTGGGTGTGTACGTTAATTGATGAATCAGAGGTTTTAGAAGCTCAAGCCGCAGAAGCGATTTGGGAAGATCTAACTAAGGCATTGCCTATGTTAAATATTGGGTTAGTACACGGGCGGATGAAACCACAAGAAAAACAAGATGTCATGATGCGTTTTAAAAATGCAGAATTGGATTTATTGGTGGCAACGACAGTAATCGAAGTGGGTGTTGATGTTCCGAATGCAAGTTTGATGATTATTGAAAATGCAGAGCGTTTAGGTTTATCGCAACTTCATCAGTTACGAGGGCGGGTCGGTCGAGGCAGTACGGCTTCTTTTTGTGTACTAATGTATAAACCTCCGCTCGGTAAAGTTTCGCAAAAACGCTTGCAAGTGTTACGAGATAGCCAAGATGGGTTTGTTATTTCGGAAAAAGATTTAGAAATTCGCGGGCCTGGTGAAGTGCTTGGAACGAAACAAACAGGCATTGCTGAATTGCGAGTAGCAAATTTAATGCGAGATAGAAAAATGATACCAACGGTGCAATTTTATGCAAAATCACTTATCCTAAAATACCCAGATCTAGCAGAAAGTCTGATTCGTCGTTGGTTAAATAATAAAGAGATTTACTCGAACGCTTAAAAGTGCGGTCAATTTTCAAAGAGTTTTAAATGGATAAAAAAGAAAAACGCCCAACTGTACTTTTTTTTGACTCTGGAGTGGGTGGGTTTAGCGTATATCGTGAAGCCAAAAAATTATTACCAAATTGGCATTATCTCTATTGTTTTGATAATGCCGGTTTCCCTTATTCAGAACGCGAAGAAGAAAGTATTATTCAGCGCACTTTAGCGGTTTGCCAACTTATTAATCAACGTTATCCATTAGATGCCATCGTGATAGCTTGCAATACAGCGAGTACTGTTGTGCTTCCGCCTTTGCGAGCTGCTTTTGATATTCCTATCATTGGGACTGTACCAGCTATTAAACCTGCATCAGAAATAACAAAGACAAAACATATTGGTTTATTAGCTACAAAGGGTACAGTAAAGCGTCATTATGTCGATGAGTTGATTGATAAATTTGCGCAAGATTGTGTTGTTGAGAGATTGGGAACAACAAAATTAGTAGAAATTGCGGAACAAAAAATTCGTGGTCATTCCGTTGATCTAATTGGTTTAAAAGATGAGTTATCTCCGTGGGCAGACATGGCAGATTTGGATACATTAGTTTTAGGTTGTACTCACTTTCCACTCATCAAAGATGAAATTCAGTTGTGCTTGCCACAAATTAAATATTTTATGGATCCTGGAGCAGCGATTGCTAAGCGGATAAAATATTTGCTCGATGGTAAAAGTATACGTGCTCAAGGTGAAAAACATAATCAAATGTTTTGCACCGAACATTTTCCTGAAGAATCTCAATTTAAAAAAGCTTTACACTTATGGGGATTTGAATCTTTAGATGTAATAAAAATAGACTAAAATTGATGTTAAATAGACCTTTTTGTATTAACTTTATCCAAAAGATCATTTTTTTAAATATTTTTACAAAAAGTACTTGCAAGGGTTTTGAAAATCCCTATAATGCACCGCACACAACGACGCACTGTTGTGAAGTATTTAAGTTTCCACGTGCGTCGTTGTTTTTTGCTCTTTAACAATGTATCAGACAATCTGTGTGGGCACTTGTTGATTGACTTGTTTTAAAAAATTTTTAATTTTGAAGTCTTAATAGGTGCTTAACTGAAAATTCATCATTACTTTTTTAAGTAGTGTTTTATTTATAGCTAAGCAGTTTATTGAGCGATTGAACTTGAATTGAAGAGTTTGATCATGGCTCAGATTGAACGCTGGCGGCAGGCTTAACACATGCAAGTCGAACGGTAGCAGGAGAAAGCTTGCTTTCTTGCTGACGAGTGGCGGA
>NZ_QQGY01000004.1:0-179622 GCF_003490595.1 Haemophilus haemolyticus
ATTTTCCGATTCAGAATAGGTTGGAGAACCTGTAATTTAAATTCGATTGTGTAGTGTTTACCCATAAAAAAATCTGCACCTCAATTGTTGGTTTGTTGAGTCCAACTTTTGGGGTGCAGATCATTTTATTATTCCCTATGAATAAAAGTGCGGTGGATTATAGCATAGTTTTTGACAAGGCTTTGTGATACGCTAGTGCAAATTTTTTAAAGGTAATTTGTATGTTTCGAGTATTAAAATTATGTTGGAAAGCGCTATGTTTCATTCGTGATCTTGTGATGAATATTGTGTTTTTAGGCTTTGTACTATTGCTAGTGGCGATTATTAGCTTTTCAAGCGGTGGAAAAAAATCCACTGCATTAACGAGCGAAGGCGCATTATTGCTCAATTTAGATGGCTATCTAGCGGACAACCGAGATGAAACACTTCGTTGGCAAGATGCGTTAAGCGAATTGAATGGCGAGCACGTCCCTCGAAAAATTTCGACGTTTGATGTGGTATTTGCCATTAAACAAGCGGAAGATGATCCTAAAATTAAAGGATTAGTACTCGATCTTAATTATTTTGAAGGGGCGGATTTACCTGCATTAGATTTTATTGGTGGCGCTATCATCCAGTTTAAAAATGCAGGAAAACCGGTGATTGCTTATGCGGATAATTATTCTCAAGGACAATATTATTTAGCGAGCTTTGCTGATGAAATTTATCTAAATTCAATTGGGAGTGTGGATATTCACGGTTTATCGCAAGAGAATTTATATTTCAAAGAGATGCTCGACAAATTAGCCGTTACACCACATATTTTCCGCGTGGGGACGTATAAATCAGCAGTTGAACCATTTTTACGCAACGATATGTCGGCTGAGGCAAAAGCAAATATGCAACGTTGGTTAGGCGAAATGTGGAATAATTATGTTTTATCCGTCAGTGAAAATCGCAAGATTAAGAAAGAGAACATTTTGCCGAATGCGAAACAATATTTATCGGATCTTAAAGCGTTAAAAGGTAATAGTACCGCTTATGCCCAACAACGTGGATTAGTAACTGATGTTGTAACTCGTTTAGATTTAGATAAAAAATTTACCGTACTTTTTGGTAAAGGGAGTGACGGGAAAGCGAATCTCATTGAACTTGATGATTATTTGACTCAACTGCCTGATCGTTTAGAACATTACGATGTACCGAATAAAATTGCAGTCGTGAATGTTGAGGGAACGATCATAGATGGTGAAAGTGATGAAGAAAATGCAGGTGGCGACACCATTGCACGTATTCTTCGTAAAGCCCACGATGACAATTCTGTGAAAGCCGTGATTCTACGCGTTAATTCACCTGGCGGTAGTGCTTTTGCTTCAGAAATTATCCGACAAGAGACTGAAAATTTACAGAAAATTGGGAAGCCTGTGATTGTTTCTATGGGGGCAATGGCGGCATCTGGTGGTTATTGGATTTCATCCACTGCGGATTATATTATTGCCGATGCAAACACCATTACAGGCTCTATCGGTATTTTCGCGATGTTTCCGACTTTCGAAAATAGTATTAAGAAAATCGGAGTGAATGCAGATGGCGTTTCAACCACTGAATTAGCTAATACATCAGCGTTTTCTCCATTAGCAAAACCAGTGCAAGATATTTATCAAACAGAAATTGAGCATGGTTATGATAGATTTTTAGAAATTGTCAGCAAAGGTCGCCAGCTTTCTAAAACACAAGTAGATAAACTGGCTCAAGGTCAGGTTTGGTTGGGCAGTGATGCATTCCAAAATGGTTTAGTGGATGAGATTGGTTCTTTTAATGAAGCGGTCAATAAAGCAGAGCAATTAGTGAATCAACGTCAAGATACTGCTTTACAAGATTTTAGCGTAGAATGGTTTACAGATGATAACGTTAGTTTAATTAGCACTTTATTGCGCGATACTAAAAAAGGTACACAAGAGCAGTTAGTTAAATGGCTTGGTTTGCCTGCTCCAATTCAAAAATTACAAAAAGAATTGAATGTATTAACTAAATTTAATGATCCTAATGGTCAATATTTGTATTGTTTGAATTGTGGAAAAGTGAAGTAAAATTTACGTTTATTATGTTAACAGCACAAGTTTAATACCAGTGCTGTTATTTTTTTGAAGTAAAATTATTCCACGACGCTTCCTTTCAACCACTTTCTCACCCAGGCTCGGTTAGCTGAAAGATTATGTAATATAGCTTCGCTTATAGGTAATGGTTCGCCATAAATGATTGAAGCTAAGGTTTCACCTAAGAGTGGGGCGGAGGTAAGCCCACGAGAACCTAAGGCTGCGATTAAGAAAATATTCTGAAAATTGACCGCACTTTGAATAGGTTGTTTACGGCGGCGGAGGTTAAATAGATTGTAATAGTCGGCTTGTTGCTGTTCAAAATGGGGTACGTTTCCAATCATTGGGGCAAGATCTCTTACGGAGCAGCGGATGCCTACACGCGCTAGATTACCTGATGTATCCACATCTTGAGTCCAAGGTTGGGCGATATTTTGTTGGAGTTTTTGTTGATTTTCTTGTTGTTCTTGTTCGCTAAAATGGCGATCAACGTTATCACGAACATGGCTTGCACCGATGCAATGTGAGGTTTTTAATTGATCGGCTGGGGTGAGATAGCCATCATAACAAAGCACAGATTTCAGTTTGAGTAAGTTTTCTGATGTTGGAATTTGGCTGACTTGCCCGCGGATAGGGTAGAGCGGTAGCTTTTCTGTTTGAACAAAATCAGTAATTTTATATCCGTTCGCAAGAATGACGACTTCATGGCGGTATTTTTGACTTTGCGTATTTTCTAGTTCCCAACCTTTTTCTTGTTGAGAAAGTGCGGTAATTTTTTGTGAGGTTTTAATGACGACACCCTGCTTTTTAAGAAATGAAAAGGTATTTTGAACAAATTGTCTTGGTGCAAGCCAAGCCCCTTGTGCAACCCAACCGCCTTCGCAATTAAGCGGTAATCCCACTTTTTCACTAAGTTGTTCAGCATTCAGCATTTGGAAGATTTCGTTCGGCAAACCAATCTGAGAAATCTTTGTTAATTTAACCGCACTTTTTTCGTTGTAAGCACATAGTGCCACGCCACAAAATTCGTGCTCAAACGCTATGTTTTGTTCGATTGCCCAATCAAGTAATTGGCGACCGTAACTGAAAGCGTGCAGGTAAAAATCAACGGTGAGCGCATTATCATCGCTAAGTTGCGGATAAAATGCCCCTTGTTTATTGCCTGAGGCATTGAGTGCGAGCGCTTCATCTTCACAATAAATGGTAACTTTTGCCCCACGTTTTACTAAGGAAATAGCTGCACAAAGAGAAGCAATACCACCGCCGATAATAGCGACATCTTGTTTTTCCATTTTCGAAGGCTGAGCAAGATACCAAGGTGTGGAAAGTGCGGTAGATTTTGATTGTATTTTTAGCCCACTTAAACATTCTCGTTTTTTGCCGAAGCCTTTACGTTTTGTTACGTTAAAGCCTGCGGATTCAAGTCCTTTTCTGACCGAACTTGCTGCGGTGAAGGTGGCAAAAGAACCATTGGGTTTAGTGAAACGAAACATCAGATTATAGAGATCATCATTCCACATTTCGGGATTTTTGCTTGGAGCAAAGCCATCTAAAAACCAAGCATCAATACGTTCATTCATATAATCGCCAAGTTGTGGCAAGTTTTCTGATACATCACCCAGCCATAAATCTAACGTGGTCTCTTCAAAATGAATACGATGACAACCTAGAATCAATGAAGGCCAATAACGTTGCAAATGAGCACTTAAATTTTCAAACTGCGGATAGGCAAGATGCGCTTGCGAAAGTGCGGTGATTTTTAGCGGATATTTTTCAAAGGAAATAAAATTTAGGCGTTTTAAAGGATGATTCTCGTGTTGCTGGCGAAATTCACGGAACAATTGAGTTACTGCAAAGAAATTTAATCCTATACCAAATCCTGTTTCAGCGATGACAAAATTAGCCTCGTTGTGGCTTATCCAACGTTCCAAAAGTTGATTACCTTGTAGAAAAACATAATCTGTTTCTGCCAATCCATTTTCGTTAGAAAAATAGACATCATCGAATTGATCGGAGACGGGAATATGGTTTTGATTGAAGTGAATCTCAGCATGTTGCACGCTAAAGGTCATTTTTTATTCCTTCCTTGCCTAATGAAATTTGCGTATAATAACGCGATTTTCTAAACTGGTCGAACAAATGAATTATTGCTTGAAATATTTTTATTTCGTAGTAATTTTGAGCCGTTATTTTTACATATAAAACAATAAGGAAGAAGCAATGAGAAGAGCTGTAATTACAGGCTTTGGGATTATTTCAAGTATCGGTAACAACAAAGAAGAAGTATTGGCTTCATTAAAAGCAGGTAAATCAGGTATTGAAGTTGTGCCTGAGTTTGTTGAAATGAATATGCGTAGCCATGTTGCCGGAACAATCAAATTAAACCCAAGCGAGCACATTGATCGTAAAGTGTTCCGTTTTATGGGTGATGCAGCGGCTTATGCTTATCTTTCTATGCGTGAAGCGATTGAAGATGCAGGCTTAACAGAAGATCAGGTTTCTAATGATCGTACTGGTTTAGTGATTGGTGCTGGTACGGGTTCTGCACATAATCAATTAGTGGCGTGTGATGCGGTACGTGGCCCTCGCGGTGTAAAAGCAATTGGCCCTTATGCAGTAACGAAAACTATGGCATCAAGTGTTTCTGCTTGTTTAGCCACCCCTTATAAAATCCGTGGTGTGAACTATTCGATCAGTTCTGCTTGTGCAACCTCTGCACATTGTATCGGTCACGCAGTTGAATTAATCCAATTAGGTAAACAAGATGTCGTTTTTGCTGGTGGTGCAGAAGAATTATCTTGGGAATGTGCTACTGAGTTTGATGCAATGGGTGCAGTTTCAACTAAATATAATGAAACTCCAGAAAAAGCATCTCGTGCTTATGATGCAAACCGTGACGGTTTCGTTATTGCAGGTGGTGGTGCTGTTGTGGTTGTGGAAGAATTAGAGCACGCACTTGCCCGTGGTGCAAAAATCTACGCTGAAATTGTAGGTTATGGCGCAACTTCTGATGGTTACGATATGGTTGCGCCAAGTGGTGAAGGTGCAGAGCGTTGTATGAAACAAGCAATGGAAACGGTGGATACCCCAATTGATTACATCAACGTACATGGCACATCAACACCAGTAGGTGACGTAAAAGAATTAGGTGCAATCAAAAATGTATTTGGTGACAAAATCCCAGCGATTTCTTCAACTAAATCCATGACAGGTCACTCTTTAGGGGCTGCGGGTGCACACGAAGCAATTTACACGTTATTAATGCTGGATAATGATTTTATTGCGCCAAGTATTAATATCGAAACCTTAGATGAAGCCGCTGAAGGTTGCAATATCGTTACTGAGACGAAAGAAAATGCAGGATTACAAACTGTCATGTCAAATAGCTTTGGTTTTGGTGGTACAAATGCAACATTAATTTTTAAACGTTATAACGGTTAAAACTCTTTTATGAAAAAAGCCACTTTCAATTGAAAGTGGCTTTTTTGTATAAATTAAAAAGAAAAATTAAGCAACGATACCAAATTGTTCTTTCATTAATGCTTCAAAGTCAGTGCAACCACCGATTGGTTTTTCATCAATAAAGATTTGTGGTACGGTTTCTACTGGTTTACCAACTGATTTTGATAAATCTTCTTTGGTAATGCCTTCTGCGTGAATATCTACATAACGATAGTCAAAATCAGCAACTTCGCCTTTTAATTTTTCAGCAAGGTTTTTTGCACGCACACAGTAAGGGCAGCCAGGACGACCAAAAATAACAACGAACATAAGATTTCCTTTTTTGAGTTAAAAATTCTAGGCAATTCTACCTGATTTTTATCGTCTACATAAAGTGTTTTTATTTGTGTAATATACGGAACATCCTAGACAATGAGTTAAATATTATGAAATTACTAATGCTTTGCCGCGAACCTCGTCTTTATAGTTGCCAACGCTTAAAGGAAGCCGCTAAACACCAAGGGCATGAGATGGATATTTTAGATCCGAATCGCTGTCTCTTAAAACTCTCACAAAATCCACCGCACTTTCAGATTTTTTATCAAGAAAATTCAGAATCGGATCCTTATTTATTGCCTGATTATGATACTGTTTTGCCTCGATTTGGCACAACAAGTACACAAATGGGATGCTCAGTCTTACACCATTTTGAAGGCAAAGGGACTTTTTGTTTAAATTCATCTCAGGCATTTTTAAATGCGCGTGATAAGTGGAAAAGTTTGCAACTTTTGCTGAAGGCTGGTGTTCCTGTTCCCAATTCACTTTTAAGTGGCGGTGAAGTGCAAGCTCAGGCGACGATACCTCATATCAGTTCGCCGACAATTTTAAAAACGCTAAATGGTTCACAAGGAATTGGGGTAATTTTAGCTGAAAAGCCACAAAGTGCGGTAAGCATTATGGAAGCTTTTAAACAAACCAATATATCTATGTTGCAGCAAGATTTTATCGAAGAAGCGGGCAATGCGGATATTCGTTGTTTTGTGATTGGTGATCAAGTTATAGCAACGATGCAGAGAATTGGGCAAGATGGTGAGTTTCGGGCGAATTGTCATCGTGGCGGAAAAACCGAAAAAATTACCCTAAGCGATGAAGAAAAGCAGATAGCCATTCAAGCAACAAAAGCTATCGGTTTAGATGTAGCTGGCGTGGATTTAATTCGTTCGAAAAATGGATTATTGGTTTTAGAAGTGAATGCAAGCCCAGGCTTGGAAATGATTGAAAAAACAAGCGGGGTTGATATTGCGTTACAGATGATAAATTATGTTGAAAAGCAGGTTAATCTTAGTTTTAGAAATAAATAAAATTTGATATTAGTACTACTTTATTATTTGCACTGATTTGACTAACTTTTCTTAATGACCGCCCCATTCAAAGTGCGGTTATTTTTATTATAATTTTTGTATGAAATCATTAAGTGATTCTAAAAGATAGTTAATTTTTTCTTCTGTTGTTACATAAGATATTCTAATGAATCCTTCTCCTGCTTCACCATAATTTGTTCCAGGAACTACTGCAATTTGTTTTTCTTCCATTAGTTTATAGACAAATTCTTCTGATGTTAATCCCGTTTTTTTAATATTTACAAAAGCGTAAAATGCCGCTTCAGGAAGTATACAATCCAAATTTTTTATTTTTTTAATTCCTTGATAAAGTTGATTTCTTCTTTGTAAATAAGTTTGTTTTATTAAGCTGCTATATTGAGGTTCTTTAAGTGCTGTAATGGCACCTTTTTGAATAAAATTGGGAATCCCGCCATAAATTTGATCGTCTAATTCACTCATTATTTGAAGAGCATATGTATTTGGTGAACTAATAAATCCAATTCGATAACCAGTCATGCTATAAGACTTTGAAAATCCATTAATGACAAATGTATTATCAAAATTTTCTTGTTCTGGCGTTATAAAACTATGATGGTTTTTTTCAAATACTAATTCACTGTAAATTTCATCTGAGATAATGAACAGATTATATTTTTTAGCTAGTTTACCTATTTTAATAATATCTTCTTTATTAAATACTTTTCCTATTGGATTGCTAGGAGAATTTAGTAATAATGCTTTTGATTTTGGTGTGATTGATTTCTCAATGTTGTCGATATTGACTGAAAAGTCGTTATTTAAGTTAGCTAAAATTGGCTTTGCGTTAATGTTTTTAATTTGACCAATATAATTTGAGTAATGTGGTGTTAGTAAAATTACTTCATCATTGGGTGAAATTAGTGTGAGTAAAGTTAAATAAAGAGCCCCTGTTGAACCATAAGTAATCATGACATTTTTATTTGTGAATTGAGTATAATATTGTTCATTATAATTTTTACTAATGAGATTTCTTAACTCTATATTTCCTTGATTTTCTGAGTAAAATGTATCATCGTTTAATATGGCTTGAATAACTGAATTTTTGACATTAGTTGGAGAAGGGAGGCTAGGTTCTCCCATTGTATAATATTCTACATGGTCAAATTTTCTGGCTATTTGATTTATTTTTGGTATGGCTGAAAATTTTATATTTTCAGCTAATTTAGATAATTTCATTTTCTTTATTCATAATAATTGTGTAAAAATATTTTTGTTTTTTCTTCTTTAGGGGAGCGGATTAACATCTTACCTTGTTCAATAATTTCTCCATCAGACATAAAGATAATGTTGTCAGCAATTTGATTAGCAAATTTAATATCATGAGTGACAATAACCATTGTAAAATTAAGTTCTGTTAATTTTTTAATTATAGTTAGAATTTCCTTAACCCATTTAGGATCTAGTGCTGATGTTGGTTCATCAAAGAGTAAAACTTTTGGCGAGACTGCTATAGATCTTGCTATTGCAACTCGTTGTTTTTGCCCTCCTGATAATGTAGTTGGATACTGCATTAAAAAATCAAGCATACCTACTTTTTCTAAGCATGATTTAGCGATATCTTCAGCCTCTTTTTTATTTTTATTTTTTGCTGCTATCAAAGGAAAAGTAATATTTTCTATAACATTTTTATTTAAAAATAAATTAAATTCTTGAAAAATCATAGCTGATTTTTCTCTTAGTGATAGTATTTGAGTTTTGTTATAGTTTCTAGCGTTGATAACGAAATTATCTATTTCAATTACTCCTTCATCGGGTATTTCTAAAAAATTTAAACAACGCAACAGAGTTGATTTTCCAGAACCAGATTCTCCTATAATACAAACAACTTCACCTTGTTTTATTTCAAATGAGATATCTTTTAAAATTATTTTATTGTTAAATGATTTTTTAAGGTTATTAACTTTAATCATAGCAATATTATTTTTGATATTTTTTACCTAAATAACGTTCTAATCTAATTGATATTCGTTCAAGTAATATAATTAGCCCCCAATAAACTAGCATTAAAAGCATGAAAGTTTCAAAATAATTGAAGGTAACTGCTGCTCTTAATTTTGCTACAGCTGTAATTTCAACCACTCCAATGGTAAATGCAATACTGCTTCCTTTGAGAACATCAACTAAATTATTAAAAAGTGAGGGGAGCGCAACTCTAATTGCTTGAGGTAAAACAATTGATTGCATAATTTTTAAATGTGGAACTCCATGCGCTAATGCCGCTTCAATTTGGCCTTGAGGAACAGATAATATAGAACCACGAATTACTTCTTTCATATATGCTGCGGCATTAAAGCTTAAGGCAATAATGCATATAAAATAGGGAGAAGCTGTTTTTAATATAGGAAAAAGTGTAGGTAGTCCAAAATAAAGCAAAAATAATTGAGGAATTTGAGGTGTATTTCTGAAAAAAGAAACAAATACAGTAGCAATTTGGCTAAGAATAGGTGTTTTAAAATGATCTATTAAAACCAATATTACTGCCAGTAATAATCCTAAAATAAATGAAAAAAAAGTAATGCTAAGCGTTGTTGGTAACGCTTCTAGCATTGGTATAATTACCTTAAGATAATAGTCAGCATTCATAATATTGGCTTTAAATTATTATTTAATTTCTTTTGATACGTCTATTTCAAACCATTTTTTAGAAAGTTTAGTTAATGTACCATCATCTTTCATGGATTGTAATGTTTTAGAAACTAATTGAGATAACATTTTTCCTCTTTCAGATTTTGAAAAAGGATATGCATTCACTTCTACTACATTAGTATCACCTAAGATTTTTAAGTTAGAGACATTTTTTACAGTTAAAATTGCAGATGTTTTTGCTCTAGGCCAGAGATCACAACGTCCTAAAGCAACATCTTGCACGCTCATACCATCATAATACATAGGTTTGAGTTCTATGCCATATTGTTTATTTACAGCTTCAACAATGCGTTCATCACTACTGTTAGTTTCTGAACTAATTGTCATACCTGATTTTAAATCATTTAATGAATGTAATTTTTCATTATCTTTTGCTGAAATAAGTACATAAAGATTATAGGCATAGGGAATAGAAAAATTATATCTAGCTTTACGTTCATCAGTTATTGATACTTGTTCGGCAACGGTATCAATACGATCTTGATCTAACATAGGCCATAATCCGTCCCAATCACTGGTTTTGTATTCAATTTTATAACCAGTACGTTTACCAATTTCTTGCCATACATCATGATCATAGCCTTCTAATTTACCCTGTTCATTTAAACTCATCCAACCTGGAGTTGTTGATTCGCTAGCAACGATGATTGTTTTATTGCTAGGATGGGCAAAAAGGTTAACACTGATTAAACTTAATACTGCACCCAATGCCAAGGCGCACTGTTTCACTTTTTTACTCATATTAATATCCTATATTTGAGTGGTAATTCATTTTTTGCACGACTGTGCTTTTTTATTGTCTCATAAAAAAATTATGATGTATAAAAATTAAATAAAAACCTGTTTTATATCAAAAAATCCACAGAATTTATAAGCCTATGTTCTTTATTTAGGCGTATTATATTACTCGGAATGAGTAATTCATTCTGGTTATCTAAAATAAGGACATTACTATGACAATTAAAAAAGTGATTACTGTCTGTCCGTATTGCGCTTCAGGTTGTAAGATCAATCTATTGGTTGAGAACAACAAAATTGTGGGTGCTGAAGGTGCAAACGGTAAAACAAACGAACGGGAGCTTTGCCTGAAAGGATATTATGGCTGGGATTTCGTGCATGACACAAAAATCCTCACTCCTCGCCTAACTCAACCGATGATTCGCTACAAACGTGGCGAGCCGTTCACGCCAGTGAGCTGGGAAGAAGCAATTTCCTATTCAGCAAAACGTTTACAAGAAATTAGAGAAAAATATGGCAACGAGTCAATTATGGTAACGGGTTCTTCTCGTGGACCAGGTAACGAAGTGAATTTCGTTATGCAAAAATTTGCTCGTGCGGTATTAGGCAATAACAACATTGACTGTTGTGCACGTGTCTGACATGGCCCATCTGTAGCAGGTCTGCTCAAATCAGTGGGTAATGGCGCGATGTCCAACTCAATCGTTGAGATTGAAGACACTAAATGCGTGTTTATCTTTGGCTATAATGCCTCAACATCTCACCCTATTGTAGCGCGTCGTATTAACCACGCTAAAGCAAAAGGGGCGAAGGTTATTGTTTGTGACCCTCGTAAAATTGAAACCGCTCGTATTGCTGACATTTATGCGCCACTTGCTAACGGCAGTAACGTCGCATTTTTGAATGCAATGATGAACGTGATTCTTGAAGAAGGATTACAAGATCAAAAATTCATTGATGAACATACCGAAAATTTCGATGCGTTCTATGAAACTGTAAAAGCTTATACACCTGAATCAACTCAACATATCACTGGCATTGAGCCTGAAATGTTGAGAGAAATTGCCCGCACTTATGCGAAAGCAGAAACTGCGACAATTCTCTGGGGTATGGGGGTATGTCAGTTCCGTCAAGGTGTGGAAACTGTACGTGCGTTGGCAAGTTTAGCAATGCTTACCGGTAACTTAGGTAAACCAAATGTTGGTGTAAACCCTGTGCGTGGTCAAAACAACGTACAAGGCGCATGTGACATGGGGGCTTTATATAATACTTTACCTGGTTATCAAAGCTATGCGGATCCAGAAATCAACGCTAAATTTGCGAAAGCATGGGGCGTGCCATCTATTCCAACCAAACCAGGTGTACCATTGAGTGAAGTGCCACATGCTGTGGCAGAAGGTAAACTCAAAGCATTCTATATTATGGGTGAAGATACTTTACAAACTGAACCTGATTTGAATGCAATGAAGCAAACCTTTAAAGATCTTGAGTTTATTATTGTTCAAGATATCTTTATGACTCAAACTGCAGCGGAAGCGGATGTGATTTTACCAGCAACATCTTGTGCAGAACACGAAGGTGTTTATAGTGCGGCTGACCGTGGTTTCCAACGTTTCTATAAAGCAGTGGATCCTGTTGGTGATGTGAAAGACGACTGGGAAATCATTAGTCTTATGGCACAAGCTTTGGGTTATCCAATGCATTACAACAACACCAAAGAAATTTGGGATGAGTTGCGTGAGCTTTGCCCAATTTATAAAGGTGCAACTTACGAAAAAATGGAAGGCTTGGGTTATATTCAATGGCCATGTACAGATGAAGGCCCTGAAGATCAAGGCACTACATACTTGTATGAAGGTCAAATCTTCGACCGTCCAAATGGTAAAGCTGAATTCTTTGCTTGCGATTGGGAACCACCAATGGAAGAAGTTTCTGAAGAATATCCATTAGTGCTTTCTACCGTGCGTGAAGTTGGTCACTATTCTTGCCGTTCAATGACGGGTAACTGTCGTGCACTTGCTGCGTTGGCAGACGAACCAGGATTTGTTCAAATGAATGACCAAGATGCAAAAGCTTTAGGCATAAAGAATAATGAGCTTGTTTGGATTTCTTCATCTCGTGGTAAAGTTATATCTCGTGCTGATGTAAGTTCTCGTACTAACAAAGGTGCGTGTTATATGACTTACCAATGGTGGATCGGAAAATGTAACGAACTCACTGCTGAACATTTAAATCCGGGATCTCGTACTCCGGAATATAAATACAGCGCGGTGCGTATCGAAAAAATTGAAGATCAACGTTGGGCTGAGCACTATGTTGTAACTGAATATACTAAGCTCAAATCTCGTTTAAAAGAAACCGCACTTGTGGCTTAATTATAATATTTATCATGATTAGGACAGGCTTTATGCCTGTCCTTTTTTATGCTTAATGAAATATGATATGGGTAAGAATATTGGAAATGCTAAAAAAGAGTGGTTTATTCAAAGGCAATTTCTTTAATACGTAATTCATCACCACTTTGTCGTTGCAAGTGTATGCTGCCACAATTTGGACAAGAATCATGATGCGCTTGTATCTCAACCAATTTTTGACACTGCCAACACCAGGCTTGCGCTGCTATAGGAATGAGATGTAGTTTACAGCCTTCAGCAGCCGTGCCTTGAAAAGTTATGTCAAAACAAAATTCTAATGCGTCTGGTTCTACACAAGAGAGTGCGCCAATTTCCAACCAAAGATCCGTGACTTTTTTTATATCGTGACTTTTACATTGTTGTTCTACTATTTCCAGCATATTTTGACAAAGAGATAATTCGTGCATAATTTTTCCTTTTGTTTTTCTTCCTTAAAATAAATGCCTTTATCAATTCAAGATAAAGGCATTTCTCTAAAATATTATCAATTTCAACCGCACTTTACGCGAGCATATTTACAACTGCAAATGAGACTTTTAATAGCGCAGCGTTGATTAAGTCGATAAAGAATGCACCGACCATTGGAACGATTAAAAATGCTTTGTGTGATGGCCCAAAACGGCTGGTGACCGCTTGCATATTTGCGACTGCAGTCGGAGTTGCCCCCAAACCGAAACCACAGTGACCTGCGCTTAATACGACAGCATCATAATCTTTACCCATTGCACGATAAGTGATGAAGATTGCAAAGGCAGCCATAAATGCAACTTGAATAGCAAGAACGACTAATACATCGACAGCTAAACCTGCAAGTTCCCAAAGTTTTAACGACATTAAAGCGATCGCTAAGAAGATTGATAAACCCACGCTACCTAATACATCAATAGCGGATTCAGCCACTTGGAAACGAAAGATATTGGTTAAAATATTGCGGATAATTACACCAGTAAATAAACACCATACGAAAGTTGGTAATTGAAGTGCTGTACCTTTTGTTTGTGCATCTAAATATTGTCCGATAAGCAAACAGATAGACATCATTGCAATAGTTTCAATTAAAGAACGTGAAGTAATTTTACGTTTGTAAGTTGGATGTTCAAAGGCTTCTTGAACATCATCAACTTCATCATTTTCAGGGTTTTCGCCTTGTTTTTGACGATTTAATAAGAAACGTGCAACAGGACCACCAATGATACCACCAAAGACTAAACCAAAGGTTGCACAAGCCATCGCTATTTCAGTTGCACCTTGTAGATTAAATTGATGAACGAATGTATCAGCCCAAGCTGCACCCGTACCATGACCGCCAGTTAATGTGACAGAACCCGCTAATAAACCGTATGCTGGGTGGATACCTAATGCTAATGAACCCGCGATACCAATAATATTTTGACAAATAATCAGTAAACCAGCGACAAATAAAAATACGATAAGTGGTTTTCCGCCTTTAATTAAACGGGAAAAGTTTGCGCTTAAACCAATGGAAGTGAAGAACACTAACATCATGGTAGTTTGCAAATTTTTATCAAAGTTAAAGGATGTTCCATCGACTTTATGCCAAATTAAAAGACCAATGGCAACAATAAAACCACCAACAACTGGCTCAGGAATGTTGAAGGTTTTTAAGATGCTGATTCGTTTAACGAGAAAATAACCCAAGAGCAAGACTAAGCTTGCTAGTGCAAGGGTTTCATACGTGCTAAATGTATGACTCATAAATTGGATCTCCCTATGTTGTGTTTAAATTATGTGTTGTGTTGCGGTTCGATTACCAGTATTTCAACATTGGTATGTAATCCGCGTGGTAATGTCGAACCTTTTCTGCCTCGTTCTGCTCGGAACTTCTGCAGATCTTCCGGTTTTAATGTGAGTTTTCGTTTGCCAGAATGAAATTCAAGACTTGCTTGACCTGAAATGAGCAATAATTTTATCAATAATTCGCTACGATCTTTTGCATTCGCAGCGGGAATAGTGACAATTTTATTGCCTTTACCTTTTGATAATACCGGTAAATCTTTTGCCGGAAAAATCAACATTCTGCCTGCTGATGTTAGCGCAATGAGAAGTGCGGTTGCATTCGGCAGAATTTTAGGTTCTAACACTTTGGCATTTTCTGGCAAAGAAATCAAGGCTTTTCCTGCTTTATTGCGAGCAATTAAATCTTCAAATTTACAAATAAAACCATAACCTGCATCAGAAGCCATCAATAATTCTTGCTGTTCACTCGCCATTACGACATATTCAATGATCGCTCCAGCTGGTAAATTTAGCTTACCCGTGAGTGGTTCACCTTGCGAACGTGCGGAAGGTAATGAAAGCGGGTCGAGTGCATAACTCCGCCCTGTACTATCAATGAATACAACGGCTTGATTACTCTTGCCACAAGCGTGAGCTCGATAATTATCACCCGCTTTGTAGCTTAATGATTTAGGATCGATATCGTGTCCTTTGGCGCAACGTACCCAGCCCATTTCGGATAAGATGACAGTGACAGGCTCTGCTGGCGTCATGTCACTTTCAGAGATCATTTTGGCTTCTTCACGTTCGACCAGTTGAGACATCCGTGGACTGGCATATTTTTTCGCATCTTCTTGAATTTCTTTTTTGATAAGCGTATTCAAACGGCGTTCTGATCCTAAAATTGCTTCTAAATTTAACCGCTCTTTTTCAAGTTCATCTTGTTCAGCTTTGAGTTGGTTTTCTTCTAATTTCGCTAAATGACGTAAGCGTAAATTTAAAATTGCATCGGCTTGTTCATCGCTTAAATTAAAGCGTGCCATAAGCTCTGCTTTTGGATCATCTTCGTGGCGTATAATTTCGATAACCTCATCAATATTTAAAAAGGCTATCATCAAGCCTTCTAAAATATGCAAGCGAGAGAGTACTTTATCTAAGCGATATTGAAGGCGACGAGTCACGGTTGTTCGGCGGAAAGTAAGCCATTCATTTAAGATTTCTAATAAGCCTTTTACCGCAGGTTTATGATCAAGCCCGATCATATTCATATTTACACGGTAGCTTTTTTCAAGATCTGTGGTAGCAAATAAATGTGCCATTAACGCATCAGTATCGACGCGATTTGAGCGAGGAACTAGCACAATGCGAATTGGATTTTCGTGATCGGCTTCATCACGAATATCTTCTAGCATTGGCAGTTTTTTTGCCGTCATTTGTTCGGCTATTTGTGCAATAACTTTGGATGGCGAAGATTGATGCGGAAGTGCCGAGATAATAATCTCGCCGTCTTCTTTTTTCCAAGTTGCACGCATTTTTATTGAGCCACGACCTTGCTCATAAATTTTACGAATTTCTGATTTTGGCGAAATAATTTCCGCTTCTGTTGGAAAATCTGGGCCTTGAACAATTTCAAGTACATCATCTAATCCCGCATTGGGATTATCTAGCAACATTACTGCCGCATCAGCAATTTCGTTAATATTGTGTGGTGGAATATCTGTCGCCATACCCACAGCAATACCTGTTGTGCCGTTCAATAAAATATGAGGCAAACGAGCAGGTAAATACTGTGGTTCGGCCAAGGTTCCATCAAAGTTTGGTTGATAATCAACTGTTCCTTGTCCGAGTTCACTCAACAAGATTTCAGAGATTTTAGAAAGGCGCGATTCTGTATAACGCATGGCAGCGAAGGATTTGGGATCATCTGGCGCCCCCCAGTTACCTTGACCATCTACAAGCGGATAACGATAAGAGAAGGGTTGTGCCATTAACACCATTGCTTCATAACAAGCGCTGTCACCATGTGGGTGGAATTTACCGAGTACATCACCGACGGTACGGGCAGATTTTTTGTATTTTGCCGTAGCATTCAAGCCAAGTTCAGACATCGCATATACAATACGGCGTTGAACGGGTTTTAAACCGTCACCGATAAAAGGCAACGCACGATCCATGATGACATACATGGAATAGTTGAGATAAGCCCTTTCGGTGAAGGTACGTAGAGGCATTTGCTCAATGCCTTCATAATTGATATTTGTCATTTTGGTTTCTGTTAATTGAATAGATTCTTAATTTATTAAAATTCGGATTTACTGAGATTAATTTAGTCTAAACAGATAAATCAACCTGATCGCCTTTCGCTTGTAACCAATTTTTACGGTCTTCGGAACGTTTTTTCGCTAATAACATATCCATGAGTTCTAATGTATCCGCGCCTTGGTTTTCCTCTAAATCATAAGTTAATTGAACAAGGCGACGAGTATTAGGATCCATTGTTGTTTCACGTAATTGCGATGGATTCATTTCACCTAAACCTTTAAAACGTTGAACATTCGGTTTGCCTTTTTTATTTTTCAATCGATCTAAAATCGCCTCTTTTTCATTTTCATCTAATGCGTAGAAGACTTCTTTATTTAAGTCAATGCGATAAAGTGGTGGCATTGCGACGTAAACGTGACCATCTTGTACCAATTTCGGAAAATGACGTAAGAACAGGGCACAGAGTAGGGTGGCAATATGCAGACCATCGGAGTCAGCATCCGCGAGAATACAGACTTTACCATAGCGAAGTTGTGATAAATCATTGCTGTCAGGATCGATCCCTAGAGCCACGGCGATATCGTGAATTTCTGTTGAACCTAATACTTGATCAGGGGAAACTTCCCATGTGTTTAAGATTTTCCCACGTAACGGCAAAATCGCTTGATATTCGCGATCACGGGCTTGTTTTGCTGAACCGCCCGCAGAGTCGCCCTCCACTAAAAATAATTCCGTTTTTTCTAAATCCTGTGAGCCACAATCTGCTAATTTCCCTGGTAATGCAGGGCCACTAACAAGTTTTTTTCGTACGACTTTTTTTGCTGCGCGTAATCGGCGTTGTGCAGAACTAATGGCAATTTCTGCTAATTTTTCAGCGTCTTGTACGTTTTGGTTGAGCCATAGACTGAACGCATCTTTTAAAACACCGCTGACAAACACTGCACTTTGGCGTGATGATAAGCGTTCCTTAGTTTGCCCCGCGAATTGCGCATCCTGCATTTTAAGGGAAAGAATGTAAGAACAACGATCCCAAATATCATCAGCGGTAAGTTTTACCCCGCGTGGTAATAGATTTCTAAATTCGCAAAATTCACGAATGGCATCTAATAATCCTTGACGTAGTCCATTAACATGTGTTCCGCCTTGAATTGTTGGAATTAAGTTTACGTAGCTTTCGCCAATCAGTTCACCACCTTCTGGCAACCAAAGTAATGCCCAGCTAACCGCTTCATTTGTTCCTTTAAATTCACCAACGAATGGTTTTTCCGGAAGGGTTTCAAAGCCATTTACTGCTTCGATAAGGTAATCGGAAAGACCATCTTCATATAACCAAATGTCTTGAGTATTGTTTACTTTATCAATGAATTTGATTTCAAGCCCTGAGCAGAGTACTGCTTTCGCTCTTAATAAATGGCGTAGGCGGCTAACGGAAAATTTTGCGCTGTCAAAATATTTTGGATTCGGTTTGAAGTGAACAGTTGTTCCTGTTGTGCGTCGGCCACAAGTCCCAATAACTTCCAATTCTTCTACTTTATTGCCGTTTTCAAAGGCAATTTTATACACTTCACCATTACGTTTGACTTGAATATCCACGCGTTCAGAAAGGGCGTTCACCACAGAAATCCCCACACCGTGTAAACCACCCGCAAATTCATAATTTTTATTGGAGAATTTACCTCCTGCATGTAGTTTAGTCAGAATCACTTCTACGCCAGAAACCCCCTCGGTTGGGTGAATATCCACAGGCATACCGCGACCATTATCTGTAACTTCAATGGATTGATCTGGGTGTAAAATTACTTCAATTTTTGTGGCAAAACCCGCGAGGGCTTCATCCACGCTGTTATCAATAACTTCTTGTGCGAGGTGATTCGGACGAGTGGTGTCTGTATACATACCGGGGCGAATTTGCACCGGCTCGAGATCTTTAAGAACGGTAATTTCTTGAGCTGAATAATTGGTTGTCATGGTTAGATGAGTCGTTAATTTTTTAAATTTGAGAAAATTCTATCAAAAAGTGCGGTGATATTCGACCGCACTTTTAATCGTATAAACTAGGCGTATTTTCATCTGGACGCGTTTTGAAACGACGATGTAGCCACATGTATATCGTTATGTCCTTCATTATTTCCTTTTCAACGATTTGATTCATTCGCGTAGCAATCGCCGTTTCATCTTGTAAATCCGTAAAATCAACAGGCGCTGAAATGCTCACGGTATAGCCTGAACCATCTTTATTGCGTAATGGGGCAAATGGAATCACTTTGCTGTTTGGTGAGGATTTCAATAAATAATAACTACCAGTGGTTGTGCAAGCATCGGACACCGCAAAAAAGGGTACAAAAACGGCATTTTTCCTGCCGTAATCATGATCAGGCGCATACCAAATGGTTTCTTCATTGCGTAGGGCTTTGATCATCCCACGCAAATCTTTACGATCAAGCATATCTTTATTGGAGCGTAAACGACCTTGCGTTTGTAGCCAATCAAGCAAAGGATTATCATTTGGACGATAAACACCAATGCCGGGATGATGCAAACCAAGAATGCGTGCGCCAAGTTCTAGCGTTAAGAAATGAACACCGACGAGAATAATTCCATCTTTTTGATTTTCTTTTAGATAATGTAAGCCTTCAACTTTTGACCATTTTTTGATACGTGAATCCGACCAAAACCAAGCCATACCTGTTTCGATAATTGCCATGCCTACTGAGCGGAGATTTTCTTGCAAAATCGCCTCACGCTCGTTTTCAGGCATATCAGGGAAACAAAGTTCAAGATTACGGCGTGCAATGGCAGCTCGACGTTTACCCACTTTTAAATGTGAAAACAGCCACCCGAGACCATGACCAATATGGCGCAAAATAGGGTAGGGAAGACATAAAATACTTCGCCAAATTGCCACGCCTAACCAAAACAGCCAGTATTTTGGGGCTAAAAAGTGCGGTTGAAATTGAGGGAGTTTTTCGTTTTTCATTGTTCTTTCCACGTAAGTTAGGGGCGTAGTTTATCGTAAATTTGAGTTGTGGTAAAATCGCCACAATTTTGGTTATTCAAATAGAGAGATTTTAAAATGGCTCAATATTCAGCAGAATTTAAGCAAGCAAAAGTACTCGTATTAGGCGATGTGATGCTTGATCGTTATTGGTTCGGCGCAACCAATCGTATTTCACCAGAAGCACCTGTACCAGTAGTTCGTGTACAAGAAAATGAAGAGCGTGCGGGTGGTGCAGCAAATGTGGCGATGAATATTGCTTCACTTAATGTACTCGTTCAGTTAATGGGATTGATTGGACAAGATGAAACTGGTTCGGCACTTTCCCACTTATTAGAAAAACAAAAAATCGATTGTAATTTTGTTGCATTAGAGACCCATCCAACCATCACTAAATTACGTATTTTATCTCGTCACCAACAGTTACTTCGCCTTGATTTTGAAGAAGATTTCAATAATGTAGATTGCAAGGATTTATTAGCGAAGTTAGAAAGTGCGGTGAAAAATTACGGTGCTTTGATTCTTTCTGATTATGGTAAAGGCACGCTTAAAGATGTTCAGAAAATGATTCAAATTGCACGCAAAGCGAATGTGCCTGTGTTAATTGATCCAAAGGGAACTGATTTTGAACGTTATCGTGGTGCGACATTATTGACGCCCAATATGTCTGAGTTTGAAGCTGTTGTGGGTAAATGTAATACAGAAGAAGAGATTATTGAGAAAGGTTTAAAATTAATTTCTGATATTGAATTAACCGCACTTTTGGTGACGCGTTCTGAAAAAGGCATGACATTATTACGCCCAAATCAAGAGCCTTATCATTTGCCAACCGTTGCAAAAGAAGTGTTTGATGTGACGGGAGCTGGTGACACTGTCATTAGCGTATTAGCAACCGCATTAGCAGATGGACGTTCTTTCGAAGAATCTTGTTACCTAGCCAATGTTGCTGCTGGAATTGTGGTGGGGAAATTGGGGACTTCAACGGTTTCGACTGTGGAACTTGAAAATGCGATTCATGCTCGTCCTGAAACTGGATTTGGCATTATGAGTGAAGCTGAATTAAAAGATGCTGTCGCACAAGCTAAAGCGCGCGGTGAAAAAATTGTGATGACTAATGGCTGTTTCGATATTTTGCATCCAGGGCATGTTTCTTATTTAGAAAATGCACGTAAATTGGGTGATCGTTTAATTGTCGCGGTAAACAGCGATGATTCTGTTAAACGCTTAAAAGGTGATAGTCGCCCAATTAATAATCTTGAAACTCGTATGGCGGTATTGGCTGGTTTGGCATCAGTGGACTGGTTGGTGCCATTCACTGAAGATACACCACAACGTTTAATCGGCGAAATTCTACCAGACCTTTTAGTCAAAGGCGGAGATTACAAACCCGAAGAGATTGCAGGCAGTAAAGAAGTGTGGGCGAATGGCGGCGATGTTCGCGTATTGAATTTCGAAAATGGCTGTTCAACTACAAACGTGATTGAGAAAATCAAAGCGCTGAAAGATTAATGACTTTATAAAAACAATACGGGCAACCTGTTTTACAAGTTGCCCGTTTTTTATTTTAGAATTTATATCGGATATTGCCGAAATAAATGCGTCCTTCTTCTGGGTAGCCAGCTTGATAGTAGTCGTTTTTATCAAAGAGGTTTGATACATCCGCTTCTTGGCTCACATAAAGTGAAAGATTTGGTAACATTTTCCAATCAATAAATGCAAAGAATTTATGTTTTGGCACGTTCTTCACAATGAGATCTTGGGTTTTATTTTTTGCATGGGTATAGGTGTAGTTTGCCCCTAACGTTAAATTATCCGTTGCAAAAAGATTAACGGAGAGTTCAACTCCTTTAAACGCTTCTTTACCTACGTTTTGATATTGGTTAAGTTTTTTGCTAATTGCGACTTCTTCAATGGCATCTTTTACTTCAGAGTAGAAAAGAGCGCTAAACGGGAAAAAGTGCGGTGGGATTTGCGGGCGTTTTTGTCGTCCCGCTTTTCAGGCTACCTGCGCAACGGCACGATACAGCGGAAAAACTTTTCCCAAACCAACCGCACTTCAAATCCAAACTTCCTTTGTAAAAATGTGGCATCTAGCATTTTTTCGTTGGAAAAATGTATTTTTCCCCACTATAATTCCAACCAAAAACTGAAAAGGAGTAGCCTATGCAACGCCATATTCTTCAATCCCTTTCCCAATGGAAACGCAAACCCAATCGCAAGCCGCTGATTATTCAAGGCGCGCGCCAAGTGGGCAAAACTTGGGTGATGAAAACCTTTGGCGCGGCGGAATTTGAACAAGTCGCCTATATCAATTTTGACAACAATCCGCAGATGCAAGCCCTGTTTGGCGGCGATTTTGACATCAACCGCCTGCTGCTCGGCTTGTCCATCGAGGCGGGTGTGAGCATTAACGCCGACAATACCCTGTTGATTTTTGACGAAATTCAGGCAGTGCCGCAAGCCCTGACCGCGCTGAAATATTTTTACGAAAAAGCACCGCACTTGCCGATTATCGCCGCCGGTTCGCTGCTCGGCGTGGCGTTGCATCAGGGCGTGTCGTTCCCTGTGGGCAAGGTGGAATTTTTGCCGATGTATCCGATGGATTTCGGCGAATTTCTGCTGGCGCTGGACGAGAAGCCGCTGTACGACCTGTTGCGCTCGCAAGATTGGGCGTTGATTGCGGCGATGAAAACCAAATACATCGACCGCCTGCGTCAATATTATTTTGTCGGCGGTATGCCCGAGGCGGTGCAGACTTTTGCCGATACGCAAGACGTACAGGCGGTGCGCTCGGTGCAGCAAAATCTGCTGCTGGCGTATGAATATGATTTTTCCAAACACATTGACGATCCGCGTCTTGTGATACGTGTGCGTGCGCTGTGGAACACCCTGCCGCAGCAGCTTGCCAAGGAAAACAAAAAATTTGTGCTCGCCGATATGCAAAAAGGCGCGCGCTTCAAAGATTACGAACTCGCCCTGCAATGGCTCAAAGACAGCGGGCTGGTTTACCCCGTTTACCGCATCAAAAAACCGCATCTGCTGCTGTCGGGCTATCAAGAAAACATTTTCAAACTCTATTGCCTAGACGTGGGCTTGCTCGGCGCAAAAAGCCAGCTAGACCCGACTACGTTGCTTGAGCCGACCCGCTTATTTACCGAATTTAAAGGCGCATTGACCGAGCAATATGTGCTGCAACAACTGCAAGCCGGCCAGCCCAACCCGATTTTTTACTGGGCAACGGAAAAAGGTACGGCGGAAGTGGATTTTGTATTGCAGCGCGGGCAGGACGTGATCCCGATTGAAGTGAAAGCCGAAGAAAACCTGCGGGCAAAAAGTTTGAAATCTTATGTGGAACAATATCAGCCGAACTTGGCGGTGCGGGCTTCCATGTCGGATTATCGGGCAGAGGATTGGGTGGTGAATGTGCCGTTGTATGGGATTATCAACTACCAAAATTTTTGATAGAATTAGAAAATTATATTTACTTTAAAGAGAAGCAATCAATGAATACACATAACATATCTCCAAATTCGGATAGAGACTATATAGATAATATAGATTTAAGCAATGAAAAGAACTTTCCCATTTTCCTTAAAAAAATTAGATTTGATCATTTTAAACAAATAGATAATTTAGAAATAAATTTTAATCATCCTATATCTGTTATATCCGGAATAAATAAAACAGGAAAAACCACTATTTTGATGACAATAGCATGTAGCCATTTAGATTTCAATAAGAAAAATATTAAGAATGGAATATTAGAGCGCCATACTTGGAGCTCATTCATGAGGATGACTAAGTATGATCAACAAATATTTGATTGGACTTATTATTTAACATATAAAACGGGAAAAAGAACAGAGGAAAGACAAGGAAAAAGAAATTATCAAACTAAAAAGTGGAGTGGTATAGGGAAAAAAGAGTCCCAATTCTTTAATGATAAAAAGAAAAGAGTAATTCATGAAGTTAGATACATTGATTTATCAAGGTTACTACCAACTAGGAATTTTGGAGATGCTGCTTTTAAAATTGCCAATGAGAATCAGCAACAAAATTTAAGTCTATCTGATATTATAATTGATAAATTAAATAAATATTTGTCATATATTTTTGAAGAAATTATTCAAAATCAACAGCACTGCGACTATTTAGATAAGCTCATATTTACCTATTCAAACTCAGGTAATTATTCTAGCTTTAATGCAGCTTCTGGCGAAGAGGCTATAATGCGCCTTTTGTCAGAAATACTTGAAGTAGATGAGAAAGGATTGATACTTATTGATGAAATTGATGCGGGTCTTCATCCTAAAATACAAAGAAGGCTACTTGATGTTCTATACCACATTTCACGGTATGAGGGTAAACAATTCATTATCACATCACACTCACAGACAATACTTTCTTCTGTACCAATTAAATCTAGAATTTTCATTGAAAATAAAAACGGGAAATTTTCTTGTATTCAAAATTCAAGTTTAAATGCCATGCTATGTAAGATGGATAGTGAGTTACATACCCTATTTGATATTTACTGTGAAGATGATATTGCAAAGAAAATAATTGAAAAAATGTTTATGGAGCTAATGGAGCAAGATGTATTTACTAAGCCTATAAATGTAATTATTTGCGGTTCGGCAAATAAAACATATGATAGTTATAAACTGTATAAGGATACCTATCAACAACGAAAAATAAAAACAGGGTATGCCTGCATACTAGATGCAGATATGAAAGGACAAAAATCCTCATATTCGGAGCAGAAATTTTCTGATGATGCTAATGTCCACTTTCTTTTTGGAAGAATGACAGATCATAATCCAGAAAAATTTCTAGTTGAACAATATCTTTCCAAAAATCCAAATACCAATTTACAGTATCATTTAAATAACACTAATAATCATGCTTTATTTGACAAAATGATTGAGTTAAATCTTTCTCAGAATAAAGATGGAGCATTCAATCAATGCTGGGATGCGATGATTCAAAATAATCCAAATTATTTAGATGATTTTAAGACATTCATTGGGGAGCGGATAGAATATTTCACAGCTGAAAATTTATAGTAATACATTGTGTTTTATAGAATAAAATGACTACTAACTGCAATTTCAACGACCTCTACAACTTTACCCAAGTCATTAAGCTCGGAAGTTTCAGCCGTACGGCGCAGACATTGAGCACATAATCCTTAGTAATCAGCAAATCAACGTCGTCCGAAATCAGCTTTCAGACGACCTTTCCTACCCCAACTCACGCCTTACTAAACACCACTTCCTCCGCCAACCGCGATTTCGGCAGTTCCGCATTAAAATCATCGCTCGCGCGGTAGCCGAAGGACACCACGGCGACCGCAGTGTAGCCTTTTTCGGTCAGGCCGAACTCTTGGTTCAGCACCGCCATATCCGCGCCTTCCATCGGCACCGCGTCGATGCCCAACGCGACGGCGGCGAACATGGCAAAGCCCATATTGATGTGCACTTGTTTGGCGAGCCACTCGGCTTCGTCTTTGAACTGGTTGCGGTGGATGCCTAAGAAGGTGCGGCGTGCGCCGTCGCCGCCTGCCTTAAATTCGGCGTTGGCGTAGCGGCCGTCCTGGTCTTCTTTTTCCAAAATTTCGGTTAAAAATGCGTCGTCGGCGTGGGTGCGGGCGGCGAACACAACCACGTGCGATGCGTCGCTTACTTTTTCGGCGTTAAACGGGAAGTTCGGCACAATAGCTTTCGCCACCCGCGCTTTGCCGGCTTCGTCGTCGGCGATGACAAAGTGCCACGGCTGGATGTTCACGCTGGACGGCGCGTTGCGCAGTGCGGCTTTGAGCTGGTCGAAATCCGCCGCGCTGATTTTTTTCGCGGGGTCGAATTTTTTGGTGGAATAGCGGGCTTCAGTGATTTTTTGAATGTCCATTATGATTTTCCTCAAACTAAAGTTAAAATAAATCAGACCGTAGTCGGCAAAAGTTGTTAATGTGATGATTATAAAGCATTTTTCGCAACCACCAAGCAAGACAAACTTATTCCACCCTTAAGAAAAACTTTACAATGAAAAACCTCACGCCCTACTTAAAAGCCCTCAAGGCCTTTGAAACCGCCGCCATGACAGCCCTAATCGCCGCCCTGCGCGTGGGGGGGGGGCTTGGCCGATACGGTCGCAATCCTGCCAAAGGATACTGTTTCTACTAAAGCCGGCTTGTAAGGCAAAAGTGCGGTCGTTTTTGGCATTATTTTTCCGCCAGCGCCAACACCAAGCTATACCAAACTTCGCCCGCATGTTGGCTTTCGGACACGCCTTCGTTGACATAACCGTTTTTCTCGTAATAGGGCACCAGTTCCGCCAAGCAGGTGAGCGTAATGGCTTGGTGTTTAGCGGCGCGGCTGACCCGTGCCAATTCGTTGAGCAGCAAGGTAGAAATACCTTTGCCGCGATAATCAGGGTGCACCGCCAGGCTCAATACGGTTTGGAAACCGCCCGTAGTGGGGGTCGGCACGGTGGTTTTGAATAAATCGTCGGTAATATAGCGGCTGCCTACCACCGGGCCGACGATATAGCCGACGATTTCGCCCGCCTCGTTGCGGGCGGAGATAAAGCTGTCGGCGATGGTGGCGATACGGGTGCGGAAGGCTTCGGGCGTGGTGGCTTCGTCGGGCGTGAAACCAGCGTTTTCGATTTCGATTAAGCGGTCGAGTTCCTCAAGGCGAGGGCTGGAAAAGGTGTAGTTCATGGGTTGTCCTGCGAGTGATTTTGTTTGACCCATTGTGTCAAAGTGCGGTGGGTTTTTCAAAAGTTTTTCCCTTGCAATGCTCCGCCGCTTTTATACAATAAACTCCAAATTCCCAAACGAGCGACAGCGATGATTGAACATTACCTCCAACAAATTCAGCAGCTTTGCCCAAGCTTAAGCCGGTAGGAACTGGATTTTATCGGCATCGAAAACGCTGGTTTCACGCCCGACGAAGGCGTTTTTCTTAAAGGCAGGGAGGTGCCGCAGGCGAACGGCGGTGATGTTCGTGTATTGAATTTCGAAAATGGCTGTTCAACTACAAACGTGATTGAGAAAATTAAAGCGCTGAAAGATTAATTTATTAAGGCATGAGTAGAATAAAGCTTGCCTTTATCCTGCTCAATCGTTAAAATTCAGGCTCCTTGTCATCGCTGAGTTAGAGATCGGCGAATGATGTATTAACAACACTACCTTTTAGGAGTAAAAAATGTCTCTAAGTACTGAAAAAAAAGCAGCAATCGTTGCTGAATTTGGTCGTGATGCGAAAGATACTGGTTCTTCTGAAGTTCAAATCGCATTATTAACTGCACAAATCAACCACTTACAAGCTCACTTTGCTGAGCACAAAAAAGACCACCATGGTCGTCGTGGTTTATTACGTATGGTTTCTCGTCGTCGTAAACTTTTAGACTACTTAAAACGTACAGATCTTGCTTTATACCAAAGCACTATCGCTCGTTTAGGTTTACGTCGCTAATTTTTATTACGATAGTAAAAAAATTAAGCCCTCGAATATCGAGGGCTTTTTTTATGGTTTTATTTTAATTTTATAGGCGTTCTTTAGACCAACATTAAAATAAACGAAATATTTGATTTATATATTCGTAACTTGTCCTCTTCTAATTTTCACATAATAAACATACATCTAATTTTAGTTGTTTGTTATGAAATTGTTGCAATGTACTACGATGACCTACGCTGAGAATGATCATTTCGGGCAAACGCTCTTTAATTGTTTGGTAGAGTAAATGCTCGGTTGTTTCATCCAATGCTGAAGTCGTTTCATCGAGAAATACGACATCTGGTTTTGTGAGTAAAATACGAATAAACGCCACTCTTTGAAGTTCACCAGGCGATAAAATTGCTTGCCAGTCATTTTTTACATTAAGTGCTTGTATATATTTTCCTAGCGCACAATCCTTCATGGTTTGTTCTAATTCGGTGTGACTTGGATTGATATTTGGATAACAAATTGCTTCTCGTAAAGTGCCTTGTGGCATATAAGGTCGTTGTGGTAGGAATAAACTTCCCATACATGGGTGTTCTGCAATGCCTATGGTATCAAAAGGATAGATACCTGCAATTGCTTTTAGTAGCGATGTTTTTCCTGTTCCAGATGCACCTTGAATCAATAGGGCATCTCCATTTTCTAAATTAATATTTAAATTATTGAGTAGAACATTACCTTGTTCATCTTTAATACCAAAGTTTTTTAAGGCGACACGATGAGAACAATGAAAAGGATGATGAACGTTTTGTTTATCTAATTCATCCATTTTTGTTATAAAACCATAAAGACGATTTAAGCGTGCTTGATAGAGTGTGAATTGCTCATAGAACAAGCGGAAAAATGAAAGTGCGGTCATTAATCGGTTAAATGCTTGGACTGTTTGATGCATGTCTCCCAGCTTTATTTGGCCAGAAAAGAAACGTGGGGCTTGTAACATTAAAGGCAATAATTTGGCCACGCGAGTTACCCCTGAGTTGAAACTATTCAAGCCCAACATTTTTAATACAATGGACCAACGGTTATGGATAATTTGACGGAATTGATGTTGTAAGAATGTTTGTTCTTTTGGCTCGCCATTATAAAAAGCAATACTTTCTGCATTGTCTCGTACACGGATTAAGGAATAACGATAATCGCCATTGAGTTTCTCTTTTGTAAAATTTAGCTTAATTAGTGGGCGACCAATCCAAACAGACATAAGTGTTGCAAAAATAATAAAGGCATAAATGAAGAAAACGACGCCTTTTTCGATATTAAATCCAAATAAAGTTAACACACCAGAAAGTGACCATAAAATAATCGTAAATTCAATGGTTGTGAGTACCGAGTTAATCACGCCTCGCACAATTTGTACCGTACTGGTAATAAATTCTCTCGCATCTTGTTCAATACGTTGATCGATATTATCTGGTAAATTTCGTTCGTATTTTAGGCGGTAGTATTTTTTCTTATTTAGCCAGCGTTTAACAAGTGTTGCATTAAGATTTTCCAACCAACGAATTTCAAAAACTTGTTGAAAGAAGTAATCAGCAATAGCATGTATAACTTGTGCTACCACAAGAAGAGCATTTAGTTTTGCAAAGAACCAAAATTTCTCAATATTTAATTCTTGCATTGAGCTATACAATCCATTGTAAAAAAATGAATTAAGTACACTAAATCGTACTTCCAACAATATCATTATAAATAGCACTAACAACATTAAAATTAGTTTAATGCTGGTTTTTTTATTAATCGATGGTGACACGATACACCAGAATTTTTTGCCGAAAGTAGTTTGTTTTAAGGCTAACATTGTTGCGCTAAAGCACAATATCACCCAAAAAAGTGCGGTTAAAATCCAGTTTAAACTATTATTAAGTTCGGTTTGCCAGTTCATTGATTATCCATAAAGTAAAAAACGAAAAAGGGCGAAATATTCGCCCTTATTGTGCGCTCAATTAAAACTCAACTTTAGTGTTGAAGATAAATTCACGTCCATAACCTAATGCAACAGGGATTAACGTGTTTGTTGCATTACCAGAGGTGGATGGATAGTAAGTTTTATCTGTTAAGTTTTTACCGTTAAGTTGGAAAGACACTTTCTTGCCAGAGATTTTAGTATCGTAAGCAATAAAGGCATCATATACCACGGCATGAGGTAATTTGTATGCTTTTGTATAAGTATTATTGTAGGCATACCAGGAACCTAAATAACGAGCTCCACCACCAACACGGATGTTACCAAAATCAAATTCACCTACGTTATAAGCTAGGAATAAAGAAGCTTGATGTTTTGGTACACCAGAAAGTTGTTGATTTACTGCATCAGGATAAAGCTCATTTTCAAGTGATTTTACTTTGGTGTATGTATAGTTAGCCGCTATGCTTAGACTATCAGTAATTTGACCATTAAGATCAAATTCCACACCACGAGAACGTTGTTTACCGACGATATTTAATTGTGCATTTGAACCTGAACCAACAGCCTCAGCTACATTACGTTTGCTGATATTAAATAATGCAAGTGTCGCATTGAAACCTGAGTTTTCGTATTTTGCACCAATTTCAAAAGATTTACCTTGTTCTGGTTTTAAATCTCCGCTAACAGGTGTTGCCACACTCATTTGTGGACGGAAAGATTCCGAGTAGTTTGCAAAGGTCGCAATATGTGGCGAAAATTTATATACGGCACCCAATTGATACAATAATTTACCATCGTGCTGATCGGTATTTCCAGTTTTTGTTAGATTTTGACCTTTTTTACAGTTTACTGCATTTAAGCAATGACGTCCTGCAAATTGATCAAAGTACTCATAACGTAAACCGCCTGTCATAATAAAGTTATCTGTAAAGTAGGCGGTATCTTGAATATAAACACCAACGGTTTTGAGATAGTTATATTGGTAGGCGTTGCCGTTACCATTTTTATGTGCCGCAACAGGGCTGGTATAGTTTGGATTATTAATATTGATATCAGAATTCATGATGCCTTGGTTATAAATTGGACCAAGATCACGAATATTACGCATTGCATCAATACCGGCTACAAAGCGGTTAGCAATATCACCAATACCAAATTCACCAACGATATTTAATGTACCGCTATGAACGCGTTGATCACCTTGTTGCTGTTCAATTGCACGGCGGGCTGTACGTGTTTTAACGTTAACATTTGTAATACGAGCTTGATCGTAGAAATATTTGTAACGAGCGTAGCTATAACCTGCGTTTAATTTCCAACCATCACTTAATTTGTGTTCAATTTTAAAATCAATGTTATCGGTTTTTGCGGTTGTTTCATTATTTGGTTCATCTAAACGACGCGATACAGGAATATCTGGTAATGCATTAGTTGCCGTTAAAAGATTTGTACCACGATCAAATGGCTCAAGAATATCTTTATGTTCATAAGAAAGAACTAATTTAGTTTTATCATTTTCCCAAGAAATAGAGGGTGCGTAAGTCGTATTTTTCACTTTGCCAAAATTACGCCAGTAGTCTTTTTCTTGTTTGTCATAGATAAAGCGGTAAGCAAAACCATTTCCTAAACCACCAGTAAAATCTAATTGCGTTCCCCACAGGCTATGATTACCTAAGGTTCCACCAACTACATAACGTGGTGTTTGTTGTGGTTTTTTAGTAATGATATTAACTACACCACCTGGATCTTGAATACCATAAAGTACAGATGCAGGTCCTTTTAAAACTTCAACGGTTTCAGTTGTTGCGCTAAAGTTTTTAGCTGGGCCAGCTTGTAAACCGTTACGCATAATTGAATTATCACGGTTTCCACCGAAACCACGTTTTTGGATAGCATCAAACATACCACCTAACGTATTCGCTTGACTCACACCACTGACGTTATAAAGTGCATCAATGAGTGATTCAGGTTTGCGATCTTCTAGTAGTTTGGTCGAAAGAATATTGACTGTGTTTGGCGTGTCGAATGTAGGCACTTCGGCTTTTGATACGACAGATGTCCCTGTTGTTTGATAACCATTTTGTTTAATACCTGTATCTTGAACATTAATTTGTTCAATCGTTTCAGTATTAGCTTTATGTTGCGTTTCTGCTAACGCAGAAACAGAAATCCCAGCAAAAAGTGCGGTGTAAACTAAGCTTAATCTAAAATTCATAAATTGCTTCCAAAAAGTTAAATCTAGGTTAAAAAAGAGTGACGAGTATAAAAAAATACAACAAATTAAGCAATGAAAATTATTATCATTTGATATCTATTGTATTAATCAATGGTATTAAAACGACTATAAAAAAACACCGCACTTTGATGGTAAAGTGCGGTGTTTTTTAGAAGGCTTTATTAGTATTTATAGATTTCGTTATATAAGCCACTCTCAAATTGTACTAATGGTGCTCGTTTTGTTTTGCTTTCTAAATCACCAGTTGAGTAGCCATTAATAAATTGAACAAAGGCCACTTTTTCCCCTCGAGCATTTGTCATAAAGCCGGCTAAGTTATAAACCCCTTTCAAAGAACCGGTTTTAGCGATAACATTTTTTACTAATGGCGGGCTAATTAATCCACCTCGCCCACTGATCGTGCCATCTACACCGGCGATGGGGAAAGTTTCCATTAAATGTAATTTATCTTCGTTTTTGGCGATGTATTCTAAAACAGATAGCATCGTTTTAGGTGCCACAAGATTATGACGAGACAGACCCGAACCATCGGCTAAAATACTGTTGCCAAAACGAATTCCTTGTTTTTGTAATATCGACTTAATCGCTAATGTGCCTAATTGAAAGGATGCTGGGCGTTTATAGTAATTGAATGCCACAGCTCGGAACAATGAATCAGCAATCTGGTTATCCGATTTTTTCATCATTTTTTTCAATAAATCGGGTAATGGTTTGGATAAATGTTTCGCTAATAGCTGACCTTGTTGTGGTTTTTGTGGCAGCATGACTTTGCCATTAAACTCAATACCTAATTGTCTTAATTGTCGTTGAATAATCGCGGCAGCATAAGCATCCGTATCTTGCACGGCAAAGCTTAAGCCAAAAGGTTTAGATTGACGGGCTAAACATCCTTTTACTTGATAGCGATTATTGTCGTGTACAACAACATCGAGCTGACAATAAGGCGCTTCATTGCTATCCGCTACATAGACTTGTCCAAATACTTGAATTGGAAATTGTGCAGGCACATTGATTTTTACTGTTTCACCTGGATTTTGATTGGCATCTAGTTCCGCATAAAAACAGTTGTTATCAATATTCGCAGCGGATGGGGGAGAGTTGAAACACATGGTCAGATCGTTCCAAATCCAACCTAATCCTCGGTCGTGACTCGAAAAAACAGAGGTATCTAATACTAAATCGCCATTAATTTTTTTGATGCCTTGTTTTTTTAATTCTGCAAGTAAGGTATAAAGTTGGCCACTTGTTAGATCTGGATCACCAGTGAAACGCACGATTAAGTGGCCATCTAAATTCCCATTTTGAATTTTCCCATTACTCAAAAGAGCGGTCTCAAATTGGAATTGATCACCTAATGCAAGTTTAGCGGCAACAGCTGTAAAAACTTTTTGTGTGCTCGCAGGAAGCATAAAGGTTGAGCCATTATAATCCGCAATAATTTGGTTTTGATTTATATTTTTTGCGATGAAACCTACGCTAGAGCCTTCAGGCAGTTTTTGTGTTAAGTCTGAAACATTAATGTTTGCGAAGGTTGGAAGGCTAAAGCTTACGGAAAGTAAAAAGGATCCAAGTGCGGTTGAAATTGAAGATAATTTTTTCATATTGGGTTTGTTATGGTTGCTATTTTTTTTTAGACGAACAATAATAAGCCCCGAATGAAATTGAGTAAATCATTTTCTCATTTCAAGTTTATTTTTAATAATACTGCGGCAAGATTTTAGGATTTTGCCGTGGTTTTTGTTTTATTTAGTAAAAGGAAAAACAATGCAACAAATTCCAATGACTGTGCGTGGCGCAGAACAATTACGTGAAGAATTGGATTTCTTAAAAAATGTACGTCGTCCAGAAATTATTAAAGCGATAGCAGAAGCACGCGAGCACGGTGATTTAAAAGAAAATGCAGAATATCATGCAGCTCGTGAGCAACAAGGTTTTTGTGAAGGTCGTATTCAAGAGATTGAAGGTAAACTTGGTAATGCTCAAATTATTGATGTAACAAAAATGCCAAATAACGGTAAAGTCATTTTTGGTGCAACAGTTGTGCTTGTAAATACAGATACAGATGAAGAAGTCACTTATCGCATTGTAGGCGATGATGAAGCGGACATTAAATCTGGTTTGATTTCGGTTAATTCACCAATTGCGCGAGGTTTAATTGGTAAAGAGTTAGATGATACCGTTAATATTACAACGCCTGGCGGTGTCGTTGAGTTTGATATTATTGAAGTGAATTATATTTAAATAAAAAAAGTGCGGTTAAAAATGACCGCACTTTTGTTGTTATTTGCATGGAAGCTGAATTTTTGCTTCTTCGCTTGGGCGATAAAGCACCAAAATATGCCCGATGGTTTGTACTTGTGCAGCTTTAGTTTCACGCACAATCGCATCGATAATAAGTTGTTTTGTTTCGCGATCTGCACCAGCAACTTTTACTTTAATGAGTTCGTGATGATTAAGTGCATTTTCAATTTCAGCCAGTACGCCTTCGGTTAAGCCATTTCCACCAAGCATAACGACAGGGTTAAGATGGTGCGCAAGACCTTTTAAAAATTGTTTTTGTTTGGTTGATAAGGTTGTCATAAGGATTCCTAATTAAAAAGAGCGGTTGATTTTCTCAATGTTTTTCACTGATTTCAATCAGCCTCGGCTTGAATTCGGCAGATTGTAACCAAATATAAGCAAAACTACTACCAAAAATAGAAGATTATGGGAAAGAAAAAACGTTCAGCGAGTTCTTCTCGCTGGCTAAATGAACATTTTAGTGATCAATTTGTGCAAAAAGCGCATAAGCAAAAGTTACGTTCACGCGCTTATTTTAAGATTGATGAAATTCAGCAAACGGATAAATTATTTAAACAAGGAATGACCGTGGTCGATCTCGGTGCTGCACCTGGCGGTTGGTCGCAATATGTGGTGGGGCAAATTGGTGGCAAAGGTCGTGTAATTGCTTGTGATATTTTGGAAATGGATCCCATTGTAGGTGTTGATTTTCTACAAGGCGATTTCCGTGATGAAAATGTTTTGAATGCTTTATTAGCGCGCGTAGGCGAAGATAAAGTTGATGTTGTGATGTCTGATATGGCACCCAATTTTAGTGGAATGCCATCAGTGGATATTCCACGCGCAATGTATTTGGTCGAGCTTGCTTTAGATATGTGTAAACAGGTCTTGGCAACCAAAGGAAGCTTTGTTGTTAAAGTTTTCCAAGGTGAAGGCTTTGATGAATATTTAAGAGAAATTCGTTCTTTATTTAATGTGGTGAAAGTGCGTAAGCCTGAAGCATCACGCGGACGTTCTCGCGAAGTATATATTGTGGCAACAGGCTATAAAGGCTAATTGCTTTGATAGCTTTTCATTGCTAATGATGTATAGTATCTTGTAAAAAATTTTTTAACTTAGGAAAGGTAGGTTAGACTTTGAACGATATGGTCAAAAATCTGGTGCTTTGGGTGGTAGTCGCAGTCATTATGATGACTGCATACCAGAGTTTTAATTCCTCTTCGGTAGATAATTCTACTGATTATACAACCTTTGTTTACGATGTAAGCAACGGACAAGTGACGGAAGCACGTTTTGATACTAATGAAATTACGGTAACGAAAACGGATGGTTCTAAATATTCAACCGTAATGCCCCCACTTGAAGACAAAAAATTGCTTGATGATTTGTTAAGCAAAAAAGTCAAGGTGGAAGGTACGCCATTTGAAAAACGTGGTTTCTTATCCCAAATTTTAATTTCTTGGTTCCCAATGTTATTCCTTGTGGGCGTATGGGTATTCTTTATGCGCCAAATGCAAGGCGGTGGTGGCAAAGCGATGAGCTTTGGTAAAAGCCGCGCAAAAATGCTGAACCAAGATCAGATTAAGGTTACTTTTGCGGATGTCGCTGGTTGCGATGAAGCAAAAGAAGAAGTGGGCGAAATCGTTGATTTCTTGCGTGATCCGAATAAATTCCAAAACTTGGGTGGTAAAATTCCAAAAGGTATCCTTATGGTAGGGCCTCCAGGTACTGGTAAAACCTTACTGGCTCGTGCTATCGCAGGGGAGGCAAAAGTACCATTTTTCACTATTTCTGGTTCTGATTTCGTAGAAATGTTTGTGGGCGTTGGAGCATCACGTGTACGAGATATGTTTGAACAGGCTAAGAAAAATGCACCTTGCTTAATCTTCATTGATGAAATCGATGCTGTGGGTCGCCAACGTGGTGCGGGTTTAGGCGGCGGACACGATGAACGTGAACAAACCTTAAACCAAATGCTGGTTGAAATGGATGGCTTTAGCGGTAATGACGGCGTAATTGTTATTGCCGCAACTAACCGTCCAGATGTGCTTGACCCAGCTTTAACTCGTCCAGGTCGTTTTGACCGACAAGTGGTTGTTGGTTTGCCTGATGTAAAAGGTCGTGAGCAAATCTTAAAAGTGCATATGCGCAAAGTGCCTGTTGCGCAAGATGTTGATGCAATGACACTAGCGCGTGGTACACCAGGTTATTCTGGTGCAGATTTAGCAAATTTAGTCAATGAAGCTGCCTTATTTGCTGCTCGAGTCAATAAACGTGCGGTAACTATGCTTGAGTTTGAAAAAGCAAAAGACAAAATCAATATGGGGCCAGAACGTCGCACAATGATTATGACGGATAAGCAAAAGGAATCAACCGCTTATCACGAAGCAGGTCATGCGATTGTGGGTTATTTAGTCCCTGAACATGATCCTGTACATAAAGTGACTATTATTCCTCGTGGTCGTGCGTTGGGTGTGACATTCTTCTTGCCTGAAGGTGATCAAATTAGCATTAGCCAAAAACAATTAGAAAGTAAGCTTTCTACCTTGTATGCAGGGCGTTTAGCAGAAGATTTGATTTACGGTGAAGAAAATATCTCAACGGGTGCATCAAATGATATTAAAGTAGCGACTAATATCGCGCGTAATATGGTGACGCAATGGGGATTCTCTGACAAATTAGGTCCGATTCTTTATACGGAAGATGAGGGCGAGGTTTTCTTAGGTCGTTCAATGGCGAAAGCAAAACATATGTCAGATGAAACCGCTCATGCAATTGATGAAGAAGTTCGTGCAATTGTAAATCGTAACTATGCGAGAGCAAGACAGATTTTGATCGACAATATGGATATTCTTCATGCGATGAAAGATGCATTAGTCAAATATGAAACCATTGAAGAAGAACAAATTAAACAATTGATGAATCGTGAACCAGTCACTCCGCCATCTGGATGGGAAGAGCACACAGGACAAGCTGCTTATGCAAATAGCAATAATGCTCAAAGTGCGGGTGAAAATTCTTCAGATTCTAATTCCTAATAATTCTCTAATCAACAAAGCCTTTCTTCGGAAAGGCTTTGTTATATTCGAAATTTATTTCAATGATAATTATTTGGAGGTATTATATTGGCGGTTTACTTGAATGCAATTTTTGAGAGGTGGTTGTTTGCAGCCAAGTTTAGTCAATTTATTCAAGAGAGAATCATATTATGAAAAATACAAATATATTACTGTATTCATTTATGTTCACATCATTGGTGACCCGTGCTGAGGAATACACGCCTAATACAACTACAAAGAATGATTGGAAAACGGTAGATACGATTTCCCTCGGTGAGAAATTAGCTAAGAATGGGGGCACCATTACTGAAAATAGCGCTACAAAAATTAAGTATGATTATAATTATGCTGATGGCACTATCTTGGGGACTAAAACTAAGTATATAAGTGGTAGTGATACAGTTAATGAAATTATCACAAATCGAAATATGACTGCTCCGAATGACATTCGGACGAAACCAACTACGGAAACGACAATAGCATCGGAAGGGACGATTCATTTCATTCATGTAGATGATGGCACCTCCATTGATTGGCAAGATGGGGTACATGTGTATAACTCCAACAGTAAGCTGGTTGATCGGTCAGAAACGATTCTTAATTTTGATGCGAATACAAATTTCAATATTACAACCCATAAAACATATCATGGAAAATTTTATCCTATGTTCAATGTGGTAAAAGTGGTCGGACAAGGTTCGGGGGACGTGACGAAGCCAGTGTCTACGGTGAACTTTTTAAAGAAAGTGACTATGGATACCCACGCGCAAACGATTAATCCAGGAAATTTAAAGTCCTATGAAAAGCGTGTGAATGGATTCTTTCAACAAACGAATCAAGGGGGAGAATCTCATGTGCATTTTCATGATGATTTGACCATGCATATGGAGTCCACTACAAATAATTTGGAGGTGGCAGCGTTCCGTCTAGAAAACAATGGAGAAAACCGATACCGCACTGTTTCTACTAAGGATACGATTGATGCAGAAACCGGCGGATCTAGCCTTACCTTTGATGGAAATGTGACGAGTCATATCTCAGGCAATACAGATACTGAGATGCGCTTTTTATCTAATGTGAACTATCATGGTGGTGTTCACGTGGCATCAAAAGAAGGAAAGAACTTTGTATCTACTATAACTAATGAATCGACGAATAACACAAAGGATACATTACATGTCAATGCGGATACGGAAAATTATGGTTTCTCCGAGTTTAATTTGAAGGCGAATACGGATTTAGTTACAAAGAGCGCAGGTGGTACTGTGTGGGGTATGTATATCAATGCTGATTCTCACGGAGAAAATCGAATCACCCTTTCCGGTGATAAGAATAACATTTCCACAACCGGTAAAGATGAAGTATATGGCATTGAAGTAAACGCTAGTTTGAGTGATACAACAAATACCGCCAATTCCAATGAAGAACGTAGTAAAAACTTGGTAGATCTACAGAATACAACTGTTACCACAGACTCTACATCTACTGGTAAACCGTGGGTCTATGGCGTGAAAATGAGCGCTGTCAATGGCGAGAATATAGTGAAGCTCACCCATAGTGATATGAAAACAGCCTCCAACTACGTGGCTAGAAGTATTGATATAGGATCTGAGAATCAAGGCACAAATACAGTCACCTTAGATACTACGAATATCACTACAAAAGGAGCCTACGCTTATGGCTTGAACTTGGTGAGTGCAAGAAAAGCGGGGACTGGTAGCAACTCCATTCATTGGAAAGGCAACAACAGTATTGTCACTGAGGCGATGGCGAATGGATATGGCATACGTATTGAAAAAGATAAAGCGAATACTGGAGCAGGTACAACCATAAACTCTGATGCAGATTCATCGTTAGCGATTAAGGTGGATACAGAGGGTTCAGGCACTGGCATCTCACAAATACATAGTAATGCGAATAATATAACGAATACTACGTTTAATGGTGATGTGTCAATTGTCATGCGTGGTAGTGGAAGTTCGAAAATAGGTGTACTGGCGAGAACTGATGCAGATAGTGATACGAATGCGAATACTATAACTTTCAATAAAAAGTTAAACATCGATGGGAATCCAACGGACCCTGCCTTGGTAGCAGGTGGCAAGAATACGAGTATTACTGTGTCGGGCAAGGATACGACAACCATAGTGGGTAATGTATTTGCTGCGAATGGAGGTACAGTTGATGTTAACCTATTGACGAAGGACTCCTATCTCATTGGTAAAGCGGACAACACAGGTACTGGTAATATCCATGTGAAAGTAGATGGTGGCAATTATTGGGAAATGACTGGTAATTCTAACATCAATCGATTGGATCTATCCAATGCGGGAGAAGTTCGATTTGGCGATACTGAGGTACCTCTTTCCTTAACTGTGGATACCCTAACGGGAACGGGTGGTGTACTCCATATGGCTGGCAATGTGGGGTCAGGCGATACCGATAAACTCACCATCAATTCTAGCAGTGAAGGGGAACATGGCATTCATTTCCAAAATATGGCAGATTCCAAATCTACGGGTACAGAAGTGTTGCAACTAGTGGAAAGTCTAGGAAAACCAGAGGATCACAAGGCGGTATTTTCATTACTTAATGAAGATAATCATGTATCGGTTCTTACAGATGATAAAAAGCCTAGCCATCCTAAAGCTGTCATAGAAAAAGGTGCATACCTATATACATTAGGTAGAGCCACTGACTCTAAAATTGTTTCTATTAATGATGCGAATGTAAATAACTGGTATCTATTCCCTTATGAGGACGATGGTAAGGGCAAATTGACGCCAGGGGCAGAAAGTAGCCTAAGTTTTAGTAACACAATCTATCAAATTAACTTATTAAATACAGAAACATTAGTTCAGCGACTTGGGGAAATCCATTTTGATAAAACAGATTTAAAACCTCATAATGCTTGGATTAAACATGTTAATGGAAAATATACAAGTTTTGCCAATGACACCATCGGTAGTTTTAATACTCATTATTGGGGAATTAAAGCCGGTTTTGATTGGTTGAATTTAAGAAATAATTGGATTAATTACAACGGAATTTCAGTCGAGAATCTAAATGCTTCCACATACCCTAAACGTTTTGAAGGTAAAACAAAAATATCAGGTAAAGGCATTGGTATTTATTCTACCTGGTTAAATAAAAATAATGATATTTACATCGATTTAGTCGGTAAGATGATGCGGTATAAAGGAAAATACGACATTGTGAATTATTCTAATGAAAATATTAAATCAAATAATGCAAATATTAATTCTTACTTATTATCTATTGAGACTGGAAAAAGATCTTATCTTTTACAGAAAAAAGAAAAAGCATTTTATATTCAACCTGAAATGCAATTGATTTATCAATTTGTAGATGATTATACACTTCGCTCTTCAAATGGTTTGAAATCAATGACTAAAAATTCAAATAGTTTAATTGGACGTATTGGATTTAGAGCTGGATTAGATTTTTATGGCGATAGTGTGTTAAGCCCTTATATTAAGCTTATGTATAATAAGGAATTTTTAGGCTCAGTCCTTAATGATCTAAATACAGCTAAAATAGAAATGAATAATAAGGATGATTGGTTTAATTACGGAGTAGGTATCAGCCATGAAAATAAGAAAAAAGGAAGACAGATTTACTTGGATGTTCAGCGTTCTAATAAACATCTAATTAGACAAGATTGGCAAGTTAATTTAGGATTAAGATACAGCTTCTAATTTAACTAGTTGAGATAAATCATTCTACGTTCTATGTTAATAGCCTTTCTTCGGAAAGGCTTTATTTTTTCTTAATGATTTTTTTCTTGGATGTATTTTGCTATAATTGCTCACCAAAATCACTCTAAAAATTAACCGCACTTTATGAAACTTTACGCAAATAATAAATGTCTTGATTTAAGCGTTCCTCAAATTATGGGGATCCTTAATTTTACGCCTGATTCTTTTTCTGATAGAGGACAGTTTTTTAGTCTAGATAAAGCGCTTTTTCAAGTTGAAAAAATGTTGGAAGAAGGGGCGACAATTATTGATATTGGTGGTGAATCTACGCGTCCGTCATTCCTTTATAATGATGCGGATGAAGTCTCTGAACAAGAAGAATTGCATCGTGTTGTGCCAGTAGTGGAGGCGGTGCGAAGCCGTTTTGATTGCTGGATTTCTGTCGATTCTTCAAAAGCAGTTGTGATGCGTGAAGCAGCAAGTGTTGGAATGGATTTGATTAATGATATTCGTGCTTTGCAAGAGCCAAATGCGTTAGAAACCGCAGTAAAACTAGCTTTACCTGTTTGTATCATGCATATGCAAGGGCAACCTAGAACGATGCAGGCAAATCCTCATTATGAGAATGTCGTACAAGATGTATTCGCTTTTTTACAGAAACGTACTAATGAATGTCTTTCTGCTGGTGTTAAAAAAGAAAACTTAATTTGGGACATGGGATTTTGTTTTGGTAAGTCTGTACAGCATAATTATCAATTATTACAAAATCTGAATGAATTTTGTCATAGTGGATATCCTGTGTTAGCGGGATTATCTCGCAAATCAATGATTGGTGCGGTGCTTGATAAACCCGTCGATCAGAGAGTGATAGGTAGTGCGGCAGGTGCGCTTATTGCAGCGCAAAAAGGTGCAAAAATTTTACGCGTACATGATGTTGCTGCAACATCAGATATGCTCAAAGTTTGGCAGGCAACAGAAAATGCCTGATGGTTTTATAAAAAAATTAAAGGAATTGTATTATGGCAAATCGTAAATATTTTGGAACAGATGGTGTACGTGGAAAAGTAGGTAGTTATCCAATTACACCAGATTTCGCATTAAAATTAGGCTGGGCTGCGGGAAAAGTATTGGCTTCTCAAGGTTCTAAAATGGTTTTAATCGGTAAAGACACCCGAATTTCTGGATATATGTTGGAATCAGCCCTTGAAGCAGGTTTGGCTGCTGCGGGTTTATCTGCTGCATTTACTGGCCCTATGCCTACACCTGCTATTGCTTATTTGACCAGAACTTTTCGTGCTGAAGCGGGTATCGTGATCTCAGCCTCTCATAATCCTTATTATGATAATGGCATTAAATTCTTTTCAGCAAAAGGAACTAAATTACCTGATGAAATTGAAGAAGCCATTGAAGTGATGTTAGAGCAACCGATGGATTGTGTGGAATCTGCCGAATTAGGTAAAGCAAGTCGTATTAATGATGCAGCAGGACGCTACATTGAGTTTTGTAAAGGTACATTCCCCGCTCATTTAGGCTTGGAAGGTTATAAGATTGTGGTAGATTGTGCAAATGGTGCAACCTACCATATTGCTCCTAATGTATTGAGAGAGCTTGGTGCGGAAGTCATTGAAATTGGTACAGATCCAAATGGTTTGAACATTAATGAAAAATGTGGCGCAACTGATGTGACAGCATTGCAAGCCAAAGTAGTTGAAACGAAAGCTGATGTTGGCTTAGCTTATGATGGCGATGGTGACCGCATTATGATGGTCGATCATTTAGGAAATAAAGTCGATGGCGACCAAATTCTCTTTATTATTGCACGTGAAGCATTGCGCTCAGGTCAATTAAAAGGCGGTGTCGTTGGCACATTAATGAGTAATATGAGCTTAGAGATTGAGTTGAAAATGCTTGGTGTTCCTTTCTTACGTGCAAATGTAGGTGACCGTTACGTATTAGAAAAAATGGTTGAAAATGATTGGACGCTTGGTGGTGAGAATTCTGGACATATTATCATTGCGGATAAGAATACAACGGGTGATGGCATTGTTGCATCATTAGCTGTATTGGCGGCGATGGCACAGCATAAATTATCCTTAAATGAATTAGCAAGTGCAGTTAAATTATTCCCACAAGTGTTAATTAATGTACGTTTTGCAGGTGGGGATAATCCACTTGAAAGTGACGCTGTAAAATCTGTTGCCGCAGACGTTGAAAAACGTTTAGAAGGCAAAGGTCGTATTTTATTACGTAAATCGGGTACGGAGCCACTTATTCGCGTTATGGTGGAATGCCAAGATGCAGCACTTGCACAACAATGTGCAGAAGAAATTGCAGAAGCAGTTAAGTCTCATTAATTTTTTAACCGCACTTTATTTAGTGCGGTTTATTTTTATCAAATACTTAGGAAAGCAAAATGAATATTTTTATTATGCGTCATGGCGAGGCTGAAGTAATGGCTAATAGTGATAAAGCTCGTCGCTTAACTGCTTATGGTATTAAACAAGCTTTTTCTCAAGGAGAATGGTTAAAACAGCATTTAAGTACGCTATTAATTAATTCACTAGACCGTATTTTAGTGAGCCCTTATGTCAGAGCTCAAGAAACCTTTCATCAAGTTAATCAAGCGTTTGATTTGGAGTTAGAAAATAAACTTGAAACTTGGGAGGGAATAACCCCTTATGGCAATGCTAATTTAGTCATTGATTATTTAGAAGTGCTGAAACATGGTGGGGTTAAGTCTGTATTGATTATTTCTCATTTACCTTTAGTTGGAGAAATTGTTGCTGAACTGTATGGAAAACGAAATCCAATACCATTTTATCCTGCAACGATTGCTCAATTATTATGGGATGGTAATAAATCAGAAATATTGATACATCAAGCATCTAGAGAAATTTATAAGATTGATTAAATCTAAAACATATATTCATATACATTTCTTTACAAAAAATAAAATTTTTCTATGGAACTTTTTTAAATATATTTAATATCAATGTGTTAATGCTATTTTTTACACTTATATATTTATCAGAAATGTAAATTTTTGTATTAGCTATTTTCTTTTAATAAAATTTCCGTAAACTACGCCACATCAAAGCAATAGGGCTTTGCCGTAATCAAGATTTATTCTATGGAGAAAATTATGAAAAAATTAACACTAGCATTAGTTTTAGGTTCAGCTTTAGCGGTAACTGGTTGTTTCGATAAAGAAGAAGCTGCACAAAAAGTTGACGCAGCTAAACAAGCAGCAACATCAATGGTTTCTGAAGCAAAAGACGCAGCAACTAATGCTGTTGCTGATGTTAAAGATGCAGCTAAACAAGCTTCAACTGAAGTGAAAAACACTGCAGTAGAGAAAGCTGCTGAAGTTAAAGATGCAGCAATGGCACAAGTTGAACAAGTAAAAGATGCTGCAGCAGCTAAAGTAAGCGAAATGAAAGATGCAGCAACCTCTAAAATTGATGCAATGAAAGACGCTGCATCATCAAAAATGGATGCGATGAAAGATGCTGCTACTTCTAAAATGACTGAAGTTAAAGATGCAGTTTCTGAAAAAGCAACTCAAGCAGCTGATGCAGTAAAAGAAGCAGCAAAATAATGCTTTAATCAATTTAAATGATAAAATCCCTGTTAAAGAAATTTAATAGGGATTTTTTATTTAGGAAAACAAAATATGTTATGTGCAATTTATAAAAGTAAAAAGAAACCAGGGAGCTATCTGTATATTGCGAAAAGAGAGGATTTTTCTCAAGTGCCAGAAGTGTTACTGAGTCACTTTGGAAAACCAGAATTAGTGATGATGTTTAATTTACTGGGAAGCAAGCCTCTACATAATGTAGATTGTAATGAGGTATTAGAAAAAATTAAACAACAAGGATTTTATTTGCAAATACCAAAACAAGATGATGGTTTATTTAATAGCTTGAGTAAGATCAAATAAATTGTTTATTTTTGATACGAAAAAGAGAAAATTTGCGTTATCTCAAATTTTTAAAGGAAAAATTCTTTTAAAATCCACCGCACTTTTTAAAGGAGAGAAAAATGAGTGGCTTTTTTGTTGCGGGGACAGATACAAATGTGGGAAAAACCACGGCAACCCGTGCGATTATTCAAGCCTTGCAAAAACAAGGTGTGCAAGTGGTTGGCTATAAACCCATTGCTTGTTGCGGTGAGGAAAGTATTTACCCTGCGATGCAAGAAGAAAATACATCAGATTATGATAATTTATCAAATTCAGATGTATTAACATTAATGGATTCAACCAAAGAAAATGTGTCCTACAAGGATATTAATAGTTATACCTTTAGCCATAGCGCACCGATGCTGACACAAGATAGGACGCGTATTAAGTTAGATAAAATTAATCATGATTTAACTCGATTAAATCAAAATTATCAGTCTGTAGTGGTTGAGGGCTCGTTTGGTTTAATGACTCCAATGGCGGAAGGAAAAAGTTTTGCTGATTGGGTTGCTCAACGAAAAATGCCTGTGGTTCTTGTGGTTGGCATTAAAGACGGTTGTGTGAATCACGCGTTGTTAACTGTGCAAGCGATTCAACAGCTAGGCGTGCCGTTATTGGGCTGGATAGCTAACCGTGTTAATCCATTATTAAGCCATTATGCAGAAATTGTTGATTTGCTTGTTGAGCATATTGATGCTCCGCTTTTAGGTAAAATTCCTTATTTGCATAAACCAGAAGAGCAAGAATTGGGACATTATTTGACGGATATTGATCGATTAATGTATATGCAAACAGAGTTAGTCAAATAATAAAGTGCGGTTAAAGTTTTTTATATTTAAATAAGGGCGTAAATAACGCCCTTATTTCATGGAAGAAAGATATCTTATCTTTGAGTTATTCTGGTCTTACACCTAACATATGACAAATTGCATAAGTTAGTTCACTACGATTTAGCGTATAGAAATGGAAGTCATTCACTCCTTCGCGAGATAAAATTTTCACCATATCCATTGCAACACTAGCTGCTACAAGATTACGAGTAGTTTGATCATCGTCTAACCCTTCATAAGCGTTAACAAGCCATGCAGGAATTTTCACATTAGTGAAAGAAGCCATTTTTTGTAATTGGTTAAAGTTAGTTACAGGTAAAATGCCGGGCACGATTTCAGTATCAATACCAATTGATGCACAACGATCACGGAAACGTAGGTAGCTTTCAATATCAAAGAAAAATTGAGTGATAACATGATTTGCACCTGCATCAATTTTACGTTTTAAATTAATCAAGTCTGCTTGTGCTGATTTTGCTTCTGGATGAACTTCTGGATAAGCTGCTACAGAAATATCAAAATCAGCGACAGAACGGAGTAATTCTACAAGATCTGACGCATAAAATGATTTTTTAGCATATCCTTTTGGTTCGTCACCGCGTAATGCAACGATGCGACGAATACCACTATTCCAGTAATCTTTAGCAATTTGTTTTAATTCTTCAGGTGTGGCATCAATACCAGTTAAATGCGGAGCCGCTTCTAATCCAGTTTCTTGTTTGATTGCTTTTACAATGCTATGAGTGCGGTCACGTTCTCCAGAGTTTGCGCCATAAGTAACAGAAACGAATTTAGGTTTTAACACTTTTAAACGATGAATCGAATCCCATAAAAGCGTTTCCATTTTTTCATTTTTAGGTGGGAAAAATTCAAAAGAAACATTAATTTTTTTATTGAAGTCAGCGATGTGCTGATTAAGCGTGTCAATTTCTTTAGCGTAGCTCATAAAAATTCCTATAGCTAGTATGATGATATTTGAGTTAACAATAAAATAACTTTATGTATGAGTCAATTTTAATAAATTCATTAAAAACATTAATTTAGTTAATGTAAATAGGTTTCATCAAAAATACTAAAATATTGCATAAAAAATTAGCATTAATGAAATAAATATGTATAATACACCGACCCTGTAAATGTGCGAATTCCCATCGTACATTATTTTATCTAGATCTCACTCGAAGGGGTGGCGATTAAGATCAATGGTTGTGTTCGTAAGAACACTGGGTATCAAACTAATTTTTGGTAATTAATTAATGAAAACTTTTGTAGCAAAACCAGAAACGGTTAAACGCGACTGGTACGTAGTAGATGCGACAGGTAAAACTTTAGGTCGTTTAGCGACTGAATTAGCACGTCGTCTTCGTGGTAAACACAAGGCTGAGTACACTCCACACGTAGATACTGGTGATTACATCATCGTTATCAACGCAGACAAAGTGGCAGTAACTGGTCGTAAAGAAACAGATAAACTTTACTACTGGCACACTGGCTATGTAGGTGGTATTAAACAAGCGACTTTCAAAGAAATGATCGCTCGCCGTCCTGAAGCAGTGATTGAAATTGCGGTTAAAGGTATGTTGCCAAAAGGTCCATTAGGCCGTGCAATGTTCCGTAAATTAAAAGTGTACGCGGGTGCTGAACACCAACACGCTGCACAACAACCACAAGTATTAGATATTTAATCACGAGGTTTAGAAAATGGCAGAGAATCAAAACTACGGCACAGGTCGCCGCAAAAGCTCTTCAGCTCGTGTATTTATCAAACCGGGCAGTGGTAAAATCACTATCAACCAACGTGAATTAGACGTTTACTTCGGCCGTGAAACTGCGCGCATGGTAGTACGTCAGCCATTAGAATTGGTTGAGTTAACTGATAAATTAGACCTATACATCACTGTTAAAGGTGGTGGTATTTCTGGTCAAGCGGGTGCAATCCGTCACGGTATCACTCGTGCATTGATGGAATACGATGAAACATTACGCCCAGCACTTCGTGCAGCTGGTTTCGTTACTCGTGACGCACGTCGCGTTGAACGTAAAAAAGTGGGGTTACACAAAGCACGTCGTCGTCCACAATACTCAAAACGTTAATTTTTATTTTCGTTTCGAAAAAGAAAAGCAGAGAGAAATCTCTGCTTTTTTGTTATCTAACTTATTGATTATAAAACAATAAAAAAGAATTGTTTGGCAAATGACTTACGCTTTGTGGTAGAATACACACCCCTTGTAAAATATAGAATATTTTTGGATCTTCGGAGGAATAAATGTCCAGCGCATCAAGTAAACGTTCAGTAATGACTCTTTTTTCAAATAAAGATGATATTTACTGTCATCAGGTAAAAATTGTTTTAGCTGAAAAAGGTGTACTTTATGAGAACGAAGAAGTTGATTTGCAAGCATTACCAGAAGATTTAATGGAATTAAATCCATATGCTACGGTGCCTACGTTAGTTGATCGTGATCTTGTTTTGTTTAGTTCGCGAATTATTATGGAATATCTTGACGAGCGTTTTCCGCATCCACCATTAATGCAAGTGTATCCAGTCTCTCGAGCAAAAGATCGTCTTTTGATGTTACGAATTGAACAAGATTGGTATCCAACTCTCAAGAAAGCAGAAAATGGTACAGAAAGTGAAAAAGCTGAAGCGCTTAAACAATTAAAAGAAGAACTTTTAGCGATTACACCAGTTTTCCAGCAAACACCTTATTTCATGAATGAAGAGTTTGGTTTAGTGGATTGTTATGTTGCTCCATTGTTATGGAAATTAAAACATTTAGGCGTGGAATTTACAGGCCCAGGTAGTAAACCTATTAAGGGATATATGGATCGTGTATTTAGTCGGGATTCATTCTTGCAGTCTGTAGGTGAGGCTGCACCGAAAAATTTAATGGATGATAAGTAATGGAATATAAAGCTTCCCCTAAGCGCCCTTATTTATTACGCGCCTATTATGATTGGCTAGTAGATAATAGTTTCACGCCTTATTTAGTTGTTGATGCGACTTACTTAGGTGTGAATGTTCCTGTCGAATATGTAAAAGATGGGCAGATTGTATTGAACTTGTCTGCTAATGCTACGGGCAATTTACAACTTACAAATGATTTCATCCAGTTTAATGCCCGATTTAAAGGTGTTTCTCGTGAGCTGTATATCCCAATGGGCGCAGCGCTTGCGATCTATGCTCGTGAAAATGGTGATGGCGTGATGTTTGAGCCAGAAGAGGTTTACGATGAACTTAATTCTGAGCCAGATACAGAGCAACCAACTAGTTTTCATGAAGTAGTAGATACCCCTAAAAAGCGAGAAGAAAAAAAGAAAACAAAATCAGTTTCCCATTTAAGAATTGTGGATTAATGATCTAAAAATAAAAAAGAGGCTGCAGCCTCTTTTTTAATAATTACAGTATTCGTTTAATTTCTGAAATATCTGTGTAGCCACGGTTTTTTAGTTCTGAATAAGCAACAGTTCTCGCTTTACCATCTTTATTTATGGCAATGTTAGCTAATTCCCTATCTGATTTTCTAGACATTTCTTCTTTTAATTCTCTAATTTCATTTGCACTTTCTTGAATAGAATTTGCCGCGCTTTTGGCTACGCTACCAACAACATCCCAGAATCCCATATTTATTTCTCCATTGTTGAAATTGTTAATAATGTTATGTTTTAAGATTTTAACCCCAAAACAGGTTTATTATATATTGCACCTAAAATAGGTGCAATGGGAAATTTAAGATTATCAGTTCATTCGGCTGAACATACTTGGTTGAGAAAGTTATTTATTCAACGACGTAATGATTTAGGATTATCACAGCGTGCATTAGGTAAAAAAATGGGCGTGCTTGCGTCATTTATTGGAAAAGTAGAAACAGGTGACCGAAGACTAGATATTCTTGAATTTATTCAATATTGTAAAGGATTAGAGCTTGATCCTGTTCAGATATTAGATGATATTGAGAAACGATTTTATTCTACTTTAGAAACTAGAAAACACATCTAATCTTGACGGCACTTTAAAATTTAAGGAATGGGCGGAATTATTCCGCCCTTTTTAATTTGGAGTTTTCTGAATAAAAGAAAGAATTTTTTCTTCAATTCCTTTTGAATCTAATCCCAAATCTTTCAAGGCCTCTTGCTGTGTTGCTTGTGGAATAAAATAATCTGGCAAACCAAGCTGTAAAAGTGCGGTTGATTTTCCTGATGAATTTAGCACTTCCGCAACTGCAGATCCCGCTCCACCTTGAATGGCATTTTCTTCTAATGTGACTAAATAATCGTGAGTTTGTGCAAGCACATTAATCATCTCAATATCAATTGGTTTCACAAAACGCATATCGACAACAGTGGCATTAAGTTTTTCTGCTGCCTCTAACGAGGATGGTAAAAGGGTACCAAAGTTTAAAATCGCAATTTTTTGACCTTCTCGAATTAAACGTGATTTACCGATAGGAAGCATTTCTAAAGGTGTTAGTTCAACACCAATGGCATTTCCGCGAGGATAACGCACAGCCGCAGGTTTTCCACATTGATAACCTGTATAGAGCATTTGACGGCATTCATTTTCATCACTTGGTGTCATGATAATCATATTTGGAATACAACGCATAAAGCTGAGATCAAATGCCCCTTGGTGTGTTGGGCCATCAGCGCCAACTATCCCTGCTCGATCAATCGCAAATAGCACAGGAAGATTTTGAATGGCAACATCGTGAATTAATTGATCGTAAGCACGTTGTAAAAATGTCGAGTAAATTGCGACGATAGGTTTATATCCGCCAATAGCGAGTCCAGTAGCAAACGTGACGGCGTGTTGCTCTGCAATTGCCACATCAAAATATTGTTCTGGAAAACGTTGAGAAAACTCCACCATGCCAGAGCCTTCACGCATTGCAGGTGTGATACCAATAATTTTGGAATCTTTTTCTGCCATTTCGCATAGCCAATCACCAAAAATTTTCGAATAAGTTGGCTTAGTATTGTGTTTAGGCAATTCACCACTGATTGGGTCAAATTTTGGTACGCCGTGGAAACCAATAGGATCTTTTTCTGCGGGCGCGTATCCTTTACCTTTTTTCGTTTTTATATGTAAAAATTGTGGGCCTTTCAGATTACGCATATTCGTAAGTGTTGCCACTAATTCGTCAATATTATGCCCATCCACTGGACCAATATAATTAAAACCGAGTTCTTCAAATAATGTACTTTCTGGTGAGAACATCACCCCTTTCATGTGTTCTTCGGTTTTTTTCATAAAGTTTTTTACAGGTGGAACTTTATCGAGAATTTTTTTACTTCCATCTCGTAATGTGGAGTAGATAGAACCTGAGAAAATTCGAGCAAGGTGATTGTTTAGTGCACCGACATTCTCTGAAATAGACATTTCATTATCATTTAAAATGACCAACATATCAGTGTGAACAGAACCTGCGTGATTCAGCGCTTCAAAAGCCATTCCTGCAGTAATTGCGCCATCACCGATGACGCATACCGTTTTTCTACCTGCATTTTCTCGTTCTGCGGCAACTGCAATACCTAATCCAGCACTAATAGAAGTAGATGAGTGGCCAACGCTTAACACGTCAAATTCACTTTCTTCACGCCAAGGGAAAGGATGAATGCCGTCTTTTTGGCGAATTGTGGACATTTGATCTCGACGACCGGTTAAAATTTTGTGGGGATAAGCTTGATGTCCAACATCCCAAATTAACTGATCAAATGGTGTTTTATATACGTAATGTAGTGCAACGGTTAGCTCTACAGTGCCTAAACCTGATGCTAAATGCCCGCTAGTTTGACTAACAGATTCTAAAAGATAACCGCGTAATTCTTGGCAGAGTTGTGGTAGCTGATCTTTATTTAAAAGACGCAAATCTTCTGGTGAATTAATCAAAGATAATAAGGGGTAATTGTTCATATTGTTAGTCATTTTAAAAACGTTATAATTTTTGACCGCACTTTGTGAGCATTGATGCGGTCGGTATTAACTTTTTCTAGTAATAATGAATTCAGCTAATGCACGAAGTGCGGTTGTATCAAAAGGAATTTTTTCTAATTCAGACAAAGCACTTTGATATAGATCTTGCGCTTTTTGTTTTGCGCCGCTTAACCCAAGTAATTTTGGATATGTACTTTTATCTAAATCAAGATCGGCGCCGACTTGTTTGCCAATTTCTGCGCTATCACCCTCAATATCTAAAATATCATCTTGAACTTGAAAGGCTAACCCAATGGCTTCCGCATATTGTGTTAAGGATTGTTCTAATGTTTTGTTGGCAAAATGTGGAGAACAAATAAAACCTAATTTTAATGCAGCAATCAGCAATGCGCCCGTTTTGTTACGATGGATTAATTCTAATTCACTTAAACTAATTTGTTTGTGCTCAGAGATAAGATCTAAACTTTGCCCTAAGCACATTCCTTGTACGCCAGAGCCTTGCGCTAAAATTTGAACTAAAGCCAGTTTTTGTTCAGAAGAAATATTTGGCGTTTTAGTTAACATTTCAAAAGCAAAACTTTGAAGGGCATCGCCCGCAAGAATAGCCGTAGCTTCATCAAATTGGATATGACAAGTAGGGTGTCCACGACGTAGATTGTCATCATCCATTGCAGGTAAATCATCGTGAATTAAAGAATAGGCATGAATGGCTTCAATAGCAGCAGCGGCGTAATCTAAGGTTTGTTTCTCTGCGCCAAGCATTTGTCCTGTTGCGTAAACTAAAAAAGGTCTAACTCGTTTACCACCAAGTAATAATGCGTATTTCATCGCGTCAAGCAAAGGTGCATTATGACTTTCAATGCCCTCAAATTGAGCTTCTAAAAAGTGGTTAATACGAGTTTGAATCTGTTGTAATTCTTCAGAAAAGTTACCCATTAAGCATTCCCTTCATAATCATTCAGTGGGGCATCTTCTGTTTTTTGCAATAAGATCTGAATACGTTGTTCTGCTTGTTGTAAACGTTCTTGTCCTAGCTTAGCTAATTGCACACCTTGTTCAAATTCTTTTAATGCTTCTTCTAACGGTAGATCGCCATTTTCCAAATGTGTAACAATATTTTCTAACTGCGCTAACGTTGTTTCAAAATCTTGTGAAGATGCGGGTTTACGCGCCATGGAATTATCCTTTTTCACGGTAAAAATTGCTTGCCATTGTACTGTATTTTACTTGAGTTGTTAAAAAATTATTTCAAGCTAGGACCAGTGGACTTTTGACTATCTTTGCGTAAAATACTCGCCACTTTAAATACCCAAGAAATACCTAAGCTATTTATATGAAATTTATCGTTAAACTTTTCCCTGAAATTATGATTAAAAGCGAAACTGTGCGTAAACGTTTTGCAAAAATTTTGACCTCTAATATCCGCAATATATTACAGAAATATGATGAAGAAACTGCAGTTGTACGTCACTGGGATTACATTGAAGTGCGGTCAAAAAATGAAGAAAATCGTGAAGAATTAATCGCCTTGTTACAACGTATTCCAGGTATTCATCATTTTTTAGAAGTTGAAGAAAAACCGTTTACCGATTTACATCATATTTTTGAATTGACGCTTGCTGATGTAGCACAACAACTTCAAGGCAAAACCTTTTGCGTTCGAGTAAAACGTAAGGGTAAACATAAATTTAGTTCGATTGAAGCAGAACGTTATATTGGCGGTGGATTAAATCAACATATTGAAAGTGCAAAAGTGCGGTTGAAAAATCCAGATGTGACTGTTCGTATTGATATTGAAGATGACAAAATGATGTTAGTTAAAGCACGTCACGCAGGGATTGGCGGTTATCCGATTGGGACGCAAGAGGATGTGCTTTCTTTAATTTCTGGGGGATTTGATTCAGGGGTATCGAGTTACATGCTGATTCGTCGTGGTTCCCGAGTTCATTATTGTTTCTTTAATCTTGGCGGTGCCGCCCACGAAATTGGCGTAAAACAAATGGCTTATCATATTTGGCAACGCTATAGCTCTTCACATAAAGTACGCTTTATTGCGATTAACTTTGAGGGGGTTGTCGGTGAGATTTTAGAGAAAGTCGATAACGGCCAAATGGGCGTTGTATTAAAGCGGATGATGGTGCGAGCCGCAAGTAAAGTCGCTCAACGTTTTAATATTGAAGCGATTGTGACAGGGGAGGCATTAGGGCAAGTTTCTAGCCAAACTTTAACCAATTTGCGATTGATTGATGAAGCCGCTGATGCCTTAGTATTACGTCCGTTAATTACGCATGATAAAGAACAAATTATCGCGATGGCGAAAGAAATTGGTACTGACGATATTGCAAAATCTATGCCTGAATTTTGTGGTGTGATTTCAAAAAATCCTACAATCAAAGCGGTTTGTGAAAAGATTCTAGAAGAAGAAGGGCATTTTAATTTTGAGATTCTTGAAAGTGCGGTGCAAAATGCGAAATATTTAGATATTCGCCAGATCGCAGAAGAAACAGAAAAAGAAGTCGTAGAAGTCGAGGCAATTTCTGTATTAGGTGAAAATGAAGTGATTTTGGATATTCGTAGCCCAGAAGAAACGGATGAAAATCCATTTGAATCGGATACACATGAAGTCATTCAAATGCCGTTCTACAAACTTTCTTCTCAATTTGGTAGCCTTGATCAAAGTAAAAATTACGTGTTGTATTGTGAACGTGGTGTGATGAGCAAATTACAAGCCTTATATTTGAAAGAAAATGGTTTTTCAAATGTGCGCGTATTTGCAAAAGACATTCATTAATTAGGACATAAAATATGCGTAATCAAACTAAACAGCATCTTGAACAGCTTCAAATTACCATGCAGCAGCTTAATTTATGGCAAACGATGCCCCCTGCTGCAGAGGCATTTTTAAGTGAAGAACCTTTTTCAATTGATACGATGTCTGCCGAAGAGTGGCTACAGTGGGTATTTATTCCACGCATGCAGGCATTATTAGAAAGTGGTTCTGCTTTACCAAATAAAATTGCTATTTCTCCTTATATTGAAGAAGCAATGAAGGAATTTGATGAGTTACAACAACTATTAACTCCTTTAGTTGCTTTAGAAGAACTTCTGAACAAGAAAGAATGTTAGAAATTTTATATCAAGATGAGTTTCTCGTTGCAGTGAATAAGCCTGCAGGCATGTTGGTTCATCGCAGTTGGTTAGATCCTTACGAAACTCAATTTGTGATGCAAACTTTGCGAGATCAAATTGGCCAGCATGTATTTCCTATTCATCGTTTAGATCGACCGACATCTGGCGTGTTGTTATTTGCATTGAGCAGTGAAATTGCGAACCTAATGTGTGAACAGTTTGAACAAAAGTGCGTTCAGAAATCTTATTTGGCTGTAGTACGAGGGTATCTACAGGGAAAAGAGCGGATAGATTATCCACTAAAAATTCAATTAGATAAAATCGCAGATAAATTTTCTCAAGAAGATAAAGGGCCTCAAGAAGCGATTACTGATTATGAAGGATTAAAAATAGTCGAAATGCCTTATCCTGCTGGGCGTTATCAAACGGCGCGTTATTCTTTAGTTAAATTAATCCCTCATACAGGCAGAAAACACCAATTACGTCGCCATATGAAACATATTTTTCACCCAATTTTAGGTGATACGCAATATGGTGATTTGCATCAAAATCGTGCGTTAACCTTGCATCTTGGCTGTTCTCGGTTATTTTTACATTCTAATATGTTGTCTTTTATTCATCCAATAACGAAAGAGCAAATAACAATTACAGCAGGTTTAGATGAACAATGGAATCAATTAATGAATCAATTTGGATGGAAAAATGTTTGATATTAACTTAACACACGAACAGCAGCAAAAAGCAGTTGAGCAAATTCAAGAACTTATGGCAAAAGGGATTAGTAGCGGAGAAGCGATTCAAATAGTGGCGAAAGCACTACGAGAAATTCATAAAAATGATAAAAAAACTCCAGAAAATTAAATTTTTTGTGATCTACTTATCATTTTTGAATATTGCTCATTGCATAACCGATCAAAATATTTGAATATAACGTCCATTCGAGGTGATAAGGCGAGAGTCTTATTGATTTATTGTTTTAGTAGGCGAAGCCTAGAGAGGTCTTTTATGGAAATTGGTGTTGTGAAATGGTTCAATAATGCAAAAGGATTTGGTTTCATTTCCGCAGAAGGCGTGGATGCCGATATTTTTGCACATTATTCAGTGATTGAAATGGACGGTTATCGTTCATTAAAAGCTGGTCAAAAGGTGCAATTTGAAGTTATCCACGGAGACAAAGGATCTCATGCCACGAAAATAATTCCACTTGTGGATAATCAAGAGTAATAATGCGAATACTCTAAATTTTTTCTCTATTAGTCCTAACTCAAAAAGACAAGAATTGCAGCTTGTCTTTTTTATTTCAATAAATTCTTTAAACTGGTTTTCATTGCTGCCATTTGATTTTCAAATTGTGCTTTGCTTTCTCTTTCGTCAATCATATAGGTAATTGTTTCCGAAAGTGTCATTTTCATTTTTCGAGAATATTTAGAAAGACGTAGCCAAACCGCATATTCCAAATCAATAGATTTTTTCTTGGTATGTTGTTTTTCTCCATTAAAAAAGCGTTTACGGCGGGCACGAATAGCTTGATCAAGCTTAATTGGTAAGGCTGGAGAAAGATGATTTTTAATCCATTCTTCAATTTTTTCTGGATAATTTTGGGATTCTAATAATTCTTGGGCTTTGGCTTCTTGCAAACTGCGTTCTTCATAACGCGTGATATTTTCCCCTTCGCGATGTTTACGAATTAGGTAAATCCATTTCCAATTTGCTTCTTGATTTTCGAGTTTTTGGTATTTCATTTTTTATCATTGAGTGACGTGGTAACTGCATTAATATACGTGTTTTTATGCCGATTTTCTAGTGGATTTTCACAAGGCTATTAAATATGCGATAATGTGGTCAATTTTTCTAGAAAGAGACCAGCCGTGAGTTCATTATTTTCTCAACAACAAGCTATTGAGCAATCTTTAAATTGGCAGGCATTACAACCTGATTTGGCAATTCAAGATTTTCCTTTAGAACCAGTGGATTTTTGGGCATTACAACCGAATGCCACACAGGCTATCGATTTATTTTTACGCCATCCAACGCGTTCCTTATTGATGATGAAAGTCGGTGAGCCAGTTGAATATGCGGAATTATTACAAGATTTTATATCGCAAAACCATCACAAAGAGCGGTCAATTTTCGGTGTGAATTATGTGATAGAGCAGGGCGACTCTTTTTCTTTTCCTCATGTTTATACTGAGCCAGCAAAATCTTTAGATGATAATTTTGCCAGTCAAGGTGAGGCGTTAAGCGCGTTGTATTGCGATCAATTCCAGCTTTTTGGTAGTTTTCGGATTCATCCAAGTTCACAAGATATTCAATTAGTGCCAGGATTAGTGCATAAAGCTAATGGCGGAGTTTTGATTTTAAGTGCGGCAACATTGTTATCTCAATTTGATTTATGGGGGCGATTAAAACAAATTCTGCAAACCCAAACTTTTGATTGGTATTCAGCCCATCCATTTAAAAATTTACCTTGTGATATACCAGGCTATGGGCTGAACTTAAAAGTGATTGTACTTGGTAATCGTACTGAATTAGCCACTTTGGCTGAGTTAGAAGAAAACCTTTATTCTTTCGCCGATTATGCTGAAATTGAAAGTTATGTTTCTGTGGCTGAAGTGGAGGAACAAAAAACTTGGGCGGGTTATGTTCAACAAATGGCTCAAGAGCAAAATATTGAGCTAGATTTTTCGGCGTTAAATAAACTCTATCAATTATTAGTTCGTGAAAGTGAAGATCGCTTTTTAATTAACGCATCACCTCTTAAATTAAAAGAAATATTACAGGATGCTTCAACTTTTGCTGAAAAAACAGCATTAAGTGCGGAGGATTTTGAGGATATTTTTCAACAAAAATTGGCGCAATATGGTTTTCTAAAAGAACAAACTTATGCCGATATTTTAAATGAGCAAGTTTATGTCGAAACTCAAGGGGAAATTGTTGGCCAAATTAATGGCCTTTCAGTAATTGAATATCCAGGCACCCCTGTATGTTTCGGCGAGCCTTCGCGTATTAGTTGTATTGTGCAATTCGGTGAAGGGGAAGTGATCGACGTTGAAAGAAAAAATGAACTCGCTGGAAATATTCATGGTAAAGGCATGATGATTGCGCAAGCTTGCCTTTCCAATATATTAGATTTGCCATCGCAATTACCATTTTCTGCCTCATTAGTGTTTGAACAGTCTTATGGTGAAATTGATGGTGATAGTGCATCTTTGGCGATTTTCTGTGTGCTAGCAAGTGCTTTGGCCGATTTGCCTTTGCCTCAAAATATCGCAATTACAGGATCGATTGATCAATTTGGACTTGTTCATTCTGTTGGTGGGGTGAATTATAAGATTGAAGGCTTTTTTACTATTTGCCAACGTCGTGGTTTAACTGGAAAACAAGGTGTTATCATCCCTATGACGACCATTCAGCAACTGAGTTTGTCTGATGAAGTGAAAAGTGCGGTAAAAAATGGTGAATTTTTTATTTATCCTGTAGAAGATATTTATCAAGCTTGTGAATTATTATTTAATCGTGATTTGCTAGATGAAAACAAAGATTATACAGAAAAAACTGAGCCTTTATCTCGTCTCATTCAACGTCGAATTGAGGGGAGAGCTGATTCAGAAAGAAAAGGTTTGTGGAATTTCTTCCGTCCTTAATAGATAAAAAGCGAACATTTGTTCGCTTTTATTTCTTCTATAATCTGTCAAAGTGACTGCTCCGACAAGTTTTGCGAACAAGTGTTAGCTGTTTACAGTTTATTGTGTTCTCTTTAGAATGTGTCAAATCAGTTTTAAACTGGGTTTATCATATAAAAAGGAATCTAAGATGCAAAACACTTGTACACCTAATAAAAAAAGTAGCTATTCTTATGATGATTTGCTCGCGTCAGGTCGCGGCGAATTATTCGGTAAAGAAGGGCCACAATTACCCGCTCCGACCATGTTGATGATGGATCGCATTATTGAAATGAATGAGGAAACAGGTGCTTTTAGCAAAGGGTATATTGAAGCTGAACTTGATATTAAACCTGAATTGCCATTTTTTGGGTGTCATTTCATTGGCGATCCAGTAATGCCAGGTTGTTTAGGATTGGATGCTATGTGGCAGCTTGTTGGGTTTTATTTAGGCTGGATTGGTGGCAAAGGAAAAGGGCGAGCATTAGGGGTTGGCGAAGTAAAATTCACGGGGCAAATTTTGCCGACGGCTAAAAAAGTGGTGTACCGAATCCATATGAAACGAGTTATTAATCGTAAACTGGTTATGGGAATGGCTGATGGTGAAGTTGAAGTAGATGGTCGCGTTATTTATACAGCAACAGATTTAAAAGTTGGATTATTCCAAGATACCTCAGCATTTTAATTTTTCTTTATTAATTCATACAAAAGAGCGGTGAAAATTTTTCTTAGATTTTCACCGAACTTTTTATCCTTCTATCAATAAGCAATGTTCAATTACATCATATAAATGTTATTAGAACATGCTAGTCTCTAAGGAAAGTTGCCCTTTTTCTATACGGATTTCTTTAGCAAATTTTTTTATAAGCACATCACGCATATTGTTTTTATCTAATGTATAAACCGGAATATGTTCCAGTAATTTAGCGACATTTTCATTTAAAAAAGGCATGATTGTTTGCATTTGTTGCATATATTGCTGTGGTTCTCCTGACCAACGTAAAATACGCATTTTCTTTAAATAAACTGCGCCTTTTTCGGGATTATAATAAGGAATTGTATCGAAGGTCAGATTTAATTTTCCAGGCAATTTTTTATTGCCAAATTGAAATAAACCCTCTAAAGTACCGCTCATTTCTACGCGTTTATCATTAGTTTGTCCAATTTTGGTACTCAAATTTTTTACTTGATAATCAAGAAAAAATAATCCTGGTAAGCCAAATTTATCCGCAATAGCTCCTTTCTCTTGTAGATATTGATTAATTTGAGATTCAGTTATTGAAAAAGGTGAGGCCGATATATTAGGGGATACTGCTAAAATAGATGTTAACGTAAGAAATAATAGTTTAATTTTTTTCATATCTAATTTTTAGTTAAATTAAAAGCAAAAGAAAAATGGTGGACAAATATACCACAAATAGCCATGGAGTGATGTCGTAATGAGCCCTGAATTTAAAGAATATGTTAATCAATTAGTCATAGCACATCGTGATGAAAGAATTTATCCTTTTCAATATGAAGGCAAGAAATTTTGGTTGAAGCAACCTGAAAAATTGAAAGGGATTTGGCTATTATTAAAACCTAGACCTAAGCAATCTTTTAAAAATGAATTACAAACTTTATTAAATCTTTCTGAAAAAAATGCGTCAGTTCCAACGCTCTTTTATCACGATGAGGATTTTTTTGTTTTGGAAGATGCGGGAGCCACTGTATCACAATGGCTATGTGATAAGAAGATAGATGATCAGCAAAAATTTTCGATTATTTATGACGCTTGTCTCGCTTTGATTGATTTACATACTAAAAATCTGGTGCATGGTCGTCCTGCTATTAGAGATATCACTTGGGATAAGGGAAAGGTTACTTTTCTTGATTTTGAATCTCGTTCAAGTAGTCAAAATCAAAATTGGTTAATCGTTCGAGATATGTTGTTTTTCTTTGATAGTTTATGTAGAGAAGAAGATATTTCAGACGATTTTATTCAAAAAGTGATCTTGTATTATCAAGCACATTGTGAAGCGAAAAATTGGCATAATATGATTATATATTTGCAGCGTTTTCGCTGGATTTACTATCTTTTGTTACCTTTTAAACCTATTGCAAAGACAGATCTAATTGCAGTTTATCGCTTATTTGAGATTTTATTAATAAAGAAAAAATGATGAAGAAAACACTTTTTATTATTGTATTATCAAGCATATTAGCGGCTTGTACTGTAGGTGGTGGCGTCAGCGCCGGTGGCGGAAGTAACGGCGTTGGATTAGGACTAGGGATTGGCTCTGGTATTCAATTCTAGTGATGATGAAAAGTGCGGTAAGTTTTAGCAAAGTTTTTAAGTAACTTAGTAAAACTTCTTGCATTTTAAATTTTTATCACTATAATGCACCCCATATTTCGGACGCGGGGTGGAGCAGCTTGGTAGCTCGTCGGGCTCATAACCCGAAGGCCGTCGGTTCAAATCCGGCCCCCGCAACCAATAATAAGTTCAGTAAAAGAACCCCAGTTTTGGGGTTTTTTTCTATAAGAAATTTAATAAAAACTGGGCTTAGGTTCCTGTGAACCTAACCCTTTTTTTATGCCTAAAATTTTTTGTAGAAGTTTTTAAATTAATCAAAAGAAGTTATTTTGGCTAAAAACTGACACTACAATATAGGAGTAGAAATTGGCTACATTAGAACAAAATTTACAAGAAATGCTACAAGGCGCAGTAGAAGATTTAGGCTGTGAACTGTGGGGCATTGAATGTCAGCGCGCGGGTCGTTTTATGACAGTGCGTTTATTTATAGATAAAGAAGGTGGCGTAACTGTCGATGATTGTGCAGATGTAAGTCGCCAAGTGAGCGCAATTTTAGACGTAGAAGATCCGATTGCGGATAAATACAATCTAGAGGTGTCGTCACCAGGTTTAGATCGTCCACTATTTACCTTGCCGCAATTTGAACGCTATATTGGGCAAGATATCGCCGTGCATTTGCGGATTCCTGTAATAGAACGCCGTAAATGGCAAGGTAAGTTAGAGCGTATTGAAAACGATATGGTGACTTTAATCGTTGATGGACAGGAACAAGTTTTAGTCTTTGGTAACATTCAAAAAGCGAATGTTGTTGCAAAATTTTAAAAGGAGTAAAAGAAAAAATGAGTAAAGAGATTTTACTGGCGGCAGAAGCCGTATCCAATGAAAAGTTATTACCACGTGAGAAAATTTTTGAAGCATTAGAAAGTGCAATTGCGCTTTCTACCAAGAAAAAATACGAATACGAAACTGATATTCGTGTATCAATCAACCCAAAAACAGGGGATTTTGATACTTTCCGTCGTTGGTTAATTGTTGATGAAGTCAAAGTGCCAACGAAAGAAATCACTTTAGAAGCGGCACAATTTGAAGATCCAAATCTTCAACTAGGCGATTATGTAGAAGATCAAATCGAATCTATCGCATTTGACCGTATTGCAATGCAAACTGTACGCCAAGTAATCAGCACCAAAATCCGTGAGGCTGAGCGTGCAAAAGTTGTAGAACAGTTCCGCGCTGAAGAAGGCAAAATTGTAACGGGTACTGTGAAAAAAGTAAGTCGTGACAGCATCATCTTAGATCTTGGCAATAAAGCAGAAGCGATGATTGCTCGTGAAGACATGTTGCCACGTGAAAATTTCCGTCCAGGTGACCGTGTGCGTGGTGTGCTTTATAAAGTAAATCCTGAAGGCAAAACTGCACAATTATTTGTGACACGTTCTAAACCAGAAATGTTGATCGAATTATTCCGTATTGAAGTGCCTGAAATTGGCGAGGAAATGATTGAAATTCGTGGTGCGGCTCGTGATCCCGGCTCTCGCGCTAAAATTGCAGTGAAATCAAACGATAAGAGAATTGATCCAGTTGGTGCTTGTGTGGGGATGCGTGGTGCGCGTGTTCAAGCCATTACCAATGAACTTGGTGGTGAGCGCGTAGATATCGTGCTTTGGGATGATAATCCAGCACAATTCGTGATCAATGCAATGGCACCAGCTGATGTGTCTTCTATCATCGTTGATGAAGATAATCATTCTATGGATATTGCCGTTGAAGCAGCTAATCTTGCGCAAGCAATTGGTCGTAATGGTCAAAACGTGCGTTTAGCAACACAATTAACAGGTTGGACACTAAACGTAATGACTACTGATGACTTAAATGCAAAACATCAAGCAGAAGATAACAAAGTTTTAAACTTATTTATGAATGCATTAGAACTTGATGAAGAATTTGCACAAATCCTTGTAGAAGAAGGCTTCACAAGTTTAGAAGAAATTGCTTATGTGCCAATGAATGAATTGACAGCAATTGATGGTTTAGAAGATGAAGATCTTGTCGAAGAACTTCAAACTCGTGCTAAAAATGCGATTACAGCAGCAGCGGTTGCTGAAGAAGAAGCATTGAAAAAAGCAAATATTGAAGATCGTTTATTGAATTTAGATGGCATGAATCGCCATGTGGCATTCAAATTAGCTGAAAAACAAATTACTACTCTCGAAGAACTCGCCGAACAGGGTGTAGATGATTTAGCAGATATTGAAGAATTAACAGCAGAACAGGCAGCAGATTTAATTATGGCTGCACGTAATATCTGTTGGTTTGGCGAAGAATAAGGAGAGCAGTAATGACTGAAGATGTTAAGGCTGATGCGCCAAAAAAATTAAGCATTCAACGCAGAACAAAAACAACAGTGAGCAGCACCACAACTGGCGGTAAAAGCAAAGAAGTACAAGTAGAAGTACGTAAAAAACGCACAGTAAAAACTGATATTGCTCAACAAGAAGAAGCAAAATTAAAAGCACAGCAGGAAGCTGAAGCGAAAAAAATTGCTGAACAAAAAGCTGCAGAAGAAAAAGCTCGTTTAGAAGCTGAAAAAGCAGCAGCTAAGAAAGAAGCTGATGAAAAAGCAAAAGCTGAAAAAGCGAAAGCAGAAACAGCTAAGCAAGCAAAAAGTGCGGTAGATTCTAAAGCTAAATCTGTTGATCCTGAAAAAGAGAAACGTAAAGCAGAAGAAGCAGAACTTCGTCGTAAAGCTGAAGAATTAGCTCGTCAAAAAGCAGAAGAACAAGCTCGCCGTGCAGCAGAAGAAGCGAAACGTTATGCTGAAGCAGATGATTCAGACAATGAATCTTCTTCAGAAGACTATTCTGATTACAACTTAAGTTCAAGATATGCACTTGAAGCTGAAGATGAAGAAGATCGTCGTAACGAAAATCGTGGCCGTGGTAAAAATAAAGTAGCGAAAGCGAAAAAAGGCGGTCGCGACGATGAAAATAGCAAAAACTCGAAAAACGAGCGCGAATCTAATCGTAAAAATCAAAAAGACGCTAAGTTTGGTAAAGGTAAAAATGGCAAAAAAGGTGCCGCACTTCAACAAGCCTTTACTAAACCTGTGCAAGCTGTAAAAGCAGATGTTGTCATTGGTGAAACCATCACCGTTGCTGAATTAGCGAACAAGATGGCTGTAAAAGCGACTGAAATCATCAAAACGATGATGAAGATGGGCGAAATGGTTACTATTAACCAAGTTATCGACCAAGAAACCGCTCAATTAGTAGCAGAAGAACTTGGTCATAAAGTGATTCTTCGCAATGAAAATGAGCTTGAAGAAGCGGTATTAGGCGATCGCGATGTAAATGCAGAAAAAGTAACGCGTGCACCAGTTGTAACCATCATGGGTCACGTTGACCACGGTAAAACCTCTTTACTTGACTATATTCGTAAAGCGAAAGTTGCAGCCGGTGAAGCGGGTGGTATTACCCAACATATCGGTGCGTATCACGTAGAAATGGATGATGGCAAAATGATCACCTTCTTAGATACTCCGGGACACGCTGCGTTTACTTCTATGCGTGCACGTGGTGCAAAAGCAACAGATATCGTTGTTCTTGTTGTTGCTGCCGATGATGGTGTGATGCCTCAAACTATCGAAGCGATTCAACACGCCAAAGCAGCGGGTGCGCCTTTAGTGGTTGCAGTAAATAAAATCGATAAACCAGAAGCAAATCCAGATCGTGTTGAGCAAGAATTATTACAACATGATGTCATTTCTGAAAAATTTGGTGGTGATGTGCAATTCGTTCCAGTATCTGCGAAGAAAGGTACAGGGGTTGATGATTTATTAGATGCAATCTTACTTCAATCAGAAGTGCTTGAATTAACCGCTGTAAAAGACGGCATGGCAAGTGGTGTAGTCATTGAATCTTACTTGGATAAAGGTCGTGGCCCTGTGGCAACTATCTTGGTTCAATCAGGTACATTACGTAAAGGTGACATCGTACTTTGTGGTTTTGAATACGGCCGTGTACGTGCAATGCGTGATGAAAACGGGAAAGAAGTTGATGAAGCAGGTCCTTCAATTCCAGTTGAATTATTAGGTCTTTCAGGCGTGCCTGCAGCGGGTGATGAAGCAACCGTTGTACGTGATGAGAAAAAAGCACGTGAAGTGGCGTTATATCGTCAAGGTAAATTCCGTGAAGTGAAATTAGCTCGTCAGCAAAAAGCGAAACTTGAAAATATGTTTAGCAATATGTCTGAAGGCGACGTGGCTGAATTGAACGTTATTGTGAAAGCGGACGTACAAGGCTCTGTGGAAGCGATTGTTCAAGCGTTAAATGAGCTTTCTACCAATGAAGTAAAAGTTAAAGTTGTTGGTTCTGGCGTAGGTGGTATAACTGAAACTGATGCAACTTTAGCTGCAGCATCTAATGCCATTATTGTTGGCTTTAACGTTCGTGCTGATGCATCTGCGCGTCGTGTCATTGAAGCGGAAAACATTGATTTACGTTACTACTCAATCATCTATGAATTGTTGAATGAAATTAAAGCAGCAATGAGCGGTATGTTAGAGCCTGAATTTAAACAAGAAATTATTGGCTTAGCTGAAGTTCGTGATGTATTCCGTCATCCGAAATTTGGTGCAATCGCAGGTTGTATGGTAACCGAAGGTGTAGTGAAACGTAACAACCCAATCCGTGTATTACGTGACAACGTCGTTATCTTTGAAGGGGAATTAGAATCTCTTCGCCGTTTCAAAGACGATGTATCTGAAGTTCGTAACGGTATGGAATGTGGTATCGGCGTGAAAAACTACAACGATGTAAAAGTCGGCGATCAAATCGAGGTGTTTGAAGTGGTTGAAGTTAAACGTTCAATCTAACTTTTAACAAAATAAAGGGCGGTTAAAAATCATCTGGTTTTTAACCGCCCTTTTGTTATTAAATAAACCGCATCAAAATTATAAACCAGTTAAATCCTCTGCAATTTCTTCAGCTTGTTTAATCACATAAGTTACTGCTTCTTCCTGTTTATCGGGTGGATATTTGTAGCGTTGTAGGGCGCGTTTAACGAGAATACGCATTTTGGCTCGTACCGCTTCTTTGTATTGCCAGTCGATTGTGACCGATTTTCTAAGTGTTTCCGTGATTTCTTTCGCCAGTTTAGAAAGCACTTCATCACCCATCAAATCTTTTGCACTTTGATTTTGAGATAGAGCTTCATAGAAGGCAAGTTCTTCCTTGGTTAATCCTAGTTTTTTGCCTAATGCTAAACGTTCTTGGAAATCTTGGCTCATTTTAAAGAGTTCCTCCAAAATCTCTACCACAGTCAAATTGTGATTGTGGTATTGATTCAATGCTTCCTTCAAACGCTGTTCAAAATCTTTTTGCAAGGTTAAGTTTGTGCCTGATTTAACTTTAATTTCACTTGCTAAATAACGTTCCATTGCCGTAACCCATAAATTTTTAGTTGGGCTATTTTTAACAGTTTGTAAAAATTCCTCGGAAAGCAGGCTGATTTGTGGTTGTGGTTTTTCTAGCAGATCAAATAAATCAATCACGCCTTCAGAATACACAGTTTGATTAACCAATTTTTTCAATAAAATCTGTCTTTCATTTGTGCCTGTGCCTTTTTGTTCGCGTTTAGTTAAAATTGCCCGTACGGCATCATAAAAGGCGATTTCTTGGTTATACGGCTCAACTTCAGCCAATGCACCGCATAGCATATAGCCTTTTTTTACCAAACCCGCCGCTTTCAAAAAAGCTTTTTTGCGTGGTTCGATTTCTTTTTTATTAAACCAATGCTGCTCGTGCGCTTTACCATCAAACGGTAATTGATCGAGGCTTAAAATATGGTTGGCGGCAAGCCGAATCGCCATCAAAAGATCATTCGGATTATCTTTTTCTAAGGCAATCTGAACATCAAAAGTTTTTCCTTTAACTGGCGTTGCAAACAGGCTGCGGATAACTTCTAAATGCTCTTTCATTTTAAAGAACACATCAATCACGCTATCAGCCAGTTTGCCCTTGCCTTGTGAATTCGTGTATTGCTGGGTCGCTTCTTTGAGTTTTTCGGCAATACCGACATAATCCACAATCAAGCCGCCATTTTCTCGACTTTTATTGCGGAATACGCGGTTAACCCGCGCAATCGCCTGCATCAGGTTGTGCCCTTGCATCGGCTTGTCGATATACATCGTATTACAGCAAGGCGCATCAAAACCCGTCAGCCACATATCGCGCACAATCACCACTTTCAGCGGATCGTTCGGGTCTTTAAAGCGGCGTTCTAGCGTTTGTTTTTCCTGTTTACTGTAAACGTGTTTCTGCATTTCCGGCGCATCGGAAGCAGAACCCGTCATCACAATTTTAATTGCCCCTTCGTTAATATTGTCCGAATGCCATTCAGGGCGCAGTTTGATGATTTCATTGTATAAGTCCACGCAAATTTGACGGCTGGAAACCACCATCATCGCTTTGCTGTCGACGACTTCATTGCGTTTGGCGAAATGCTGCACAAAATCCGCGGCTAAATCAGCCAGGCGGGCTTGCGACCCTAGCAATTTTTCCTGCAACCGCAGGGCAGGGGATCGCTCCTCTTCCAGAAGCTCATCAATTTCTTTGAATAGCTCATCGTGTTCTTTTTCGTTTAAGCGGATTTGGCGTGCTTCATACACAATCGGCACGGTTGCACCATCTTCCACCGCATCTTGCAAGTCATAAATCGACACATACCGCCCGAACACATCTTGCGTGTCCTTATCTTCTAGGCTAATCGGCGTACCGGTAAAACCGATAAACGAAGCATTGGGCAGCGCATCGCGCAAATGGCGAGCATAACCTGCTTGGAATTTGCCGTTATGCAATTTTTGCGTAAAGCCATATTGACTGCGGTGTGCCTCATCGCTGATTACAATAATATTGCTACGCTCATTTAAAACAGGGAAGCGGCTTTCTTCCTCATTTAGGGCGAATTTTTGAATCGTAGTAAAAAACACGCCGCCGACTTCATTTTGCGCAAGCAGTTGGCGTAGTTGATCGCGGTCTTCTACTTGTTGTGGTGTCTGTTTGATTAAGTCTTTGCCTGAAGAAAAGGTTTGGAAGAGCTGACCGTCCAAATCGTTGCGGTCGGTGACCATCACAATAGTGGGATTTTTCAATTCAGGCTGCGCAAGCAGTTTGCCGGCATAAAACAACATGGAAATCGATTTCCCCGAACCCTGTGTATGCCACATCACGCCAATGCGGCGGTCGCCTTTTTCGGAAGTTGCCCAAATGGTGGAATCTACCGCTTCATTTACGCCGTAATATTGATGGTACGCCGCGATTTTTTTAATGGTTTTACCGGTGGAGTCTCGCTCAAATAAAACGAAATAGCGGATATAGTCCAATAAATCCTCAGGCTTCATTAAGCCATTGAGCAGGCTTTGCAATTCATCATCAAAATATAACCGCGTGCTTTTATTTTTTTCATCGACTACTTTCCACGGCGTAAAGCGTTGGAAATCTGCCGAAAGCGAGCCTAAACGTGCGGCAATACCGTCTGAAATAATGAGGGTTTGGTTGTAAACAAACAGCTCGGCAATTTCATCTTTATAGGTTTCAAACTGATTAAACGCTTGCAACAAATCCGCCGATTCACGCAGCGGATTTTTCAGCTCAAATACCACCAAAGGCAGTCCATTCACAAAACCGATAATATCAGGAATCCGCTTTCCCCCTTTACGGCTACGGATTTCCAGCTGATTGACGGCAACAAAACGGTTGTTCTTTACCTGCTCAAAATCCACCAAGCGTGCCATCTCGATTTTTTGCTCATTTTGTCCGTTGCTATTGGGAGCCTGATATTCCACCCGCACGCCATCACGCAACAGTTTATAAAACGCCTGATTACGCACCACCAAGTCGCCAATATCGCTTTTCGTCGCCGATTTGACCACAGAATCCACCGCACTTTCAGGCAGCTGCGGATTAAGTTTACGCACCGCCTCACGCAGTTGCTCAATAAAAACTACGCCACTCAAATCGCCACGGGCAAACTCGCCTTCATGAACAGGCAAGTCTTTACCGTAGCGATATTCCCAACCGAGGGATTGTAGGCGTTGAAGGGTGAGTTGTTCGATGTCGTTTTCGTTGAGCATAGGTGTTCCTTACTTGATTTTATAAGAGGATCGGCATTACTAAAATCATCCCATTTTTTTTATGAAAGCTGGAAATGTTGTTGAGTATCATCTCCACAGGTTTATTTTCTAGTGTTGATAATTTAGTTCAACATCTTGTTCAAGCTTATTTTTATAATTTTCTGATTTTTGGATAAGTTTTATTTGCTTATCTTTAATGGAATTCAGGGAACGCATTGTTCGCTCGTAACGTATTCTTCCTATAACAAGTTTTTTTTCTAATGTCGCTAATTTAAGTTCTTGCTCAGCCTTATATTTATTTTCAAGACGTTGTAGTTTTTGCTCTAATTCTATAACCTTAGCTTCATCTTCAAGCAGTGATATTTTGACTAGAATAATAGGTATAGCAATCCCAAATGAGATCGCAATAAAATAACAAAAAACTGTACCCACCATTGATATACTCCTATTTATTCTTGATATTCTTAGGTAGAAACGGAATCATGCTTGATGTTAGCATCGCAATTTCTTGATTTATATAGACAAGATTTTCTTGCCTTTCATTATTTTCATTTGTGAGTTGTTGAATTTCTGCATCCCAAATAGCTTGTTGTTTTTCTAATGATTCTTTTTTTTCAATTACCTCTTGTGATTCTGTTTTTTTTGATATTTCATCTATTTTTATGTTAATTTCACATTCCTTTGATGAAAGACTGTTTTTTGAAAAAAAAACAGAATAAATAAGATAAATTGGCATAATGATAAATGACATAATCAAAAATGTATATAAAAACACGAACAATGGGTGCCAAGGGTTACTAACCATGGCCATAATAAGTACTAAAATACCGAAAGATATAATCCAAGGGCCTATTAGTGCAATCATTAATTTCCTCCTATGTTTTAAGGTATTTTCTATTGATTAATCCTGATATTCTAAATTAATCTCTGCAATCGCATTATCAATGCCAATTTCACAAAGTTTTATTTTTCCTAATAAATCAGGATAAATTGTTGAAGCATCAATATTAATTGAGGCAAGATAAGCTAAAACATCTTTTCTTAACTTACTGGAAATTAACATTTTACTTAATCTGTGAAAAACATGTTCATTGCCAAAATTTGTGTTCAGTTTGGCGATATCTTCAAATTCAATCGATGATAATTTCGTAAAAACACCTTTTTGTGCATTAATCCGATTTCCAATTTTAATTTCTGGCTCAATAATGAGTTTTTTACCAAAATTAAAAAATTCATTTAATTCATAAATAACACGATATTCGTTTTCTTTCTTGTTTTCTTCCTGACTTTCAAAAGCAAAATAAAGTGCAACAAAGAAAGATTTTGTCCAATCTAATAAAGGTGTTTTTAACTGATAATGTTGTGCAAATGCCCAAATATCATCATCTTTAAGATTGCTTGGTAATAAAATATAACCATCAATACTTTGATTGAGAAGAATACGTTTACAATGCTTAAGATATTTTTCTTGCAGCTTTTCATAATCTTTTCGAATGTCAATTTGGTTACCAAACTTTTCTAAATATCGTTCTAAGGTTGATTGTAAGCAATAATCTACATGGCTATGCCCACGATAGTATCGAGCATAAGTCGTATAACTCTCACTTACTAATGGTATTGTTTTATATACATAAGGTGTTTCTTCACCAAATTTATTGAAATGGGAAGAGAAAAGCATTTTTAGTTCGTCTAATGTATTGATTTCACCAACAACTGGGACTTTATCTTTTCCTATAAATTTAAAATCTTCCATTTTAAATTTCCCCGTTCAATAATTTAGGTAACAATAGATCTCTAGAATTAGATAAGATCTCATTTTGGTAGCTATTAAATATGGATTTATCTAGAATTTTCTTTAATAACTTTTCAAAGGCTAAATGTACATCATTATTTGCTAGCAGTAGTGGATATTTTAAAATATCTTTAGTGCTAATGTTTGGTTGTGCAGAACCTTGTGCAGTAAAGTCAACAAAGTTTTTGAATTCCTCTTGAATTACATTCATATATATAAAACTATAAAATGTTTCAGATTTATTTATTCGTTTAGCTAGAAATTTAGCCACACGTTGATTCAACATAGCCTTTTTATTTGCTGGCATTCTCCCTACTTTTCCAACATAAGCACCTGTTAGTCCAATGGCAATATCTCCATCATTTAAAACAAAATTAGAACGCAAAGATAAGTTATCTTCTGAAACGAAACCATTTCCTTCAACTGTCAGAATTTTGGATTGTATAGAGCCAATTTTTATTACTGGAATTCCACTATCAGTCCATTCTGAACTTTTAAATGCATAACCATTTTGCATTTCACAAATTTCTGAAAGTGTTGTTTTTTCCCACCCCTTCGGCACTTCAACCCCATCAATCGCCACCATCTCACACGGAAACGCTTTGGCGGTTTCGGCTAATTCGGCGTAGCGGTCAGGCTGTGTTTGTGAAAGTGCTGTCAGTTCTTCGGGTGTTTTTCCACTGATTGTCTGCATGGCTGCAAGCTCTGCTTGTTCAAGGCTAAGGCCGTCTGAAAGGGCTTGGGCTTTGGCACGCACGGGATCGAAATCGACAAACCAACTTTTAAATAGGGCTTGGGCGATTTGTTCTAAGGTTTGGTTGATTTGGGTGTTGAGGTAGATTTTTTGATCCAATCTATCAATAATGTCTACAATTTCATTTTGAATATCTATATCTGGCAAAATAATGGGTAATTTTAATTGTTCTGTTATTCCTATATATGCTCTAGTTGAACCACTACCAGCCCATTGTTGTAAGATTGATTGAAAATATTGAGAATCAAAATAATATTTTAAATATAAGTTATTTAATTTTTGTTTGTCTTTAACTCGATAGTATGTAACCTGAGGAGTTAATACAAGAAAAGGATATTTATTTTCTTGAACAGTAGCTGTTCTTCCAATAGTAGCTTTATGTGAAAGTAAAATATCCCCTGCTATTGAAAAACCTTTTCGCAAAGTATTAGCCTGCTTTTCTGTAATAAATTTACAACTAGAGAAGTTAACTAGTCCATTAGATAAATCAGATGCCATAATGAATGGAATCCCATCTTCAACGTAATCTTTAGATGTAGGATGAATAGAACCATGATTTCCATCTAGAGGCTTTTCTATAATTTGAAGATCTACTAATTCTTGAACTGTATATTTAGCAGTCATACCCCAATCCCCCTAAATTCTTCTTAATTTCCGCTTCCAACTCTGCACTTTTCGCAAATTGTTCCTTCAAAAGGGCGGTCAGATTTTGCATTTTTTCTGCAAATGGCACGCCGTCGTCTTCTTGTTCTGCGGTGCCGACATAGCGTCCCGGTGTGAGGACGAACTCGTAGCCCGCAATGTCTTCTAAAGTCGCGGATTTGCAGAAAGCGGCTTGGTCTTCATAGCCATCTGATGTTTGCCAAGCATGGAGGGTGTTGGCAATTTTGGTGATGTCGTCAGCGGTGAAATCACGCAATACACGGTCTTTCATATAGCCGATTTGGCGGGCATCGATAAACAACACTTCGCCTTTGCGCTTTTTGTTGCAGTTTAAAAACCAAATACAGGCAGGGATTTGGGTGTTGGTGAAGAGCTGGCCGGGCAGGGCAACCATACATTCGACTAGGTCGGCATTGATGATGGATTTGCGGATTTCGCCTTCGTTGTTGGTTTGGCTGCTCATGGAGCCGTTGGCAAGCAATAATGCCATTTTGCCGTTGGGCGAGAGGTGGTAAATCATGTGTTGCAGCCAAGCGAAGTTGGCGTTGCCTTTCGGTGGTGTGCCGTATGCCCAACGCGGATCATCGGCCAGGGATTCGCTCCACCAATCACTGATGTTGAATGGCGGGTTTGCCATGATGAAATCCATCTTTTTGTCGATGTGTTGCGGCTGGGTGAAGCTGTCGGCGTTGTGTTTGCCGAAGTCGTAGTCAATGCCACGAATCGCCATATTCATGGCGGCAAGTTTCCAAGTGGTCGGGTTGAATTCTTGCCCGTAAATGGACACGTTGTTGATGTTGCCTTGATGGGCGGTGATAAAGCGTTCGGTTTGCACGAAAAAGCCGCCGCTGCCCATGGCCGGGTCATACACGCGGCCGGAGTATGGCTCGAGCATTTCGACAATCAGGGAAACGATGGATTTGGGCGTGAAATATTGTCCGCCGCGTTTGCCTTCGGCTTGGGCAAAGCGACCGAGGAAGTATTCGTAAACGTGGCCGAGAATATCTTTTGCGCCTAAATGTACGGGCTCGCCGTTGTAAGTCGGACGGGTAAAGTGGGTATCGGAGAACAGGATAATCAGTCCGCGTAGAGTGTCTTCGTTTACGGCATAGCCGCTGATGCGTTGGAGTACGCCTTTGAGTTTTTCGTTGTCTTTTTCAATAGCATCAAAGGCATCATCAATCAGTTTTGCCACGCCTGAGAATTTCCCACCCCAAGGCAATTCTGCCCCAGTGTTGAGAATAGAGACTTCTTGTAAGGCTTGCCAACGTGCAGAAGCTGGCACCCAAAATACGTTATCCGCAGTGTAATAATCACGGTTTTCTAGTTCTGCGGTTAAAGCTTCTTGATATTCTTCTTCAGTATCAAAAAAAGTGCGGTCAAGATAGAGTGGATTTTCAGGTGTAGAGAGTTCCGCCTGAATTTTTTCCTGTTGATGGGTGAAACTATCAGAAATGTATTTTAAGAAGATGAGACCAAGAACGATATGTTTATAGTTAGCGGCATCAAGTTGTTGGCGGAGCTTATCGGCAGATGCCCAAAGTTTTTCATCTAATTCATTTAAAAATGCTTGTTGTAATGTGTGATTTTCATCGACAATCTTGGTCGTCTCGTCTCGTCTCGCTTGCATAAATTATGCCCTCTGTAAAGTGATTTTTATCGGAAGTTTGAATATTCAAACAAATTATCAGATGTCATTTTATCGAAAAACAGTATCGGGTTGAAAGGGATTTTTGCGTGCTAAATCCAATGATTTCCAGTAGAATGAGGCACTTTTATAAATAAGGAATAACTATGGCAAGAGAATTTAAACGTAGCGATCGCGTCGCTCAAGAAATACAAAAAGAAATAGCAGTCATTTTACAACGCGAAGTGAAAGATCCCCGTATTGGGATGGTGACGGTTTCTGATGTGGAAGTGTCGAGTGATTTATCTTACGCAAAAATCTTTGTGACTTTTTTATTTGATCACGATGAAACGGCAATTGAGCAAGGCATGAAAGGCTTAGAAAAAGCATCGCCTTATATTCGCTCATTACTAGGCAAAGCGATGCGTTTACGTATCGTGCCAGAGATTCGCTTTATTTACGATCAATCCTTAGTGGAAGGGATGCGTATGTCAAATCTTGTGACAAATGTTGTGCGTGAAGATGAGAAAAAACACGTTGAGGAAAGCAACTAATGTCTAGACCTCGTAAACGCTGGCGTGATGTTGATGGTGTGTTTTTGTTGGATAAGCCACAAGGCATGTCATCAAATGACATCATGCAAAACGTGAAGCGTTTATTTCAAGCGAACAAAGCGGGGCACACTGGCGCGCTCGATCCGTTGGCTACGGGGATGTTGCCGATTTGCTTGGGCGAAGCAACTAAGTTTTCACAATTTTTGCTTGATGCAGATAAGCGTTATCTTGTTACAGCAAAATTAGGCGAACGTACTGATACTTCCGATGCGGAAGGGCAAGTCGTGGAAACTCGTGAAGTTCATGTTGAAACTCAGCAAATTTTGACCGCACTTGAACAATTTCGTGGTGATATTTTACAAGTGCCGACAATGTTTTCTGCACTAAAACATAACGGCAAACCGCTTTATGAATATGCGCGCCAAGGTATTACGGTTGAGCGTGAGGCACGCCCAATTACGATTTTTGAACTCAATTTTATTGAATATCACGCACCTTATTTAACCTTAGAAGTACATTGTTCAAAAGGCACTTATATTCGCACCTTAGTAGATGATTTGGGTGAGGTGCTAGGTTGTGGCGCACATGTGACAATGTTACGCCGTACAGCCGTAGCGGATTACCCCGTAGCAGAAATGATGCCAATCGATGAGTTACAACTGCTCGCTGAAAGTTTTCCATTAAGTGAGTTAGATCGTCTATTACTACCAACCGATACTGCAGTAAGTAAATTGCCTGCTTTTCATTTGAATGCAGAGCAGAGTAAAGCCATTAGTTTTGGTCAGCGAGTGAAATTTGCTAACGAACAGCAATTAAGCGGCCAAGTGCGGTTATTTTCAGCGGAGAATTTATTCTTAGGCGTGGCATTGATCGACGGAAATGTTATTCGCCCACAACGGTTAATTACGCAATCCGCATAACCTAATTGCCTTTCTTATAAAATTCTAGTAATCTCATCTGTAATTAATTTTTTACAAATTGTGTAAACTAAATTTTGCAGGTGAGTTTTATGGAAGCCCTTAAGGATTTACGTTCTGAAATTGATTCGCTTGATCGCGAACTTATCCAACTTTTTGCTAAACGTCTTGAGTTGGTTTCTCAAGTCGGTAAAGTTAAACATCAACATGGATTACCTATTTATGCGCCAGAGCGTGAAATTGCAATGCTCCAAGCGCGTCGTTTAGAAGCTGAAAAAGCAGGCATTTCAGCAGATCTGATTGAAGATGTTCTACGCCGTTTTATGCGCGAATCCTATGCCAATGAAAACCAATTTGGCTTTAAAACCATCAATCCTGATATTCACAAAATTGTTATCGTGGGTGGCTATGGTAAATTAGGTGGTTTATTTGCTCGATATTTACGTGCATCTGGTTATCCAATTTCTATTTTAGATCGTGAAGATTGGACGGTAGCTGAAAGTATTTTAACGAATGCTGATGTCGTGCTCATTTCCGTCCCTATTAATCTCACCTTAGAAACAATTGAACGCTTAAAACCTTATTTAACAGAAAATATGTTGCTTGCAGATTTAACCTCTGTTAAGCGTGAACCGCTAGAGAAAATGCTTGAAATCCATTCTGGTGCTGTTTTAGGTTTACATCCAATGTTTGGGCCAGATATTGCAAGTATGGCAAAACAAGTGGTTGTGCGTTGTGATGGGCGTTTTCCTGAACGTTACGAATGGTTACTTGAGCAAATTCAAATTTGGGGCGCAAAGGTTTATCAAACCGATGCCACAGAACACGATCACAATATGACTTATATACAAGCCTTGCGCCATTTTTCAACTTTCGCAAATGGTTTACATCTTTCCAAACAGCCCGTTAATCTTGCTAATTTATTGGCGCTTTCTTCTCCTATTTATCGCTTAGAACTTGCGATGATCGGTCGTTTATTTGCGCAAGATGCAGAGCTTTACGCAGATATTATTATGGATAAGCCAGAAAATTTAGCAGTAATTGAAACACTAAAACAAACTTACGAAGAAGCTTTAACTTTCTTTGAAAATAATGATCGTCAAGGTTTTATAGATGCTTTCCATAAGGTACGAGACTGGTTTGGCGATTATTCTGAACAATTCTTAAAAGAAAGCCGTCAGCTATTGCAACAGGCAAATGATTTGAAACAAGGGTAGGGAAAAGTGCGGTGAAATTTCACCGCATTTTTCTTTTACTGTCTCGCCAATCTTAAATTTTCAGGTAAATTCTCAAAATTAGAACGGAATGGGTTGATGTCTAATCCACCACGACGAGTATAGCGTGCGTAAACAGTGAGTTTTTCTGGTTTTGCGTAGTGCATTAAATCGCAAAAAATACGTTCGACACATTGTTCGTGGAATTCATTGTGTTGACGGAATGATACAACGTAACGCAATAATTTTTCGTGATCGATTTTTTTACCAACATAGTGAATATGCAAGGTGCCCCAGTCTGGCTGATTTGTGATGAGGCAGTTAGATTTCAACAAATGACTGACTAATTTTTCTTCGACAATTTCATCCGATACGCAATCTTTCAGCCAATCAGCGTTAAATTCGTAGCTGGTAATTTCAATATTTTGTTCATCAATGCAATCGCCTTGTAAATGATCAATTATTTGAGAATCATAAACTGCCACTGGATTTAACCGCACTGTTACATCGCCTTGCGCACATTCGCTTAAATCGCGTTGCATTATTTGTTGAACGGCATTGAAGTCGGCAAATTTGCTTTGGTTGAAGCTATTTAAATAAAGTTTAAAACTTTTTGATTCAATTAAATTTTGGCTTTGATAATCCAGATAAATGTCTGCGATAGCTACTTGCGGTAAGCCTTTTTCATTGAGCCAAGAAATTTCATAAGCCGTCCAAATATCCGCGCCGATAGTAAAAGGCTGGTTTTGGGTAATGCCCAATCCATCGCGATTTAACGCGCGTGGCACAGGCTGTAGTAAAGTGCGGTCATATTGAGAAGCGTATTCTGTTTTTTGACCGAGTTTTAAGGATTTTAAGCTGTTGTCTTGGTAATTCATTTATTTTTCCTTTATATGTTAAACAATAATTTGCCTTCCCCTGCTTGCGGGGGAAGGTGGCGCGAAGCGTCGGAAGGGGGCTAAGACTTTATCATTCCAACAGAGAGTTGAGCCATAGACTTAAATTACAAAAAATTCCACGATAGATTCGAAACTAATCGACAGGTATCGCATTTAAAATGAAAGGTATCAAAAATCGCGTATTTTAACGCCCAATTTGCACCACAAGAAGGGCAGCAACGGGATTTTTCAGATTCTAAAGATTGTCCACCTACACGATATAAATAATAGTAAGTCGGTATGCCCGTTTCTTTTTCTATTTCTTGAGCTAAATATCGTCCGTGTTTTGAAAGCGTGCTTTGATGCTCAGAAATTTCTGCCAAAGATTGTTGTTCTAATACAGAACCATTCATTTGTAGTTGATCACAGGCTTGCCAATTTTCTTGCCATTTAATCAGATCTTGGCTTAAGTGCGGTTGATTTTTCAACTGTTTATACAACGGAATTGGTGCGAAATTTTCTCCGCTATGAATCGGCGAGCAGCTTTGTAAATGAGTTGTGTAAAGCACTTGCCAAGCTGGCGATGCATTTTCTGCAGTTTGATCTGAATTGAAATCATCGCCCACAAGTTGAAAACCATCAAAAATTACACCGCACTTTTCGGCTTCTTGTAATGCTCGATTCACTTCTACGTTATTATTTTGCGGGAAAAGACTATCTTGCTCAGGACAAATGACACGCATAGCAAAGCCTTGTGCACTATCTTCCTCCGCTAAATATAAAGGAATTTCACGTCCGATAATTTGCCCGTTATACCGCCATTGATCGATTACTGCATTAAGTAAACGACTTTGTGATTCAATATTATTTTCAAGGGCAGTCAGGCGAAAATAGGTTTCGATTAAATACATAAATTTTTTAATTGCTGTCCGATTTGGTTTAAGCCGTTTAAACGTGTTTCGCTTAAACGTTGTGAAATGCCGAGTTCGCTAAAAAATACAGTAATATCAAATGTATTCAATTCATCCGCTGTTTTACCATTGATTTGATTGAGTAAAATCCAAAGCAAGCCATTCATAATTCTGGCTTCGCTAAATCCGTTGAATTGAAAAGTGCGGTTATTTTTAGGAATAATTTGAAACCACATTTGTGCTTCGCAGCCAGTAATGGGTTGCATTTGAGCAAGTTCATCATCGCTTGGGCGAGATAAATTTTTGCCAGCTTGAATAATCAGGCGATAGCGATCTTCCCAATTTTTAGCTTGTTTTAATTGTTCTCTCATTGTAATAAATCCAGTGCTTTATCTAAGGCGGTAAAAAATGCCTCTACATCTTCCTGCGTATTATAAGGCGCAAAAGAAAGGCGTAATGTGGTGCGTTCGCCTAAGCGTGCTAAATAAGGCTGGGCACAATGTTCGCCCACACGGAGCGCAATATTTTGTTCGCTTAGAAGTGTAGAAAGATCGGAACAGTCAATGCTGTCAAATATAAAGCAAACAACGGTGCTTGGTTGAGGGGAATTGAATAATCGGCAATTCTCGTAAGATTTTAACCGCACTTTGACGGATTCAGCCAAGGATATAGCGTGCTGTTCTGCTGCGGTAAAATCCCATTTTTGTAACCAATCCAGTATGGCATTAAAGCCAATAACCCCAGCAATATTGGGTGTACCCGCTTCTAAACGATAAGGCAATTCGGCAAAAGTAATTCGATCATTTGATACACGATCAACCATTTTTCCACCGAAAAAGAGCGGTTGAAGTTGAGAAAGTGCGGTCAATTTTCCTGTTAAAACGCCAAGCCCATTTGGGCCATAAATTTTATGGGCAGAAAATGCGAGAAAGTCTGCATCTAAATCTTGTAAATCAATTTTAATATGACTAATCGCTTGCGCAGCATCCACTAAAACCAACGCATGACTATGTTTTCTAATAAGTTGAATCAGGCGTTTAATCGGCTGTTCTGTGCCAGTGACATTTGAAACAAAATTTAGTGCAACCAGTTTTGTTTTTTCAGAAAGGGCTGAAATCAGCGTATTTTCATCAATTAGCCAATTATCTAAAATCGGTAAAACTCGAATTTTTGCACCGCACTTTTTCGCCGTTTCGTGCCAAGTGACAAAATTAGCATGATGATCTGCTTGGCTAATCAGAATTTCATCTTCTGTGTTTAATTGTGGTAGTAATCCATTTGCCACTAAGTTAATCGCGTGAGTTGTACCCGAAGTCCAAATAACAGCGCGTTTATCTTCAGCATTAACCCATTCTTTAACTTGTGTGCGAGCCTGTTCATATTGCGCTGTTTGGGCCGCATCATATTGGCTACGATGCACCGAACCTGCAGAAGCATAAAATTCAGCGGTGCGATCAATTAACACTTGAGGTTTCAACGCGGTGGCGGCGTTATCTAAATAAACAACCGCATCTTCACGTTGGAAATAGGGAAATTCTTGACGGAACGTTTGATAATCAAAAGCCATATTAATTTTTCTCTTGTCTGCGCCATTGACTTGGTTCCATCGGATTATTGTCCGCCCAAAGACCAATTCGTTTGGCTTGTGCATTTTCTTGCGCTTGAAGATAAATCGGATCATGGGAATATTGCTTATAAGCCCATGCCATACCTTGTTTAACCATTTCTAAATTAATATTTTTATCTTGATAATAAACAATCGCCAATGTGCGTTGATAGCGATCTTGGCCTTTTAAAGAAAGGCGTACATCACGGAGATAAACCATATCAGACAACGCTTTTTTAGATTTTTGCCCAAAAGCTTGTTTTTTCTCTGGCGCATCAATTTCAGCTAGTCGCACTTTGATTTGTCGATTATTTTTAGCAAGGCAGGTAAGCGTATCGCCGTCACTAATGCCAACGACACGACAAGTATTTTCTTCACTAGAGCACGCAGAAAGTGCGGTAAAAATTAGTAATAAAATAGCCAATAGCGATTTTCGATTTATCATTTTGCAAGGTTCTTGATCTAAGTCTGGTTATTTTACCGAAAAAAACTGGTCAATTCAGAAAAAAAAAGCGTAAAATAATTTTGAAACATTATGAGAAAAGTTGAAAAAAGGTTGTATATGATTCAAAAATCATTTTTATTGGCCCGTTCGTTGGTCATTTTGTACATTATGTTATATCTCGGAAATCTTATCGCTCATTATGTGCCTGCCGGTGTACCTGGGAGTATTTGGGGATTGCTATTGCTCTTTTTAGGTTTAACGACACGATTAATTCATTTAGATTGGATTTATTTAGGCGCGAGTTTATTGATTCGTTTTATGGCAGTGCTTTTTGTGCCAGTAAGTGTTGGAATCATTAAATATTCAGATTTATTAATAGAACAAGTGAATATTTTACTGATTCCTAATGTTGTCAGCACTTGCGTAACTTTGGTCGTTATGGGCTTGTTAGGGAATCATTTATTCCATTTACAATCTTTTACACACAAGCGTAAAAAAGTGGTTAAGCGCCGTGAGAATCAAGCCAAACAAATGAATGAATCAGCTTAATATAGTGGGAAAGTTTTATATGCAGCAGTACATTATTTATCTTTATACATTTTTGACAATTTTCGGATTTTGGCTTGCACTACAAATTAGCAAACGTTGGAAATCAATGATTTTTAATACTTTTATTTTAACGGTATTAATTTTGGTTGTGATTTTAGTGATAGGCAAGATTCCTTATGATGATTATATGGCAGGAAATGCGCCTATTAATAATCTACTTGGTTTGAGTATCGTTGCTCTTGCATTACCTCTTTATGAACAACTTCGCCAAATTGCCAAACAATGGAAGATTATTTTATCTATTGTGGTGATCGCGTCTTTTTTCTCGATGTTAAGCGGAGCGGTGTTAGCGCTCATACTTGGTGCATCGCCTGAAATGGTGGCCACGGTATTACCAAAATCAATCACCACACCAATCGCGATGGAAGTTTCGCATAATCTAGGCGGGATTCCAGCCGTAACCGCCGTTGGGGTCGTTGTTGCAGGTTTGCAAGGCTCTGTATTTGGTTATTTAGTGTTGAAAAAATTAAACGTTAAACATCAAGAAGCCATTGGGCTTTCTGTTGGTTCGGTTTCTCACGCACTTGGTACAGTAAGCTGTATGGAAACTAATCCAACTGCAGGCAGTTACAGTTCTATTTCTCTTGTGCTTTGTGGGATTATTAGTTCTATTCTCGCGCCATTTGTATTTAAGCTCATTTATTTCTTTGTTTAAATATCAATAAAAATTCAACCGCACTTTATTCATTCTAGATTGTGTTTGTTCCAGATAAAGTGCGGTTGTTTTTTGTGCTAAATGATTAGATAATGCAGAAAAACTAAATAAAACAAAGCGATATGAAACCACTTATCATTGATTCTTCTTGGACAGAACGTTTTCTACCAGATCCTCCACGCGAAAAAGATAATCGTCCTCCATTTCGTCGCGATCGGGGGCGAATTTTACATTCTGCCGCCTTTCGTTGCTTACAAGCAAAAACTCAAATTCACGCGATTGGCGAAAATGACTTTTATCGCACTCGCTTAACTCATTCTTTAGAAGTCGCACAGATTGGTAGTAGTCTCGTTGCACAGCTTAAATTTTTAGAAACCTTTGAAAGCCTTTCGCAAACATTAAATATTGATAAAAATGAGTTACAAAAGCAGTTGAAACCTTTATTGCCGAGCAACGATCTTATCGAAAGTTTGTGTTTTGCGCATGATATTGGGCATCCACCTTTTGGGCATGGTGGCGAAACGGCATTAAATTATATGATGGCAGAGCAGGGCGGTTTTGAAGGCAATGCACAAACCTTTAGAATTTTAACGAAACTTGAGCCTTACACTGAAAATGCAGGGATGAATCTAACGCGCCGAACACTATTGGGTATAGTGAAATATCCTGCGTTGTTAGATGTGGCCTCGCCTCAGTATTCAGAACTTAATTTTTCTCGCAATATTGATCCGCGTTTTGTGCGTATTCATGATTGGATTCCAGGAAAAGGCATTTTCCGCGATGATTTAAAAATGTTTAATTGGTTGCTGGAGAATCTTTCTGAAAATGACCGCTCTTTATTCTGTCAATTTAAAAAAGTGCGGGAAAATCCAGCTGAATCTTTACATACTCGTTTTAAATCTCTGGATTGCAGCATTATGGAATTGGCGGATGATATTGCCTATGGCGTACATGATTTAGAGGATGCCATTGTAACTGGCGTGGTAAATCCTCATCAATGGCAAGTGGCACATTCCGAATTAAAACAAATTCCGTCAGCTTGGTTGCATGAAAAGATTGATTCAATTAGCCAACGACTTTTCTCTGATAAACATTTTGAGCGCAAACAAGCGATTGGCGCATTGGTGAACTTTTTTATTACTAATGTGCGGTGGAAATTAACGACAAATTTTGATGAACCTTTGTTACGTTATAACGCAGAGTTGCCACCTGAAGTGATTGCTGCACTTGGTGTATTTAAAAAATTCGTTTGGGATTATGTTATTCGCAATGTGGATACCCAACGAATCGAATATAAAGGGCAGAGAATGCTGACAGAAATGTTCCAGATTTTTGAATCTGATCCAGAGCGTTTATTACCGCGAAATACTGCAAATCGCTGGCGTAATGCATCAGAAGAAAGGAAGAAGCGAATTATTTGCGATTATATTGCAGGCATGTCGGATGCACATGCATTGCGGGTATATCAACAACTTTGATTTAAGAGCGAATCCCATCGAATTGATGGGATTTTTTATGCAAACCGTATAGAATAGTGCGGTTAATTTTCACTGAGTTTTATGGGGCAGTTGTGGCATTAATTAGTTTAACCAATGGATACCTTTCCTTTAGTGATGCACCTTTGTTAGATCACGCAGAACTACATATTGAACCGAATGAACGTGTTTGTTTAGTTGGGCGTAACGGCGCAGGTAAATCAACTTTATTGAAAATCATCGCAGGCGATGTGCTTATGGATGATGGCAAAATCCAATACGAAAAAGATCTTGTGGTTTCTCGTTTAGAGCAAGACCCACCTCGTAATGCGCAAGGCAATATTTTTGATTATGTCGCGGAAGGTGTAGGGCATTTAACGGATTTATTGAAAGAATATCATCATATTTCTGTTCAATTGGAAGAAAATTACAGTGATCAAATTTTAAGTCAATTAGAGCAAGTTCAGGCTAAATTAGAACACGCTGATGGCTGGCGATTTGAAAATAAAATCAATGAAGTGCTGTTAAAACTGGGCTTGAATCCAAACACAAAATTATCCGCACTTTCGGGCGGTTGGTTACGCAAAGCAGCACTAGCACGCGCATTAGTGTGCGATCCTGATGTGTTATTACTTGATGAACCGACTAACCACTTGGATGTGGAAGCCATTGAATGGTTGGAAAATTTCTTACTGGATTTCCAAGGTAGTATTGTATTTATTTCCCATGACCGTTCTTTTATTCGCAAAATGGCAACACGGATTGTGGATTTAGATCGCGGTCAGTTAGTGTCTTATCCGGGCAATTACGATTTATATTTAACCACGAAAGAAGAAAATCTACGCGTTGAAGCCTTGCAAAATGAATTATTTGATAAACGTCTTGCACAGGAAGAAGTGTGGATTCGCCAAGGTATCAAGGCTCGCCGTACAAGAAATGAAGGGCGAGTGCGTGCATTAAAAGCGATGCGTGAGGAACGTCGCCAACGCCGTGACGTAATGGGAACAGCTAAATTACAGTTAGATACTTCAAGTCGTTCAGGCAAAATTGTCTTTGAAATGGAAGATGTGAGCTATGAAATCGCAGGAAAAACCTTGCTAAAAGATTTTTCAACAACGATTTTACGTGGCGACAAAATTGCGTTTGTTGGACCAAATGGCTGTGGGAAAACTACTTTCATTAAATTATTGTTGGGTGAAATTCAGCCAACATCAGGAAAAATTCGTTGTGGTACCAAATTAGACATTGCTTATTTTGACCAATACCGTGCTGATTTAGATCCTGAAAAAACTGTAATGGATAATGTGGCAGATGGTAAACAAGATATTGAAGTCAATGGTGTAAAACGCCACGTGTTAGGGTATTTGCAAGATTTCTTGTTCCCGCCAAAACGAGCAATGACGCCAGTTAAAGCCTTATCGGGGGGAGAACGAAATCGTTTATTGCTCGCCAAATTACTGCTTAAACCAAATAATTTATTGATTCTTGACGAACCGACTAATGACCTCGATGTAGAAACATTGGAGCTTTTAGAAGAAATTTTGACTGATTATCAAGGCACATTGTTAATTGTGAGCCACGACCGTCAATTTATCGATAATACTGCGACAGAATGTTATTTATTCGAAGGTGAAGGGCGTTTGAATAAGTATGTGGGTGGATTCTTTGATGCGAAACAGCAACAAGCCAATTTCTGGGCAAGCAAAGCAGTGGAAGAACAGGCTAAAGCGAAGAAAACTGAACCACTAAAAGAAGAAAGTGCGGTGAAAAATGACCGCACTTCTAAGCCGAAATCCGTGAAACTTTCTTATAAAGAACAACGAGAGCTAGAACAACTTCCACAACTATTGGAAGAATTAGAAACTAAAATCACCGCACTGCAAGCTGAAATAGCCGATCCAGCATTTTTTCAACAGGCTCATGATATTACCGACGCTAAATTAAAAGCATTGGCGGATACTGAAGCCGAATTAGAAACAGCATTTTTACGCTGGGAAGAATTGGAAGAAAAGAAAAATTTGGCTGAAGGTAAAGCTTAAAAAACAACGCCCAAAAGGGCGTTTTTTTATGTATTTTCAAGATGATCTTTTTTCAAAATATTTTCTTCATCAAGTATTGATAAACGAGCGATAGCGTTTCGATAGGAAATTTCAAGGGTTTCTCTACTGGTTGCCATTACGCCTTGATCCACTAAAAATCCATCATTTACATCATATACCCAGCCGTGCAATGAGAGTTTTTGTCCGCGTTCCCAAGCACTTTTTACAATTGAAGTGCGCCCAAGATTGTAAACCTGTTCCGCTACGTTAATTTTAGTCAACATATCCGCGCGTTTTTCTGGGGAAAGTTTTCCGAGAAGATGACCGTGTTTAAACCAAATATCACGAATATGAAGAAGCCAGTTGTTGATAAGCCCTAAATCTTTATCTGCCATCGCCGCATGAATACCCCCGCAGTTGGTGTGGCCACAGATAATAATATGTTCAATTTTAAGCACATCGACGGCATATTGCACAACAGAAAGACAATTAAAATCAGTGTGAATCACTTGGTTAGCAACATTACGGTGAACAAATAATTCACCTGGTTCAAGATTTGTCAATTTCTCAGCGGGTACACGGCTATCAGAGCAACCAATCCAAAGATAATGCGGCGTTTGATGATCCGCAAGCTCTTTGAAGTAAGTAGAATTTTCTTCCTTCATTCTTTGTGCCCAACTGTAATTGTTGGCAAAGAGTTGCTTAATTTTATCCATTTTGCTTTCCTTAAAATTCTTAAAAAATTAACCGCACTTTAGCGTAAGTGCGGTCAATATTAAAGTTAAATTGAATTAGAAATTCGCATTTCTTGGCGCGCGTGGGAATGGAATTACATCACGAATATTTTGCACGCCAGTTACATAGACAATTAAGCGTTCAAAACCAAGACCAAAACCAGAATGTGGAACGCTACCGTATTTACGAAGATCACGATACCACCAATAATCATCTGGATTTAATCCCATTTCTTCCATACGTTTATCAAGCACGTCTAAACGTTCTTCACGTTGTGAACCACCGATGATTTCACCAATTCCCGGTGCTAACACGTCCATTGCCGCCACAGTTTTTCCATCATCATTTAAACGCATATAGAATGCTTTAATGTCTTTTGGATAGTTTTTCACAACAACAGGTGATTTGAAATATTCTTCCGCTAAGAAACGTTCGTGTTCAGAAGAAAGATCGATACCCCAAGAAACAGGGAATTCAAATTTCTTACCAGATTTTAATAACACATCAATGGCATCAGTATAATCAATTTGCGCAAAATCTGAGTTTACAAAGTTTTCTAAACGCGTAATAACATCTTTATCTACATGTTTTTCAAAGAATTGTAAGTCGTCTTTGCGCTCTGCTAATACTGCGCGGAATACGTATTTCAACATATCTTCTGCAAGTTTTGCATTATCCGCTAAGGTTGCAAATGCAACTTCGGGTTCAACCATCCAGAATTCAGCTAAGTGACGGGTAGTATTCGAGTTTTCTGCACGGAATGTTGGGCCGAAAGTATAAATTTTGCTTAATGCACAAGCATAGGTTTCGCCGTTTAACTGACCTGAAACCGTTAAAAATGATTCTTTACCGAAGAAATCTTGGCTGAAATCCACTTTTCCATTTTCACCACGTGGAAGATTTTCTAAATCAAGTGTAGAAACACGGAACATTTCACCCGCGCCTTCAGTGTCTGATGCAGTAATTAATGGGGTTGCCACCCAGTAGAAACCTTGCTCATGGAAGAAACGGTGAATTGCTTGAGATAAGCAATGGCGAACACGTGCGACAGCACCAATAATATTGGTTCGAGGGCGTAAGTGAGCCACTTCGCGTAAATATTCAATAGAGTGGCGTTTTGCTGCCATTGGGTAAGTATCAGGATCTTCAACAAACCCTGTCACTTCCACTTTTTCTGCTTGTAATTCAACCGCTTGTCCTTCTGCAGGTGATTCAACGACTTTACCAGTTACAATCACAGAACAGCCTGTTGTTAAACGTAAAATTTCGCTTTCGTAATTTTCAATATCGTTATTAATAATCGCTTGAATTGGATCAAAGCAAGAACCGTCATAAACCGCTAAGAAAGATAATCCTGCTTTAGAATCGCGACGGGTACGCACCCAACCACGTACAGTGACGGTTTCACCAATCGCCACTTTCCCTTGTAATACATCAACAATTGATGCCACTTTAGACATATTAAACCTCTGTAACTGAATGTAATTCACATAAAATTGCCGATAGTTTACCTTAATGAAGGAAATTTTCCATAAAAATATAGTGTTGGTGCGGGCTATGAACAATAAAATCGCCTTAAAAATGAGCCCTAAATAAAATAGGGTAAAGCCTTATTAATATTGAATATACGCGATTTTATGCTAAAATCTCGGGCCAAAATCATTATGGCTAATAATAGGAAAAAATATGAAAGTTTTAGAAGGCTCAGTCGCAGCACCTAATGCAAAAGTTGCAGTAGCAATTGCTCGTTTTAACAGTTTTATTAATGAAAGTTTATTAGAAGGTGCAATTGATGCATTAAAACGTATCGGCCAAGTGAAAGATGAAAATATCACTATCGTGCGTGCTCCTGGTGCGTATGAGTTGCCATTAGTTGCTCGTCGTTTAGCAGAAAGTAAAAAATTTGATGCGATTGTGGCATTAGGTACAGTTATCCGTGGTGGTACTGCGCATTTTGAATATGTAGCAGGGGAAGCAAGCAGCGGTTTAGGAAAGGTTGCAATGGATGCTGAAATCCCTGTCGCTTTTGGTGTATTAACCACAGAAAATATTGAACAGGCGATTGAACGTGCTGGTACTAAAGCGGGTAATAAAGGTGCAGAAGCAGCCTTAACCGCACTTGAAATGGTTAATCTTATTCAACAAATTGATGCGGCATAAATCATGACAGAACAAAAACAAGTGAAAAAGCCTTCTGCTCGTCGTCGTGCGCGTGAATGTACTGTTCAAGCCTTATATTCTTGGGCGGTATCTGGCAACACTGCAGAGCAAGTGGAATTAGCTTTTGTGTTAGATCAAGATATGGATGGGGTAGATAAACCTTACTTCCGTAAATTATTTCGTCAAACAGTAGAAAATATTGAAACCGTTGATTTTTCAATTTCGCCTTATATTGACCGCGCTTTTGATGAGCTTGATCCTATTGAAACTGCAATTTTGCGTTTGGCCGTTTATGAATTGCGCTTTGAATTAGATGTGCCATATAAAGTGGTTATCAATGAAGCGATTGAAGTGGCAAAAGTATTTGGTGCAGATGAAAGCCATAAATATATCAATGGCGTACTTGATAAAATCGCACCAGCATTAGGGCGTAAATAATCCTTTTAAATTGAAAATGGCGCGCGTTTTTAACGCGTGCCTTTTCTTTTATAAGATAGGTGAAAAATGGCAATGGGTGAATTTGATTTAATTAAACGATATTTTCAGCAACAAATATTAGTTGATGATTCCGTTCAATTATCTATTGGCGACGATTGTGCGCTGGTTTCCGTGCCAAAGAATTATCAGCTTGCCATTACGACCGATACAATGGTGGAAAATACACATTTTTTGCCAACCATTTCACCTGAAGATTTAGCTTATAAGGCCGTTGCAACAAATTTAAGTGATATTGCTGCAATGGGGGCACAGCCAAAATGGGTTTCTCTGGCATTAACTTTGCCAAAGATAGATGAAAATTGGATTTCAACATTTAGCCAAAGTTTATTACACACGTTAAAACAATACAACGTCACGTTAATTGGTGGCGATACTACAAAAGGCAATTTATCTATTACCATTACAGCACAAGGCTTTGTCGAAAAAGACAAAGGAATTTGTCGGCATAAAGCACAAATCGGCGATTTAATTTATGTTTCAGGCACTTTAGGCGATAGTGCGGCAGGTTTTACGCAAATTTTATCGGGCAAAAGTGCGGTTGATTCTGATGATGTTTTTTTGCAACAACGACATCTTCGACCCACACCTAGAATTGAACTTGGGCGGGCGTTAATTGATATTGCTCATGCTGCCATTGATCTTTCCGATGGGTTAATCTCTGATTTAGGCCATATTCTTGAACGAAGTCAATGTAGTGCTGAAGTTGAACTGACTGCATTACCTCTTTCATCATCGATTTTAAATAAATATGATCGCACTCAAGCGGAACAATTTGCCTTAAGTGGTGGCGAAGACTATGAACTTTGTTTTACCATACCGCCCGAATATAAAGATGAATTAGAATTACGCTTAAAAAAACTGAACGTGCCTTGCACTTGTATTGGTAAAATTAATGAAAAGTGCGGCGACTTTTCTCCTCGTTTTTTACGGGATGGAAAACCTGTGAATATTACATTTTCAAGCGGTTTCGATCATTTTAAGGAATCAAAATGACAGAAAATAATCCTCTTAAAAAAATCTCTCTTTTAAATCCTATTCATTTGCTTGCCGTTGGTTTTGGATCGGGCTTAATTCATCCTGCTCCCGGTACTTGGGGGAGTTTGGCTGGAACAATGTTAGGCGTGATTTTGCTTTCTTTGTTAGGTGTAAAAACCTTTTTGATTTTTACCGCACTTTGTTTTTTACTCGGTTGCTATCTTTGTCAAAAAACCACAGCAGATATGGGCGTGCACGATCATGGTTCTATCGTCTGGGATGAATTTGTCGGTGTATTTATTGTATTATCGGCGATACCGTCATTATCTTGGCAATGGATTTTGGCTGCTTTTGCGTTATTTCGCTTTTTCGATATTTTAAAACCGTTCCCAATTCGTTATTTTGACGAAAAACTAGAAAGTGGTTTTGGCATTATGGTCGATGATGTATTAGCGGCAATTTATGCAGTGATTGTCATATTTGCTATTCAGTATTGGATGTTGTGATGCTGAATTTAATCATTGTGCATTTATTTGGCTTAATGACGCCTGGGCCTGATTTCTTCTATGTAAGCCGAATGGCGGCAAGTAACTCTCGTCGTAATACAGTTTGTGGCATTTTAGGTATAACGCTTGGCATCGCCTTTTGGGGAATGCTTTCTATGTTGGGATTAGCGGTGTTATTTGTCACTATCCCAGCATTACATGGCGTTATTATGTTGCTAGGCGGTAGTTACCTAGCATATATCGGTTTTTTAATGGCCCGCAGCAAAAAACACGCTCAATTTGAACCGCACGCTGATACTGAATTTAATCAACAAACCACGATTAAAAAAGAAATTATGAAAGGGCTTTTAGTGAATTTATCCAATGCAAAAGTCGTGGTGTATTTTAGTAGCGTGATGTCGCTTGTCTTGGTAAATATCACTGAAATGTGGCAAATTATATTGGCTTTTATGGTGATTGTGGTAGAAACATTTTGTTATTTTTATGTGATTTCATTGATTTTTTCACGTAATATTGCCAAGCGTTTATACAGTCAATACAGCCGCTATATTGATAATATGGCAGGCATTGTATTTTTATTTTTTGGTTGTGTGCTTGTTTATAACGGCATCAACGAAATAATTCATTAATAAAAAAGGAAGTAACATGACATTAAAAATTGCAATCGCGGGTGCTGGCGGAAGAATGGGGCGGCAATTAATTCAAGCGGTTCATTCAGCGGAAGACATAGAGCTAGGTGCGGCGTTTGAACGCAAAGGATCATCTTTGGTCGGGACGGATGCGGGAGAATTGGCAGGAATTGGACAAATTGGTGTAACAGTTTCGGGCGATCTTGAAAGCCAAAAAGATAAATTCGATTTATTAATCGATTTCACTCGACCAGAAGGCACTCTTGAACATATTGCATTTTGCGTAGCGAATAATAAAAAAATGGTGATCGGTACAACAGGTTTTGATGAAAATGGTAAAGCAGCGATTAAAGCAGCTTCAGATAAAATTTCTATTGTGTTTGCATCAAATTTCAGTGTTGGCGTGAATTTAGTCTTCAAGCTTTTAGAAAAAGCGGCAAAAGTGATGGGGGATTATTGCGACATTGAAGTGATCGAAGCACATCACCGTCATAAAGTCGATGCGCCATCTGGCACCGCACTTTCTATGGGGGAACATATCGCGAAAACCTTAGGTCGCGATTTAAAAACTCATGGGGTCTTCTGCCGTGAAGGAATCACAGGCGAACGTAAACGCGATGAAATTGGTTTTTCAACTATTCGTGCTTCGGATGTAGTAGGGGAACACACGGTTTGGTTTGCAGATATTGGCGAACGTGTAGAAATTTCCCATAAAGCATCAAGTCGTATGACTTTCGCTAATGGTGCAGTGCGTGCTGGTAAATGGTTAGAAAATAAGGCGAATGGCTTATTTGATATGACCGATGTATTAGATTTAAATAATTTATAAATCAATTTCAATGTCACTTTCTACGTGACAACAGCATAATAAAATTTCATCAGGTTGAATAAAGGCAAGGGGCGTATCTTTATAGGATACCTTGCCTTTTTTGATTTTCACACGACAAGAACCACAATAGCCACTACGGCATTGATATTCATGGTGAATATTATTTTTCTCGAGATGATCAAGTAAACTTGTTTCATTATTGAATTCTAATGTGGTTTTACTGTAGATTAGATGAATTTTCATAATAACAATGCAGTGAAATTTGCTGGGCATTATATAAGGAAAATCCATATGTTAAAAATACTGTGTTTTATAATCGCACTTTTTATTACGGCTTGTAGTTCTATTAGCAAAGAACCAGTGAAGACGGTGGATGTTTATATCAAACCTTATTATTCTGCGGAAAATGGAAAAGCAGGAAATGTATTTGTACATAAAGAAATTGATCCTATGCTACGTGAAAATACGATAAAAGGTTATGAAAGTGCGGTGAAATTTGTAGAAGAAAATCCGGCTCGTATTTCACCAATTACGATGTTCACGTTAGCCGCTCGGGCTTACGATTTTGGCTTAAGAGATGAAGCTGTTACTTGGTTTTATCGTGGGCAAAATCGCTTGATCACCGCACTTTATGTGTTGGATCTACCAAAACAAACGGTGCAGGATAATACAGGGTTCAGTCATGTTGTAGAGCAGTTTGTTAATGCTTATGCGTTTTGCAATTTTGATAAACAGAGTCTTGCAGCCGAAAATGCGGTGAAATGGACAATTACACATCCTTATGAAGTCATTTTCTTACCAGCATTACCCGCAAAATTTGCAGATCGTCAAAAAGCGTTAAAAGAAGCAGAAGAAAAATTAGTTCAACGTTTACAGGAACAAGCACGTTTTTTTGCTAATCCAAAAAATAAAGAAAAATGGCAAAAAGAGCGGTCGGAAAATTTTGTGAATGAACGATTTTGTTGGTTATAGAGCTTATGTAGAAGATCAGATCTAATCTGACAAATTATAATAAAAAGTGAGAGATTCTCACTTAGAATAGGCATGTCAAAATTAATCTAAACAAAAAAGAAATGCTTATGTACAGATTACCCCTTTACCGGCAGTCATAAGTATTTGCATTCCGTGTAAAATAGGATTAGAATTAAGTCCCTTTTAACACTAGACAAAAGAAGAAAAAATGAGACAATTTGACAGCAAGCAAGCAAGCAAGCAAGCAAGCAAGCAAGCAAGCAAGCAAGCAAGCAAGCAAGCAAGCAAGCAAGCAAGCAAATTTTAACTAAACTTTCACCTGTTGCAATGGCTTTTCTTGCAATATCCCACAATTATTCTTGCGCATCGCAAATCCCTCAAATTACTGAAGGTGAGCATGCGGCAATTCATAAATCAAAACAAGATAACGTTGCAGATGATCCTCTTTTCAAGATAGAAAGTGGAAAATCAGCGGTTGTTCATGGCGCGTCTGATATAGATTTAGGCGCAAATGAGCATTTAGCCCGCTTAAATGGGGGTACGCTGGAATTAAAGGCAGAAAAAACAGCACCCGGTCGTATCAACTTTGCTGATGGTTCAAACCAAGTGAGTTTCGGTGATAATAAATCCATCGTTAAAATTGAAAACTATCACTTGAGCAGTGAAGAACAAAGCGAAGGTAGGACTCCAACCAAAACCATTTTTTCAGCAACAAATGGTCATGAATCTCATGAACTACACTTAAATAACGTTTCCACTAAGCTAAAAAACCGTTTAATTGACTATCGTTATAATCCAAATGCGAAAGTGTTTATTAAAAACGATAAAGCGCATGAAGTTGAAACGAAAGGATTTGGATTAATTTACGCCAATAAAGGTGAAATTAATGGTGGGACTTATATAGGTGATAAGGTAGTAATTCAAGCTGAGAAAAATATAGATTTTACTATTAATAATGCAGAGCTGCGTTCTTCTCTTTCTTCTATTGGCATGTACGACAAATATGATAATGATTATGCAAGAAATTATACGGTAGGAGGTAAGCTAACAATTAATGATTCGATAATAAAGCTATCAGAAGAAGATGGAGAAAGAGAGGATGATGCATACTCAGCTATACGATTGCTTGAGCATAATACGACATTAACCATTAATCGTTCTACAATAATAGGGGGGAATAAAATTGTAGCTGTTGGTATCGTTACTGCAGGTCAAGATAAAAATGGACAAAATAAGCCAACAAAAGTCTTTATTAATGATTCTATTATTGATACTGGATCAGCATTTGGATTTGGTATATATGTTCCTTTTTACGATGAGAATACTCCTAGGACGGTTGAACTGAACAATACCATAATGACTAATCGAGTAGAATATCTTATTGACGGTGATATCGGAGCTGTGTCTCAACATGATAATATTCCAGTAGATATTATTGCTAAAAATAACAGTAAATTATCGGGTGCTTTCAGCAACTATATGGATTATATTAATCGCTTGACCTTAAAATCTCATTCGGAATGGAAAGTCAAAGGGATATATGATTGGAGTAATACTTTGAGAAAATTAACCCTAGATGAGGGTAAAGTTTACTTTGCAGAAAAAGACACAGTATTAAAAGTTCGGGAGAAAGTCAGTGGCAATGGAATATTTGGGCTTTATGCAGATTTAAGCACGGATGATATTAATCTAGCCAAAAACACCCTTACATTTCAAGAGGGCTGGGAGGGGAATTTTGAAGTTGAAATCTATGATGTGGGCGATGGCTCCTTTAAAAAAGCACATGGCAAACAACTTATCAATATCCCTCAAAACAATGATGCCCATGCCACTTTCTATCGTCGCCACTTAAAAGGCGTTGAGGAATTAGTATTGCGTAAATGTACAACAGGGTGGTGTACTTACGTAAAACCACGTACAGAAAGTGTGGTTTATGCGGCAAATTCAGAGGCAGCAAATAACATGTTTACTCTGCGTTTACATGACCGTCTCGGCAATGTGTTTATGCAACCTAATAAAACCCAAGCAGTCTGGCTTCGTACAATTCGCTCAACCCATAACCAACAACTCATCGGTGGAGAAAGTACGCTTCAAGGCACGCGCAATGGCGTGCAACTTGGTGGCAATCTCTACCACAAACAAACGCCTCACGGCAATGTGTTAGCGGGATTAATGGCAGGCTATGCCAAATATCAATCAACGGCAGTTAATCATGAAACCGATATCGTGGCAAACGGTCAAGTGAAAGGTTATAGTCTTGGTGTATATGGCACTTGGTATCAGAATAACGAAAACCACACGGGCGCTTATGTCGATAGCTGGTTAAACTACAATTGGTTTAAAAACCGTGTTTCGGGCAATAAATTCCGCGAAGAATATGGTAGCCGCGGTCTTACTGCCTCTATTGAAGCAGGCTATAATTTCTTAGTGTTAGATAAAAGTGCGACAAACGGTAACCAATATCGCGTTTATATTCAGCCTCAATTGCAAACGCGCTATATGGCAGTAAAAGGTCAGCATGTCGAGCAAAACGGTACGCAAATAAAACCACTCGGACAAGATAATTTACAAAGTCGGGCTGGGATTAAAGCGTATTTAGACGCTAAATTTATGAATCATATCGAAGTTGCGCCTTTTGTGGCGATAAATAGCCTCTACCAAAACAAAGGTTTTGGCGTATCAATGGACGGCGAAAAACGATTGATTGATAATAATAAGAAAGCGTTTGAGTTTGAAATGGGTGCCGATGTTAAACTGGAAGATAAGGTTAAACTCTGGGCTTCATTCGCTACGCAATCAGGCAAACATCGTGACAAAAATAAACAAGGTCAAATGGGCTTGAAATTTGAGTTTTAATCATTCGAGCTAAAAACCCGAGTAAATCGTCACAATCTTGTAATCTAAGCGGTGAAATTCACCGCTTTTTTCCATTCCTCCTTATCAGAAATCTAGGGCAAGCTCCCATTAATTCCACCTAATACTGTATTTTGAGGAAGTATGAATAGCTTTTGCTTTTTTCAATGACTTAGCAGATCCTAGAAGGTATAATCAAAAGCAAAATTTCCTCAGGGCAACATTTGCTCGGTTACTGCGATAAACCAATGATTTTTCATATTATTCTTTTACTTTTTAAGTACTTGGTATTATCATTACTCGGTTTTTTATTTTATAGAGAAAAGAGAAGCAGGGGAAACTATGCAACATCTGAACGAGCTTGTTGAGAAAGCGAAATTAGCGATTGAATCCATTCAGGATAAAAGTTTAACGGCTTTGGATGAAATCCGTGTCGAATATTTTGGTAAGAAAGGGCATTTTACTCAATTAATGCAAGAATTGCGTAATGTGTCAGCAGAAGAACGTCCGGCTATGGGTGCAAAAATTAACGAAGCAAAACAAGCTGCGTTAGAATTTTTAAATGCAAAAAAAGCGGAGTGGGAACAGGCTGAACTTAACGCAAAATTAGAAAAAGAACGTGTAGATGTCAGTTTACCTGGTCGCAAAGTTGAAACAGGTGGCTTACACCCAGTTACCATGACGATTAATCGTGTAACAAAATTTTTCTCAGAACTTGGCTTTTCAGTTGAAAATGGTCCTGAAATTGAAAGTGATTATTACAACTTCGATGCTTTAAATATTCCTAAACATCACCCCGCGCGTGCCGATCACGATACTTTTTGGTTTAATCCAGAATTATTACTTCGCACTCAAACTTCTGGCGTGCAAATTCGTACTATGGAAAAAATGCAGCCACCAATTCGCATTATGGCTCCAGGACGTGTATATCGTAATGACTACGATCAAACGCACACGCCAATGTTCCACCAAATTGAATTGCTTTATGTGGATAAAAAAGCAAATTTTACAGAATTGAAAGGCTTATTACACGATTTCTTACGCGCTTTCTTTGAAGAAGATTTACAAGTTCGTTTTCGTCCATCTTATTTCCCATTCACCGAACCTTCAGCCGAAGTGGATGTGATGGGTAAAAACGGTAAATGGTTAGAAGTGTTGGGCTGCGGTATGGTGCACCCAAATGTGTTGCGTAACGTTGGTATTGATCCAAATGAATATTCTGGTTTTGCAGTGGGAATGGGCGTTGAGCGTTTAACAATGTTACGTTATAACGTAACAGATTTACGTTCGTTCTTTGAAAATGACTTACGTTTCTTAAAACAATTTAAGTAATTTCTCGGATTTGAATTAAAAGGATAACAACAAATGAAATTTAGTGAACAGTGGGTAAGAGAATGGGTGAATCCATCCGTTTCAACCGAGCAATTATGCGAGCAAATTACCATGCTTGGCTTAGAAGTGGATGGTGTAGAAGCCGTTGCGGGTACATTTAATGGAGTCGTTGTTGGTGAAGTGGTGGAATGTGCACAACATCCAGATGCAGATAAATTACGTGTAACTAAAGTGAACGTAGGCGGTGATCGTTTATTGGATATCGTGTGTGGCGCACCAAATTGTCGTCAAGGCTTAAAAGTGGCTTGCGCAACAGAAGGTGCTGTATTACCTGGCGATTTCAAAATTAAGAAAACGAAATTACGTGGTCAACCATCAGAAGGGATGCTTTGTTCATTTTCTGAATTAGGTATTGATGTTGAAACGGATGGTATTATTGAATTGCCACTTGATGCACCAATCGGTACTGATTTACGTGAATATTTAGGTTTAAATGATAATGCCATCGAAATTAGCTTAACGCCAAACCGTGCGGATTGTTTGAGCATTGCGGGTATTGCGCGTGAAATTGGCGTGGTAAATAAACAGCCGGTAAATCAACCGCACTTTGAAGCGGTGCCAGCAACAATTTCTGATAAAGTTCAAATTGATTTACAAGCGCCAGAAGCGTGCCCACGTTATTTATTACGTGTGGTGAAAAACGTTAATGTGAAGGCGCAATCGCCAATGTGGATGCAAGAAAAATTGCGTCGTTGTGGCATTCGTTCTATTGATCCTATTGTTGATATTACTAACTATATTTTGCTTGAGCTTGGTCAGCCAATGCATGCGTTTGATGCGGCTAAAGTTGCACAACCGGTTCAAGTTCGCTTAGCGAAAGAGGGTGAAGAATTAGTATTATTAGATGGTTCAACGGCAAAACTTCAATCTAATACTTTATTAATCGCCGACCAAAATGGGCCTTTAGCAATGGCTGGGATTTTTGGTGGTGCTGCAAGTGGCGTGAATAGTGAAACGAAAGATGTGATTTTAGAATCCGCATTTTTCGCTCCATTAGCGATTGCAGGGCGAGCGAGACAATATGGTTTACATACTGATGCATCGCACCGTTTTGAACGTGGTGTGGATTTTGAATTAGCCCGTAAAGCTATGGAACGAGCAACCACATTATTGCTTGAAATCTGTGGTGGTGAAGCGGGTGAGATTTGTGAAGCAAGCAGTGAAGCTCATCTTCCTAAAGTCAATACAGTTCAACTTCGCCGTAGTAAATTAGATGCACTTTTAGGTCATCATATTGAAACAGAAAGCGTAACAGAAATTTTCCATCGTCTTGGTTTCGATGTTACTTATGCAAATGATATTTGGACGGTAACTTCTGCAAGCTGGCGTTTTGATATTGAAATTGAAGAAGATTTAATTGAGGAAGTGGCGCGTATTTATGGTTATAACAGCATTCCAAACAATGCACCATTAGCGCATCTCCGCATGCGTGAGCACAAAGAATCTGATTTAGATTTAGCTCGAATTAAGACTGCACTTGTGGATGCAGATTATCAAGAAGCCATTACTTATAGCTTTGTGGATCCAAAAATTCAAAGTTTATTACATCCACATCAAGAAGCACTTGTATTGCCAAATCCTATTTCTGTGGAAATGTCCGCAATGCGTGTGTCTTTAATGAGTGGTTTATTAGGTGCTGTGCTTTATAACCAAAATCGCCAACAATCACGCGTTCGTTTATTTGAAACAGGATTACGTTTTGTACCAGATGCAAATGCTGAATTTGGTGTGCGTCAAGAATTTGTTTTAAGTGCGGTAATTACTGGAACGGCAAAATCTGAACATTGGGCTGGTAAAGCAGAGTCTGTTGATTTCTTTGATCTTAAAGGCGATTTAGAATCAGTACTTTCTTTAACAGAAGGTGGTAATAGAGTTCGTTTTGTTGCAAAACAATTTGATGCATTACATCCTGGCCAATCTGCTGCTATTGAATTAGATGGTCAAGAAATTGGTTTTATTGGTGCAATTCATCCATCTATTAGCCAAAAACTTGGTTTAAATGGCAAAACTTTTGTATTTGAAATTCTTTGGAATGCAATTGCGGCACGTAATGTGGTCCAAGCAAAAGAAATTTCTAAATTCCCAGCAAACCGTCGTGATTTAGCTTTAGTCGTAGCAGATAACGTACCAGCAGGGGAATTAATCGCAGCCTGTAAACAAGCAGGCGGCGAAAAATTGGTGCAAGTGAACTTGTTCGATGTATATCAAGGTGTCGGCGTCGCTGAAGGCTGTAAGAGTTTAGCGATTAGCTTGACTGTCCAAGATAATGAAAAAACACTTGAAGATGAAGAAATTAATGCAGTGATTTCAGCAGTATTGGCGGAGGTAAAACAACGCTTTAATGCTGAATTAAGGGATTAATATGGCTACGATAACCAAAATTGATATTATTGAATATTTAAGTAATAAATATCAGTTATCTAAACACGATACGAAAAATGTGGTGGAGAACTTTTTAGAAGAGATTCGTTCATCGCTAGAATCTGGTCATGATGTGAAATTATCAGGATTTGGTAATTTTGAACTACGTGATAAGTCATCTCGCCCGGGGCGTAACCCGAAAACTGGTGATATTGTGCCGGTTTCTGCTCGCCGAGTGGTGACATTTAAACCTGGGCAAAAGTTACGTGCTCGTGTAGAAAAAACTAAATAGTAAGTAACAAAAAGTGCGGTGAATTTCTACCGCACTTTTCATATGAAAAGGTATGAAAGTATATAAATCATTTTTAATCGCTACTACCTCGTTGTTTTTATTCGCTTGTTCTAGTTTTCAAAACGATGATTATGCGATGAACTATAAAGGCCAAATCGGCGATCCTATTATGGCCATAGCCATGTTGAGCGAACAACAACATGAATGGGCGGGTACACCTTATGTGCTCGGCGGTGTTTCACGTCGTGGCGTAGATTGTTCCGGTTTTGTGCAGAAAACTTTCTTCGATCGTTTTAATCTTCGTTTGCCAAGAAGTACAACTGAACAAGCTAATTATGGTAAACATGTCCGCAAAGAAGATATTCAAACGGGTGATTTAATTTTCTTTAAAACTGGCCGAGGTCCTAATGGTTATCATGTAGGAATTTATGTAAAAGAAGACAAATTCCTTCATGCTTCCACCAGAGGGGGCGTTGTTTATTCTTCAATGAATAACCCTTATTGGTCGAAAGCCTTCTGGCAAGTCAGACGAATTTAGAAAGTATAATGCTGGAATTTTCCAGCATTTTTTTATCATGATTTTTTTCAAATTTGGGAGATAAAATGTCCTCAAACTTAACCGCACTTCAAATTCAACTTGAAATTTTACGCCTTATTCCGAAAACACGTTTTATCACTGCAGAAGAAATCTTACAAAAACTTGCTGATATTGGCGTTCAACGTGATATTCGTTCAATCCAACGCCAGCTAGAAAGCTTATCTCAACAGTTTGAAATTGAACGTGATATGCGTGATAAACCTTATGGCTACCGATGGAAATCAAATGCTAAAGGATTAGATTTACCGATTCTAAATGAACAGCAATCACTTGTGCTTATGCTTGCTAAACAATATCTCAATGGCATTTTGCCTTCTAGCATTATGAGCTCAATGGAAGCGTTCTTTCAACAGGCCGAATATAATTTGGTTTATGACAGCCATAAAAAATCAGGGGCTGAATGGCTTAATAAAGTTGCTATTGCGCCAACTAGTCAGCCGTTATTACCTGCCAAAATCAATCCAGAAATTTTTTCTCAAATTAGTACCGCACTTTATCAAAATAGATTTTTACAGGTGCATTATCGGAGTATTCACGGTAAAGAACATAAGGCACAGGTCAAGCCATTGGCTTTGGTACAACAAGGACCAAGTAGCTATTTAGTCGCACAATATGAGAATGGTGATATTTTACACCTTGCTTTGCATCGCTTGCTTAAGGTAACAGTGAGTACAATGATATTTGAACGCCCTGATTTTAATTTGAAATCTTATGTAGAAAGCCAAAAGTTTGGTTTTACCTATGGTCGAAAAATTCGATTAACTTTCCGCATTAATAAAGATATTGGTGGATTTTTAACAGAAACACCATTATCAACAGATCAAACAGTAAAAGATTCTGGGGATGATTATGAAATTTCAGCAACAGTGATCGAAAGTCAAATGCTGGAGTGGTGGATAGCTCACTTTGGTGAAAATTATCAAGAAATTGAGCGTGTATATTTAGAAGAAACAGTATAACGACATAAATTGTCGCTTTGCGCTTTATGATAAATCTATCTGAAGAGAGGACATTCAAATGAAACAAATTGTGTACATTGATATGGATAATGTGATGGTAGATTTTCCATCGGGTATTGCAAAACTAGATGATAAAACCAAGCAAGAATATGAAGGTCGATATGATGAAGTAGAGGGTATTTTTAGCTTAATGGAACCCATGCCGAACGCGATTTCTGCGGTGCATAAATTGATGAAAAAATATCATATTTATGTGCTTTCTACTGCGCCTTGGCATAATCCTTCCGCTTGGAGTGATAAAGTAAAATGGATTCAACATTATTTCGGCGAAGAAAAAGGTTCAGCCTTATACAAACGATTGATTTTATCCCATCATAAAAATCTCAACCAAGGTGATTATTTAATTGATGATCGTACTAAAAATGGTGCTGGCAAATTTCAAGGCGAACATGTTCATTTTGGTACAGAACAGTTTGCTAATTGGAATTGTGTCTTATCTTACTTAGGCTGTGGGCCTTTTACACCAAGTGATATTTTACAAGATTGTTTAAAAAAATCAGCCGCACTTGTGCAAGTTGAAAGTGAGGAGCAAAGCCGAGTCATTGGTGCTTTTGCAGATCGTTATAAATGGCAAGTGTTTAATTTGGCATGTGTTTATGCGGATGAAACAGCAACCGAACAGAAAACGGTCTATTTAATTATCAGTCCTTATCTCAGTGATGAATTTAAAATGCGTATTGAAGCAATGAGTGCCCATATTCAAGCCGAATATGACGTGTTATTACGCTCAAAATCACAGCTAAAACAATATTTCCAACGCCTTTCAGATAAGCCATTCTTACATATTGAAAGCTATGCTTATCAACCTCTTTATAAAGCAGGGAATATATTTGGCATGATGGCTAGAGATAGACAGATTGATGAAATTTTAGAACAAAAGGAGCCTGAAAAATGACTTTGGAAAAGAAACCAATTTGCGTGGTATTAACGGGAGCAGGAATTAGTGCTGAAAGTGGTATTCCTACTTTTAGAGCGGAAGATGGATTGTGGGCTGGGCATAAAGTAGAAGAAGTTTGCACGCCTGAAGCCTTAAAGAAAAACCGTGCAAAAGTATTGGCGTTTTATAATGAACGACGTCGTAATGCACAAACTGCAGAGCCAAATGCTGCACACTTAGCTTTGGTTGAATTGGAAGAGTTTTATGAAGTTCATATAATCACTCAAAACGTGGATGATTTACATGAGCGAGCGGGAAGTACTAACGTACTCCATTTACATGGTGAATTGAATAAAGCTCGCAGCAGTTTTAATACCGATTACATTGTTCCATGTTTGGGTGATCAACTATTAGAGGACAAGGATAATCACGGTCATCCAATGCGTCCACATATAGTCTTTTTTGGGGAAAATGTACCCATGTTTCCTAAAGCAGAAAAGTTAGTGAAAAAGGCAGATATTGTGATTGTTATTGGCACTTCATTACAAGTTTATCCAGCTAATGGATTGGTAAATCTCGCTCCATATGGTTCACTTATCTATTTGATCGATCCTAATCCCAATACAGGATTTGTTCGTAAGAAAGTGATTGCAATAAAAGAAAAAGCGGGTGAGGGCGTTCCGAAAGTGGTCGCTGAGTTATTGGAGAAAATTAAAAAATCATAGAAAAACAACCGCACTTTTTAAACAAATAGCGACTTCGGTCGCTATTTATCATTTTTTCTCTTGCTTAAGCATATGCATAATAAGCCTAATAAGTGTTTCTTTTTGTTTCGGATCAGATTCTGCAACTAACAAAGTAAGTGCTGCAAGGCCAGTATCATTGATAACTAGATGTCCATTATGATCAAACAAATGCCCATTTCTATGTAAGAAATCTACAAATAAAAATGCACCGCTACGTTTATTACCATCTGAAAAAGGATGGTTCTTGACGACAAAATAAAGTAAATGCGCTGCTTTTGCTTCAATGCTTGGATAAGCAGGTTCACCAAATACGCTTTGATCTAAATTGCCTAGAATCGCAGATAAGCCGTTATCTCGTTCACGTCCAAAGAGATCACTTGCTTCACCTTTTGCCATCAGCTGTGATTTTAACTCTGCTAGTGCAGAACAAGCCTCAGCATAAGTCGGTAATGTACCGCCTTGCTGTGTTTGTGGTTCGGCAAGTAAACCTTCATCATATTGTTGTAGCCATAAAAACGTATGTGTATAACGGCTGATAATATCCACTAATCCACGGCCACTTTCTAGCGTTAATTCTGATGAATTTGCTGTTTTTTGAATAAGCGCAAGTGCTTGTTCTAATTCGTGAGCATTTTGCTGTAAATGTTTTTGGTTAATGGTATAGCCTTGAGTCAGATATTCTTTTAAACGTGCAGTTGCCCAACGGCGGAAACTAATGCCTTGTTTAGATTTTACTCTATAACCAACAGAGATAATCATATCTAAATCATAATGCTCAATTTCACGATTGACTTGGCGTTTACCTTCTTGGCGAACTATCCGGAATTTCCGGATAGTTGATTCTTTCTCAAGTTCTTCGTCATCAAATATATTGGTAATGTGCTCATTAATGGTGCGAATATCTTTACCAAATAACATAGCCATCTGCGCTTGGGAAAGCCAAACGGTGTCATTTTCAAATCTCACTTCCACTTGCGTTGTGCCATCTTGAGCTTGGTAAATTTCAATCGGGTTTTGGTTATTCATATTCTTTTCCTTAATAAGTCATATGTATATATAACCAGATAAATATGCATATTGTAATACAGATTATCTTATTTGCAAAAAATCTTCTAAAAATAACCGCTTTCAATATTCACAAACGGCACAAGTTGTCGCTTCCTTTCATATAATTTTTCCATAAAGGAAGATTTTTTACTTCTTACATATCTATCAAGCCTTTAATTAATAAAAGGAGCAAATAATGGCAATGAAAGTAATTATGGCAAGAGATCCACTTTTTGAGGATGTAAAAAAATATGTGCAACAACAAAAATTCGCATCTTGCTCAATGATTCAACGCAGATTTATGTTGGGTTTTAAGTACGGCGAAAGCAAAAAAAGGCGGATTTATTCGTATTAACCAGCAAGATGCAGGTGTGCCGAAAATGCACTTTTAAAGTCTAGAAATGAAAGCATTAGATGCACTAAAAGCGATTGATTGCCTTCTAAACCCTTCTCAACAAGCGGTTGAATAATGGAAAATTTTTGCGAAATTACCTTCTGCCAACAAATTGGCAGCAACAAGCGACACAACCAAGATGCCCTTTTTAATGGCGAGGCGGTGTTTCAATATAAACTCAAAACGGCTGAAAAACGCCTTGAAAACCGACCGCACTTTTCCTTTCATTTTTATTTTCCCTAACAGATCTGTATAATATTTACCCTTTGAATATAAACGATTACAGGAGGAAAGCATGATAAAACCAGATATTTTACCGCAATTTTTGCGTAATAAAGTCGAGGAAAATGATGCCTTTGGTCTTGTGGAAGGGCTGTGTCAATTATTACGTAGTAGCCCTACAGAAAAAATTACTCCAACCTTACATTTGTTTAAGTTTATCTTAAAGAACGATAAAGAATTAGGCTGTTCTGTTTCGAAATTATTATGTGGTTGGTTATGTGGTTTACGCCTTTACCCGTTGTTTATTAGTAGTGGTATTCTTACGCGTGGTGGTTTTGGACAGGAAATGAAAACGCGTATTTATGAGCGTTTTAACCCCTCTTTTAAAGATGTTAATGATTTACGCGATATTTTTTATTTATTGTTTAGCGATAAAAATGACGCGCGCTGGATTGATGCCGTCCCATTAAAAACGTGGCGAGGCGTATTTGGCGTTTTAACCCGTTATACAGAACAAAAAGATCGGGAACGTTTAAAAAATCATATTGAAAGTGAAGGGGTATTTGCCATTGAGATGCTTTCAATTTGGATTGCGGCTGAAGATATGGATCCTGAACTGATGCGAATGGAACCCTCTCTGTTGAATGCTGATTCACCTTTTGTGGCATTGCACCATGAAGTACAGAATTGGTTACAGGCGCGCCGCCAATCAACCGTTTTTGATGATAGTCATTTGCAGGTAATGTTTAGCCAATGTAAAAAATTGGTTGAGCGTTTGCAAAAACGTGGAGCAGTGGTGGGCTCTTCTTTAAATACGGCTTATTTATTGGAGCGTCTTTCTCAGACCTTAGAACGATTAGAAACCTTGATGGCGATTTTTGTTTCAAATCGCTATTTACCACGCCGAATATTGTTATTAACCGGCTGTTTTGCCCGCGCAGCAGCAGAAAAACATAGCATCACCCGATTATGGAAACAAAGTTCAAGATTAATTTCACGCAGCATTACCCAAAATGCGGGCGATCATGGCGAGCATTACATTACGCGAGATAAAAAAGAGTACTGGGCAATGTTTTATTCTGCGGCAGGTGGTGGTGTATTAATTGCACTGATGGCGCTATTCAAAATCTATCTAGGTAGTATTATTGATGACAAAGTTTGGAAAGGGATTGCCGAAGGCTTAAATTACGGCTTAGGTTTTATGGTGATCTTTATGTTGCATTTTACGGTAGCAACAAAACAGCCTGCCATGACTGCAGCCCGTTTTGCTGAGGCTGTTGAGAAAACGCCTCAAGGCAAAAGCGTCAATATGAAATTAGCCCAATTATTAGTGGATGTATTTCGCTCTCAAAGTATTGCTGTGCTAGGCAATGTACTTATTGCGATGGGATTGGCTGCATTGATTGCGTTTGGTTACCAATATAAAACAGGTGAGCCATTGATGAATGCTGATCAAATCGCTTATCAGTTGCATAGCATTGATCCTTTTGCGGGAACCTTATGGTTTGCAGCCATTGCGGGTGTATGGTTATTCTGTTCCGGGATTATTTCGGGTTATTTTGATAACCGCAGCAATTATTTGAATATGCGTATGCGTTTAACGCAACATCCGTTATTGAAAAAATTAATGTCTGAGAAATCTCGCGTTAAATTTGCTAATTATATGCATGAGAATTATGGCTCGCTTATCGGTAACCTTTGCTTTGGTATGCTGCTTGGTATTACCGGTGTGGTAGGTTATTTAACGCACCTTCCGTTAGATATTCGCCATGTAGCATTTTCATCTGCGAATGTAGGCTATATTGCTGTGAGCGGACAATTCACCTATTCATTGCTTTTACAATGCATTGGTTTTGTATTGTTGATTGGTTTAGTGAATTTAATTGTCAGCTTTTCATTAACGCTTCGGATTGCACTGCGTTCTTTGAATGCGGAAATTGAGAGTTGGTGGCCAATTTGGCATGAAGTTTGCCAAATTGTGAAAAAACGGCCATTGAGCTTATTTCTTCCCGTTCAATTAGATAAATAATCGTCTTAAGTGCGGTCAAATTTTAAGAGATTTTAAAACGCTTTGAAAATTGACCGCATTTTGAACTGCACCCCAAAACCTGGACACCTAATTTGAGGTCCAGATTATGTCCTACTCTTATCAATTTCGTTTGAAAATTATCAAACTCGTCACCGAACAGGATTATGGTATCCGTGAGGTGGCTAAACTTCATAACATTCCCCATTCTGCCGTCATCTATTGGCTAAAAGCATTTCGTGAAAGAGGGCTTGATGGCGTAAAATCGCCTCATACAAACTTTCAAACACTAAAAATAGTGAAGTCAAAAATGAAAAAGAAAGACATTGAAATCCCGGAAACCACAGACTTTTCACCTAAAGCGTTTAAAAAGTTACAACGAGAGCTCACCTTGGCTCGAGCGGAGATTGCTTATCTAAAGGAGTTGGAGGCGCTCGACCGTCAAAAACAACGACAGAAAAAAGAAAACTCATTGAAAGATTTAAGCCAAACCACGCATTAAATGATTTACTTCGTGTGGCTAAAACGCCCGAAGTTTTCATTGGTAAAAAAGATGTTAGAACAAGGGCTTAGTCGGCTTAAACCGACAGAATGCCCTATTATTCATAGCGACCAAGGCGTATTGTATGGCACGTCGGAATGGGTAAAGATGTTGGAAGGTAAAGCAGTTCAAAGTATGAGCCGCCGAGGAAATTGCTACGATAATGCGGTGATTGAAAGTTTTTTTGCGATACTAAAATCAGAGTGTTTTTACTCTCGGACTTATCATTCAATCGCTGAATTCCAGGCTGGAATTGAAGAATATTTAGTGTATTACAACCAAAAACGCATTAAACTTGCTTTCAAAGGATTGAGCCCAGTGCAATACCGAGCTCAATATTTAAGTTAACTAACCTGTCCAACTTTTGGGGGGCAGATCAAAGTGATAAAAAAATAGAGAATTTTAGGATGTAATTACGCCATCACCGGATACGACGACATTTCCAACGTAAGAGGGTTTTGTAAGGCGTTTGTTCATTGATTAATCCTTAGGAAAATTAGCACAAGCGTGGACGCTTGCGCCATCGGAGGGGATTTAGCGTACTATACGTATAGCATTCTAAAATAATGAGTTTATTTTCTTAAATAGGTTTTCAAAACGTTCAATCGTTTCTTGACTAAAATCACCCTTTGATAAACCTAGTTTGCTTGCAGTCATTGACGGTCTGTAATGATTATATCGAGATTTTCCAATGATTTTATTTATTTGTTGAATTACTGGTTTATTAGCATCTATAACTGATGCAGCTATATCGTCATATTCATCAAAAGCTGAATTAAAGAACTTCAAATACTCTTCAATACTAAATAGATCCTCTAAATCAGCTATATTACCAACATTTCTAGAAAATTCATTGAAGAAAAGTATGCTTTTGTCTTTAATGATCTTCTGCTCAATAAGACTATTGAGCCTTGCCTTCCCTTTCTGATCAGTAAATGTATCTAATGCACAAACAATATTTAAATTTTGACCTTTTAGCAAAGAAATAAATGATGTAACTTTATCTAACCCACCAACAGGAACAATTGTTATATCGTCCCTTATACCTTGTAGACCAGATTCTTCTAATATAGAAGACATCATTGTTAAATAGATTAAATCTGACACTCCTTCAACCAATAGATTATTTTTATTAATAAAAAGATTTTGAGCTATATCATATCCAAGAGCAGCCTGTAATGGGAATAAAGTATCCGAATCTTTTTCTTCAATGGCATCTTTTATTGTTGTCCCATCTTTTGATTCATATACAGTCCTAACTCTTTCTAAACTATTATGTGGAACCATAAATGGTGAGTGTGTTGTATATATAATTTGATATTCTTTAGATAAATCATCTAAAAAATTCAATAGATCAGTTTGTGCTGCAGCATGAAGATTCAGACCTGGCTCATCTAATAATAAGATATATTGATTTGATTTATCCTCTTGAATTCTGCTAAACCAAACGATGAATGAAAAGAACCAATTAAATCCTTTACTGCGATTAGACAATGGCAGGCTAATATGATGTTTATCACTCCAAATACGAATATTAAGATATTTTTCACTAGTATTTGGATAGTTACGGTTTATTTTGTTTTCAATATCAAATTGAAATCTTAGTCCGGTATTATTTTTCCAATATTTAAAAATATGTTGAGTAATTTCACTTGATGTAGCTTCAAGTTCTGCTTTAAAGTCTTCATAAGAATCTGGACTATTTAAATCATCTAAATCAACATCAGCCAATTCTAATAATGCTTTAGCTGTTTTAGCATCCTGAGTAGTGGACTTGCTAATAGTCTCCAAATTTATTTCGGATGGTAATTCGTAATATTCATCAAAATACATAAACTTAGGCATGATTGGTTTAAGGTATTTTTGCCAAAGGTATGCCGCCAACCAGTTATCCCAATTTAAATCTGTAAAATAATTATCTTTAATATGAATTAATGCTTTAGAAAGTTTTTCTTTCTCAGAGTCATCTTCTTCTGATTTATGTCCATCAATAGCATCAAGAATTTCCTCTTTACTTGTTAATGTTTTAAGAATATTTAGATTTTCAGAGCTTAAATTATATTTGTTACCAATAAACTCTAGAAATTTATTTGTATTAACTTCTGGATGAGTAACCGTTATACTATTGTTATACTTAGTAGTAATAGTAAACTCCCATTTGCTAATAACACCACACCCTAAATATTTTTCAATCTCACAGATTTCTTCTTGTTCAAGTAGGTAAGTGCAAGAAATGGCTTTTCCAATTTCACCAGATTTGTCGTATTTCTTTTTTTCTTTTCTTGGATAATCATGCGTTGGATTAAATTTAAAATCACTATCATCAGAAAAGTAATTTGTTTTTGCGATTGCTTCTAAGATTGCTGTTTTTCCAGATTCATTTTTTCCGACAATAATTGTAATGTCATCATCAATGGGAAATGATTGTTGTTGATCATAAGATTTATATTTGTGAACAGTAACGCCAGTAAGTTTCATTTTATGCCCCTATAACAGTTGGTAATTATGTTAATATGGTCATTTAAAAAATATATTTCAAGTTGACATCAGAAAAATTGTATTCCATACAATGATACATTCACCACCTACCCCTGTTCCCAATAATCTGCCATCGAAAACCGAACCGCCTGTTCGAATTCAAACTGTTCTACATAAACTTTCAAGCTCTTCCCCTACGATAGCGCAAGCGTCCACGCTTGTGCTTTTTTCATTTTAGTTACAGGCACAAGCGTGGACGCTTGCGCCATCGGAGGCATCTTATGTGTTCGAACAAGCTGGCGACAAAGCAGCAGCGGAAAAATTCGTCAAGACAGTTTAAAATCAGCCATGTCTATTCAGGACAAACCCGCTGAAACACAAACTGAAGCAAAAACAGACAAAGAACCAACCGCACTTATTGCGAAACGTGATTAAAATAAACAAAGACGGGGCTGAATAAAGCTCCGTTTTTTATTCTTTCTCTCTTGCAGATCTTATTTGAAACGTATCTCTTATTACATTTCATTATAAATAATGCATTTCCATTCTTTTCTCACTGATTCAAAATTTTTTACTATATCGTTACGTAAACGATCAAATTATAAAAAATGAATTGGGATTATATTTTAAGCGTCACCCCACGTTTTATTCATGCCACGCTGATGACGCTTCATCTTGCCTTTTGGGGCATTTTATTGTCGCTAGTGATTGGTGTGATTTGTGCGGTGATTACCACCTACAAAGTCAAATCATTAACTTGGTTAGTAAAAGGCTATATTGAACTTTCTCGTAATACGCCTTTATTAATTCAAGTATTTTTTCTCTATTTTGGGCTGTCTAAAATCGGCCTGAAATTAGATGGGTTTACTTGCGGCATTATCGGCCTGGCATTTTTAGGTGGAAGCTATATGGCAGAAGCCTTTCGTGGTGGTTTGGAAGCAGTATCAAAAGGACAAATTGAATCAGCCTTAAGTATTGGTCTAACCCCTTTTCAAGCTTTTCGTTATGTGATTTTCCCGCAAGCCTTTGCGATTGCGACACCTGCAATCGGCGCAAATTGCTTGTTCTTAATGAAAGAAACCTCAGTGATCAGTGCCGTTGCCGTAGCCGAACTGATGTTTGTAGCGAAAGAAGTCATCGGGCTCGATTACAAAACCAATGAAGCCTTATTTTTATTAGTGGTGTTTTATTTGATCATTCTATTACCGATGTCTCTGTTCATCAGTCATTTAGAACGCCGTACTCGGAGAGCAAAATATGGGGCTTGAGTTATTATTCCAAGGTAGCAACATTGAACGCCTGCTCAACGGTTTATGGGTAACAGCTGAAATTGCATTCGTTTCCGTCTTCTTCGCCTGTATTTTAGGTGTGATTTTTGGCGTAATCATGACAAGCAAAAATCCCATTATCAAAGCCATTTGCCGCTTTTATTTAGAATTTGTACGTATTATTCCATTATTAGCCTTACTTTTTCTCGCGTATTTTGGTTTGGCAAAATGGTTTGATATTCACTTAGATGGCATTTCTGTATGTATTTTGGTGTTTATTTTCTGGGGAACAGCAGAAATGGGAGATTTAGTGCGTGGTGCATTAACTTCCATTGAAAAACATCAAATGGAATCAGCCTACGCTTTAGGTTTAACGCCGTTTCAAACCTTTGTGTACATTTTACTTCCGCAAAGTTTAAAACGTGTAACACCAAGTGCTATTAACCTCTTTACCCGCATGGTAAAAACCAGTTCCTTGGCAATGTTAATCGGTGTAGTAGAAGTGATAAAAGTCGGTCAACAAATTATCGAGCATTCATTATTTAGTAATCAATCGGCGGCGCTTTGGATTTACGGTGTCATCTTCGGTTTATATTTTGTGATTTGTTACCCGCTATCCTTATTTTCCCGTTATTTAGAAACCCGTTGGGAAAGTTAATTTTAATTAGGAAAACACATGGCGTTATTAGAAATTAAAAACCTCGTCAAGAATTACGGTGATGTAGAAGCCCTCAAAGGCATCAATCTTTCCATAGAAAAAGGAGAAGTTGTCGTTATTTTAGGTCCATCGGGTTGTGGTAAAAGTACTTTTTTACGCTGCCTAAATGGATTAGAAGAAATAAAGCGCGGTCAGATTTTGCTGCAAAATGCTGGAGAGTTAGGTAAAGACATTCCTTGGGTTAAAGCGCGTCAACGCATTGGGATGGTATTCCAAAGTTATGAACTCTTCGCTCATTTATCAGTAATTGACAATATTTTACTCGGCCCTTTAAAAGTACAAAAACGTGATCGTGCAGAAGCTGAAAAACAAGCCGATGAGTTACTTAAACGTGTAGGTCTATATGACCGAAAAAATGCCTATCCGCGTGAATTATCAGGTGGGCAAAAACAGCGAATTGCTATTGTGCGTTCACTTTGCATGAACCCTGAAATTATTCTGTTCGATGAAGTCACTGCTGCCCTTGACCCTGAAATGGTACGCGAAGTACTTGATGTGATTTTAGGACTTGCCAAAGATGGTATGACGATGCTCATCGTTACCCATGAAATGAACTTCGCCCGTCAAGTAGCTAACCGCATTGTGTTTATGGATAAAGGGCAAATCATTGAACAGGCAAAACCGGAAGATTTCTTCACGAATCCAACCACGGATCGTGCGAAAACATTCTTAAATATCTTAAATTATGAACCGAGAGGGACAAACTATGAAGAAAACATTTAAAACATTGACCGCACTTTTAGCCACTGCCACCTTAGCATTTGGCTTAACCTCGTGTAATGATAAAGAACCTGCTAAAGACGGAGCAAAAACAATCTCAAGCCTTGAGCAAATACAAAAAGATGGCAAAGTGCGCATTGGTGTATTTAGCGATAAACCACCATTTGGTTATGTGGATGCGCAAGGTAAAAGCCAAGGCTTTGATGTCGAAATTGGTAAAGCGATCGGTAAAGACTTATTAGGTGACGAAAACAAAGTAGAGTTTGTTTTAGTGGATGCCGCAAACCGTGCTGAATACTTACTTTCTAAGAAAGTTGATATTATCTTAGCTAACTTTACTGTGACACCAGCTCGTAAAGAAGTGGTAGATTTTGCTAATCCATATATGAAAGTAGCACTCGGTGTCGTTTCAAAAGATGGCTCAGTGATTACGGATCTTGCACAATTAAAAGGCAAAACTTTAATTGTAGATAAAGGCACTACTGCTGATATTTTCTTCACCAAAAACTATCCAGATGTGAAGTTATTGAAATTTGAACAAAATACCGAAACCTTTGAAGCTTTACGTGATGGTCGTGGTGATGCATTATCTAACGACAATACCTTCTTATTCGCTTGGGCAAAACAAAATCCAGGTTATACCGTGGGCGTAAAAAACTTTGGTGATCAAGATGTTATTGCGCCAGCTGTTCGCAAAGATGCACCTGAATTGTTAAATTGGTTAAACAACGAAATCCAAACCTTAGGCAAAGATGGTCGTTTAAAACAAGCTTACGAAAAAACTTTATTGCCAGTTTATGGTGATACCGTCAGCGAAAGCGATATCGTGGTTGAATATAAATAATTTAACCCAATTCACTTCCCCTATAATTTCCCCACAGGGGAAGTGAAAACTCCTTATTTTTGACCGCTCTTTGATCTGCACCCCAAAACCTGGGCACCTAATTTGAGGTGCAGATTATGTCCTACCCTTATCAATTTCGTTTGAAAATTATCAAACTCGTCACTGAACAGGATTATGGTATCCGTGAGGTGGCTAAACTTCATCAAATTTCCCACGCTCTCGTCATTTATTGGCTAAAAGCATTTCGGGAAAGAGGGCTTGATGGCGTAAAATCGCCTCATACAAACCTTCAAACACCGAAAATAGTGAAGCCAAAGATGAAAAAGAAAGACATTGAAATTCCAGAAACTACAGACTTGCAACGGCACTCAATCAAAAATGGGTAACGGATGTAACAGAATTTCAGGTTGGGCAAGAAAAGCTTTATTTTTCACCGTTGATGGACTTGGCTAACCGAGAAATTATTGCCTATAACTTTGCGACACGCCCGAAGTTTTCATTGGTAAAAAAGATGTTAGAATAAGGGCTTAGTCGGCTTAAAGCGACAGAATGCCCGATTATTCATAGTGACCAAGGCGGTATTGTATGGCTAGACGGAATGGGTAAAGATGTTGGAGGGGAAAGCGCTGCAAAGTATGAGTCGCCGAGGAAATTGCTACGATAATGCGGTGATTGAAAGTTTTTTTGCAATATTAAAATCAGAGTGCTTTTATTCTCGGACTTATCATTCAATTGCTGAATTACAGGCTGAAATTGAAGAATATTTAGTGTATTACAACCAAAACCGAATTAAACTTGGTTTAAAAGGATTGAGCCCGGTGCAATACCGAGCTCAATATTTAAGTTAACTAACCTGTCCAACTTTTTGGCGGCAGTTTCAACAGCCAGAAAATAAAAACCATTGAATTTATCTTCAATTATCATTTCTGTGATCCATCTCACAATCTTAATATGACAATTATCATAACCCTTTAGAGAGCGTTATATTATCTTTACGCTATGTTGATCGATATAGGGAGGACAACATATGCTCATGACGATACTCAGCTTTCTCATTGTAACTGGTGTGGTTGCTTATATTTCTTGGTTAAAAACAAAAGGGGATGATTTAAGTACATCCAAAGGGTATTTCTTAGCTGGCCGTGGTTTAGGTGGGTTAGTGATAGGGTGCTCAATGGTATTAACTTCACTCTCAACAGAACAACTGATCGGTGTAAATGCGGTCTCTTATAAAGGAAACTTTTCCATTATCGCATGGACCGTTCCAACGGTTATTCCACTTTGTTTCTTGGCGCTTTATATGTTGCCGAAATATTTGCGTAATGGTTACACAACAGTGCCAGAGTTTTTTGAAAGCCGTTTTGACCGTCAAACACGTTTGATTATGTCCACGCTTTTCTTAGTCTTTTATCTTTTCATCGTAATTCCAACCGCACTTTACACTGGTGCAATCGCCTTCAATAAAATCTTCAACTTAGAAACCGCATTTGGCTTAAGCTATGGGGCAGCCATAACTTACACGGTCATTGCCATTGGTGTTGTTGGGGCTATTTATGCGATTTTTGGTGGTTTGAAAGCAGTAGCGGTATCAGACACGATCAATGCGGTGATTTTAGTCATTGGCGCATTGCTTGTCCCATTCTTTGCCTTGATGTATTTAGGCGATGGCAGTTTCTCTGAAGGTTTACACACAATCACAACAACGCATATTGAAAAATGGAATGCGATTGGTAGCGAAACCGATGCCACACCTTGGCCAACTATTTTCACGGGGATTATGGTTGTTCACTTTTTCTATTGGACAACTAACCAAGCTATCGTACAACGTTGCTTAGGTGCGAAAGATTTACAATCAGGTCAAAAAGGTATTTTGATCGCGGCATTATTTTTATTAACTTTACCGATCATTTTAAACCTTCCTGGTTTATTGAGTTTCCATATTTTAGGGGAAGGCATAAATCCAATTGATGCCTCTTATCCATTATTAGTAAACAAAGTATTACCAACTTGGTTACAAGGTTTCTTTATTGCTGCACTATTTGGCGCAATTTTAAGTACCTTTAACTCATTCTTAAATTCAGCAGCAACCATTTACTGTAAAGACTTATTGCCTTCTATCAGCAAAAAAGTGCGGTCAGAAGAAGAATTAATTTCTTATGCGAAAAAAGTTTCTACCATTATGGCCATTGTCACTATGATTTTCGCTCCGTTACTCATGTTTGGTACAGATGGTATCTTCTTAATCACTAAACGTTTCGCAGGATTTGTGAATATTCCAATCGTTGCTTTATTTGCCGTAGGTATGTTTAACAAAACGGTATCTGGCAAAGCGGCACGAATCGCTTTACTTGCTCACGTTATCTTGTACTTCTGCATCGTTTGGGTGTTTAATGTCAAAATCAACTTTGTGTATGTTATGGGCGGATTATTTGTATTTGATGTCGTATTAATGCTCATCTTAGGACAATTCTTACGCCGCGAACCTTACATTGAAAACAAAGAAAACTTAGGTAACGTAGATTTAACTAACTGGAAATACTTAAAAGTAACCAGCGTATCTTTAATCTTAGGTTTACTTGCGCTTTACACTTTCCTTTCACCACTTGGTATGGCATCAGAATCTGGCAATCCATCAATGGTGCTTGGCGTATGGGCGGTGTTACAAATTATCGTGTTATTTGTTGTACGAGATAAAGAGGCTAAATAATGAACATTATTTATATTCTACTGGATCAAATTCGTAAAGATATGTTGGGGCCTTATGGTCACCAAATTGTGAAAACCCCGAATTTAGATCGTTTGGCAAAAGATGGCGTTCGCTTTAATAACGCCTTTACTCCAGCGTCTGTTTGCGGTCCTGCACGCACTTCACTTTTTACCGGATTAATGCCGTCGTCTCACGGCATTATTAAGAATGGGGAAAAAGGCGGTATAGGTGAAATTAGCCAAGAAAAACCGAATATTGGTAAATTGGCTGGCTATAACACTTATGTTGTAGGGAAATGGCACGTAGGTACTAAATCTGTCCCCGAAGATTACGGGATTAAAGGCCATAACTTTGATGGTTATGGCTATCCCGGCAGTGGAGTATATAAAAATTTAGTCTTCAACCAACCGCCAACACATTCCAATCGTTATAAAGAATGGTTAGAAGAAAAGGGGTATGAAATCCCAGAAGTAAGCCGCGCCTACTTTGGTGATAACCCACATTTAAGAGTACAAGAACTCTGCGGTTTACTCTCAGGCACAAAAGATCAAACTATCCCTTATTTCATCATTGATGAAGCGAAAAAATATATTCAAGAATCATTAGATGAAGGCAAACCATTCTTTGCATGGATAAACTTCTGGGGGCCACACACGCCTTGTATCGTGCCAGAACCTTATTATTCCATGTATCGAAAAGAAGATGTGGTGCTTGATAAAAGTTTCTTTAAACCGTTAGAGGGTAAACCAGGTCATTTCCGCACCATTTCAAAAATGTGGGGAATGTGGGAGGCGAGCGAAGATCATTGGAAAGAAGTCATCACAAAATTTTGGGGTTATATTACCTTAATTGATGATGCAATCGGTGAATTATTCGAATACTTAGAAAGAAACGGTCTTTATGACCGCACTTTCTTGGTAGCAACCGCAGACCATGGTGATGCAATGGGGGCGCATCGAATGATTGAAAAAGGTGAATTTATGTTTGATGCCACCTACAACATTCCGATGATTATCAAAGACCCAAATTCAGACCGAGTCAATCAAGAAGATGATAACTTTGTCTATCTTCACGACTTAACTTCGACAGTGTTTGATTTAGCTAATCAAAAAGTACCTGAAAGTTTTGAAGGACAGAGTATTCTCCCGATTATGCGCCAACACCAAGATAACCAAAGAAAAGGTGTACTTGGTCAACTTGCGGGGCATTTTGTGTATTTTGAACAACGTATGTGGCGTCGTAAAGATTATAAACTCGTATTTAATGCGACTGATGTTTGTGAACTTTACAACATCCGTAACGATCCAGAAGAAATGCATAATTTATTCTATGATTCACAATATAACAGCATCAAAAAAGAGATGTTGGAAGAAATGCGCGCAGAGATGAAACGTCTGAATGATCCACTGGAAAATTGGGTTTATCGAATTATTGACGAAATTTAACCAAAGTCGTAGATTAAGGGCGTATCTGATACGCCCTTTGTTTTATCTCTGAACTTTTAAAATTATAGGAATAAATATGAAAACAACATTACTAAAAACACTGACACCAGAACTTCATCTTGTTCAACATAATGATATTCCAGTTCTTCATTTAAAACACGCTGTTGGCACAGCAAAAATCGCTTTACAAGGCGCACAACTTCTTAGCTGGCAACCACAAGGAGTGGCTCAAGATGTATTATGGCTAAGTGAAGTAGAGCCATTCAAAAATGGCAATGCTATTCGTGGTGGTATACCTATTTGTTATCCTTGGTTTGGTGGCGTAAAACAACCTGCGCACGGTACAGCTCGCATTCGTTTATGGCAGTTGAGTCATTACGATATTTCATCACATAAAGTGCGGTTAGAATTTGAGTTGTTTTCTGATTTAAATATTATCGAAGCTAAAATTGTAATGGTATTTACAGACAAATGTCATTTAACTTTCACGCATTATGGCGAAGAACCTGCACAAGCAGCATTGCATACCTATTTCAATATTGGGGATATTAATCAAGTGGAAGTACAAGGTTTACCTGAAACTTGTTTTAATAGCTTAAACCAACAACAAGAAAACATTCCGTCACCGCGTCACATTTCTGAAAATGTTGATTGCATTTATTCCGCAGAAAAAATGCAGAATCAAATCGTAGATAAAAGTTTCAATCGTACGATTGCACTGAATCATCATAATGCTAGCCAATTTGTCCTTTGGAATCCTTGGCATAAGAAAACGAGTGGAATGAGTGAAACAGGCTATCAAACGATGTTGTGCCTAGAAACTGCTCGCATTCATCACTTGCTTGAATTTGGCGAAAGTTTAAGCGTAGAAATTACCCTTAAAGGCTAAATTTTGTTGCATAAGTGGCGTGAATACTATAGAATTCGCGAGATTTTGCTCGTTCCTTACGGGCAACAAATTTGAAATCTTTTATTTTTAGCGAAAAGATTTTTACTATTAACCAATAGAAGGAATACGATTATTAAAACCGTAAAAAAAGTGCCGGCAGTAAATCGCCCAAACCGTATCAATGAAGAGATTCGTGTAAAAGAAGTTCGTTTAATTAACCAAGATGGTGAACAGGCAGGGATTGTTTCTATTCAACAAGCCCTAGAAATGGCAGAGCAAGCAGAGCTTGATCTTGTTGAAATTAGCCCAAATGCAGAGCCGCCAGTTTGCCGCATTATGAACTACGGTAAATTCCTTTACGAAAAAAGTAAAACCGCTAAAGAACAAAAGAAAAAACAAAAAGTTGTGCAAGTTAAGGAAATTAAATTCCGCCCAGGCACAGACGAAGGTGACTATCAAGTTAAATTACGCAGCTTAATCCGTTTCTTAGAAGACGGTGACAAAGCGAAAATTACCGTGCGTTTCCGTGGTCGTGAAATGGCTCACCAAGACATTGGTTTTGATGTGTTAGAGCGCGTAAAAAATGATTTAGCTGAAATTTCTGTCGTTGAATCTGCACCGGGTAAATTAGAAGGCCGTCAGGCTGTAATGGTGTTAGCACCGAAGAAAAAATAAGAATTTTGCTGAGATTTCTCAGCAAATCTTTTTGTTTAAGTTTGACTTAAATGAAAAGACAACTGCATGTTGGGCACACTACGCAGCCTAACTGCTTTTGAAAAGGCAATTTAATTTGCCTTATGATGGAAATGATCAGTGCTTCCAAGTAACTTTTTAAGTTCGCCTGATTATGTTGTTTTAAACGAAAAATGCGGAGTTATTTTAACAATGCCTAAAATCAAAACAGTACGCGGCGCAGCGAAGCGCTTCAAAAAAACTGCTTCTGGTGGTTTCAAGCGTAAACAATCTCACTTACGTCATATTTTGACTAAAAAAACAACTAAACGTAAACGTCATTTACGTCATAAATCAATGGTTGCGAAAGCAGACCAAGTTTTAGTAGTAGCTTGCTTACCATACGCATAAGCCGTTATTTAAGCAAAACGTACGATTAGTTCATTTTAGAAAAATATTACATAGGAGATTAAATAATGGCTCGTGTAAAACGTGGTGTTATTGCAAGAGCACGCCATAAGAAAGTTCTTAAGGCTGCTAAAGGTTATTATGGTGCACGTTCACGCGTGTATCGCGTTGCTTTCCAAGCGGTGATCAAAGCTGGTCAATACGCATATCGTGACCGTCGTCAACGTAAACGTCAATTCCGTCAATTATGGATTGCACGTATCAACGCTGCAGCGCGTCAAAATGGTTTATCTTACAGCAAATTCATCAACGGCTTGAAAAAAGCATCTGTTGAAATCGACCGTAAGATTCTTGCTGATATCGCTGTATTCGACAAAGTAGCGTTCGCTGCATTAGTTGAAAAAGCAAAATCTGCACTTTAATTATTTAAAGTTTAGATAAAGAAGAATTAGGACGCTGAAAAGCGTCCTTTTTTCATTATTATGATAGATAAGTCTATCTTTTCTATACATTCTAAATTGATAATTTCGCTAAATTGTCCTCCTAAAACCAGTGTGTGTTTTTTAGCCTATTTCTATTTTTTAAATGATTAAATATAAATAAGAAAAAAGCATTTTTGTTAGTTATTTAAAGTTTAATTTTTAACCTTTTCGCACCCAGTATACTGGGTGTTGTTATCTCTTTACAGAGATAACAACAAAACATCTTGCTAAACAAAAAAAGTTTGGTATTTCAATTAAGGTTAATTAATAGGTATGTTATGAAACTGACAAAAACACTTCTCACTAGCGCATTGTTAGCTACTTCAATTTTTTCTTTTCAATCTACTGCTTGGGCAGATACGCCAGAACAGCAGTTTCAACAAGCCGTTGAATCCTATAATAAACGCGATTATCAAAAAGCCTTCAAACTTTTTCATTCTTTGGCTGAACAAGGTTATACAGAGGCTCAATATAATTTAGGGTTGATGTATGGCAATGGGCAAGGCGTGAAACGTAATCTTTCTGAAGCTAAAGAATGGTTCCGTAAGGCTTGTGTTAATGGTCGTATAGCAAAGAGTTGTGAGATTTTTTACAAATTAAGCAAATAATGGAGATTATGTTATGAAAACTGAAGAAATGAAAAAAATAATCAAAAGCTATAAAGGAATTCTGACTGAATACCAATCGTTGCCAGAAAATATTCAAAAATATTTTGAATATCTTCCTGAACTTATCAAAGGTGACTACGAAATTGCTATTGCTTATTTGTTTTTTAAAATCGAACAAGGACAAAATAGATTACTTTATGGCGGTGCTGTAAAGTTATTTGCTGCAGATATAGAAGTTGCAAGAAATATCGTGAATTATCATCATTTAACACGTGATGGATTTAAACAAATTTATAAGAATATTTTTAATAAATCGTTACCAGATAGGATTATAAAACAATTAAAAGAAGCTGAAAAAACACGTGATAAAGTAGTACACGGAAAACAAGTAAAAGAAGATCAATTACGACAAGCTATTACTGATTGTTTAATATATGCCAAATTAGTTAATGAAGAAATAAAAAACATTGCAAGTTTTGAGCCTTTTGGTGATATGCGTGGGTTTAAAGGTCGCAAGGAGTCATTGTCTAAAGACGTGACTCATTTTTTATTAAAAGGATTGGGATTTAGTGGATTTACTTTGTCTGAAAATCAACAAGAAAATCGTGCTGAATAAAATTTGTTTTTGTCTCCGAGTTTTTTATCTGTACTGGGTATGAATACCTCTGTACAAAGAAAATATCTTACTGGACAAAAATTTATCTTCTTTTATAAATCAATTTAGAGATTATTATATGAAATTAACAAAAACACTTCTCACTAGCACATTATTAGCTACTTCAATTTTTTCTTTTCAATCTACTGCTTGGGCAGATGTACCAAAAGAGACATTTGAACTTGGCGCTCTATATTACAGTAACGGTGATTATCAAACTAGCCTCAAGCTTTGGCAGCCTTTAGCTGAAAATGGCTATGCAGAGGCTCAATATGCTTTGGGGGTAATGTATTTTCAAGGGGAAGGCGTAAAACAAGATTATGCTAAAGCGGTGAAATGGTATACCAAAGCGGCTGAACAAGGCTCTGCATCGGCTCAATATAATTTGGGGACTATGTATTTCAGTGGAGATGGCGTAAAAGAAGATTATGCCAAAGCTGCTAAATGGTATCGCAAAGTGGCTGAACAAGGCAATACAGAGGCTCAATATCGTTTGGGTTTGATATATAGCCTTGGAAAAGGCGTAAAAAAAGATCATTCTGAAGCGACAAAATGGTATACCAAAGCGGCTGAACAAGGAATGGCTAAAGCTCAAGTTAGAATGGGGGAGGCCTATCTTGATGGAATAGGCGTAAAACAAGATAATGCAAAAGCGGTAAAATTCTTTTCTAAAGCAGCTGAACAAGGCGATGTGGGGGCTCAGACTATCTTGGGTGCATTCTATGAAGGGAAATACTTTATTAACGTTGTAGAACGAGACCTTTCTAAAGCTAAAGAATGGTTCCGTAAGGCTTGTGATAACGGTGGTCAAGATGCTTGTAATGCTTTAAGGGAATTAGAGAAATAGTTTTTAAATTAGGACGCTGAAAAGCGTCCTTTTTTGCATTTATGACTTTAAATTTTGTAAAATAATGCCATTAGTTCTCATCTGTTAAAATCTATGGCCGAAACAATCCCATTAAATCCTATCACGTTGCCTTTAAATCAAATTAGCTTAATCGAAGCATCTGCTGGTACGGGGAAAACCTATACTATTGGTTCTTTATATCTACGACTTTTATTAGAGGCGGGAGAAAATAACTTTTCTCGTCCGTTAAATGTGGAAGAAATTCTGGTGGTAACCTTTACGGAAATGGCGACAGAAGAACTTAAGAAAAAAATTCGTGAGCGTATAACAGATGCGATTGATAAACTCACAGCCTTTGCAGAAACCCAAGATAAATCCGCATTTAAAAATGATGAATTTCTTACCGCACTTTGTCATGATTTAGATATTTTTGAGGCAATTCATCGCTTAAAGTTAGCTGAACAAAATATGGATTTAACAGCGATTTATACCATTCATGGCTTTTGTCGCCGTATGTTGATGCAATATGCTTTCCATTCCGGCATTCACTTCAATTTAGAATTAATTAAAGATCAATCTGATTTATTAGTTCGTTTTGCTAATGAATTTTGGCGAGAACATTTTTATCCGTTGGATTTTGAATCTGCGAATTTTATCGCGACAGAATTAGTATCACCAGCAAATGTGTTGTCTTTGTTGAAAGCGGATTTAGGTAAAGATTTGCAGGTGGAGATTGAAAATAAACAGGCGTTATCTGCACCAATACAAATCTTTTTACCGCAATATCTTGGTGGTTATCTAAAGGCGTTGAATGAATTAAAGGCATTTTGGTTAGAAAGTGCGGATGAAATTTCAGCGATTATTACCAATGAACTGGAGAAAGATTATCCAAAAGATCAGTTGAAATCGTTAAATCGTAAAAAGTACCAAGTAAAGCGTTTAGAGGATTGGATTAATAAAATCAATCAATGGTCAAATAATCCTAGAGATTATCAAATTAATACCACATTGAAAGACTATTTCCTACAATCATCTATTGAGAAAAATTGCGAAGAATCAACAGATAAAAATAAAGATAAAAAACCAGCAACGCCTTTTTATTCCCCGATTTTTGCAGAGCTTGAAAAGCGCGTTAATGTCTTAATGACACCAGATTTACTAAGCAAACTCACTCTTTATCATTATCGCCAAGGCCTACAACAAAAACTTTTAGACTATAAACTTAATCATCAAGAAAAATCCTTTGATGATTTATTACGTTTGCTTTGTGAAGCCTTGCAAGGCGCGCAAGGGGATGAATTAGCGGAAATGATTCGTTTCCAATATCCTTTTGCGATGATTGATGAATTTCAGGATACGGATTCACAACAATACGCTATTTTTTCAAAAATTTATCGTGATAATCCCGAAAAAAATACTGGTTTTATTATGATTGGTGATCCGAAGCAGGCGATTTATCGTTTTCGTGGAGCAGATATTTTTACTTATCTAAAAGCCTCAGACGAAGCCCAATCTCGCTTTGAACTCACTAAAAATTATCGTTCAGAGAAGCATTTGGTTGATGGCGTCAATGCGTTGTTTGATTTTCCTCAATCGCCATTTATTTATCAAAATATTAACTTTACTGCTGTTGATTCTCGTGATGATCATCTGCGATTTTATTTAAATGGCAAAGCCGAACCAGCTTATCGTTTTTATCTAACCGAAAGTGACAAAGTGAATAAAACTGAAATGGCAAAAATATGTGCTATTTCTATTCAACATTGGCTAAAAAGTGCGGCAGAAAATCAGGCAGTTTTTCAAAACGAAGATACCTGTAAAACATTGCAACCGGCAAATATTGCTGTTCTTGTAAAAAATCGTTACGAAGCTGCTGATGTTATTCAAGAGTTACAAAAACTTGGTATTGCCTCCGTTTATCTTTCAGAGCAAAGTAGTGTTTTTGATAGCCATGTGGCAGTGGAATTACTAAGAATTTTAAAAGCTTGCCTAAATGTTGCTGAGCGTCCAATTTTGAATGCGATTGCGACCGCACTTTTCGGTTTAAATGCAGCGGATATTCATCAAATTCAGCAAAATGAGGCTGACTGGCAACGTTGGGCAGATAGCTTTGCTCAATACCAACAAACTTGGCAACGCCAAGGAATATTGGCCATGCTACACCAAATTTTATTGGAACAAGGCATTTCAGAACGCTTATTAAGCCAAGCAACGGGCGAGCGAGATTTAACGGATTTCCTACATTTGGCAGAAATTTTACAACAAGCTGCCACGCTACACGAAAGTGAAGCGGCATTGCTCAGTTGGTTTGAAAAACAAATTCAAGGCGAAGGTCGGCAAGAGGCTCAAATTCGTTTAGAAAGCGAACGCCAGTTGGTAAAAATCGTGAGTATCCATAAATCCAAAGGCTTAGAATACGATTTAGTTTGGCTACCATTTTTAGCTGTACCAAGTAAAATTCCAACGGCTGGTGACATGAATGTTTATTATTCTAAAGAACGAGATGAAACCTTATGGGATATGGAAAATCGTAATTTAAACGCACTTTATGAAGAAACTTTTGCGGAAGAGTTACGTTTACTTTATGTGGCTTTAACGCGTGCCAAATATCAAATGGCATTCGCTTTGCCTGCGCAATTTGATAAAAAATGGAATGCCTTGCATTATGTACTAAGCCAAGGTGAAATAGGCAAGGAAATAGCCTTATCAGCGCCTAAAGATACAGAAACATTGTTGCAAACCTTCAAAGAAAAAATGCAAGATAATGTGGAAATCTGCACTAAGCCAAATCTAGAGGCTTTTCCGGCTTTATCAATCAATACAAAAAATGATGAGCTTAAAGCCGCAGAATTTACGGGCAATATTGAGCAAGATTGGCGAATAACCAGTTTTACTTCAATTGAACAAGCACATCGCCGCCAGCATTATTTCACTGAAAGTGTGGGTAAAAAACACGCTGTTTTTGATGACGCAAAAGATTATGACAGCCAAAATGCTATTGAAATTTCGACCGCACTTTTAAACGAAAATGAATCAAACATTTTAGATTTGCCAAGAGGTAAACAAGTCGGGACGGCATTGCATCGCCATTTTGAAAATTGCTATTTTTCTGATTTAGCAAATACCGAAGAAATTGACACATTAAGACAATCCCTACAATTAGATGAAACCTTTACAGAACCTCTACAAAATTGGCTACAACAGATTTCACATACACCACTTTCTAATGAAATAGGAATAGCATTAGCTGATTTGGCAAATAAAGATTGCATTAAAGAAATGCCATTTTATCTGGCTATTCGGGAACATTTTGATGTTGCAGCGTTTAATCACGCGTTGAATGCCTATCATCATTTACCAAGCGAGCCACTTCAATTTGAGCAAATTCAAGGCATGGTGCGAGGTTCGATTGACTTAGTTTTCCGCCATAATGGGAAATATTATATTGTCGATTATAAATCTAATTTCTTAGGTTCAAGTCTCGCTGATTACAACGAGAATGCATTGAAAAAAGAAATGTTACACAGTCACTATGATTGGCAATATTTAATTTATACGCTGGCATTACATCGTTATTTACAAAGCGTTGTGCCTGATTATGATTATGCGCGAGATTTCGGTGGGGTATTTTATCTTTTCTTACGTGGAATGAATGGGGAACCAGAATCTGGCGTATTTTATGATCGTCCAAGCGTTGAATTAATCACAGAATTAGATGGGGTGTTTTAATGTTATCCGTATTACAAAAACTTAAAGAGCAGGGCATTCTTTCTCAAGGTGATTATTATTTTGCTAAGTTGATAGCTGATAAACAATGCCATACGGATTATGCAGAACCAGTCAAAAATTTAGCTATATTATTAGCCGCACTTTGTAGTTGGCGTTATACGCAGGGAAATACTTGCAGCCAATTAGATCGCTATTTAGAACATAATTTATTTGGTTTGGCTTATCGCACCACAGAAGAAAACTATTTAGCAGAAATCCTTGAAAAGATTGGTTATTTACCTGTGGAAGATTGGCAATGTGCGTTGTGCGGGCATATGGCATTTACGCAAGATCCCCTCAATCAAATTGCGCCAATGGCATTTCAATTTGGCGCGTTGTATTTTTATCGCGCTTGGCAAGATGAATATCGCATCGCACAATATATAAAAAACACCTTAAAAAATAACCGCACTTTAGCCTTTTCTTATGATGAAATTCGTCAAAAATTGGATAAATATTTCCCTGAAAAACAGGAAAAAACAGATTGGCAAAAAGTGGCTGTGGCAACAGCGATTAAAAGTCCATTTTCGATTATTACAGGCGGCCCAGGAACAGGAAAAACCACCACAGTTACGCGTTTATTGCTTGTTCTACAAGAATTATTTGATTGTAAATTACATATCAAATTGGTTGCGCCGACTGGCAAGGCCGCCTCTCGTTTGGAAGAATCAATTAAAAATGCGTTAGGTTTTATGCAAGAAAAAATGAATTTATCCGATTCACTTTTCAATGCGATTCCACAAAAAGCCAGTACCTTGCATAGTTTACTGGGCGTGAATGCCTTTAATGATTACACGCGCTATAACAGTCATAATCCTTTGCAGTTAGATGTGTTAGTTGTCGATGAAACATCAATGATTGATTTGCCAATGATGGCAAAACTGATCAATGCCTTAAAGCCTGAAACCCGATTAATTTTATTAGGCGATCAGGCGCAATTAGCCTCTGTTGAGGCAGGGGCTGTGTTGGGGGAATTGGCTCAATTTGTTAATCAACCTTATAGTCATGAACAAGCTGCGTATTTACAAGCAACAACAGGCTACGAAGTAAAAGGTGCTGATTGTTCAAATCCAATACGTGATTGTTTATGCCATCTAACAGAAAGCCGCCGTTTTGATAAAGATTCAGGCATTGGCAAGTTGGCTGAATTCATTCAAAAAGGCAGAGCAGACGATAGCCTTGGGTTATTTCAACATTATCCGCAAGAAGTGCACTTTAATGCCTTAAATGATGAAGGCGATGCGGTCAATCAAGTGGTGAAAAGTGCGGTGGAAAATTACCGCACTTTCTTAAAAATGTTGGATGATTTACGCAAACAAAAAATTGATCCTAACGCTAAAAATGAACAAGGCATTTCCTATGCCGAGGCTATTCAAGCGCAGTTTAATTCTGTGAGATTTTTAACCGCACTTCGTAATAACGATTTAGGTGTTGAAAATCTCAATAAAGAAATCGCGTTAGCGTTGCGAGAGGAAAAATTTCTCTGGTTCCGTAATGAACAAGATTGGTATATCGGCAAGCCAATTATGATTACTGAAAATGATCATAACGTTCGCCTTTATAACGGCGATATTGGATTGTGCTTGGCAAATGGTAAAGTATGGTTTGGCAATCGAGAAGTGCTGACAAGCCGAATTCCAGCACATGAACTCGCTTTTATGATGACGATTCATAAATCTCAAGGTTCCGAATTTGAACACACCGTCATGGTGCTTCCAACAGAAGTGAATCCAGTATTGTCGCGAGAATTAGTTTTCACGGGCGTAACTCGTGCGAAAAAAGAACTCACTGTATTTGCCGATGAAAAAATATGGAAAACAGCAATTCGCCAAACAGTGAGACGCCAGAGTGGATTGGGTAAATTATTGGAAGAGTTAAAGTAGTCAAAAGGCGGAATGAATCCGCCTTTAAATTTATAAATCCATCAGTTATTCATCAACAATATCAGTAAATTCTGCACTTAATACTTTTGCTAAATCTTGTGGCGCAATTTCTACGCTTAGCCCACGTTTTCCGCCTGAAACATAAATCGTTTCAAACTCAAGTGCGGTGGAATTTATCACCGTTTTCACGCGTTTCTTTTGACCGAGCGGGCTAATTCCCCCTACAAGATAACCTGTGCTTTTTTGCGCCACATCTTTATCCGCCATTTCTACTTTTTTAACACCGATAGATTTTGCCGCTTTCTTTAAATTCAGCATATTGGCCGTTGCAAGCACAAAGCAAGCGAGTTTTTTCTGATCGCCATTTTCCGCCACAAGTAACGTTTTAAAAGAGCGGTTAGGATCAATACCTAATTTCTCCGCAGCTTCATCACCAAAATGTTGATTGGTCGGATCATGATCATAAGTGTGCAAGATAAATGGAATTTTTTGTTTTTTAAGTAAATCAATTGCAGGTGTCATTATTTCGTTCCTGGTTTTGGTGTAAAATAATGTCGATTATTTTACAGCGGAGAGAAAAATGGACGCAACCTTAAATATTGCGATAGCAGCAGAATTTGAATTAAGTGAAAAAATTGTAGAGCGTTTAGAACAAAGTGCGCTTGATATTAGTAACGCTTCTATTGTTGAAATAACACCTTTTGAAGAAGAACAAAATATTCGTTTTCGTAATAAAGGCGTTGAACAACTTTCGCCAAATGAAGTTGAATGGGCTGATTTTAATTATGTCTTTTTTGCAGGAAAACTCGAGCAAGTTTCCCATATTGCGCAAGCAGCAGAGCAGGGTTGTATTGTCATTGATATGTTAGGCGTTTGTAGTGCACTTTCGGATGTGCCCGTTGTTGTCCCAACGGTAAATGAATCACAATTATTGGAACTGAGACAACGTAACATTGTTAGCTTGCCTGATCCACAAGTAAGCCAACTAGCTTTAACGCTTGCCCCAATTTTACAAGAAACGAATCTTAATCAAGTGTTTGTCACCTCTTTATTACCGGCTTCTTATACGGATGCAGAAACCGTGACTAAACTTGCCGGACAAACAGCCCGTTTATTAAATGGTATTCCATTGGATGAAGAAGAAACTCGCTTAGCATTTGATGTCTATCCGCATCAAACACCTAGTTTATCGACTCAATTACAAGGAATTTTTCCGCAATTAGATCGTGCTACATTCCACGCAATCCAAGTGCCTGTATTTTATGGATTGGCGCAAAAAGTCACCGCACTTTCAGATTATGATTTCGACTATCAGCCTCAAAATAGCGAGCTTGTCGCTTTAGAAGAAACATTAATTACGCCTGTGCTTAATGGAGAACAAGAAAATGGCGAAGAATCAGTAAAACTTCATTTAAGTCAAATAAGTGCGGTAGAAAATGGCGTAGAATTTTGGTCTGTGGCAGATGAACAACGGTTTAATCTCGCCTTACTTTCAGTGAAATTGTTGGAAGGAATTTATCAGCAAGGTTATTAATACCCAGGAAATTAAGGAGAAGAGTATGCAAAATATTCTATTTATTATCCATTCATCCCCTTATGGTGATGAGCATTTTTTTAGTGCATTACGTTTGGCGTTACAGTTGCAAGAGCAGCATAAAAGTGCGGTTAATTTAAAAGTATTTTTAATGTCTGATGCGGTAACTGGCGGTTTAGCAAAACAAAATCCAGCAGAAGGGTATCATTTACAACAAATGTTGGAAATTTTAACAGCACAAGGGGCAACAATTAAACTTTGTAAAACCTGTACAAATGCTCGTGGTATCACTGAATTACCGTTGGCGGAGGGTGTGGAAATCGGCACGTTAGCAGAGCTGGCAGATTGGACTATGGAAGCTGACAAAGTATTAAATTTTTAATTTTCCCGATAAAAGAAACCCGCCACAAGTGCGGGTTCTTTTTTGCTTATTTTGTTGCTGCTTTCATTGCTTGAACAAATTCAGCTAATTCAGTTAAACATTGCTCGTGATTATCTAAATTTCGCTCAATAATTTTCACCGTTGCCGAACCTGAAATTGCACCCGCAGCCCCCAAAGACAACGCTTCTTTAACTTGCTCTGGTTGAGCAATGCCGAAGCCTTGTAAAATTGGTGGAGCATTATGAGCCTTAAGCTGTTCTACAAGGGTATCTAAATTCGCTGCGTGGGCTTGATTTTCAGCACTGGTTACGCCTGCGCGTGAAACTAAATAGGTATATCCTTCGCTATTTTGTGCTACACCTTGGATCGTTTTCTCGTCCGCATTTGGCGGGCAAATAAATACCGGTTGAATGCCATGTTTTTTAGCCGCTTGTACATAATCTTCTTTTTCGAGTAACGGAATATCTGCTACAAGCACTGCATCAACACCGACTTCTGCACAACGTTGATAAAAAACATCTAGACCTTTGGCAAAAATTAAATTGGCACAAAGTAATAAGCTAATCGGAATCTCTGGATATTTTGACCGCACTTTTTCTAATAACTTAAAGCTATCTTCAGTACTATGGCCCGCAGTTAAAGCACGATTATTCGCAGCTTGGATCACAGGGCCATCAAGTAGCGGATCGGAAAAAGGAAAACCAAGCTCTAAAGCATCCGCACCGTTATCCACAAGCGTACAAATAATGTCAAAAGAGTGGTCAAAAGTAGGGTCACATAAGGTGACGAAAGGAACAAACGCCCCTTCATTTTTTGCTTTAAGCGCAGCAAATTGAGTTTCAAAACGGCTCATTATTTCATTCCTTTTTCTGTCAAAATTTTATCTACGGTGAAAATATCTTTATCGCCACGACCAGATAGATTCACAACTAAAATTTGTTCTTTGTTAGGTTCTTGATGAATCATTTTTAAGGCTTGAGCAAGAGCGTGTGAGCTTTCTAATGCTGGAATAATGCCTTCATGTTTAGCTAACTCTTGGAAAGCATTCAATGCTTCATTATCGGTAATACTTGGATATTCTGCTCGTCCAATACTTTGTAAATAAGCATGTTGAGGCCCAACAGAAGGGAAGTCTAATCCGGCTGAAACAGAGTAGGATTCTTCTACTTGGCCATCTTTAGTCTGCATTAAAGGGGATTTCATCCCGAAATAAATACCAACTTTTGCATGACCTAATGGTGCGCCATGTTCACCGCTTTCAATACCTTTACCCGCTGGTTCAACACCAATCAAACGCACATTTGGTTCATCAATAAAATCAGTAAACATACCAATTGCGTTAGAACCACCGCCAACAGCAGCAATAACTGCATCAGGTAAACGACCTTCTCGTTCGAGAATTTGACGTTTCGTCTCAATCCCAATCATCTTTTGAAATTCTCTCACAATCGTCGGGAAGGGGTGAGGGCCTGCAGCGGTTCCAAGTAAATAATGGGTAGTTTCATAGTTTGCTGACCAATCACGCATAGCTTCACAACAAGCGTCTTTTAAAGAGCAAGAGCCTTTTTGTACAGGAATCACTTCCACACCCATTAAACGCATACGAAATACATTCGGCGATTGACGCTCAACATCTTTTGCGCCCATATAAATACGGCATGGCATATCTAACATAGCACAAGCAAGGGCTGTCGCAACACCATGCTGACCCGCACCAGTTTCGGCAATAATACGCGTTTTGCCCATACGTTTAGCTAATAAAATTTGTCCTAAAACTTGATTGGTTTTATGAGCGCCACCGTGTAATAAATCTTCACGTTTAAGATAAATTTTCGCTTTAGTACCTTTTGTTAAGTTTCGACAAAGGGTAAGTGCGGTCGGTCTTCCCGCATAATTTTTGAGTAAATCTTGAAATTCACGTTGGAATTCAGGATCGTCTTTCGCTTCTACAAAGGCTTTCTCAAGCTGTTTAAGCACTGGAACAAGTATTTCTGGTACATACATACCACCAAACTCGCCAAAATAGGGATTTAAAAGAGTTTCTGACATTGTGTTTCCTTATTATTTTAATTTGAATTTCTTGCCACATTCAGTGGTGCAAAAGTTTGTGCTGTTGGCATCACTTCAATGCGATTAATATTAACGTGTTCTGGTTGCTGATTGAGCCATAAAACCATATTCGCAATATCTTGTGGCGTAACGTATTGCACATTTTCATAGAGTTTTTCTGCTCGTTCATTATCACCTTTAAAGCGCACATTAGAAAATTCTGTACCGCCACAAAGCCCAGGTTCTACGCTAGTAACACGGATATTTTTACCCGCCAAATCTGCACGTAAATTTAAGCTGAACTGTGTCACAAAAGCCTTTGTACCGCCATATACGTTACCGCCTGGGTAAGGGTAGGTGCCTGCAATTGAACTTAAATTAATAATATGGCCCGTATTTCTTTCAACCATTTGAGGTAAAACAAATCGAGTAATATTCACCAATCCTTTAATATTGGTATCAATCATTTGTTCCCAATCATCAAGATTCGCTTTATCGGCAGATTCTAAGCCAAGAGCCAATCCTGCGTTATTAACGAGTAAATCAATATTTTTCCATTGTGTAGGCAAAGATTTGATTGCTTCTTGAGTGGCTAGTCGATCAGATATATCGAAAGCAAGAGGCAGAAATTTCTCACCCAATTCAGCTTTCAGTGAAGTTAAACGTTCGGTACGACGGCCAGTACCAATTACAAAATATCCAGCTTGAATAAGCGTTCTACAGATTGCAGTACCAAATCCTGCAGTAGCACCAGTAATAAGGGCAATTTTAGACATCATTCTCTCCTTTTTATTTACGATATTTTTATACTACTACACTAGTACAAAAAAATATAGGAGTTTATGAAGAAATTTGAAGAAAAAGAATGGAAAATAAAAGCAAAAAGTGCGGTGAAATTCCACCGCACTTTCAACATTAATGATGATGGTGTTCTGGTTTTGGTGGTAATTTAGCTAATACTTTACCAACAGGTAAAATTAATGTGCTATAGCTTGCAGATTGCTGACAAATTTGTTGATCTGCAAATGGTGTTTTATGAATAACTTTAATTTTCCAAATACCATCAATTAATGGAATGATATTCACGCGTCCTTGACTATCTGTTTTACCTGAAAAACCTTGTGGTTCACGATGGCTTGTACTTGCTTCAAGATCTTTCACGACAATAGTATCAGCAGTTGCAATTACAGTTTCTCCCGCTAATGGCTGATCTTGATAGAAAATTTGAACAGGGAAAGGTTCGCCTGATTTCACTTTGCTTGGATCACGCAAAGGAACAATTTCAAGCGGTAAACCTACTCTTGTCATTGCCATTTCTGCATTTAATGGTTTTTTACCAACTGTAACAAGACTTTTACCAAACATTTGAGTTTGTTCGCAATAAGTTGGATTTTCTAATCCTTTCAGATTATCCATTTTCCAACCTTCAGCATTTTGTGACCAAAAAGTTGGTTTATAAGTCGCTGTCACCCAATAAGAACCATCAGACAATGCTTTCTCTGATTGATATTGATAGTTTTCCCCTTTTTGAACTAAGGTTTGTTTTTCACCATCTTGACGAATAATTTCCATTGGTGCAAAAATTTTTAAACGCGCTTCAGGAATTTTTTCTACGTAAGGGTAGTCTCCATAAGCTAATTCTGCTTTTAATACAGAACCAGATGCCAATTTTGCAGGCGCTTGAACCCAAACTTCATGAGCTTGCGCTGCACCAGCTAAAACCAATAAACTTGCAATTAATGTTTTTTTCATACCTTTCTTTAATAAAAAATAGAGTGAGCATTTATAAAATGAGCACGAATATTAAATGAAAATAACTATCATTTAAATGGTGATTTAGAGAAAATTTAATATTTGTGATCTAGATCACAAAAAATCTATATAAAGTACATAAAAAATTCCCTAAATACTTAGTACTTAGGGAATTTCTAAATGTAGATGGCTGTTATTAATCGTCTTTTTTAGATGGCTTAATGCCTAATAAATTACAACTTAATTTACTGATCACATGTTCCGCTGTATTGCCCAATAATGCAGCAGATAAACCTGTACGGCCAACTGTACCTAAAATTACTAACTCAGCTTCAATTTCTTTTGCGACTTCAGGAATCACTTCTTCAGGGAAACCTTCACGCACATGAGTATGGTCTTCACTAATACCAAATTTTTGACGCAATGCTTTCATATTAATGAGATGTTGGCCACGAATACCGTTTTCGTAGCCTGAAGTATTAAATTCTGGTAAATCAATCGCCATATTGATTGGAGCAGAAGGGTAGGCTGCAACTAAGTGAACATTACCACGATTTAAATTTTCAGCGAGTGACATGCCTGTTTCCACTAGTTCTTGATTAAATTCATCTTGATAGTCTTGCTCACCAGAAACATTTACTGCTACAAGAATACGGCGCTGATGTTTCCAATCGCCATCGCGAACCATCAAAACAGGAACTGGGCATTTACGAAGAAGCTGCCAATCCACTGGCGTAAAAATAAGTGAAGTAAAACTTTCTTCATCTTTAGTATATTTCACCACAAGATCATAACTATTGCCTTCGACTTCTTCTTTAATCGCCTCAGCTTCGTTGCTATTCCAAACAATGTGAGATTGCAATTCAATTTCAGGATCTGCATATTTATCTAAGTAATATTGAACCGCGTGTCGATGTTTTTCGATTACTTGTTGATGCATTTCTGAACGTTCTTCAGAAGAAAGTAAAGCCGACATTTCATAAGATAAATCATATACAGACAAAAGTGCGGTGATTTTTACCTTAGTTTCATTTTTTTGTTCTTTCACCAAACGCACGGCACGCGCAATAGCATATTGTTTTTCATTTTCAGGATTGAGAACAACCAGGATATTTTTAAATTTCATAACAACCTCCAAAATTCACCATAGAATAAGAAAGAATCTTTTGAATGGCAAGGTTCGATTTTCAAAAAGGTGATCTAGTGCAAAATTTATTTTTAATGAATACAAAAAAGGCGTGAAATTCACACCTTAAAAATTATTCAACTAATGTTATTTTGGTTTTATTCGTGCCAGTTAATTCAATTAACGCATTGAGATCATTAATTGTAATATATTTTCCTTGCACTGTAAGAACGCCTAGTTTTTGAAAGCGTCCCAATAATCGACTGATAGTTTCAACTGTTAAACCTAGATAGTTACCGATATCACCACGCGTCATCGTTAAGCGGAATTCTTTAGCTGAAAAACCACGAGCAGAGTATCGTTTCGAAAGATTATGAATAAAAGCAGCCAAACGTTCTTCAGCATTCATTTTAGACAGTAACAAAATCATTTCTTGATCACTTTTAATTTCATTACTCATTAAACGCAAAATTTGTTGGCGTAATTTTGGCATTTTACCAGCTAAGTCATCCAAAATATCATAGGGAATTTCACATACCATTGCGGTTTCTAAAGCTTGAGCAAAACTAGGATGTTGCATTTGAGTAATGGCATCAAAGCCAACTAAATCACCAGGTAAATGAAATGAAGTGATTTGTTCTTCGCCAGATTCGCTAATGGTGTAGCTTTTAATCGTACCAGAGCGAATTGCATAAATTGAATTGAGGGAATCACCTGCTTTAAAAAGAACTTGTGATTTTTGGATAGGTTTCTTTCGTTCGATAATATTATCAAGCTGATCTAATTCATGTTCGTTCAGCGTAAAAGGAATACAAAGTTGACTAATACTGCAATCCTGGCAATGAATAGCACAACCTCCCGATTGAACCCGGCGTCCTGCCTTGGTTTCTGCAACGAAATTTTTCATGTAAGCCTCAAATATTTCGAAAAATTAGTGTAAAATTGATCTAACTCAATAATTATACCACTAAATAGTCATTTTAAGAAGAGTAAAGCATTATGGCAGCAGAAAAATTAACAAAAAAACGACTGATTCAGATTTTAATCATGTTATGTATCTTAGTTATTGCATTTGTTTGGCGATATTTTTAAAAAACAGAAAATCCTTTGATTATTTTTAAAACAAATGGATTATTTCTAAAAAATTTTACTTGTCACACATTTATATATACGTATAATTCAACACCATTAAGCCTGGGTGGCGAAATTGGTAGACGCAGCGGATTCAAAATCCGCCGTTGAATAAACGTGTCGGTTCGAGTCCGACCCTAGGCACCACATACAAACCCTTGACCATTGGTCAGGGGTTTTTCTTTTATGCATTTCAACCAGTAAAATCAATACTTTACGCTCACATCCACCATAAACCCCTCAGCAATTCCAACCTCAAATATTGCCATTTTTTAAGTATTTTTATATATTTTTATGCATCGATTACGCCAAAATTACGCCAACTAACCTTTAAATTTTGACGTACCCTAGCAAAAATAGGAGCAAAAAAATGGCAACAATTCGCAAGCGTGGTGATAAATGGCGGGTAGAAATCTATAAAAACGGTGTGCGCAAATCCAAAACCTGCGCAACAAAAGCAGAGGCCACATTATGGGGCGCAGAGGAAGAAAAGAAAATGGAATTGCAGTCGCAAGGATTGCAACCTGATACATTATTTTCCGATGTCATTAAGCGGTATCTTAGCGAAATTACGCCAACAAAACGTGGCGAAAAGCACGAATTTAATCGACTAAATCGCTTTTTGCGCCATCCAGTTACGGATAAATATATATCTGATGTGAGTCGGAGGGATATTGAGGATTGGATTGCGGAGCGATTGGAGTCGGTAAAAAGTGAAAGTGTGCGCCGCGAATTATCTACGATAGGTCATATATTCAAAATTGCTCTTGAGCGATGGGGGTATATACAAAAAAGCCCAATGGTCGGCATACAATTACCAGAAAAGGGAAAGCCACGTACTCAACGAGTAACGGAAGAAGATATTAATGCCATTGTTGCTATCAGTGGATACACTGATACGCTCAAAACAGCCAAGGCGAGAACGGCTGCGGCAATGTTGTTTGCTGTTGAAACCGCAATGAGAGCAGGGGAGATTTGTGGTCTTAGTTGGGATAATGTAAATTTTGAGAAGCGTACTGCATTTTTGCCTATGACAAAAAACGGTACATCAAGAACCGTGCCATTGACTAAAAATGCAATCGCTATTTTAGAGCGGTTAAAAGGTGAGATAGGGGATGAGGGATTGTGTTTTGATATTAAGTCTAGTGTGCTTGATGCAACATTCCGAAAACTCAAAAAACTTGCCGAGCGAGAATATCTGCATTTTCACGACACACGGCGCGAGGCATTGACTAGACTATCTAAAAAAGTAGATGTGATGACGTTAGCCAAAATATCTGGGCAAAAGATATTTCGATTTTACAAAATGTCTATTATGCCGCCTGATATGGCGGAGGTAGCTGAATTACTTGACTAGTTAATACGTTTAGCATTGATCCGCCCCCAACGAACAACTTCGCCTGCGATATAGCGCGGACGAGAATTTTGTTGATCGACCTATTCTTTTGTACTGCGGTATGGCGTTTAGCGTCAGCCCAATTCTTTGCAGCCTTGTGTATCTAGTTTTAATGGGGAGATAGCAAATAAAACTTTATATTTAGTAAAGTGTTTTTAAAGAATAATTTATAAAGAAATAAAGAAATAAAGAAATAAAGAAATAAAGAAATAAAGAAATCTTTACAAATATATAATTTGCAATGAAGTTCAACTTTAAGATACTCACTCAATTGCTTATTTTTTGATCATTTCATGTTAAGATTTGTGAGTTTGATCACTGATTAAAAATTCTTTTTAAGGGAGAATAGATAAAATTCCTATGGAGGTTATATGAAAAAATCGCTCTTTATTTTATGTTGTTTGCCTACTTTTGCTTTTGCGACTGAAACAGGAGAAAGCTGTTCTAAGATAGAAGATAATGCTAAACGCCTTGAATGTTATGATGCATTATTTCTAAAATCGCCTTCTCAAACCGAGAAAGAGGTACAGCAAAAATTAGATGATGAATCGGCTAAGCTAAAAGCTGAACTTTTATCTTGGCAATACAGAGAAACCAAAGATGAGATGAGAGATAAAACATCTTATTTTGCGTCTAAACAATCTAATAATACTATTGATCTACCATTTCCTTATGAGGGAGGAACAATAGTTACTCTAATGTTACGTAAGCATAGTGAGTATGGGAATGATGTGATGTTTTTCTTATCTAAGGGGCAGTTTTCTTGCCGAATTAGAGGTTGTAATATTTCAGTAAAATTTAATGATGGAAATATAGAGAAGTATGCAGTGAGCGAATCAGAAACTGGCCCTAATGATCTATTATTTCTTAGCGGAAAGGAAAATATGAAGAAATTTATGAATAAACTAAAAAGTGCTAACAAAATGGTTGTTGAGTTTTCAATTTATGATTATGGATCAGCTCAATTTACCTTTGATACTCAAGGTTTAGAGTGGAAACATTTCTAGTAAAAATAAGCCGTACTGTATAGTATGGCTTTTACTTTCTGATTTTTATTTGAATGTCGACGAAATTCGTTTCATCGATATAAAAGAAAACCGCCACTAGGGCGGTTTAAACTAATTGTTTTCTTTCATTATTCGTTCAGCAATATCAAAATTTAGTTTTTGTATGGCGAGGAAGTTAATCACAAAATATATGATGCTCATAAGAGAATATAAAATGGAAAATAAAGCGGCATCAAACATTATATTTACTTCATAGAAGTTAAATATCCTTTGGTGAGTTGATAGCTGACTTGGTAAAAATGCAATTGTTGCAATCATGAAATAGAAAAGAAAATGGTGGCGTACAAGTAAAATATTATCTTTAATTTTTTTAAAAATTGATTTGTTGTTTATCCCTGCTGTATTGAAAAAGAAAAGCTACGAGGAGATTTCGTAGCTTTAACCAACACTCTTCTAGGCACCACAATAATTTTAACCCCGCATAATTTTATACAGGGTTTTTCTTTATAAAATCCATATCTCAAATAAAAAATAAGCCTAGTGTAATACTAGGCTTATAAATACTTTATGCTCTTAGACTAAGCTTCAGTAGCAAGATTACCTAAATCTTTATCAACTAAGAATAAACCTTTACCATCTTCGCCAAGAAGATTTAATTTATCCAAGATACCACTGAATAATTTTTCTTCTTCATGTTGTTCTGCTACATACCATTGTAGGAAATTAAATGCAGAGTAGTCTTTCTCTTCAAAAGTTTTACCTACTAATTCATTTATTTTACTGGTAATCAATTTCTCATGTTCATAGGTAATTTCAATCACTTCTTTTAATGATTTATATTCGTGTGATGGGGCTTCAATTGCAGAAATTAGAGCAACTGAGCCTGTCTCATTTAAATAAGTGAATAATTTACGCATATGTTGCATTTCTTCAGCTGCGTGAGCTGATAAAAATTTTGCAGCCCCTTCAAAACCTTTTTGCTCGCACCAAGCACTCATTTGTAGATATAAATTAGAAGAATAAAATTCCAAGTTCATTTGGTCGTTTAATAGTTTCACTACATTTGCTGATAACATTTTATTTCTCCTATCTATTATAAAGTTGCTAACTCACGATCAATAAAGAACAACGCTTTACCGTCTTCGCCAACAAGGTTAAATCTGTCAATAATTCCACTAAATAATTTTTCTTCTTCATGCTGTTCTGCTACATACCATTGTAAGAAGTTAAAAGTAGAGTAGTCTTTATTTTCAAAAGTAACTTCAACTAATTCATTGATTTTGGAAGTTACTAATTTTTCATGTTCTAAAGTTGTTTCAAATACTTCTCTTAATGAAGAATAATCATGTTTAGGTGCATCGATTTTTCCTAGAAGCGGCATACCGCTAGTTTCACTTACATAATTGAACAATTTTTGCATATGTTCTAATTCTTCATCTGCATGACGAAGTAAAAATGCCGCAGCACCTTCATAGCCATGAATTGAGCACCATGCACTCATTTGTAAATATACATTAGAAGAGTAGAACTCTAAATTTATTTGGTCATTCAGCTTGTTTGTGATGATTTGATTAAGCATAACTAATTCCTTTCCATTTGATTGATAAAGTGCAATAAAACTTGACTTGCAATTCTCATTTTAAACTCACAAATGAGAATTGCAAGTTTTTTATTAAAATAAAACTCATATAACCAATTAATTTTAAAAAGAAAAATTAAAAACAATTATTCTCATTTGAATAATCTAGGTGCATAAAATAATTACAATGTCACAATTAAAACTAAAGATGTTAAATCTACTAGCAAATCTTCTGTCAATTTATTCAGATTTCACCTAGCGTAATCAAAATCCAGAATTAAATATTATTGCTTTAACTTTTAAATGGAGAAGAAGCGGAGTATCCCTTTTTGATCACCCCACGAAAGTTACTTTCTCATCCATTTAATTTAACATAATATACATTATGCGAAATTAGTTATCAGGTTAGCGAAGACTACTGATTAAATAAATCACACAGTTATGCACAAGTCACAGGTACTAGCAAAACAAGACAAAATAAGGCTAGATAACACGTTGTAACGCGACACTTTATCGTTTTATTGAATGGTTTAGTTGAAGTGTCAAGGAAATGTAAAGATGATTAACGCATTTTTCATTGCGTTTTGTGCGTAGTTTTATATCGCTATTGTTTCTGCAGGGGCGAGTTATTTTCATCACTCGCTTAAAATTAACCGCGCGCAAAAATTAAAAATGCCCGAATAACATCGAGCATTGTTTACCGGGCTGCAAGCCTTCGCCCTGCATTTTTGGCAAGCCAAAAATAAATTACATAAAACTATAGTGCTGATGAACCATATCAGAAAAGACTTACTTTCGTCTATTTTTTACTTTAAGTTTTCTTTTCATTTTTTTCTGTTTCTTACGCAGTTTTTCATTTTTAAGCCGATTTTCTTCTTCTTTTTCAATTCTATCTAAACGCTTAGATATCTGTATTATAGTCGCCTCATCAGTTTCACCTAAAACAATATTCAAATCCTAAAAAAATTTGCATAGGTCTAACAAATTCAAATAATACATCATCTTCCCTAGCTTGTTTTAAGGCATTAGAATACCTTTTATCAATATAATCATATATTGATAATTCCTTCTCTAAAATCTCAGGTGTGACGCTATCATTCTCAATTAATGAGTTTCTATATTCATCTTTTGATAAACCATTTATAAATGGTAAAAACCTTACAAAATTTCTATCTAATCCAACAGATATAGACATATTAAATCTCCCATTGTTATGTATATGTAAAAGCCGCAAAGCGCAGGCGTATAACGCCTTTACCCTTTGCGGCCTTTACATCAAATCATCTTCACTTGTAACAAAATAACTATATCAGTTTTTATATTCGATTTAGATTTTCCAGTTAAGATACCTTTAGGCAAAAATGAAAAACCTGTTTCTCCTTCCGTCAATTTATTCTCGGCTAATCCTCCTAAAACAATTACATCACCACTTTTAACGGTTACATCCGTCACAATATCTCGTTTTATCAATGTTGGAGATTGATTTACGCCCGTATCTGTTTTCACAAAATTAGAGAGCTGCTGATTAATTTTTAAATCTATTGCGTTGCTTTTTATTGTTGGTTGAATATCAAAAATAACACCTGAAGAACGATACTCTATAGACTGCACTGGACGCCCATCTTGATAAGTAACATTTGACAATACAGGAACATCTGAACCAACTGAAAAATTACCTTTTGACCCTGATTTAACTCGTAACGTTGGAGAGCTCACAACTTGAAAACGTTCATCTGTGCGAAACAACTCAATCATAGCATCTAGGTTGCCCGCATTTACTGTAATAAAATTTTCATAATTTTGTTTATATCCAATGTCAATTCCAAGCTTTCCTGAAAGTAATTTAGCTAACAAATTAATGCCGCTACCTTCCTTAGCAACATCTTGTACTTCAAAAACATAACCAGTCACAGCCACTTCCCGACTTGGTGTATCAACAGATTGCAAAACTGATTTTATTCTTGAAATATCCTCAACCGTTCCATAATAAACAAGTTTATCTCCACTTGCAGACACCTGCCCTTCACCTTGAAGAAATTGTGCAAGATACTCTGTATCTCTATGAATTGGATTATAAACAAAACTTTTTTTAATAATTTTTGCAGGTTTTGGCTCAATATGAGCAAGATAAACTACTCCATTCTTCTCATATACTTTTACATTCATATTTTCAAAATAACGTATAATAAACTGATTAAAATCCTGATTTTCAGTGGTATGAAAACTAATTAATCGTGTATCAGCCGCCAATTTGGGATCAAGCATATAAGGCTTTTCTAGAACCTCGTCATAAATCATTCCTACCGCTTTAGGTAATGGCACTGATTCCAATTTAAAATCTACATTTTTTGCTTGTGCATATCCAAAAACAAATAAAGAAAACAGATATAAAATGTTACGTTGTAATTTCATTGTTTAACTCCTGAATAATAATTAACGCGCTGATTATCAATAATTCCTTCTAACATTCGGCCAGTAAAATTAAAGCTAGAACGAGGCTCTAAACGCAAATTTCCCTGGTTATCAGCTAAGACCACAAAATTTTTTCCTGACTTTTGCAGCTCACTAGTAATTCGCCATTGTGTTGATAAAGGCGGTACTATTTGAATCGGCAACTGATTACTAGGTTGCGATACTGAATTTACTTCACTATTTTCTTGTATTGTTTGTTCCGTTTGAGAGGTATTCGAATCTGATGGATGAAAAAAATTAATCAATTTATATACTGAAAAACCAAAAATAAGCACAGAAAGAATGGCAAAATACTTAATGCTAGATTTGTTTAATGCATTCTGTCTTTTATCTGTAACTAATTCTCGACCATTCTCGGTTTCATAACTTTTATAAAGAGGAAAAATATCTTTATCATATTTTTCCTGATAACTTGCTGTCTTTGATGTTTTCCAACATTTATTACCTGAAAATACATCTACTCTATAACGGCTTTTTAATCCAGCAGCGACAAGTTTTGTCATCTTAAACGTGGTTTCAATACGCTCTACCAGTTCTTTTTGTAAATTTTGTAAATTGGTTAAGTCTTGATTAAGAATGACAAAATCACAAGAAATACCCTTATCATCAGTAAAATGACGGTGTTCAGATAAAAAGGAAAAGTGATTATCGCTAATCTTTTCTTTTTTAGGGAAAAAGCGCCAAGCCTCATCAATGATAATTAAATCACCTGGTTTACAGAACGTTTCAATATTGTTATCTATCGCATTTTTATAAGGATAAAAATTCTCACTTAAGCAAGCATCATTATCTACTACAACTAATTCCCCTAAATTTTCAGGAGATAACTTTTTATTTTTTGATAAACAAAATTCTTCTATTAATTTCTTATTTAAACCATAAATATTTGATACAACTCTACGACTTGATGAAATTGACGGAATAATCACAGATTTCACCACTTCATAAGATTTACCATGCCCAGGTAATCCAACATAAGCAGAAATAGCCATATAATCCCCTTAACCAATAATTGGCAATCTGCGTATGATGAAACGAGAAAGTAAAGCCGAAATAAACAGGCTTATTCCAGTTGGAACTTTAAGAATGTATAAAAAATAAAGAATAGAATTAGGCAATGCATTGAATAATTCTTTAATATTTGGAATATTTTTAGGCAAAAAGAGTTCTATAATTACAGGAACAAATTCTGTTGTAACATAGAATAAAGCAAAAAATATAAAGAATTTTACAATCACTCCCCTAACCAAAAATTTCATTAATGAAGATAAAGCAGCAAATATAACCCCATACATAAACAATTCTCCTTAGGCACTCAATAAAACTCTTAAAGCAACAATTCCCCAAATCAACAACATTAAGGAAGAGATAATATTTTTATTTTTTTCTATGTAGTCACAATGCCCATCTAAAGTGACATTAGATTCAATATATGGAATATATCCACTCCAAACAGGACATTGAATCTCTCTTTCCTGAATTTCAAAATTTTTTAAACTTGGGAAAAAATCATTGAAAGGTGAAAGTATCTGATAAGCTGTAGGAGGGTTTATATCTGGCATATCTACCGACGGAGAAGATAAATCAATATTGTTTAATGTAGCGCTAGATTCTGTCTGTAACTTATTTCCCGATAAGGAATTGCTTGTTCTGCCAACATTATCAAACATATCTTCCGAGTATCTAAAACCGTTTAAATCCTTAACTTTCAGAGAAGGATCAGAAAAAGAACTTCTTACATCGTTAGGATTTATATTCGAAATTACTTTTCTTTCTTCATCTGTAAACTCATCGCTATTTAATGAAACTGCATTTTTTGCAAAATTAGCAATCTTAGTATCATCTTGTAAAACAACTTGGTCTTCTGAAACAACTTGTTCAGACCAAATAACTTGAGGTTTAGAGGATGACGATTGTTGTACCTTTTTTTAGTATCCTAACTGTAAAAAATGATCTTTGTGCAACGCAGTTAGATGAATTTCTAAAACATTCTTTATAGCTATAATTAATTAATAATCCATCAGCATAAATTGGCGATTTATCTTTGGAAACAACTTTAAACTCACTAACATTTCCCTTCTTAGATTTTTCATCAAAAACCTTATTAATCGCACAATTAAGAGTTTCATCATAAGAAGATGATTGACAAGCACCATAAGCATCTTCATAAGTAAAAACCTGATTATCTTGAATATTTACAAATACTGGATTAAATAAAGATGGCTCTTCTTCTAAATAAACTTTTTGTAGTTCTCCTGTTTTAGAATTTTTAGCCATAACATAAAAACCTAAAGAATCTTTAGATGACGATGTAAATTTCTGAAAAGCTGTATCAATTAACTGATCTGTAAAATATCCCAAACCAAAAGTCACAGCTAAACCAGTGATTGGATGCTTTGAATATAAAAGACCTGATGCCCTGGTAGCTTTTTGGGCGATACTACGTAAAACATTTGCTCTACGGATTTCTTGAATTGTTGATACATTTGAAGGTGTCGTAGTTGCCGGTAATTTATAGGTTCTGTTATAAGCCTTCTCTAATAAATCTTTAACTATTATTTTAGTTTTATTTTCGTTAGAAAATGTCTCATCTACAGAAAAAGCAGAGCAACAAAAGAAGGAAAAAAACAGAATAATTATAAGTTGTTCAAGCCAAGAACGACGACTAACCCACAAATGATTCCAAGAAAAAATACATTAAATCCCATAACATACGCACCTCAAATATATAAGGGGATGTTAATCCCCTTATTATTATTTGCCAAAAAGACCCAAAACAAATCTAATACCAATTTTGGCAATTCGAGGGCCAATAAGAACACCACCGGCAGCAAGAATACCTGCAATTACAGTAGAAAAATCCACTTGTCCAAGCATACTATTTACATCAATTTGTACCTTTTGAGCTGCTTCACCTTGAGCAAAAGCACTTAATGAAGAACCCAAAACAACTGCTGAAACAAGATATTTTTTAAGGTTTGACATAAAAAACTCCTTATATTGAGTTAAAATTACGCGCTTATTTAAAAATAGCTAAAACTGCCCCAACAGATTTAGCTATCAAATAAAAAATAAGCACTAGACCAAATGAAAATCCAAAGCTATCAACATGATGAATAAAATCTTTTGTTGAAAAACTTTGATTTCCATTGCTTGAAAATGCCACAGATTGAAGTTTCATAGCCTCGTTCTGTGGTATTTTCAAAATTACATTATTACAACCTAAGCCTATTTGAGACTGGCATAATTGTGTTGTAATCTCTATTTCATTGCCCATAAATGAGAAACCAAAATAGTTTATTGTTTCAATTCTTCAATAATTGAACTTTCATCAAAATTATATGTAATCCCCTTACGGCCATTTTCCATAGCCCATTCACGCGGATAAACTAGAATCATGACTAACTTATCTTTTAAACGGTTAATCGTATTTCTTAACGCATCATTCATAGAACGATCATCAATCTTAACTTCTTGAATTGATGTGTTATAACCGCCATAACCATCAGGCTCTTGAAGTTGAATCCCCATATTATGGCGCTCTTTTACTTCTCCAGTTTCCCGATTCGTAAAAGATAAGGATTTATAACCTTTTAAAGTGCCTACAATATAAAAACCAGTACGCATAATTTTCTCCTAATTGATTTTTATTAATCTACTAACCAAACAAAATCTAAACAGCAAAACGCAAATTCGGCGCATTACTTGGGAACTGATAAAAATCGGGTGCTTTAAATGGGCGAACAATAATGTTTTCACAAGATATAACTCTAACGGCCTGGAATTTCTCAATGTCACATGGAGTTGCAATATCAATTCCAATTTTTCTAAGATTTGCTCGATGCCGCTTAAATGTTGCGGAAGACAAATTACTCAAATCTTCACCAGAAGACCAACGCATAGCATAAAAAGCTGAAGTGTTAGCTTTTCTTAAAGAATCAACAACACCATTCGATACTAATTGCTCTGCTATGGTCTCTAATTTAATTTCGCTAACATTTAATTTTTTATACATATCAATAAATCCTTGATGTATGTTTTCTAGCCTGGAAAAATCACTAATACCCCAATAACATAAATTTTCACGTTGCAAATATCTTGATTTTAATTTTTGCTCAAAACGGACTACGCCATTTTCCCTGCAATAGTCATAAACATTTCTGTAATATCTAAACTCTTTTGATTCTTCACCAAATTTACGCTTAATCTTGTCATAAGAATGAACTCGCATTTCTTCATGTTTTATATAACAACTTGGATAAATTAAATTGGCATTTCCTTTTTCACTAAGCCAATCAGTTGTGCAACCATTTGTATGAAGTCTGCCAATAGAATTTCTATAACGCATCTGTGATAAGGCTTTTAGAAAAGTACGCTCATTCCCCTTACCAACCGCTTTATTTGTAGTAATATCAAGACGTTTAATAATTGCTCCATTAGAGAATTTAGAAACTTTAGAGCCATCTTCACTTTGACGATAAAAAATTTCAGTACAACGAGTAAAGATTGGTAATTTAAGAGAAGAAAGAATTGAATTGAAACAGGAAACGCAACTATCTACAGTATCAAACCCAAAAACATTTTCTACTCGTCCCCATCTACTTGGATTGCCAGCCATGCGAATAACTGAACCTGAAATTTTTAAACTTACTTCATCGCAATAACTGCCTTTATGATGATATGTTCCCGTCTTAATACCACTTTGCATTTCACCAGTGTCTAAATGAATTCCCACTAAACCAAAGTCAAAAATAGAAAGTAAGACTTCATCAGGAATATCAATTCCAAAGTCTTGTTCTATTTCTAACCAGTCAATAAAGTAATCCATTGAAATAACTATTGAACTCCAAAACTCAATAATTTATTTTTATCACAAATAACTTTTGAGTTCAAGAGTTACTTGAACTTTAACTCAAAAATTGATAAACTCAAGAAAAATAACGAAGTCAAAAATTCGAAATATGAGATCTACATACAATATAAAAGCTGAAAAAAAGCTAAAATTAGAACGAGCTGCGATAGACTTAAGCGTCAAGCTAGGAAAACAAATCAAATGGACTGAGATAATGGAAACATTAATAGATGAATTTTATAAAGACGCTTGTGATGTTCTTCTAATCAGGTATGAACAAGAAGCACAAGTAGAGGCTGAAATGAATTCTTTAGAAAGAGATCCAACACGATAAAAGTATCAAATTTGATACCAAAGTTCGGGTGTTACAGAACTCCCGAACTTTTTTGAACAAAAAACAACCATTGGAATATAAGGAAATTCATATGGATATTCTACAAAATACCAACAACATACTAAGCTTTATACTACAATTAATTTCTAGCAAATTTCTATTTTGGATATTACTCATAGGTTCAGTCTGTGTCTTGTTAAAATCATATGATAAAAATTGGAAAAGATTATCCAGGCTGACTGCTACCATTAGCTTTTATATAGGAGTGATAGTTCCTATTTTAAATTGGAAATCTGGAGCTTATAAATGTATTGCACAAGGAGAAAAGACAACCCGTGGCGGATTGGATTTTTGTCGTGAAGGAATGTATGCATGGTATGGAGAAAACTTATGGCAATGGATTTTTGGAATAGCGATATTTCTTATTTTTATAGGATATTTTTATATAAATAGAGATAAATATTAGCTATCTGAAAAATTTCTTCCCTGATTGATATCTATATTGTTTTATAAATTCTTCTAAATCAACAGGAACTGATGAATTTGTCAGTTCCTTTAAAAACTCCCCCAAGTGTTCCATCTTCTCAAATCTGGCTTGAGTCTGTTTTGCAGTTTCCAATCTGTCAAAAACAAAACGAATTTCAACCGTGTCATAGCTAAATCTTATATTATGCTCGGTTTGTTTGAGAAGTTTTACTGCCTCATAAAAATGTCTTGGCGTGATATGCTGAATGGTAATATTTGACATAAATTCAATAACTTAAAATTTCGCATAATGGCGGATTATGTGTAAATTTTTGTGCGGTGCTGCGCCATTATACCGCACTGCAAATTGTAACATAATCCGAAAAACATTATGCGAAATTAGTTATCAGGTTATCGAAAACTACGAATTAAATAAATCACACAGTTATGCACAAGTCACGGATACTAGAAAAACAAGACAAAATAAGGCTGAGTAACACGTTGTAACGTGTTATTTTATAGAGTTATTGAATGGATGAATTTAAATGTAAAGACAATGTAAAGGTAAAATAAACTAAATCTATGTGATTACGCTACGTAAAATCTGAATAATTTTGGGGATAATTCTTCCCAGAAAAAAACTCAAAAAAAGCACGTTTTTCTTAAAACGTGCTTTTGACAAAATGTGACAACGTATCGACTAACCTAGTAATTTTATGCCGTATTCATATACTTGTTGTAATAAAGATAGTTTTTCAGGGTTATCTGAATGTTCCTCTGCTAAACGTTGCAAACTTGATTCAAAATCTACCGCACTTTTTTCAAGTTTATTCTGTCGATATTTCTGCCATTTAATTTGTTCAGCGCGTGTGAGGGTTTTATAAAAATGGCGCGCTCGATAATGGAATAATAATTCAGGAATACGTTTATCTTCAAAAGCTAAACCATGTTCAGCTAATTTTTCTGCAGGTAAACTACGTAAAATAGACATATTGTTTTTATCAGCATTACTGAAAAAGCCATTGTATAGCTGAGTTTCTACATTATCATTCGATTCAAATTGACGTTCTTCATTAAAAATATCCACCACTTTTTCTCGAATATCAAAAGATGCTCGTAATTTTGCAAGATTATCCAAGCATAATTGTCGATCAATACCCAAGCGATTTGCTTTTTCTGGCAACAAGGTTTTAGCTGGCGCTAAAATAGGACATTTATTGATATGCACAAGCTTTAACGGAACGGATGAAACTCCCCTTTCTTCTAATTCCAATTTTTTGGTATATAAATCTGCCCGTAATTCGTCCGCACTTTTAGCTAATAAATTATCGATATCGCCAGTTAAATCACACACAATTAATGCATTTTGATTTGTCGGATGCCAAGCTAAAGGTGCAACCCAAGTGCAATTTCCACGATAATTTCCTAGCATCCCAGAAACATGCACTAAAGGTGCCATTGAGCCTGTATCAACCAATTTTTCGATTTCTTTTTTACCTCGGTTTTCAAAGAAATATTGGAATAATTTAGGCTGTTTTTCTTTAATTAATTTCGCCATAGCAATAGTTGCATATACATCCGCCATGGCATCGTGAGCATTTTCATGCTCAATACCATTTGCTTTAGTGAGTTTTTCTAAACGGAAACTTGGCATTCCATCATCGTCATAAGCCCAATTAATCCCTTCTGGACGCAAGGCATAACAGGCTCGTACTAAATCTAACAAATCCCAGCGTGAATTTCCGTTTTTCCAGCTGTATTCATAAGGATCAATGAAATTACGATAAAACGTATAACGCGTCATTTCATCATCGTAGCGAATATTGTTATAGCCCATGACACAAGTATTTGGTTGGGAAAATTCGGCTAAGATGTTTGTGGCAAATTCAGGCTCAGAAAGCCCCTTTTCATTACATTCTTGTGGTGTAATTCCTGTGACCATTACGGCGTCAGGAGCCGGTAAATAATCGTTGGTTTGTTTACAATAAAACATTATTGGTTCACCAATGATATTAAAATCAGCATCTGTACGAATACCCGCAAATTGCGCAGGACGATCTGTTGCTGGATTTACACCAAAACTTTCATAATCGTAAATAAAAAAGCTGAAATCTTTTGCCATGACTACTCTCTTTTACACGATGATTTTATCTAAATAATATAGGCAGAAAATAGCTGATAAACTAAAAATAATACCTAGCCAATTTAGCTTACTGATTTTTTCTTTAAAAACTAATGCGCCAGTTAGCATACCTAAGCAAATTACGCCAATATTCATTCCCGCGAAAACAAGCGTCGGATTTCCAGCAAAACTTTGATGTGCTTTTATATAGAATAAAATATTAAAGAAATTCAATACACCTAAAGCGATGCCGCCAATTACACTTGATGATGTCCATTGGACACGTTTTAAGAATAAATAGATAAACATGACACAAGCTGCAAGCGAGAAGGAAATAAACAATGTTGCAGGAAATGCACCGCCGCTTTTCGCCACTTGTTTGAATAAAATATCAATAATGCCATACCCAAACCAAACGCCGATTAATCCTAAAACACCTTTAAAATTGACCGCACTTTGCCCTTGATTTGGCTTAGTTAATAAACAAAATAAACCAATAAAGGCTAATACAACGCCAATGATTTTAGATTGGCTTAATGTTTCATGAAAAATTAAAAATGCCGCTAAAATGGGAAGAAACAACGAAAGACGTTGTGCTGCATCTGAACGTACAATTCCAGCAAACTCCACCGATTTTGACATAATAATAAACACGCTAGGTAGCAATAAACCTAGCGCTAAAAAAATGGGTGAGTTTTCGCTTTGTGCAATGTAATCAGTAAATTCTAAACCTTTAAAATCAGGTTTGAGTAAGAAATAACTGAAAGTGATGGCTGTGATGTAGTTGAATGCGATAGCTTGTTCAATAATAATATTTTTTTTACGTGCGATTTTAAGTAAAACTGAAACCGCTACGCTGCAAAGAATAGCAAAAATAAGATTGTGCATTTAAATTCCTTATATAATTCAAGTGCGGTAAAAAATCTTAAAATTTTAACCGCACTTCCCTTCTATTTTTTAATCTGTCGCACCAAATCCGCGTAAACCAACAACGTGTACGTGCTCTTGATTACCTGCGATTTTACGTACGAGTTTATAGGTTGTACCTTTTTCCGGGCTAATGTTTTCTGGCGCAGCGATAAGTAACTGCATATCCAAACGTTCACAAAGTTCGAATAAGGTAGAAATAGATTTACCGTCTAAACGCGCAGCTTCATCTAAGAACAACAAGCGACAAGGCACAATATCTTTACCACGAATTCGGCGGCTTTCTTCTTCCCAACTTTGAACAACCATTAAGAGAATTGACATACCTGTACCGATAGCTTCACCTGTAGAAAGTGCGCCACTTTCGGCACGTAACCAACCATCAGCACCACGGAATACTTCCACTTCAAGCTCAAGATAATTACGGTAATCTAACAATTCTTCACCAATTGTTTGCGCTGTGCGTTGCCCCATATCAATATGTGGATTGATGCGTTGATAGAGCTTCGCCATTGCTTCCGAGAAGGTGATGCGGTTATCGTTGAATAAATCTTGATATTCATCTTGCTGACCAGAAAGTGCGTCTAACAACATGGCATGAGTATCACGAATATTCACGACTAAACGAACAGATTTTACCTGACCAAACGCAATGTTTTGTAAGCCTTGATTGAGCATACGAATACGGTTTTGTTCACGCTGAATGGTTTTACGCATAATATTTGCCACACTTTCAGAACTAATCGCCAATTTTTTCTCACGGCCAGTTAATTCAGCCGTTAAACGAGAAAGCTCAATTTCCATTTGTTCAATGGCATCAATTGGATCATCCGTTTTAATAATATCTTGGCGAATACGTTCACGTAGATGCTGATACACCGCAATAAAGAACCGCACTTTATTTTCAGGTTTGCGACTATCTTCCGACACTCTTAGACTATCACGTAGATATTCATTATCCGCCACTGCTGTACGCAACGCACCTAATGCTTTATCCGACATTGAACGTAACTCATCTGCAGATAAATAAGCGAGCTCTCGACGATTGAGGCGTTTTTCCATATCGGAATTTCGTGATAAACGTAAAACCACACACCAACTCACTTTAGCAGCCACAACTAATTCACGTTGAGTTTTGTAATCACGTTCAGTTTTGCGGATTAGACGATTTAAGTTGTCCGCTTCGCTTTCAATTAATGTCAGTTGTTTTTCCACATAAGAACGACGCTGACGGCTCGTTGAAAGTTGTTGATGTAATTCATCACGACGGATACGTGCACGCTCTTCGGCGCCATCATCAGCTCTCACGCCAAGATCGCTAATTTCACCAATCAACTCATTTAAGAGCTGATATTTACTGTCGTAAGAACTTTGTAACTGAATCAATACGCGATTATATTCAGCAAATTGACTTTGTTTTTGACGAACTTGCTCACGTTGCTTATCTCGCTGTGCCTGCATTTGTTCTAAACGTTGGCGAAGTTTTTCGTTGAGTTCAGAAGTTTCAGCCTGCCCTGCATCTTCATAACCAAAATGCTGTTTACGTTGTACAACATCAGCTAACGCAAATACACGTTGTTGAACTTGTTTTTGACGCTCAATCGCTTGAGTTAATTCATTTTTTAAGCCTTCGTAATTTTCCGGATCACTTTGTAAACTATTAGCTATAGGCTCTAATTGTGACAACGTTACGCCATGCTGACGAATAAAATATTCATCTTGCTCTGCAATATCTAATTGCTCGCGACATTCTTCAATACGATCAATTAAATCTTCATCAGCTAATACATTGAGTTGTGGAATCAACTTGTTGAGTAATTGCAGCTTTTCTTTTGCATTATCTAATTGAATGCGTAATTGTTGTTCGCCGCTATTAAATTGGTTTAATTCACGATCAATTTCATTGCGTTCGCGATTAATTTCAGACATTAACTCTTCTGGATTTGGCTGGAACGCCAGCGCCAAATGCAACCCAACAAATTGGCTGAAATGTTCGTGTAAACGTTGGCATTTTTGTACATCAAACGCAATTTGGGCATGTTGTTCGGCCACTTCATCACGTTCAATTTGCAATTCTTCTAAACGTTTTTCACGTGCTGCACGCCCAAATAACGGGATTTCAGGGAATCTTGAATAGCGTAATTCACGATCTGAAACTTGCACGACAACACCCAGCTCAAGTTCTTGTGCGGATAATACGCTGTCGTCAAATGCGGTAGGATCACCTTCAATTAAATACAAATCATCAGGGCAATCTTCTAATTGTGCAAGTTGTTCACGCACAGCATTGAGATCACGCACAACAATAGCATGACGCGCAGGTCCGTAAAGTGCGGAGAAATAAGGCGCATCTTCAATGGTTACATCATCGTAAAGCTCTGAAAGCAACACCCCACCAAAGCGTTCTGCCAGCATATTTAAACGAGGATCTTCTGAACCATCTGGCTGACTTAAACGAGAAATTTGTTCATCTAAATGCAAACGTTTTTGTTCAAGTTGATCACGTTGCATCGTGAGTTCACGCTCTTTCACCAGTTGTGATTGCATAAAGTTCATCACATCTTGGCTATGTTCAAACGTTTCACCGCTTTGCTGCTCTAAACGTTCTAATGCAGCTTGAGCTGTCAGCCATGCTGGCGCTTTACGCGCATTTTCATCATAAAGTGCGGTTAAATTTTCACGTTTTTGACGAAGCGTAGAGCGGTTTTCAACTTGTTCTGAAAGTTCAGCAGAAATATCTTCAATTAACGCTTCTTGCTCTGCGTGATAATCCTCTAATTCTTCTGCTGTTTGTAAACTTAAATTAGCACGTTGATTAAAATCATTAAGTAATTTGACCGCACTTTGTTGTTGTGCATAACGTTGCTCAAGTTCATGTAATTTTGTGCGAAGTTGTGACGTTTGTTGTGCCTGCAATTTTTGGCTTGGATATTCACGTAATAATTCTTTAGCACTTTCCCACGCCGCAGAACGAGGCATTTCACCCGCAATTTTACATACTAATTGGTACGCTTTATCGAACTGAGATTTCGCTGCTTCAGAAATAGACATTTTGTGCTCAAGCTCAAGTACGGTTTCCGTCAAACTTTCTGCATGAGCTTCAAATTCTGCATGATAATCTTCTACATTTTTAACACTTAAATCCGCTAAACCACATAATGTTTTCGCTTTTTCAAGAGCAGCAATAGCTTGTTGATATTGAAGTGCGCGAGTTTGTTGAGCATCTAATGCTTGTTGATAGTCAGCTAATTGGGCACGCACCGCATCAATTTCTATTTCGGTTTGCTCAAATTGGGCTTGGCTTTCTTCTAATGCATCATTCGCATCTTCAACCACCATTTTTTGTTCTTCTAAACGCTCGGTGAGTTCCGCAATATCTTCTTGATAACGCGTAATTTTTTCTTGGTGACGCAAAGCGTTTAACACTAAGTTAAGATGATCAACCGCACTTTGGTGATCAACTTCTAAAGTACGTTCACTTTCTGCTAATTCAGCCGCTTCTCGACTTAAATCAACTAAACGATGTTGAGATAAATTCTGCTCTGCTTTTGCTTTATACCACTCGCGACGAGATTCTAATGCAGCCTCAATATTGCCACGGCGTTCATTCGCATTACGCATATAATCCGAAGCAACATAGTTGGTGGTTTCAGTAATTAAATGTTTGAATAAATCGCGATCTGATTGCGTGACCTTAATCGCTTCTAAAGTCATACGGTTCTCACGCAATGCACTTTCCATATCTTGGAAAGCTTTGCGCACACCTAAATTTTCTGGCAATAAATAGTCACGTAAAGAACGTGTAATTGCGCTGGAAATACCACCGTATAAAGACGCTTCGATAAGTTTATAGAATTTGCTTCGGTCTGATGCTGAACGTAAACGTTTCGGAATAATACCTAAATCGAACATCATGCCGTGATAATCGGTGATGGAATGATATTGTTTAAATTGCGCACCGATATTTTCAATTTTATCTTTGAGTTCGTTTAAATTAAGGACGCGTGCTTGACGTTCGCCCACTGTTTCAGTGAAAAGTGCGGTTGGATTTTGAGATAATTCGACACCTTGAATTGAGAAAGTTTTTAAATCAACCTTTTTATCACGCCCCGCAATTTGTTGCAGACGCACACCAACAAGAATACGTTGATGACGTGAGTTAATGGTATCTAATACCGCGTAACAAACACCCGGACGCAATTTACCATGTAAACCTTTATCGCGCGAACCGCCTGTAGAGCCAGCCTCTGTTGTATTACGGAAATGTAAAAGGGTTAAATCTGGAATTAATGCGGTCACAAATCCAGCCATTGTGGTTGATTTACCTGCACCGTTACCACCAGAAAGCGTGGTAACTAATTCATCTAAATCGAAAGTACGGGCAAAAAAACCATTCCAGTTAATTAAGGTTAAAGAACGGAATTTACCACGCTCTACACCATTATTTGTCGTCATGCTAAAAGGCATAGGTGCGTCAACGATTTCTTCGACGTTTTCATTTTCCATAATGACTTCATCGCTCTCTAATTCGATTTCATTTTCTAATTCAAAAACATCAGACATTATTCTTGTTCTCCGTCAAATTCTTCGTCAATTTCATCCGCACTTTCCGTATCGTTTTCCATTAATTGCGCTTGTTTTTCTAACGCTAAGGATTCTGGTGTTGCCGCTTCCCCATCACGAATGAGTCGAGCTTGCGCCTCTAATGGATCATCTCCGCTACGCACTTCTGCACCAAAACGAAATACAGATTCAGAAATCGTAAATTTCCCACTATTTTGTTCGCCAACAGTTTGAATCATACCTAGACGACGTAAACGACCAATTGCAGCTCGCACTTTTTCTGCCAATTTTTGTTTATCTAAGTCAGAACCACTTGAACGCTGATTAACTGCTTTTAATAATTTTCCTTCATCGGCAAGATTTAATAATTCATCATACACTTCTTGCGTGCTAAAAATGCCCTGTTGAGCTAAACGTTCTGGGCTTAAATAAAGATAACAAAGCACTTTACCAACAAGCATTTCCAACTCAGAAAGCACAGAACGCGCAATTAATGTCGTTGCTTTCGGACGAAGATAGAAAAATCCTTCTGGAGCACGAATTAGTTCCACGTTATAGCGGCGATAAAATCCGTCTAATTCATTTTGGAAATCCATTAAAAATGCGTGATTATCTAAATGCTCCGTGCTGATATGGCGACCTGAGCGCAATAGACTATCTACCGCTGGAAATATTGGATTTGCAATCGCCACAGCGAGTTTTGGGGAAATTACATCTTGAATATCTGTCATGGTTAATTTCTCATTTTATAAATTCGTTTTTTAATAAGCCACGAAATCAATACTTATCAATCACATGCGCTTGCACTTCTGCGCCACGTTTATTAATTGCTTGCCAATCTGGATAAATACCCGATAAATCATCATTTGCCATACCAAGGCGCACTGCTTGATCAACAATGATTCGCGCCACATCAAAATGACGAGAAAGTGGATAATTTTCCAGTTGTTCTTTTAACACTAAACTCAAATCAATCGGACGGTTATTTTCACGATAAGCAATCAGTAAGCCTTGCATATGCTCTACAATTTGATCGTGTAAATCAGAAAGGGATTCGTATTGCAATTCTTCCGGCAATTCACCTAAAGCATCATCTTCACGCAACACCATTTCTTCATCGCGCAGATCGACTAAACGCTCGGCTTGCGCTGTCCATAAGAACCAAGGATGATCAAAATAATGATGAATAGAATTACGTAAACGTTGTGAGAACACGCGATTTTTATCCATATCAATGGCGGTACGGATAAATTTATGCACATGGCGGTCATAACCAATCCATAAATCGATGGCTTGTTGTCCCCAACTAATAATTCGGTCAAGTTTAGATTGTAAATCGGTAATTAATTGATCGATAAAATACAAATCATCACGCCCGATCACACAATCTTGAATACGCAATAATTGCGCCTGAAGTTTATCCCCTGCCGCATTTAGCGTATCTTGCAATTCGCGCAAATTCCCAGATGTTTCATCTAATAAACGTTCACAGCTTGAAATCGCAGCTTGCCAATCTTTAGTGAGAAGCTCTGCAATTTCATCTTTAATGCTTTGCTGGTTTTCATCCATAATGCGTTGTGAAAGATCGATACTATCAAAAATCTCCGCAACGGAATATTTTAATGGTGCAAACACATTACGACGCCAAAAATGTTCGCTTTCGTTATTCTCCACGCCCTCTTCTGCTGAATCAGAAGCGCGTTGAATTTCATCTGCCACAATGGAAAGTTGCACTGAAAGACGCAATGCGGAAAATTCACGCTGACGAATGTAATAATCAGACACGCCAACACCTAATGGCGTTAAACGATAAATCGCCAAGCCTTCAGTAAATTCGCTACTAAAACGGTTTAACAAACGTTGTTTCACTAATTCATTAATTGCATTATTCGCTCGTGTTGCAATGGCATCCGTGGATTGCTCAAAAGCATTCATCGTGTGGCGAAAAATATCCACAAGATCGGCTTCTAACATTTCGCCGTCTAAACGTTCGTTGTTATAAATTGCAATCGCCAGCAGGAAAACCAAGCGCTCAGTAGGTAAATTCAAAGAAAACTCGCGATCTTTTGCCCAAGAGACGAGTTCAGGAATAGTTTGGGATGTTTCAATCATTGAATTGCAAAGCGTTAAAATTGAACAAAAAATTGGAAAGATTATACAGGATTTTTTACGGATCTTAAAAATCTTCTTTTGAATTGACCGCACTTTTCCTATTTTTCACGTATAATGTGCGCCTTTCATGAGTAACTAAAGATAATAGAATGAGCGAATTAACCCAATTAGCCCAACAAGAAAAAAAACAAACCTATAATTTCAATAAATTACAAAAACGTCTTCGCCGTAACGTAGGCAACGCCATTGCGGATTTTGGTATGATCGAAGATGGCGATAAAGTCATGGTGTGTTTATCCGGAGGCAAAGACAGTTACACGCTTCTCGATATTTTGTTAAATTTACAGCAAAGCGCGCCGATTAAATTTGATATTGTGGCAGTAAACCTCGATCAAAAACAACCAGGTTTCCCTGAGCACGTATTGCCTGAATATTTGGAAAGTATTGGCGTCGATTATAAAATTGTACAAGAAAATACTTACGGAATTGTGAAAGAAAAAATTCCTGAGGGAAAAACCACTTGTTCACTCTGCTCTCGCCTACGCCGTGGAATTTTATACCGTACTGCCACAGAACTTGGTGCAACCAAAATCGCTTTAGGACATCACCGAGACGATATGTTAGCGACGCTATTTTTAAATATGTTTTATGGCGGCAAAATGAAATCCATGCCACCTAAATTAATTTCTGACGATGGTAAACAAATTGTGATTCGTCCGCTTGCTTACTGCAAAGAAAAAGACATTGAAAAATATGCCATCGCGAAGGAATTTCCGATTATTCCTTGTAATCTATGTGGCTCACAACCAAATCTTCAACGCCAAGTGGTGAAAGAAATGCTCAATACTTGGGATCGCCAATATCCGGGACGCTTAGAAACTATGTTCAGCGCAATGCAAAACATTACATTGTCACATATGAGTGATCCAAAATTATTTGATTTCAAAGGAATCAAACATGGCCAACTAATTGATGGCATTGAAGGCGATACCGCATTTGATGAAGAACGAATCACGCCAATGCAATTTGAGGACGAAGATCAAACCGATTTTTCAAACAACGAAATGATTAACTTTAAAGAAGTAAATTAATATGTTGAATATCAATGGAATTAAAGTTGAAACTGACAAAGACGGTTATTTGCTCCATAGCCAACAATGGAACGAAGATGTTGCTCGCTCTATTGCGCAGTTAGAAAGTATTGAATTAACAGATGCCCATTGGGAAGTAATTTACTTTGTGCGAGACTTTTATCAAGAATATAACACCTCCCCTGCCATCCGTATGTTGGTAAAAGCCATGGCGGAAAAGCTTGGTGCAGATAAAGGTAACAGCCGCTATTTGCAACGCTTATTTCCTGAAGGCCCGGCAAAACAAGCCACAAAATTAGCAGGATTGCCGAAACCTGCAAAATGCCTATAAAAGTGCGGTCAATTTTTTGAAAGTTTTAAACGCTGGGTTTATTTACGACTTATTTTTTGTAAGATAAAATACAGGCTCTTTTAAACCCTAACTAACAAGGAAATGTTATGAAAATTAGTGCAAGAAACCAATTAAAAGGTAAAGTTGTTTCAATCGAAAACGGTTCGGTAAATGCAATCGTTCACATTGATATCGGTGGCGGTAACGTGCTTTCTTCTACTGTATCTTTAGCAGCAGTTAAAGAATTAAACTTAGAAGTTGGCAAAGAAGCATACGCAATCATCAAAGCAACTTCTGTAATGGTTGGGGTAGAATAATTTCTTCCATAAAAACAGAATTGAATATAACCGCACTTTTAAAAGTGCGGTTTTTTTATACTTTCTCTTTCACTCACATCTATTTTGAAGCTCACCTTGCATTTGATAGCACTTAAAACTATAATGATAATAGTTATCATTTATATTTTATTTAGTAAGGGAGTATACTATGCATCAAAAAAAACCATTAATGTTATTATTCTGCTCAACATTTGTCAGTCCATTTATTATGGGGCAAACTGTTGAAACAACCAACAACCAACAACCAACAACCAACAAAAATATATTGCCCGAAATTGTTGTGTATGGTGACAATAATAAATCGCTTTCTTCTGTTAAAACCCTTTCTTCTGATGAGATAAGTAAAACACCAACATCAAACGGTAACATCACTGATTATCTTCGTTCCAATCCCCATATTCGTTATGAAAATAGCGACCAAAATGGTTTTCAACGTGGTGAAATCAAGCCTGAAAATATTTCAATTAACGGCGCCGATCCAAATCAAACCGCCTACTTTGTTGATAATGTCAATATAAATAATGATCTTGCTATTGATAGCAGTATTTTTGACGGTGCTATGCAAGTTGTGCCCGGAATTAGTCACACTCAAGCTTATTTTTTTGATGCGACTATGCTTTCTAAAGTGGAAGTACAAGATAGTAATATTTCTGCGAGCTTAGGGGGCTTTATGGGTGGTGCCGTTATCGCTAAAACCAAACAATATAGTGGCACTGATAGCATAAAACTTAAATATCGCACTACGCGTTCATCTTGGGCAAAAATGAAAGCAGATAGCGCAGCGCAAAAAATACTGAAGTTGGTACGTCCAGATGATGTCGGAGTGGCAGAGTTACAACCTAAATATGATAAACAAACGTTCAGTGTTGTAGCTGAAAAAAGTCTAGGTGACAATATGGGGATGGTTTTAGGCTATAGTCGTAGAACATCGTCTATTGAACAAAATCGTTTGATTGGTTACAAAACAGCAACCACAGAAGCACAACTAGATAAGCAAAATCATCAACGACTTTCCGATAATCTTTTATTAAATTTCAATTGGACACCGCAAGAAAAAGAGCGTATTGAACTCGGTTTACGTTATTCAAATTATAAAGAATTGAAATATTTCAAGGAAAATATAGATAACAATGTGAGCGATTATCATCAAGCATTGGGGGCAACGCTTGCTTGGGTACATTCATTTGACTCTGGCGTTTGGACAAATACCTTGGCATTCGATCGTTTTAAAGATAAGCGTAAATCATCTACAAATTATGTAGAAATAACATCTGTATTAGATGAAAATTATGATCAACTTTATGATTACGAAAAAGGTGGATACGGCAATAGTCAATTAATTCAGGATAATTTACATTTTTCTACTGAATATGCAATGGAGCCTTTTCATTTAGGTTCTACCGAGCATTCCATTTCTATTGGAAGTATTTATCAGGCAACAGAATATCAATTCTATCGTCCACAAGATGTTCATTCAAAAGTGGTTCAAGTGATTTTAGATGCAAATGGAAGTAATCCAACAGAAATGATATTGTCAGATAGCACAACATCAAAAGGTCGCGTTAAAACCACCTATCAGAATATTGTGGCTTATGCTGAAGATCTAATAAAATGGAATAAATTTGAATTGCGTCCTGGTATTCGTATTGAACGTGATGATTATTTAAAAAACAATAATATTGCCCCGCGCTTTGTTGCACGTTATCACCCTTGGGATGATACAGGATTTACACTAGGTTTAAATCGTTATTACGGTCGTTCTTTTGCTTCTTTAAAATTAGCCAATAGAATCTTAAAGATTAACGATGATTCAACACGTCAGCATCAGAACTTTTCGTCCCTTAAAACGCCTTATGCAGATGAATTAAGCTTAAGTTTTGATCAGAATATGGGTAATTTAGCACTTAAACTCGGTTATATTCATCGCGATAATAAGAATCGTATTATGTTGAAGAAAGAAGCGACAAAAAGTTTTTATATTAATGGTCATAACTTTGGTGTTGATGTTTATACTTTCCAACTTAACAATATTGAACCCTGGAAATTAGGTAAAACTTATTGGACAACATCACTCGGTTTTGATTGGCTAAATACAAAACGAGCAGATGTAAGTAATGAATTTAATCCAAATGAACCCGTCTATTTAGACGGAAAATTAATGACTCGTAGTCAAATGCTACAACAAGTTAATAGTAGTACAGAAGATTGGATTGCTCGTTTAGGTATTGATATGGAGATGCCAGATTACAATATCACTTGGTCTAATAAAGTGTATATGAAAGCCCCAATTCGTAGCTATGAGGAACTTGAGAGCGATAATAATGGCATTTCACGCTTCCGTAGCTATCACTATGGCAGACATACGCAATGGGATAGTAGCATTCGTTGGCAACCAACCATTCGAGGTAAACATAGTGTTTATATGCAAGTAGATATTTTAAATGTACTCAATAAAACACGTAAAAATAAAGTCGCTACTATTTCTACTAGCGATGAATATGGTGTCTATACGCCTGGGCGTGAATTTTGGCTAGAAGTTGGCTATCAATTCTAATATTCTTCAATGTATAGGGCTTATGGGCTTTTGAAATATCCACCAGCCCTACTCTACGCTAGTTTTACTTAGCGTAGAGTTTTCTTTTTCTAGGTAAAAATAATGAAAAAAACAACCGCACTTTTTTTACTTATCTTTTCACTAATTGCTTGTCAATCACTGAATCTATCACCCAATAGTGATTTACCTTTTGATCCAAATATTCAGCACGGTAAACTATCAAATGGTCTGCAATACTTTGTATTAAAAAATACTGAACCCAAAGAACGCGTTTATATTCGATTAGTGATCAATGCTGGGTCAATGCACGAAGATGACGATCAAAAAGGCATTGCTCATTTAGTTGAGCATATGGCATTTAATGGCTCAAAGAAATATCCAGAAAATCAAATTATTAATGCGTTAGAAAAACTTGGAATGAAGTTTGCACGAGATATTAATGCTTTCACCGATTTTGAAAATACAGTCTATACTTTAAATTTAGATAGCAACAATCAGCAAAAATTAGAATTGGCTTTTGATGTTATCAATGAATGGATGAATAATATTACTTTTTTACCTAAAGATGTAGATGGCGAACGTGGCGTAGTACAAGAAGAATGGCGGAGACGTTTAAGCCCAATGCTACGTATTGGTAATAAGAAAAGTGCTATTGAAATGGCGGGTTCTCGTTATGTGTTGCGTGATCCTATTGGAGATATGGATATTATTAAAACAATTTCAGCTAAACGCGTCGCTGATTTTTATCACAAATGGTATCGACCAGATAATATGTCAGTGATTATTGTAGGCGATATTGATACAAAACAAATAGTAAAACTATTAAAACAAAACCTATCCCAAGAAAACCCAATTACTAAAACAACATTGGAAAAAATTGATTTTAATATTCCTCTTATCAACAAATGGCGATTAGATTCTATTTCTGAACAAGGCACAACAATTCCGAGTATTGAATTAAGTTTTTTTGAAAATACAATTGAAACCAATACATTAGCGAGTTATAAACAAGAATTAATTCAGCAAATTACCACTCGATTACTTAACTTACGTTTACAGCAATGGGAAAAGGAAACAGAAAATGGCGTAGATTCTGCAAATTTTTATCGTACTCATTTAGGTAAAGAAACACTACAAAGCATTTTTTCTCTCCAGCTTATAGATACACAATATTCAAAAACGATAGATAAATTATTTGCCTTTATTGCCAGTATAAAACAACAAGGTTTTACTCAAAATGAATTAAGCGGCGAGATTAAACGCTTAACTCAACTCAATGAAAAACAATTAAATATTCGTTCTGGTAGCTTAAAAATTGCCGATGATCTCATTACGTCTGTGGCAAATAATCAAGTGGTATTGAGCGTGAATGATCGTTATGAACTCAATAAACGTTTTTTATCTCAAATTACATTAGCTGATTTACAACGCACGTTAAATCAAACCTTAGCATTAAAAGCAAAATTATTATTAATCACTCAACCTTTGCCACAAAAAGCCTTGCCTTTTGATGTAGCAGAAATAGAAACTCGTTGGAACAATGCAATGGAAATGCAACAACACCAATGGGATGAAAAAAAACAAATCGAAAAATTACCGCACTTAACATTTAACACAGGCTCACTTTCTCAAGAAAAATATTGGGATCGTGGCGATATTTATGAATTTCGTTTAAGTAATGGAAGTAAATTGATCTATCACTATAGTGACAAAACTCCAAATCAAGTACATTTTCGTGCTGTTACTCAAGGTGGTTTACGTTCTATCCCAGATAAGGACTATCACTTATTGCGTGCTGCCGTTAGTGTAGTTGATGAAACAGGTGTTGGAGAACTTTCTCTTTCTGCGGTTAATCAAATTTTTTCGCGCGATCCATTGGTAATTGCAACTGTGATTGATGATGATAAACAAGGTTTTACTGGTGTATCTAAACCTAAGGATTTGGAAAATTTACTGACATTGTTCCGCTTAAAATTACGTTCTTCTCCTATATCCGATCTTGCCTTAGAAAAATATCGACGTGAAACCCGTGATTATTTCAAACAGATTGATTTAGAAACACAATTTATGCAAGCCGTTTCAAAACTACGTTTTCCAAATATTGAAACTGTCTATACTCAAAAACAAGCACAGCAATTAGCATTTGATAAAAACCAATTAAGTAACGCTTATCAACGTTATATTTTAGATAAAACAGATTTTACCTATTTTATTATTGGTGATATTGAACCTAATCAAGTAAAGAAATTGGCAGAACATTATTTAGCTTCTGTTAAATCGAAAACTCAGATACGCCATCTTGTCCCAACTATTATTCATACACCAACTCAATCATTTATGATGAATGGCTTGAAAGAACCGAGAGCTGATGTAGAAATATACCTTACCGCAGATAATACTTGGCGAGCGGAACAAAAATATTTATTCAATATTCTTGCGGATATTGTGCAAGAAAAATTACGCTTAATTCTACGTGAAAAAGTTTCTGGTATTTATTCTGTAAATAGTTGGTTTATGCAAGATGTTCATGCACCACAAATTGAGGGAAAAATTGAATTTAGTTGCGACCCTAAGCGCGTAGAGGAACTTACGCATCTTACAAATCAGGTACTAGATGATATTGTAAAAAATGGCATTGATGAAAATTTATTACGTAAAAAACTAGCGGAACAACATACTCAGATTCGACGTGAATTTGATTCTTTAGTTTCAATTGCTTCAATTATTGAAGAAAGTTACTGGCAACAAGATAATCCAGATGCCATTTATACCTATCAACATTTAGATCAGTTAGCGACAAAAGCCACAATAGATGCGTTGGCGCAAAAAGCCCTAAAAAAATCAGGCAGATTTGTCAGTATATTAAAAGCAACTACTTATTAAAAAATAAATGAAATCTCAATAGATCTGAAACAGATAAAAATAACGGTGATCGCTTAAACGATCACCGTTAAATTGAACTCACTGTTGAAACAATAAATTATATTGGTTATTTTCGAAAAGTATTACTCTTCATTCAATAACTTTAATTCTCGACTTCTTACTTGATTTTTCAAGATTTCCGCAAATTCTTCCACAGTAAATGTACCTAAATCAGCACCTTTACGGGTACGTACAGCCACTTTGCCTTCTGCGATTTCTTTATCACCACAAACAAGCATATAAGGCACACGACGTAAAGTATGTTCGCGGATTTTGAAGCCCACTTTTTCGTTACGTAAATCAGTTTTCACGCGTAAACCTACATCGGAAAGCTGTTTTGCGACTTTTTGTACGTAGTCTGCTTGGCTATCAGTGATATTCATAACAACCGCTTGGGTTGGAGCTAACCATGCAGGGAAGAAACCTGCATATTCTTCGGTAATGATACCAATAAAGCGCTCAATAGAACCTAAAATCGCACGGTGAATCATTACAGGGGTTTTACGGCTATTGTCTTCTGCTACATAAGTTGCATCTAAACGACCTGGTAATGCGAAGTCTAATTGCACTGTACCACATTGCCATTCACGACCTAGACAATCTCGTAGTGCAAACTCAATTTTTGGACCATAGAATGCGCCTTCGCCTTCTTGGATTTCATATTCCAAGCCGTTATGTGCTAATGCAGCTGCAAGACCTGCTTCCGCACGATCCCACATTTCATCTGAACCGATACGATTTTCAGGGCGAGTAGAAAGTTTTACTGCAATATTAGTGAAACCAAAGGTGCTATAAATGTCGTACACCATTTTGATACAGCTAGTTACTTCGCTCTCAATTTGATCTTCAGTACAGAAAATGTGTGCATCATCTTGAGTAAAGCCTCGAACACGCATTAAACCGTGTAAAGAACCCGATGGCTCATTACGATGGCAAGAACCAAATTCCGCCATACGGATTGGTAAATCACGGTAAGATTTTAAACCTTGATTAAAAATTTGAACGTGTCCTGGACAGTTCATCGGTTTGATTGCATATTCACGGTTTTCAGATTGAGTCGTGAACATTAAATCTGCGTAATTTTGCCAGTGGCCTGTTTTTTCCCACAATACGCGATCCATCATAAATGGACCTTTTACTTCTTGATAATCGTATTGTTTTAATTTAGTGCGCACGAACGTTTCTAATTCACGGAAAATTGTCCAACCATCGTTATGCCAGAAAACCATACCTGGTGCTTCTTCTTGCATATGATATAAATCTAATGCTTTACCAATTTTACGGTGGTCACGTTTTGCTGCTTCTTCTAAGCGCGTTAAGTATTCAGCAAGTTGTTTTTTATCCGCCCAAGCCGTACCATAGATACGTTGTAACATTTTGTTTTTGCTGTCACCACGCCAATATGCGCCAGCGACTTTTTGTAATTTGAAATGCTGACAGAAACGCATATTTGGCACGTGTGGACCACGACACATATCAATATATTCTAAATGATGATATAAAGCGGGCGTTGCAGTACGTTCGATATTTTCATCTAAAATAGCCATTTTGTATGGCTCGCCGCGTTTTTCAAAGGTATCACGCGCTTCTTGCCAAGTAACACGTTTTTTCACGACGTCATAATTGGTTTTTGCCAATTCCAACATACGTTTTTCGATTGCATCTAAATCTTCTTGCGTTAAAGAGCGGTCTAAATCAATGTCATAGTAGAAACCATTTTCAATGGTTGGACCTATTGCCATTTTTACATCTGGGAATAATTGTTTAATAGCGTGTCCGAGCAAGTGAGCGCAAGAATGGCGGATAATCTCTAAACCGTCTTCATCTTTTGCAGTAATAATTTCTAACGTTGCATCTTGGTCGATAACATCGCATGCATCACGACGCTCACCATTTACACGGCCTGCGATAGTGGCTTTAGCAAGACCTGCACCAATATCTTGTGCGACTTCAAGAACAGAAACAGGATGATCGAATTGACGTTGGGAACCGTCAGGTAAAGTAATAATTGGCATTGTTTTTTCCTTATACAGTGGTCACCCATACGAAAGGTGACGTGTTCGTTTAAAATTCTATAAAAATTAACCGCACTTTTGCCCTACTTGGCTTCATTCCTACCATTGAACGAGCAAAATTAGGCAAAAAATGCGTGGCAAATTCTATCACTTTCTTAAGGCATTGTTAAATAAATGCACATATTTTACAGAAAGGAAATAATGTTTTTCTGGCTAGGGGCTTTATATCCTAAAAATAAAGGCTAGAATAACCGCACTTTTAAATACCCAGTTAAGGAATAAAAATGAGCAACGTATTAGTATTAAAATCTAGCATTTCAGGAAATAACGCCCAGACCAATCAATTGGCTGATTATGTTATCGAAAAATTACACGGTAATAACATTATCGTACGCGATCTAGCCCAACAACCACTTCCATATTTTGATGCAACAGCAGCAACGGCTGTGCGTGGTGAACCTAAAAACGATGAAGAAAAACAACTTCTTGCACTTTCCGATGAATTAGTCTCTGAATTAAAAAATGCAGAGATTCTGGTTATTGGTGCACCAATGTATAATCTTAGCATCCCAACGCAATTAAAAACTTATTTTGATTTTATCGCACGCCCACGCGTCACTTTTCAATATACGGCAAATGGACCAGAAGGGTTATTAAAAGGTAAGAAAGCGATTGTGTTATGTGCATTTGGTGGATTGTATGATGAAGAAAATCTAGTGACACAATATATGAAGTCAATTTTAGGTTTTATCGGTATCACAGATGTGCAATTTGTTTATGCGCAAGGCATTGGATTCGGACCAGAAGCAATTGAAAAAGCCCAAGCGTCTGCAAAAAATAAAATTAATGAAATTGTAACCGCCCTTTGATTCTCAGATAACCTACAAAACATAAGAAGATTTATTACAAAAAAAGTGCGGTGATTTACCGCACTTTTCTTCTTATTTTTTCCGTTCAACCCATTTTCCATTAGTGAAATCAACAATCCATTTAGTCGCTTTCCCATCTTTTTCAGAAGTCACATATTGTTTCTTCTCTTTACGACTAAAACGAACAATCGCTTCATTCCCTTCAGGGTCTTTTTGTGGTGCATCGGCTAAATAAGCTAATTTTTCAGGTAAACGCTCGCGATATTGCACAAGTTCAGCGATTTTAACTGGACGTGTTTCGCGTGATTTCGGGAAGTTATGTGCTGACATAAATACACCACTCGCACCGTCACGCAATACAAAATATGCATCAGATTTTTCGCATTTTAACTCAGGGAAATGTACAGGCTCTTCTTTCGGTGGTGCGACTTCGCCATTTTTCAAAATTTTGCGTGTGTTATCGCAATTTGTACATCCCATATACTTGCCAAAACGACCAAGTTTTAAATGCATATCCGCACCGCATTTATCACACTCAACAACAGGACCATCATAACCTTTAATTTTGAATGAGCCTTCTTCAATTAAATATCCATCACAATTTGGATTATTACCGCAAATATGGATTTTACGATGGGCATCGATTACATAGCTGTCCATTGCCGTTCCACATTTTGTACAACGTTTACGATCCATTAATGCTTTGGTTTCTGAAGATTCATCTAAAACGTTCAATAATTCTGCTTCAGGAATTAAATTAATCGTTGTTTTGCACCGCTCTTTTGGCGGCAATGCATAACCTGTACATCCTAAAAATACCCCCGTACTTGCCGTACGAATGGCCATTTTTCTGCCACAGGTTGGGCATTTAATATCGGTTTCAACAAGGCTATTTGGGCGCATACCGCCTTCAAGTTCATCCAATTCAGCTTTAGAAAGCTGGCTAGAAAAATCCTTGAAGAATTGATTCAATTCAGTTTTCCAATTCACTGAACCAGAGGCAATTTTATCTAGGGTATCTTCCATATTCGCGGTGAAATCGTAATTCATTAATTCACCAAAAGACTCATTAAGGCGATCAGTCACAATTTCGCCCATTTTTTCTGCATAGAAACGACGATTTTCAGTACGAACATAACCACGTTCTTGAATGGTGGAAATAATTGCAGCATAAGTGGAAGGACGGCCAATACCACGTTTTTCCAATTCTTTTACCAAAGCCGCTTCAGTAAAACGAGCGGGTGGTTTAGTAAAGTGTTGAGTTGGTTGCACTTCTTTTAAAGCAAGTTTTTCTGAAACAGCAACTAAAGGCAATTCTTGATCTTCAGGATTTTTGCCTATCTGTGGCAATACTTTTGTCCAACCATCAAAACGTAAAATTCGGCCTTTTGCTTTCAAGGTATAATCGCCGGCTGAAACAGTCAATGTACTGCTATCATATTGCGCTGGTGGCATTTGACATGCTAAGAATTGACGCCAAATTAAATCATAAAGGCGCACCGCATCTTTTTCCATTCCCTCTAAGGATTCAGGCAATGCTCTAATGTCCGATGGACGAATAGCCTCATGCGCCTCTTGCGCATTTTCTTTACTAGAATAGAAATTTGGTTTTTCTGGTAAATATTGTGCACCAAAATGATTTTCAATATAGCTACGCACCATATTCAGCGCATCTTGACTCAAATTGGTTGAATCCGTACGCATATAAGTAATGTAACCCGCTTCATATAAACGTTGGGCTAGCATCATTGTTTTTTTAACGCCAAATCCCAAGCGAGTACTTGCCGTTTGTTGAAGCGTTGATGTAATAAATGGCGCTCTAGGGCGAGAACTTGTTGGTTTAGTTTCTAAATCTGTGACAACGTAATCGGAAACATTCAGAAAATCTACCGCACTTTGCGCTTCTTTTTGATTTTTTGGATCGAATTTCTTGCCTTTATAATCCGTGACATCCAAACGTATAGCTTGTTTATTTTGATTATTCGTAAGGACGGCAACTTCCCAATATTCTTCAGGCTGGAAGGCTTTAATTTCACGCTCGCGTTCTACTAATAATTTAACCGCAACCGATTGAACTCGACCAGCAGAAAGCCCGCGAGCGACTTTTTTCCAAAGTAATGGTGACACCATAAAGCCCACTACTCTATCTAAAAAGCGACGAGTTTGTTGGGCATTAACACGATCCATATTTAATTGTTCAGGCTTTTCAAAAGCTTGTTTAATTGCATTTTTAGTGATTTCGTTAAACACTACTCGGCTAAAGCGATCATTATCGCCACCAATCACTTCACGTAAATGCCATGCAATCGCTTCCCCTTCTCTATCCAAGTCGGTTGCGAGATAAATGTGATCTGCTTTTTTAGCAAGCGATTTTAATTCAGAAACCACTTTTTCTTTACCAGGCAAAATCTGATAATTTGCTTTCCAATCGTGATAAGGATCAATCCCCATACGTTTAACTAAGGCGTTACGTTCCTTCTCAGCCTTAATTTTTGCTTTTTCTTCGGCATCCATACCTTTGGTTGAAATTGGTTTAGCTTTTTCACCTGTACTAGAACCAACCGTCGGCAAATCACGAATATGTCCAACACTTGATTTCACCACATATTGGCTGCCTAAATACTTATTAATAGTTTTTGCTTTTGCTGGCGACTCCACAATCACCAAGGATTTACTCATTTGATTACCTAATATCACTAGAATTTTGTAAAATTGGGGGTATAGTGCAAAGTTATGTAGGCAAAATCAAGCATTTTTTCAAAAAAGGTCTATAAATGGATAAACTCAACGCGATTTCTATTTTCTGCAAAGTCATTGAAACCCAAAGTTTTACATTGGCAGCAAAGCAACAAAATATTTCTGTGGCAATGGCAAGCAAATTAGTTTCACAGTTAGAAGAACATTTAAAAACACGATTGTTACAACGTACCACCAGAAAAATTATGCCTACTGAAGCGGGAATGATGTATTACCAACGCTGTCAAGGAATTTTGCTTGATTTAGATGAGGCTGATTCTAGCATCACTCACCTCACCAGTTCATTACAAGGAAATTTACTTATTTCTGTTCCTCGTGATTTTGGTTTGCTTTTCATCGTACCGAATTTACCGCTATTTATTGCTGAACATCCTAATCTACATGTTGAAATTGAGTTTAATGACAAAAAAATTGACCTTGTGGCAGAAGGCTATGATCTTGCATTACGTATCGGCCATATGGCGGACAGTTCTCTTGTATCACGCAAAATCAGTACAAATACGCTACACTTTGTGGCATCACCAAGCTATCTTGAAGCAAATGGTATTCCACAAACGCCTGATGATTTAGAGCATCACAATGGCTTACTTTATAAAAATGCAATGAATCAAGTAAATTGGGTTGGCTCACGCATAAATCAAACACAACGTTTCAAAATCCAATCAAAGGTTGTGAGCAATAGTGGTTTAGCCTTATTAGAAATGGCAAAAGCAGGACTAGGCATTGTGAATTTACCTAGATTTATTATTGGTCAATCTCTCGAAAAAGGGGAACTCATCGAAGTATTGCCAGAATATAAACAACAAAAATTAGAAATTCATGTGGTCTATCCAAACAGAAGACATTTACCAATAAAAGTGCGGGCATTTATTGAATTTTTATCTGGCTTAGGCTTGTGTTCAGAAATTTTGGAAAATCCTGAAGATAGTCACTAAACGCCATAAAAAAATACCGCACTTAGGCAACCCCAAGTGCGGTTATTTTTATGCGTATTTTTTATAATGCTTTTAAGATGTCTTCAACACGATCTTTTGCATCACCAAAGAGCATTTGCGTATTCTCTTTGAAGAATAATGGGTTTTGTACACCTGCATATCCCACAGCCATTGAACGTTTGAAAACAATTACATTTTGTGCTTTCCATACTTCTAACACTGGCATTCCTGCGATTGGACTATTTGGATCCTCCATCGCAGCTGGGTTTACCGTATCGTTCGCACCGATAACCAATACCACATCGGTATCAGCGAAATCATCGTTGATTTCATCCATTTCAAGTACGACATCGTAAGGCACTTTCGCTTCAGCTAAAAGCACGTTCATATGGCCTGGTAAACGTCCTGCAACAGGGTGAATACCAAAACGAACGTTCACACCACGTTCACGCAATTTTGCCGTAATATCAGCGACTGGATATTGTGCTTGTGCTACAGCCATACCATATCCCGGAGTGATAATTACAGAACTTGCATTTTTCAACAATTCAGCCACTTCTTCCGCTGTAGTTTCACGGTGCTCGCCTTGTTCTTCGCTTGAAGAAACTTGAACATCGTTACCAAAACCACCTGCAATTACGCTCACAAATGAACGGTTCATTGCTTTACACATGATGTAAGAAAGAATTGCACCAGAAGAACCAACAAGTGCGCCAGTTACGATAAGCAAGTCATTATTCAACATAAAACCTGCTGCGGCCGCTGCCCAACCTGAATAAGAGTTAAGCATTGATACCACAACTGGCATATCAGCCCCACCGATTGAAGCCACTAAGTGCCAGCCGAATGCAAGCGCAATCGCTGTCATTAATAACACAGGAAAAATGCTTTCTGGATTATTCAAGAATGCAACCATCAATAATGCAGATACCACAAGTGCGGCTAAATTTAATTTATGGCGATGCGGTAGCATTAATGCTTTTGAATTAATTTTTCCGCTTAATTTACCAAATGCGACAACAGAACCAGTGAAAGTTACGGCACCGATAAAGATACCTAAAAATACTTCGACATTATGAATATTTGTTAATACCGCTTGCTCTGCTACAAATGCGGCTTGTGCTGCTGCATCTAATCCTTCTGGCATTAATGCCTCATGGTGTAAACCATAGCTATTAAAGCCTACGAGCACAGCCGCTAAACCGACGAAACTGTGAAGAATCGCCACAAGTTCTGGCATTTCAGTCATTTCTACTTTTAATGCACGTTGAACACCGATTGCTCCACCAATGATCATCGCAATAATGATCCAAAATGTTCCTTCAGAATGAGGTCCAAAAATGGTTGCGATAAGGGCAATTGTCATGCCAACAATACCGAACCAACAACCCGCTTTAGCAGTTTCATGTTTAGAAAGTCCTGCCAAGCTCATAATGAAAAGTAATGCTGCTAAAATATACGCAGCCTGTACTAAACCTTCAGACATTGTGCGCTCCTTAACCTTTTCTAAACATTGCTAACATACGTTGTGTGACACGGAAACCACCAAAAATATTGATGCTTGCCACCAAAATCGCCACAAAAGCTAACGCATCGATAAATAGATTGCCTGTTGGCTGACGAATTTGTAATAACGCGCCTACAATAATAATGCCTGAAATTGCATTTGTTACTGCCATTAATGGTGTGTGAAGTGCATGGCTAACATTCCAAACCACGTAATAACCCACCACGCAAGCTAAAACAAATACGGTGAAATGTGATAAAAATGCAGCGGGCGCAACAGAAGCTAACCAAAGGAATAACACACCTACACCTGCCATCACACCGTATTTCACACGAGGATCTGTTGGTTTAGCTTCTTTTTTCTCTGCCACTGGTGCAGCTTTGGTTTCTTGTTTTGGTTGTGCAGACACTTGAATTTGTGCAGGAGGAATTTCTTCCCCATCACGAACAACGGTTACACCACGAAGAACCACATCTTCAAAATCAATATTGATATTGCCATCTTTCTCTTTGCACAAAAGTTTTAATAAATTGACTAAGTTTGTGCCGTAAAGTTGGGAAGATTGCGTTGGTAAGCGGCTTGGGAAATCCGTATAACCAATCACTTTCACTTGATTTTCAGTTGTAACAACTTTCCCTGCTTGCGTATATTCACAGTTACCGCCAGTTGCAGCCGCTAAATCCACAATCACTGAACCTGGTTTCATTGAATCCACCATTTCTTTAGTAATCAAACGAGGTGCTGGTTTACCTGGAATGGCTGCCGTAGTAATAATAATATCGACTTCTTTAGCTTGTTCTGCGTAAAGCTCCATCGCACGACGGTTAAATTCTTCCGACATTACTTTCGCATAACCATCACCACTGCCGCCTTCTTCTTTAAAATCAATTTCTAAGAAGCTTGCACCCATACTTTGAACTTGCTCTTTCACTTCAGGACGAGAGTCAAAAGCACGAACAATCGCCCCAAGGCTATTTGCTGCACCAATTGCCGCCAAACCAGCCACACCCGCACCAATCACCAACACTTTTGCTGGTGGAACTTTACCTGCAGCAGTAATTTGCCCTGTAAAGAAACTACCAAATTCATGCGCAGCTTCAATGACAGCACGATAACCAGAAATATTCGCCATAGAAGAAAGCGCATCCAATGCTTGCGCACGAGAAATACGAGGCACCGCATCCATTGCTAACACGTTAATTTTCTTCGCGGTGAGTTTTTTCATTAACTCAGGATTTTGCATACGCCAAATAAAGCTCACAAGCGTTGCCCCATCCTTCATTTGAGCGATTTCTTCATCTGTCGGTGCATTTACTTTGAAGATAATATCCGATTGCCAAATTTCAGCCGACGTACCGATCTTCGCGCCTGCCTCTAAAAATGCTTGATCTTCAAAACTAGCTTTAAAACCTGCATCGTGTTCCACGATCACGTCAAAGCCCAATTTCAATATTTGCTGAACCGTTTTCGGCGTTGCCGCCACACGGCTCTCATTCTCAAGCAGCTCTCTAGGTACACCAATTAACATACTGTTTCCCTCTGATTGATGATTGGATTGATGAGATTAATGAATAAACTTTCGGCTATTCATCGTTAAAATGACAAAAAGTCAAACGGATACAACTGTATCATTGATTGAATGAAAATAGGTAACGTTTTTAAGTGGTTTTACAAGATATTGTGATAGGGATCACGAAAAATCTCACATAAAAAAACATCTTAAAAATTTACCGCACTCCAGCGGAATAGTTACCCAACTCGTCTCTATTAAACGATTCTCTAATTTGCCACTTTGACTTGGCGCACTCTCTGTAGTGATATCTGAAATCTCTTCTTGCAGCGTTTTGCCTGTACGTTTTAATTGCTCTGCTTCATCTTTAATAATGATATTTTGCGTACAGCAAAGGCGAAATCAATAGCCATCGCCGTTTAAGTGTGTTACTCACTCGTGATATTTTGGTGGAAAAAGTAGAACTAGCTTACGATAAGTTAAATGTAAAATTATAAGGTTTGCTTAACATAAGCATCATTGAAAATACAAAAGTGCGGTCAATTTTTAAGGAGTTTTAAAATCTCTCCAAAATTAACCGCACTTTTCATGCAAAGATTAGCTATCTTGCTATTTCTTCCTTCGCTTTTATTCGCTCTTCCCAAATCTCTCTAGGAATCCCATATTCCTTTATCTCATTTTCTTCAAGATCACTAACGCCTCGAAGATAGAGCATTGGCCAACTATCTTCATCTGGAACATATGCAAATTTAATATTAAATTCCATATTATCAAATAGGGAAAACTTATATTGAGTCCATTCTTGAGATAAGGTTGCTCTCAATTGCTTCATTAAATTTATAATTTCACCTTCAATTTCATCAGGTCTTTGACCTAATGGAAAGTAATGAATATCACCATTCGCAACAACCCATTCAGCTCCACCAGAATAATGTTCAGGATAAATAGAACCAATAAAATCAATCCTTACGGCTTCGTCAGGCATTATTGACCACAATAACTCCCCAATTTTCTGGTAAATTTCTTGTTCTTTCATTTTTGATTTCCTGTATAAGGATTTTTGCGATTATTTAATAACTTATTATTAATAAAATAAATTATTTAAATAGATACCACCTTATTATAAAGATAAATTTATATACTGAGAGTCAAGTAAATTAAAATATATACACTCCGTTATATTCATCTTATCAGAAACGGTACTAACACCTAACTCCTCAATAATAACACCCATATCATCAGATATCATATTGTATATTTAAATCAGATAAAATTTTTTCAAGTTCATCCTTTCTCTTACCTAAAAAATCAATATCTAGGATAGATACAAAACTAGGTCTAAAAATTTCAATTTCTTGCAAGAGGTTATATTCATCATAAAAACAATGAACACCCAACTTATTGAAATTATCTGCAGTATTTGATGAAAATTGGCTTTTTCTAAACTCTACATAATTAGAAGCTAAAACAGTTCTTACATGCTCTCTTGATTGTTTATAAAAAAGACATTTTTCTTCTTTTTCTTTTGATAAAGAAAATTTCATATTTATTTCCTCTTGCCTTTATGTACCTAAATCAATATTTTGCGTGGCATGAAGTTGTATTTTCCCTTTGCCATCATTGATAAGATTGACGGCATTTAACGCAATGTTTTCTGCCGCAACCGTGAGACTGCCATTCTCGCCCACGATGGCGCGCGTTTCCTAACGCGTGCCCAAAACATCAATTTCGTTTGATTCAAATTTTCACTATTTTTATTAACAACTTCAGTTTGTTTATTGTTAGATAGATACAAGAGTGCGTCAGGAAACGCGCACTATCTAGGGGCAGGTTTAAATCAAACTAGTTATAAGAGCTACTATTTAAAAAATAAAATTTGTATAAGACAAACAATAATCCCTATAACAATACCTATTTTTATAGAAGGATTTCTAAAAAAATAAAACCATTTTTCCTTTGTTGTATTTTTAAATAAATATTCATCATCAGAATGGATATATGTATCCTCTAAAGAGTTATATGTCTCCCCTTCATCTCCTCTAACTCTAGTACCATCATTTAACTTTTCAGCAATAGAAATTAACTTTTCTATATGCTTATCATCCGTGGTATTAATGTAATATTCACCTTCAATACCTTCAGTATAAAAAATAGTAAAAGAAGGATCATTTTTATCATAATAGAATTCCAAAACTCCATTTTCATTTAACTCTTCCTTCATATTGAATTCTCTAAATAAAAACTCTCTAAACTTTTCTTTATTCATGATTAGTTTAGAAGAAATATCTTTTTTATCCGTATTAACTAACGAAACATGATAAGCCATCATTTATCCTCTTTTTTACTGTTATTACTATTTATAATTGTAGTTGGTGCCGATATAGAAGCTCCTGCAAATGGTCGAATTGGATTATAATTAACCACGCCTTTTCCTCTCTCATAAATAATAGGGATAGACGTACTACCAAACCTGGACTCATATTTTTTTACGTGAGCATTCCATTGTCCAGAAGTGGTTAAATCCCCCCATGTATTCGTCCCTTTCCAACTTAAATCTGGCTGTTTGCCTGTTGCCTTATTTGCACTTATAAAATAACTATTTGCATTATTAGATAGTTTCGAAGGTTTTCCAGACACTTCTCCAATACGACGCCCTGTGTCTCTATGAATTTTACTCCCCACAGCTCTTGCGTTACCAACTAAATTTTGTGAATTCTTCGCTGCTTGATGAGCAGCATTCGCTGTTTTTGCTACATCACTACCAATAGCAACTGACTGTTTAACTGAGTTACTAGCACGATATGCTTTAAGCCCAGCAGATGCCCCTGCAGGTAAAAATGGCACCGCTGTAGCAAAGCCATCATAAATAAGCCCTACTCCATCAAGAGCAGCCATCCCATAATTACCCTCTTCAATATTATAAGCTAAAGAAGCTCCTCCTATTGTAAGATTAACTACATCCCATGCTGTTTCAGGAGTAATAGCATTATGCTCAACTGCATTATTCGCCACCGTTGTCCCTATCGATGATTCACTCAAAATTTTGACCGCACTTGACCCTTGACCAGCAGCGGCTAAACCACCTGCCACACCAGCAAGTGCCTTCGCTATTTCTTTCACTTGGCTACGTTCAGTTTCAGTAAGGTCTTTCGCTTTTTTATTATAAAGATGCTCCGTTAAATATTTCGCACCTAATTCACCTGCTGCAGTGGAAATCGCACCGGTTGATGCTTTTCCACCCATTAGCTCCGCTTCTACCGCCCCCCATAAAATATGCGTTGGGATATTTAATGCCGGATAATCTTCCGTTGCTTTCTTGATTAATTGGTTCACATAAGATGAAGCGGCTGCCGTCGCGATACTTTGACTTGAGCCTCCACTTAACGCAATTAAACCTGCGTGAGTAATAGCATCAACTGCACGCTTGGTGCTGCCACCCGTTCCCCAATTTTCTGCTTGTATTTCGGCTTGAAGAATATCTTTTTTAAGCTGATTAACTGCCTCTTGATTACCTTGTTGTTTAGCTTTTTCTAAGCGAGATTTTAAACGTCTCACCTCTTGCTCAGCTGCTTCCTGTTGATTCGCCGTGTAGGTCTCCACCGCCTTTTGTACATGTCCTATTGCCGTTGCAATCTGTTGCTGCTCTTGAATTTGCGCTTTCACATCCTTCGTCTGTGCCACTTGATTGTTAGCTTGGGCAAGGTCTGTGTTAATGCCTAGTTGGGCTGCTGTGGTCTGTGTCAGGCTCGTATCTTTATTCAAGATAACCGTCCCTTCCGTCAATGTCGCTTTCGTCGTTGAGCTGTCGCTGCTTTGTTGTAACATCGGCAAGCCCGGGCTTATCCCCCCACTACGCTGACCGTCTAGTTTGGTACTATTTTCTGTGTTCGGTTTAACCGCTCTGCCCGTTTCGTTATCCACCCATTTTTCTTTTGACTCTTTGAGACTTCCGCTAATACTTGCGCTCGCTGCACTGCTGCTCGATTCATTTTGAATATCTTCAAAGGTCAGTGTGTTGGTTTGGAGAATGCTGTTTTTCGCATTGCTGCTTGCAATGGCGCCACCTTTCAAATGAACATTTTCCGCATCAATGTGATACCCCCCTTCTTCAGCAAAAATACCAGCTTGTTCATTCACTTGTTTACGGTGAGTCGTGCCTTTGGAAGCATTGCCATAACCACTCACACTCCAGTTGTTGCCAAAACCAAATTCCACTTCTAAACCGCCTCCGCTTGATTTAGTTTTAAAGCGTTCTTCGTCTTGTAAACTTTCAATGTTGAGCTTGCCACCCACATTGGCATTAACGGTGTTACCTTTGACTTGACTCCCCAGTAGGTTGGTATCACTTTGGCTATTTAGGGTCACGGTTTGCGCATCTAAGTGGCTCGCTTGGTAAGTTTTACTTTCACCATCTTCCTTGCCAGTGCTTCCGCCTATTACTCGCTCGTGATGTTTCCGTGGGAAAAGCATTGGAAAAAGTAGAACGAACTTACGCGAAGTTGAATGTGAAATTATAAAACTTACTTAACATAAGTCGTTGAAAATACAAAAATGCGGTCAATTTTTGAGAGGTTTTAAAACTCTTTGAAAATTGACCGCACTTTATATCCCAATTCAAACTGTATGCATCTTAAGTATCAAACAGCGCTGGTATCTTAGTCGAACTTAACATTCTTTGAGCATAGTTTTCGAAGCTGCCAAGTGGTTAATATTCTCAGAAAAAACCACCTCAAACTTATCATCTTTTGAGCAAAAATTTAAGAATTCTATAGCCTTACTACAGTCATCACTTAAAGAAATACAACCATACCCAATATCTTCATGCGGGTATAATGCTATTTTTAATGTTGGATTAATTAGAAAACAATGATCTCCTACCACCTTATTATATTTATACGCCATAGATAATTCACAAAAACTCAATATATCCTTTTTATCAAAACTCAATGACATTATATTAGCTGGAAATGGATATTTATTATCTTCATAAAAATCTTCAATAAGTCCATTATATGGAATTAACACTCCCATCTCTTTAGCCTTATTATAAATACTTTCATAATAAGAAACCTCTAAATCAGAAAACTCAGGGATAGAAGCACTATCGTCATATGCTAATGCAGTTAGTAGAAAAAAGTCATTGATAGAGTCTTTAAAAAAGGACTCTATCATTTTAGATGACATTTGTATTACTGATTGCATAGTAAGATCTCTTGCATAAAAGTAGCCAACCCAACCTGGGCTACTACTAAAACTATTAAAATTTATTTTATTAAAAGATATAACGCTATTTGTTGTCGAATTTAATGATTTTTCCATCACTTTTACCTATTGTAATCTTTCTTCTTACTTCTGGAGCATTCCCTTTTAATCCAACTTTCCACTCACCATTTTTATCTGAGTGAGAGGTATGACTTTCTGACCAAATTTCACCAGTATATTTATTTTTAAAATTTTTACCTCCTTTTAATTTAATGAAATCGTCCGGATGTGTTGTTGGTGTTCTTACAATATCCCCTACGCTTGCACTGTTGACCTTTTGTTTTGGCATATCAAGGAAACAATCATTATGCACCCAAACGCCATCAAGGTCAGAATTCGCTCCTTTGATAAAGTAAGTGTGGTCAGTCTCAACTGTCAGGTTATATGCACTTAACTTCTCAGCCTTGATAGTGACACCTTTCACCGTTTGCCAGTGATTATTTTCTGATAACAGTTTATAACCCGCTTTCAAATTTTGTGCATCTACCCACTGAGCATTTTGGATTTCTCCGTTGTAGTGATGCCCCTCAGAACTCGGTACTAGCTCACCTTGATTTACCTGGGTAAAGAATGGATGAATTTTATTTGAAACAATAGTTTGATGTTTGCCTTGTTCATCAATCACTTCTACATATACCGTAAAATCATACGGGTTGTTGTAGTGAGCTTGTACGCGCTGATAGGTCATTTGTCCTGTCAGTTCGTTTTTCGCATAAACTTTGTCGCCCACTTTAATGGATTGAATCGGTTTATACCCCTGTTCGGTTTTCACTTCCATGTCACCACGGAAAGAACAAGTTAACGCTTTTACTCTAGAATTTTTGACCGTTTCCAAAGCGTTTGATGCAATATCGGACGCTGTACTGGATGCACTTCCTTTCACAACCGCTACTGCTGTTTTTTCTCCTTTCGCAAAAGTTACTACTGCTTTTGTGAATTTTGTACCAACTTTAGCCAAACCCAAACCACCGGCAAGTATTCCCACCGTCTCTTGCAGTAATTGACCTGCCTCTAAGCCAGCCTTGAAAGCCCCTTCTGCACCCGCTTTCTCATACTCAACAATCATCTTATCAATTCTATTCGCATAGGATTGTTTCATTGCTTTAGTAAAATTGCCTTCTTGAATTAAGGTCTTAATCGCAT